>NZ_JBYOJO010000039.1:0-1739 GCF_057798955.1 Cupriavidus sp. 207A1 | reverse complement strand
GCCGCCGGACTGGATGAAGCGCCAGGCCGAGCTGGTGCACCAGCGCGCCATCCAGGCCGACATCGTCATCACCACCGCGCTGATCCCGGGCCGCAAGGCGCCGGTGCTGCTGCAGGAAGCGACCGTGCAGCAGATGAAGCCGGGCTCGGTGGTGGTCGACCTGGCCGCCGCGCAGGGCGGCAACTGCCCGCTGACGGTGGCCGACCAGGTGGTCAACCACAACGGCGTGATCCTGATCGGCCATACCAACCTGGCCAGCATGGTGGCGGCCGACGCCTCGGCGCTCTATGCCCGCAACGTGCTGGATTTCCTCAAGCTGGTCGTCGACAAGGACGGCCAGTTCACGCTCAACCTCGAAGACGACATCGTCGCCGCCTGCCTGATGTGCAGGGACGGCCAGGTCGTGCGCGAGGCGGCGTAACTCCAACGGGCGCAGCGCGCCCACTGCTTTCGCTTCAGATATAAGGACGTATCACCCATGCAACGCATCATGCTCCGCGCCAAGCTCCACCGCGTCACCGTGACGCAGGCGGACCTCAACTACGAGGGTTCGTGCGGCATCGACCAGGACCTGCTGGACGCTGCCGACATGAAGGAGTTCGAGAAGATCGAGCTGTACAACGTCAACAACGGCGAGCGCTTCTCCACCTACATCATCAAGGGCGAGCGCGGCAGCGGCGAGATCTCGCTGAACGGCGCCGCCGCGCGCCGCGCGCACCTGGGCGACCAGCTGATCATCTGCACCTATGCGCCGATGACGGACGAGGAAATCGCCACGTACAAGCCCAAGGTCATCCTGGTGAACGAGAAGAACGGCATCAAGGAAATCAAGAAGGTCTGAATATCAACCCCTGAAGGGTTGCTCCCCTCTCCCGCTTGCGGGAGAGGGAGCACGCCACCGGAAATTTAAGAGCCAATGGCCGTTGGCGTGCCCCACCGTAATACTGCAAAGAACAATCACAGCAACACGCAGCATCCCGGTTTCAAAGCAACGGAGGAGAAGTCGATGGAGATGGTGAACCACACGGTGATCAACCTGATCATCTTCGTGCTGGCGATCTACGTGGGTTACCACGTGGTCTGGACGGTCACGCCGGCCCTGCATACGCCCCTGATGGCGGTAACCAACGCGATCTCGGCCATCATCATCGTCGGCGCCATGCTCGCCGCGGGCCTGACCGAAGGCGGCGTCGGGCGCGTGATGGGCACGCTGGCGGTGGCATTGGCGGCGGTCAACGTGTTCGGCGGCTTCCTGGTGACCCAGCGCATGCTGGAGATGTTCAAGAAGAAGGAACCGAAGGCGAAGGCGCCCGAGGGCAAGCCGGCACTGGCCAAGGAGGGCGCGTGATGGCGGGCCTTGTCAGCATGAACCTCGTCACCCTGCTCTACCTGGTGGCCTCGGTGTGCTTTATCCAGGCGCTCAAGGGGCTGTCGCATCCGGCCTCGGCGCGCAAGGGCAATGCCTTCGGCATGATCGGCATGGCCATCGCGGTGGTGACCACGCTGGTGCTGATCATCAAGCTGAAGAACGAATTCCTCGCCGCGGGCACGGCCCAGTCGTCGGTGGGCACCGGCCTGGCGCTGATCTTCGCGGCGCTGGTGGTCGGCGGCGGCATCGGCGCCTACGTCGCGCGCAAGGTGCAGATGACCAAGATGCCCGAGCTGGTCGCGGCGATGCACTCGCTGATCGGTCTCGCGGCGGTGTTCATCGCGGTGGCGGCGGTGGCCGAGCCGGCGGC
>NZ_JBYOJO010000038.1:0-2058 GCF_057798955.1 Cupriavidus sp. 207A1 | reverse complement strand
GTGCCACGTGTGTTGACACAGTAAGCACAACCCCAACTACATCCCGATTCGTGACGCTGTCCCAACCCGACAGCGCCACAACCCCTCATGCCTGGTGACCATAGCGAGCTGGAACCACCCCTTCCCATCCCGAACAGGACCGTGAAACAGCTCCGCGCCGATGATAGTGCGGATTCCCGTGTGAAAGTAGGTCATCGCCAGGCTCTTATTGTGCAAAACCCCTCGACAGCGTGTGCTGCGAGGGGTTTTTGCTTTTCCCCCGCCCGGTCCGACGCTGTCGCGCAGCGACGCCTGGCCGCTCCAGAGCCGCCAGAAGCCGTTCGGCGAAGCCCCTATAGGGTGAGAACGCAGAAATCTAAACTGCGCTTGTGGGAGCGGTCAGGCAGCGCCAGACGCCACGCCGGAACGCCCTCCCGATTCCATGCCAGCACAGCATCCGCAACGGAAAGTGCTTGACAGGAGCGGCGAGGAAGCCCATAATCGATAGTTCTCTGCGGAGAGGTGCCCGAGTGGCTAAAGGGGGCAGACTGTAAATCTGTTGGCTTACGCCTACGCTGGTTCGAATCCAGCCCTCTCCACCAGAATGCAAGACAGCAGCCGGCAACGCCGGTGAAGAAGCAGGAAAGACCCAGGCGGGTGTAGCTCAATGGTAGAGCAGAAGCCTTCCAAGCTTACGACGAGGGTTCGATTCCCTTCACCCGCTCCAGTCGCGCGGTTGCTGTCATAAAGTAGTACGTCTAGTTTCGCCCATGTGGCTCAGTGGTAGAGCACTCCCTTGGTAAGGGAGAGGTCGGCAGTTCGATCCTGCCCATGGGCACCAAATACCACGCACTGGCAATATCGCTACCGAGACAGGAGTCGCGAAATGGCAAAGGAAAAGTTCGAGCGGACCAAGCCGCACGTGAACGTTGGTACGATTGGTCACGTTGACCATGGCAAGACCACGCTGACCGCAGCGATCGCCACGGTGCTGGCAGCGAAGTTCGGCGGTGCGGCCAAGAAGTACGACGAAATCGACGCAGCGCCGGAAGAAAAGGCTCGCGGTATTACCATCAATACCGCCCACGTCGAATACGAGACGGCCAACCGCCACTACGCGCACGTTGACTGCCCGGGCCACGCCGACTACGTGAAGAACATGATCACGGGTGCCGCCCAGATGGACGGCGCGATCCTGGTGTGCTCGGCCGCTGACGGCCCGATGCCGCAGACGCGCGAGCACATCCTGCTGGCCCGTCAGGTTGGCGTGCCGTACATCATCGTGTTCCTGAACAAGTGCGACATGGTGGACGACGCCGAACTGCTCGAGCTGGTCGAGATGGAAGTTCGCGAGCTGCTGTCGAAGTACGAATTCCCCGGCGACGACACCCCGATCATCAAGGGTTCGGCCAAGCTGGCGCTGGAAGGCGACAAGGGCGACCTGGGCGAAGAAGCCATCATGCGCCTGGCCGACGCGCTGGACACCTACATCCCGACGCCGGAGCGTGCCGTTGACGGTACCTTCCTGATGCCGGTGGAAGACGTGTTCTCGATCTCGGGTCGCGGCACCGTGGTGACCGGCCGTATCGAGCGCGGCATCATCAAGGTCGGCGAAGAAATCGAAATCGTCGGTATCAAGCCGACGGTGAAGACCACCTGCACCGGCGTGGAAATGTTCCGCAAGCTGCTGGACCAGGGCCAGGCTGGCGACAACGTCGGTCTGCTGCTGCGCGGCACCAAGCGTGAAGACGTCGAGCGCGGCCAGGTGCTGTGCAAGCCGGGTTCGATCAAGCCGCACACCCACTTCACCGGCGAGGTGTACATCCTGTCGAAGGACGAAGGCGGCCGTCACACCCCGTTCTTCAACAACTATCGCCCGCAGTTCTACTTCCGTACCACCGACGTGACCGGCTCGATCGAGCTGCCGAAGGACAAGGAAATGGTCATGCCGGGTGACAACGTGTCGATCACCGTCAAGCTGATCGCCCCGATCGCCATGGAAGAAGGCCTGCGCTTCGCCATCCGCGAAGGTGGCCGTACCGTCGGCGCCGGCGTCGTGGCAAAGATCCTCGACTAAGC
>NZ_JBYOJO010000037.1:0-2524 GCF_057798955.1 Cupriavidus sp. 207A1 | reverse complement strand
GGCTCCGACTGTTTGTATGCATGCGGTTTCAGGATCTATTTCACTCCCCTCCCGGGGTTCTTTTCGCCTTTCCCTCACGGTACTGGTTCACTATCGGTCGATCACGAGTATTTAGCCTTGGAGGATGGTCCCCCCATCTTCAGACAGGATTTCACGTGTCCCGCCCTACTTGTCGTACACCTAGTTCCACAATCGTGTTTTCGCATACAGGGCTATCACCTGCTATGGCCGGGCTTTCCATCCCGTTCTGCTAACACCACTGCTAAAGAGTACAAGGCTCTTCCCATTTCGTTCGCCACTACTTTGGGAATCTCGGTTGATTTCTGTTCCTGCAGCTACTTAGATGTTTCAGTTCGCCGCGTTCGCTTCCCACACCTATGAATTCAGTGTGGGATGACCCATACGGGCCGGGTTTCCCCATTCGGACATCTCCGGATCAAAGCTTGTTTGCCAGCTCCCCGAAGCTTTTCGCAGGCTACCGCGTCCTTCATCGCCTGTGATCGCCAAGGCATCCACCACATGCACTTGTTCGCTTGACCCTATAACAAGTGTGTCTCGAAGACACGCTCACTACAGGTTGAGTTCTCGCATTTGTGCCGTATTCCAAGTCATCTTTCGATCACTTTAAAATACATTTTGGTTGATACAATCACAACCCGGTATCGCGTTTAACTACTGTGCTTCTCATCAAAGCACCGCGACACCTTTACTACATCCCATATTGTTAAAGAACAGCCGATCCGCAGGTCAGACCCGCGATCGCTAGGCAATGCCAAATGCAAACGCTCAAGTCTTAAGCGCTTGCATTTGGCCACCTGGCCTTAACCAACAAACTACCGATAAGTGTGGACGCTCAACGCCGGAGGCACGCTCTGAAAGGAGGTGATCCAGCCGCACCTTCCGATACGGCTACCTTGTTACGACTTCACCCCAGTCATGAACCCTGCCGTGGTAATCGCCCTCCTTGCGGTTAGGCTAACTACTTCTGGCAAAACCCACTCCCATGGTGTGACGGGCGGTGTGTACAAGACCCGGGAACGTATTCACCGCGGCATGCTGATCCGCGATTACTAGCGATTCCAGCTTCACGTAGTCGAGTTGCAGACTACGATCCGGACTACGATGCGTTTTCTGGGATTAGCTCCCCCTCGCGGGTTGGCAACCCTCTGTACGCACCATTGTATGACGTGTGAAGCCCTACCCATAAGGGCCATGAGGACTTGACGTCATCCCCACCTTCCTCCGGTTTGTCACCGGCAGTCTCTCTAGAGTGCCCTTTCGTAGCAACTAGAGACAAGGGTTGCGCTCGTTGCGGGACTTAACCCAACATCTCACGACACGAGCTGACGACAGCCATGCAGCACCTGTGTCCACTTTCCCTTTCGGGCACCTGATGCATCTCTGCTTCGTTAGTGGCATGTCAAGGGTAGGTAAGGTTTTTCGCGTTGCATCGAATTAATCCACATCATCCACCGCTTGTGCGGGTCCCCGTCAATTCCTTTGAGTTTTAATCTTGCGACCGTACTCCCCAGGCGGTCAACTTCACGCGTTAGCTACGTTACTGAAGAAATGAATCCCCAACAACTAGTTGACATCGTTTAGGGCGTGGACTACCAGGGTATCTAATCCTGTTTGCTCCCCACGCTTTCGTGCATGAGCGTCAGTGACGTCCCAGGGGGCTGCCTTCGCCATCGGTATTCCTCCACATCTCTACGCATTTCACTGCTACACGTGGAATTCTACCCCCCTCTGACATACTCTAGCCTGACAGTCACAAGCGCCATTCCCAAGTTGAGCTCGGGGATTTCACGCCTGTCTTATCAAACCGCCTGCGCACGCTTTACGCCCAGTAATTCCGATTAACGCTCGCACCCTACGTATTACCGCGGCTGCTGGCACGTAGTTAGCCGGTGCTTATTCTTCCGGTACCGTCATCGACGCCGGGTATTAACCAGCGCCATTTCTTTCCGGACAAAAGTGCTTTACAACCCGAAGGCCTTCTTCACACACGCGGCATTGCTGGATCAGGGTTGCCCCCATTGTCCAAAATTCCCCACTGCTGCCTCCCGTAGGAGTCTGGGCCGTGTCTCAGTCCCAGTGTGGCTGATCGTCCTCTCAGACCAGCTACTGATCGTCGCCTTGGTAGGCTCTTACCCCACCAACTAGCTAATCAGACATCGGCCGCTCCTATCGCGCGAGGCCTTGCGGTCCCCCGCTTTCACCCTCAGGTCGTATGCGGTATTAGCTAATCTTTCGACTAGTTATCCCCCACGACAGGGCACGTTCCGATGTATTACTCACCCGTTCGCCACTCGCCGCCAGGCCGAAGCCCGCGCTGCCGTTCGACTTGCATGTGTAAGGCATGCCGCCAGCGTTCAATCTGAGCCAGGATCAAACTCTTCAGTTCAATCTCTGTGTGGACCCGAAGGTCCTCGCTCTTTCGAGCGGTCGCTCACTCTCAGAAAACTGACTGACCAGATCCGAAGATCCAGTCACGTTTTGCTGTGCGAGCACTGTATAACTT
>NZ_JBYOJO010000036.1:0-2816 GCF_057798955.1 Cupriavidus sp. 207A1 | reverse complement strand
CCGCCAGCGCGATCAGCTCCATGCCGACCGGCGCGGGCGGCGGGAACAGGACCGCCTCGTTGCGCGCGATCAGTCCGGTGTCGAGATCGGCGGTGCGGAACGCCTCCGACTTCACCAGCCGCTGCAGGAACGCCACGTTGGTCGACAGCCCGACCACGTGGTACGCCGCCAGCGCCTGGCGCATGCGCGCCAGCGCTTCGTCGCGGTCCTTGCCCCAGACGATCAGCTTGGCGATCATCGGATCGTAGAACGGGCTGATGGTGTCGCCCTCGCGCACGCCGGCATCGATACGCACGCCGGCCGGGCCGTGGGCATCCTCGCCGCGCATGAACTGCACCGCCGGCGGCGTGCGCAGGAAGCGCAGCGTGCCGGTGGACGGCAGGAACTGCTTGTCGGGATTCTCGGCGTAGATGCGTGCTTCCAGCGCATGGCCGTCGATGCGCAGTTGCTCCTGCGCCAGCGGCAGCGGCTCGCCCGCGGCGACGCGCAGCTGCCATTCGACCAGATCCTGGCCGGTGATCATCTCGGTCACCGGGTGTTCGACCTGCAGGCGGGTGTTCATCTCCATGAAGTAGAACGATCCATCCTGGTTGGCGATGAACTCCACCGTGCCGGCGCCGACATAGCCAACCGCCTTGGCCGCGGCCACCGCCGCCTCGCCCATGGCGCGGCGGCGCTCCTCGGTCATGCCCGGCGCCGGCGCTTCCTCCAGCACCTTCTGGTGGCGGCGCTGCACCGAGCAGTCGCGCTCGAATAGGTAGACGCAGTTGCCGTGCGTATCCGCGAACACCTGGATCTCGATATGGCGCGGACGGGTCAGGTACTTCTCCACCAGCACCTTGTCGTCGCCGAAGCTGGCGCTGGCCTCGCGCTTGACCGACGCCAGCGCGGCCTCGAAACCGTCGCCGGACTCGACCACGCGCATGCCCTTGCCGCCGCCGCCCGCACTGGCCTTGAGCAGCACCGGGTAGCCGATGCGGTCGGCCTCGCGGCGCAGCAGCGCCGGGTCCTGGTCCTCGCCGTGGTAGCCCGGCACCAGCGGCACCGCCGCCTTCTCCATCAGCTGCTTGGCCGCGCTCTTGCTGCCCATCGCGTGGATGGCGGACGCTGGCGGGCCGATGAAGACCAGCCCCGCCGCGGCGCAGGCCTCGGCGAACGCTTCGTTCTCGGACAGGAAGCCGTAGCCCGGGTGGATGGCCTGGGCGCCGGTCTCCTTCGCCATCTCGATGATATGGTCGGCGCGCAGGTAGCTGTCGCGCGCGGCGGCGCCGCCGATATGCACGGCCTCGTCGCAGAAGGCGACGTGGCGCGCCTCGGCGTCGGCATCGGAGTACACCGCGACGGTGCTGATGCCCAGCCGGCGGCAGGTGGCAGCCACGCGGCAGGCGATCTCGCCGCGGTTGGCGATCAGGATCTTGTTGAACATTGAGCTTCCTAGTCGTTGTAGTCGTTGAGACATGCCACGATTACATGCGGAACACGCCGAACTTCATCTCGTCGATCGGCGCATTGAGGCTGGCCGACAGCCCCAGCCCCAGCACCGTGCGCGTCTGCGCGGGATCGATCACGCCGTCGTCCCACAGCCGCGCGCTGGCGTAGTACGGGTGGCCCTGGTGCTCGTACTGGTCGCGGATCGGCTGCTTGAAGGCGTCTTCCTCCTGCGCGCTCCACTGGCCGCCCTTCGCTTCGATGCCGTCCCGGCGCACCGTCGCCAGCACGCTCGCGGCCTGCTCGCCGCCCATCACCGAGATGCGCGCGTTCGGCCACATCCACAAAAAGCGCGGCGAATACGCGCGCCCGCACATGCCGTAGTTGCCCGCGCCGAACGAGCCGCCGATGATCACCGTGAACTTGGGCACCTGCGCGGTCGCCACCGCCGTCACCATCTTGGCGCCGTTGCGGGCGATGCCCTCGTTCTCGTACTTGCGCCCCACCATGAAGCCGGTGATGTTCTGCAGGAACACCAGCGGGATCTTGCGCTGGCAGCACAGCTCGATAAAGTGCGCGCCCTTGAGCGCCGACTCCGAGAACAGGATGCCGTTGTTGGCGACGATCCCCACCGGATAGCCCCAGATGCGGGCGAAGCCGCACACCAGCGTGGTGCCGTAGCGGGCCTTGAACTCGTCGAACTCGGAGCCGTCGACCAGGCGCGCGATCACCTCGCGCACGTCGTACGGCTTGCGCGTATCGGTCGGGATCACGCCATACAGCTCTTCCACCGGATACAGCGGCTCGACCGGCTCGTGCAGACGGATCTGGTCCGGCTTGCGCCGGTTCAGGTGCTGCACGATGTTGCGCGCCAGGCTCAGCGCATGATGGTCGTTCTGCGCGAAATAGTCGGCCACGCCGGACAGCCGCGTATGCACGTCGGCGCCGCCCAGGTCCTCGGCGCTGACTTCCTCGCCGGTGGCGGCCTTCACCAGCGGCGGGCCGCCCAGGAAGATGGTGCCCTGGTTCTTGACGATGATCGACTCGTCGCTCATCGCCGGCACGTAGGCGCCGCCCGCGGTGCACGAGCCCATCACCACCGCGATCTGCGGGATGCCGCGCTTGGACAGGTTGGCCTGGTTGTAGAAGATGCGGCCGAAGTGGTCGCGGTCGGGGAAGACCTCGTCCTGGTTGGGCAGGTTGGCGCCGCCCGAGTCGACCAGGTAGATGCACGGCAGGTGGTTTTCCTCGGCGATCTCCTGCGCCCGCACATGCTTCTTGACCGTCATCGGGTAATACGTGCCGCCCTTGACGGTGGCGTCGTTGCAGACGATCACGCATTCCTGCCCGGCCACGCGGCCGATGCCGGTGATGATGCCGGCGCCGGG
>NZ_JBYOJO010000035.1:0-3170 GCF_057798955.1 Cupriavidus sp. 207A1 | reverse complement strand
CGGATCGACTCGCCGCGCTTCATCAGGTCGAAGCCTTCGTTGATGCGCTCCAGCGGCAGCGTGTGCGTGATCAGGTCGTCGATATTGAGCTTGCCTTCCATGTACCAGTCGACGATCTTCGGCACGTCGGTGCGGCCGCGCGCGCCGCCGAAGGCGGAGCCTTTCCACTCGCGCCCGGTCACCAGCTGGAACGGACGCGTCGAGATTTCCGCGCCGGCCTCGGCCACGCCGATGATGATCGACTTGCCCCAGCCCTTGTGGCAGCACTCCAGCGCCTGGCGCATGACCTGCGTGTTGCCGATGCATTCGAACGAGTAGTCCGCGCCGCCGTCGGTGAGCTGGATGATGTGGTCGACCACGCTGTCGACATCCTTGGGGTTGATGAAATGCGTCATGCCGAACTTGCGCGCCATCGCCTCGCGCGCCGGGTTCAGGTCGACGCCGATGATCTTGTCGGCGCCCACCATCTTCGCCGCCTGGATCACGTTAAGCCCGATGCCGCCCAGGCCGAACACGACCACGTTGGCGCCGGCCTCGACCTTGGCGGTGAACAGCACCGCGCCCACGCCGGTGGTGACGCCGCAGCCGATGTAGCAGACCTTGTCAAAGGGCGCATCCGGGCGGATCTTCGCCAGCGCGATCTCCGGCACCACGATGTGGTTGGCGAAGGTCGAGGTGCCCATGTAGTGGAAGATGGGCTTGCCGTCGATCGAGAAGCGCGAGGTGCCGTCCGGCATCAGGCCCTTGCCTTGCGTCGCGCGGATGGCCTGGCACAGGTTGGTCTTGCGCGACAGGCAGAACTTGCACTGTCGGCATTCCGGCGTGTACAGCGGAATCACGTGGTCGCCCGGCCTGAGCGAGGTCACGCCCGGGCCGACATCGGTGACGATGCCGGCACCCTCATGGCCCAGGATCGCCGGGAAGATGCCTTCCGGGTCCGCGCCGGACAGCGTGTAGTAGTCGGTGTGGCAGATGCCGGTGGCCTTCACTTCCACCAGCACTTCGCCGGCGCGCGGGCCGTCGAGGTCGACGTCTTCGATGGTCAGCGGCTTTCCCGCACCCCAGGCAACTGCTGCACGTGTTTTCATCGGTCGGTCCTGTCGATTGGTGTAGCGCGAGACTATAAGGCGAGCGGCGAGGGCAGTGGATCTGGCCGGCATGGCTTTGTCCGAAATCCGACCCAAGTTGGCCGATGGCCGGGATCAGCCGTGGCTGGCGTCCCGGTCTTCGCCCTCGGGCACTACCAGCGGTCGGCGACAGCAGGCGCAGGGTCTGTCGGGGCGTTAGTCCCAGCCTGGATGCGGCAATCCCGGTCTTGAGATGGCCGTCTGCCAGCGCTTGAACGACCTTGAGCCGGTCGATCTGCCGCATCGTCATGGTAATGGCTCCTGCTGGCATGACGGGCTCCCGCGCGCTGGAAGCCGTCAAGCTTACGCCAGCCAAACTCGGACATTTGAACTTAGCCAGAAGCGGACATTACCGCTTAGCTGCTACACCTATTGTCTAGGCGGTTTTGAAAGGTCGTCTCTTCCGCTAAATTCAAATGTCGGCATGGGCGTGCTTTTTGTGCGGGGTTGGGTTCTTTTGCGGGGTAGAAGTAGGGCGGTGGCGCTGGCCTGACGTGACTGAATTCAGCGCAGGGTGGGGCGGTGGATTCGCGGTGGGCAAAGTTAAAAGGTCCGCGTTCCGCTGCAGCGGCGCGGGCGCCAGCGCGCGTTCCAGATCGAGCCGGTTGATCAGCCGCTGCCGCTTGACGTTCAGCGGCGCGCGATGGGGCCGAGCGGGTTCACCCTGCAGCGTGCGCGACGGCCCCGCCTGCTGGCGATCGTCGCGCTGCGCCTGCACCTTGGCAGCCAGCGCCAGCACCGCTCCCAACCGCTTGTTCTCGACGATCGCACCCTGGTCCATCTCGCCGAGCCGGTCATAAGTGGTGTAGGGCAGGGCAGCGCCATCGGCCCACAGCTCGATGCGCCCGTCCGGATACTCGGCCACCTCGATATACCGATGAATCAGGCGCCGGTGCTCGGGCCGGTCCGCGAGCAAGTACATCACCTTGTCGTACTGCAGCGTGAGGCTTTGCGAGACCTTGCGCCATTCGCGCCAGCTGAAGATCCGCGCCAGGTCCTCGTCGCCGCGCAGCGGCCGGTGCGCATCGAAATCGCGCTTGGGCACCTTGGCGAAGCGCGCATTGAAGTCGGCGATGAAGTGCGGGGCAAAGGCGTTGGCGGCGGCCATCGTGCTGATGCCGCGCAGCCGCAGCTCCTTGACCAGCCGGTCCTGCAAGGTGCCGTTCATCCGCTCCACGCGGCCCTTGGCCGGGCTCGAATTGGCGCACAGGATGTCGATATTGAGCTCGAACAGCGCGCGCCCGAACTGGGTGTAGCCGCGGCCCTCGGCGCTGTCCCTGGCGTTGACGCGGAAGATGCCGGCCTTGTCCGAATAGAACGCCATCGGCTTGCCATGGCGCTCGACATAGGCGCGCGTGGCGGTGAAATACGCCGGCGTGGATTCGGTCGGCACGAACAGCAGCTGCATCAGGCGCCCGGTCGCGTCATCGACGTAGACCAGCAGCGTGCAGGCCGGCGCCCGGTCCTCGAACCAGGCGTGGTCGGAGCCGTCGATCTGCACCAGCTCACCCAGGCAGGCGCGGCGGTTCCTCGGCTGGTGCACCTTGGGCGGGCGCAGCTTGCGCGGCACCCAGAAGCCCGCGTCGATCATGATGCGGCGAACGCAGGCTGGCGAGACTTCGATGCCGTGGCGCTCGCGCAGCTTCTCCCAGGCGAGGGTCGGGCCGAAGTCGGCATAGCTGTCGCGAATCAGGCCACGCACCCGGGATTCGAGGCCCGGCGGCAATTGCCGGTTACCGGGGCGACCGCGCTTGCGCGAGATCAGTCCACTGGGGCCGTCCTCCAACAGTCGCAGAACAAGCCGCCTGACGTGCCGGGCGCTGATGCCCAAGCGCTCGGCTGCTCGCCAGCGCGCCAAGTGCCCATCGGCGACAGCTTGGATCACCTTCATCCGGTCAACTTCACGCATGCTCATGGTCACCAAATCCCGTTCGCGCATGGCTGCCTCCCGTAGCGCCCGACGAAACTCGCAGCGTACGGGGACTCAGGCTCAGGTGACATCTCTAACCATGGCAAAGGTGACATTACTAAAAACGGCCAACA
>NZ_JBYOJO010000034.1:0-3186 GCF_057798955.1 Cupriavidus sp. 207A1 | reverse complement strand
CCCAGGTCAGCGCCTGCAGGTGCGCCATCAGAAACAGGCAGAAGCCGATCGACAGCAGCGGCACCACCGGCACGCCCGGGCAGCGGAACGCGCGCGGCAGCTCGGGCCGGGTCTTGCGCAGCACCAGCACCGCCACCGAGATCAGGGTGAAGGCGGCCAGCGTGCCGATATTGATCAGCTCGGCCAGCACGTTCAGCGGCACGAAGGCGGCAATCGCGGCAAATACCACGCCCACGGTCCAGGTGGCGAAATACGGCGTGGCATGCACCGGGTGCACCGACGACAGCCGCTCGGGCAGCAGCCCATCGCGCGACATGGCAAAGATCACGCGGGTCTGGCCGTAGGTCATCACCAGGATCACCGTGGTCATGCCCAGGATCGCGCCCAGGTCGACAAAGCCCGCCACCCAGTTCTGGCCGGCGAACTGCAGCGCCAGCGAGACCGGGTGGTCCACGCCGGCAAACTTCGCGAACGGCACGATGCCGGTCATGATCGCTGCGACCACCACATACAGCACGGTGCAGACCGCCAGCGAGCCGATGATGCCGATCGGCAGGTCGCGGCGCGGGTTGCGCACTTCTTCCGCGGCCGAGGTCACGGCATCGAAGCCGATAAAGGCGAAGAACACCAGCGCCGCCGCATTGAAGATGCCGGCAAAGCCGAACGGCGCGAACGGCTGCCAGTTGGCCGGCTGCACGTGCCACACGCCCACCGCGATAAACAGCAGCACCACGCCGATCTTCACCGCCACCATCAGGTTGTTGACGCGCGCGGACTCGCGCACGCCGTACGACACCACCCAGGTGATGGCCAGCATGATCAGGCACGCCGGCAGGTTCAGCACGGTGTGCACGCCCGGCACCGAGCCCGGCGCCGCGCTCAGCGCCGCCGGCAGCTTCATGCCGAAGCCCGCCATCAGCGACTGGAAATAGCCCGACCAGCCCACCGACACGGCCGAGGTGGCCAGCCCGTATTCCAGCAGCAGGTCCCAGCCGATCATCCACGCGACGATCTCGCCCAGCGTGGCGTAGCTGTAGGTATAGATCGAGCCCGACACCGGGATCGCCGAGGCGAACTCCGCGTAGCACAGCGCGGCAAAGCCGCACGCCAGCGCCGCGATCACGAACGACACCGTCAGCGCTGGCCCCGCGGTCAACGCGCCGGTGCCGGTCAGCACGAAGATGCCGGTGCCGATGATGGCGCCGATGCCCATCAGCACCAGGTCGACCGGACCCAGCACTTTTTTCAGGCCGTCATCGCGCGCGACGGCCAGCATCGCGTCGATGTCCTTGGTACGGAACAAGCTCATTCAGACTCCTGCAACGGTGGCCGGGCCCGCGGTGGCAACGCGCGGGTCCGGCAAAAAGGGCGCTAGTGTACGCCGCTGGCCGGGCGCTTACAGCACTTGCACCCGGCCACCGCATGGCAGGAATGATAGGAAAGCCCGGCCTGCCCGGCACTGACGGCAGGCAAGGCGCGCGCTCAGGCGTGCGCGAGGATGTTGAGACCAGTTGCCCGAACGGGTCGCGCACGAAGAAGCGGCGCACGCCCCACGGCTCGTCGGCCGGGCCGTATTCCACGGCAAAGCCGGCGGCCACCATGCGGCGGTGGGCCTCGTCGACATCGTCGACCTCGATCGACAGTGCGGGCACGGGCGTGCCGTTGCCGCCTTCCACGGCAAAGCTGACCTGCGCGCGCGCGGTGCCATCGCTGCCGTAGGTGCGGATCCAGCCGTGGTCCATCAGCAGGTCCAGGCCCAGCACGTCCTGGTAGAAGGCGCGCGCCTGGCCGGGGTCGGCGGTGCCGATGTTGGCGACGATGCGGTTGACCTTCATGCCCGCGCCCCGCTGGTTACTTCGCCACCGGCATGGTGAACTCCGCGCCCTTGGCGATCGAGTCCGGCCAGCGCTGCATCACACTCTTGTAGCGCGTGTAGAAGCGCACGCCCTCTTCGCCATAGGCATGGTGGTCGCCGAACAGCGAGCGCTTCCAGCCGCCGAACGAATGCCACGCCATCGGCACCGGGATCGGCACGTTGATGCCGACCATGCCCACCTGGATCTGCCGCGCGAACGCGCGCGCGATGCCGCCGTCGCTGGTGTAGCACGACACGCCGTTGCCGTACTCGTGCGCGTTGATCAGCGCCACCGCCTCGGCAAAGTCATGCACCCGCACCACCGACAGCACCGGGCCGAAGATCTCTTCCTTGTAGATCGTCATCTCCGGCGTCACATGGTCGAACAGCGTGCCGCCGACATAGAAGCCGTTCTCGTGCCCGTCGACGCGGTGGCCGCGGCCATCGGTCACCAGGGTTGCGCCTTCCGCCACACCCTTGGCGATATAGCCTTCGACCTTGGCCTTGTGCGCGCCGGTCACCAGCGGTCCCATCTCGGCATCGGCCTCCATGCCGTTGCGGATCTTCAGCGCACGCGCGCGTTCGGCCAGGCGCGGCACCAGCTGGTCGGCCACCTCGCCGACCGCCACCGCCACCGAGATCGCCATGCAGCGCTCGCCGGCCGAGCCATAGGCCGCGCCGATCAGCGCGTCGACGGCCTGGTCCAGGTCCGCGTCGGGCATCACCACCAGGTGGTTCTTGGCGCCGCCCAGGGCCTGCACGCGCTTGCCGTGCCGGGTCCCTTCCGTATAGATGTACTCGGCGATCGGGGTCGAGCCGACGAACGACAGCGCCTGCACGTCCGGATGCGCAAGCAGCGCGTCGACCGCCTCCTTGTCGCCCTGCACCACGTTGAACACGCCGTCGGGCAGGCCGGCCTGGCGCAGCAAATCCGCAATCAGCAGGCTCGGCGACGGGTCGCGCTCGGACGGCTTGAGCACGAAGGTATTGCCGCACGCCAGCGCCACCGGGAACATCCACATCGGCACCATCACCGGGAAGTTGAACGGCGTGATGCCGGCCACCACGCCCAGCGGCTGGCGCAGGTTCCAGTTGTCGATGCCGCCGCCGATGTTGTCGGTGAAATCGGTCTTGAGCAGGTTGGGGATGCCGCAGGCGAACTCCACCACCTCGATGCCGCGCGTGACCTCGCCCTTGGCGTCCGAGAACACCTTGCCGTGCTCGCGCGTGATCAGCGCGGCGAGGTCGTCGTGGTGCTGGTCCAGCAGTTCCTTGAACTTGAACAGGATGCGCGCGCGGCGCAGCGGCGGAGTGTCGGCCCACGCCGGGAA
>NZ_JBYOJO010000033.1:0-5801 GCF_057798955.1 Cupriavidus sp. 207A1 | reverse complement strand
AACCCGACAGCGCCACAACCCCTCATGCCTGGTGACCATAGCGAGCTGGAACCACCCCTTCCCATCCCGAACAGGACCGTGAAACAGCTCCGCGCCGATGATAGTGCGGATTCCCGTGTGAAAGTAGGTCATCGCCAGGCTCTTATTGTGCAAAACCCCTCGACAGCGTGTGCTGCGAGGGGTTTTTGCTTTGGCGCGGCGCAACGGGCATGGCCAGTCACTACGGCGCGCTCATGTTCCAGCCGCGCGCCTGACGGAATATCCGCGCTACCTGGTAGGCCGCAGCGGCCAGGCATGGATTATTTGCAACGCTGTCCGCTCACGGAGCGGGAATTCATTCAATCGCGGCCGTGCAGCATGCTGGCGCGGCGATGGCGTGCTGCGACGATGTGTCCAGTCCTGCAGGGACGGTGCCGAGGTGCTAACCTCAAAAAAAGCACCCGCCCGCCGTCACCTTGTAATTGCGAGAGAGAATGAGCCGCCTGCTGCTCACCAATATCGACCCCGACACCTCGGACGAGGAAATCCGGACGTTCCTGGAGAAATACGGATTCCCGCCATTCGACAGCCTGGAGCATGAAGATGGCGACGGCTCGCACCCCGCCGTGCTGCTGACCTATGAAACCCTGGACCCTGCGGTGCTGGGAAAGCTGCAGCAGCGCATCGACCATATGTACTGGAAGAAGCGTCAGCTGAGCGCTTCCATCCTGCATGACCGTTTCGCCTGAGCAGGCTACCTGGTTGGCGCGGCCACGCCGGCCGTGCCGGATTCCTCGGCGGGTTGGGGCGTAAGCGGGGCAGGAACCGCCATCATCTTCTCTGCCGGATAGAGCGCCATGAAGCTTCGCGCCAGTTCGGGATCCCGGCACGCGAGCCACGCTTGCCACTGCAGGTACGGAATCATCACAACCGCCCGTTTTTCCTTGCCGGGGGTGTGCATCAGCTTCATCACCGCATGACCAGGCGCGCTCACCGTGAACATGGCGAAGGAATAGGAGCCATCCGGCCATTGCCTCCACAGCCCGGCGATGCCAAGCGCCGGCTCGTCCGGTAGCCAGATCCGGTAGCGGATCCAGCCCTGGCCCGCGACGTAGCACGGCTCGTAAATGGCCATCGCAGGCACCAGGCACAGCTGGGTGCGGTGCCAGGCGCTGCACGAACCGCGCCTGTCACCGACGCACTCGGCGCGGACATTCATGGTTTCAAAATCCCGCGCGCCGTGGACGTGGCGTGCGCGCGGCACGAGGCCAAAGGTGGCCAGCAAACATTCGCGCCGGCCACGGGCATCCGCACGGACGATCGGCGCGGCATCGCCTGGCCATATTTCCGGCTTCCATGTTCCTGGTGGCGGTTCTGCCCCGAAAACATCGCGCAGCACCGGGCCCGTCACCGCGGTGAAATTGGTGCACACAATATTGCCTCCCCTGACGTCAGATGCCTTGCCGCTGGCACGGTCAGCCGTTATTCGCTACACCTGTCCGAGTGGCGGTGCGAAGGGAAGGGTGGGCGTCTCTCCGGCTGACCAGCATTGCGGGCAGCTATCGCGATACCTCCGATGCCATTTTCCTGGCGGATTCCAGATGGTGCTCGAGCGTCGGCAAGGTCTTCTTTGCAAAATCCCGTACATCGTTGTCGCGCGCATCGCTCGCGGCCTTGCGGAATAGTGCCACCGCATCGTTGTGCGCCTTGACCCCGACTTCGTCGGCGTACTGCTTGTCGAAGCTGGCGCCTTGCAGTGCGCCAATGGCTTCCAGCTTCTTCTGGTCAGCGGGACTCGGGGTGGTCGGCAATTGGACGCCCTTGGCGTTGGCCAGTCGCTTGAGATCTTCCGCGGCGGCGCGGTGGTCCTGCAGCATCTGCCCGGCAAAACGCTTGACCGTGGCGCTGGTGGCCTTGGTCTCGGCCAGCTTGCTGGCATCGATCTCCATCTGGCCTGCCTGTGCGGCCTTGTTCATGAAGTCCACGTCGCCGGCGGGCGGCGCGGCGTACAGGCCGGTTGTCAGGCATAGCAATACCGCCGCAAGCGGGGATTTGACATGGTGCCCACGGCGGCCGGGCTGGCGTGCATCGAATGGCATGACTGTCTCCTGAACGGGCAACCATACCCGGCCTTGCAACAATCATGCCGTCATGCCGTGCGACCTCCTGCCTCAGGAAACCCGAACGAATTTGGCGACGGAAGGCACCCCTTGCGAGTCGATGATAAACAGCATGTAGTAACCGGGCGGCACCAGCGAACTGGAGGCGGGCAGGGTGACGCGCAGGTTCTTGGCGCCCTGTTTGGTATGGCGCAATTTGATATAGCGTTGGTGCATGTCGTTGCCGTGCGTCACGGCCCCCGGCGCCACCAGTGCAACGCTGGAAACACTGGGCGTGCTGGAGCCAACGGTAAAGGTTTGTCCCAGGCTCAATGTACCCGGTGCGCTGGTGATATTCGGGCGCGCGCCCTTGAACAGGTACGGTGGCGAATACACCTGTGCCTGGTGCGTACTGACGGCCAGGGGATTCATGTCGTCCTGGGACAGCAAGACGGTGGCGTCGGGCAACAGAATGGCACTGGAGTGGTAGCCCGCCTGTATCGTGTTCGGGCTCATCGGAATCCAGGTCCCGGTCGGATCCCCGGCCGGCTTGTTGTAAAGCTCGCTGTCAAAATGCGGGTTGTCATAACCGTTGCTGGCCGCATTGCCGCCCACCGTAAACAGCGTTCCATCCGGCAGGATCACGGTATTGGCGTTATGGCGAGGCTGCAGCCACTGCGGAAATTGTCGCCACCCTGCGTTGGGGTTGCCGACATCGAACCATTCGTTGTTGCGGAAGGCGCTGTCGCCTTCGGCGCCACCGGCGATCATCACGACCTGTTTGGCGGGCGTGACCGAGGCATCGGTATAGAGCACGCCGTTGGCGTACTCATAGTGCGAACTCAGCATGTTCGGAATGCCGCTCCATGACCACGTGCCGGGCGTCAGCAGCACGGTATTGAAGAAGGCCGGCCCGGCCTGCATCATCTGGCCAGAACCAAGCAGGTATTGGAACGGGTACATGCCGGACGGATGGTGGAACGACACCGTGCTCATCGTGCCTACGCTGTCCATGCCCGCGGCAGGGGTGAACAGTTCGACCACCGACGTGGTATTTCCGGATCCCGTTTCGTCGAGGCCGCTGGTGATGACTACCCGGTTGTCTGCCAGCTTGGTCACGGTCGGATACCAGCGGCCGACCGACATATTTGGCTGGGTGGTCCAGCTCTCGCTGAGCGGATTGAACGTATAGCTGCTCAGCGCGCCCTGGAAGTTCTGCTGGCCTTCTGGCGCATTCGGGTCGGGGTAGCGCAGATTGCCACCCGCAATGAAAACCCTGCCGTCGCTCAATATCGTCTGGCCGGCACACCAGATGTTCTCAGGCGGCGTTATGGGATGCCCCGTGCGTGTCGCGGGATCCCACACATAGGCGACACCGGTGTTCGACGCTGCCGGATTATGGTACTGCGTAGGCTCGTACGACCAGAACAGCACCTTGCCGGTGTGTAGCAATACCGCAGTGATGCCGACTACCGGGATGACGAATGGCTGGCTCCATTGGCCCGCCGTATTGGTGGCCTGAGCCCTGGCCGCTGCCAGCACCTGGTCATCCGGCGTGGCAACCCGGTCCAGCCCGGCTGCCACCCGACACTGTTTGCCACGTGCGCGCGCATGCGACTCGGCATGGGCCGGGCCGAGCACGGCAGCTTCTCGCTGCCTCAGCCTGGCTTCCGCGGAAGGGTTGTTGCAGGCGTCATTATCAAAGCTGACGGGCGGAGCTGCGTAAACCGACGGTGCCAGCAGGAAGAAACCAACCACTGACGCCCACACGGTTTTCCGGAAAATCATGCGTTGACGCATTTGCATCACCTCCAGTGACAGCGTTGCCATGGAATGCGGGAGTTCCGCGCTGGAAGCTCACGGTGGCATGCCGAAGGACATCCGACCGGACTTTTCTAGCTTAGGGGGGCAGGCAGAGAGCCAATGTGGGCTGGCGCACGGAAGGAATGAGATTGGAGGCTTGCGTTTTGCTCAAGCTGCGTAGGAGGCGCTGGGCGGGTCGGAGGTGCTGCCTATACTTTATTTAACATAATATACATTATGCGAATGAAATTGTTGGCCGTTTTTAGTAATGTCACCTTTGCCATGGTTAGAGATGTCACCTGAGCCTGAGTCCCCGTACGCTGCGAGTTTCGTCGGGCGCTACGGGAGGCAGCCATGCGCGAACGGGATTTGGTGACCATGAGCATGCGTGAAGTTGACCGGATGAAGGTGATCCAAGCTGTCGCCGATGGGCACTTGGCGCGCTGGCGAGCAGCCGAGCGCTTGGGCATCAGCGCCCGGCACGTCAGGCGGCTTGTTCTGCGACTGTTGGAGGACGGCCCCAGTGGACTGATCTCGCGCAAGCGCGGTCGCCCCGGTAACCGGCAATTGCCGCCGGGCCTCGAATCCCGGGTGCGTGGCCTGATTCGCGACAGCTATGCCGACTTCGGCCCGACCCTCGCCTGGGAGAAGCTGCGCGAGCGCCACGGCATCGAAGTCTCGCCAGCCTGCGTTCGCCGCATCATGATCGACGCGGGCTTCTGGGTGCCGCGCAAGCTGCGCCCGCCCAAGGTGCACCAGCCGAGGAACCGCCGCGCCTGCCTGGGTGAGCTGGTGCAGATCGACGGCTCCGACCACGCCTGGTTCGAGGACCGGGCGCCGGCCTGCACGCTGCTGGTCTACGTCGATGACGCGACCGGGCGCCTGATGCAGCTGCTGTTCGTGCCGACCGAATCCACGCCGGCGTATTTCACCGCCACGCGCGCCTATGTCGAGCGCCATGGCAAGCCGATGGCGTTCTATTCGGACAAGGCCGGCATCTTCCGCGTCAACGCCAGGGACAGCGCCGAGGGCCGCGGCTACACCCAGTTCGGGCGCGCGCTGTTCGAGCTCAATATCGACATCCTGTGCGCCAATTCGAGCCCGGCCAAGGGCCGCGTGGAGCGGATGAACGGCACCTTGCAGGACCGGCTGGTCAAGGAGCTGCGGCTGCGCGGCATCAGCACGATGGCCGCCGCCAACGCCTTTGCCCCGCACTTCATCGCCGACTTCAATGCGCGCTTCGCCAAGGTGCCCAAGCGCGATTTCGATGCGCACCGGCCGCTGCGCGGCGACGAGGACCTGGCGCGGATCTTCAGCTGGCGCGAATGGCGCAAGGTCTCGCAAAGCCTCACGCTGCAGTACGACAAGGTGATGTACTTGCTCGCGGACCGGCCCGAGCACCGGCGCCTGATTCATCGGTATATCGAGGTGGCCGAGTATCCGGACGGGCGCATCGAGCTGTGGGCCGATGGCGCTGCCCTGCCCTACACCACTTATGACCGGCTCGGCGAGATGGACCAGGGTGCGATCGTCGAGAACAAGCGGTTGGGAGCGGTGCTGGCGCTGGCTGCCAAGGTGCAGGCGCAGCGCGACGATCGCCAGCAGGCGGGGCCGTCGCGCACGCTGCAGGGTGAACCCGCTCGGCCCCATCGCGCGCCGCTGAACGTCAAGCGGCAGCGGCTGATCAACCGGCTCGATCTGGAACGCGCGCTGGCGCCCGCGCCGCTGCAGCGGAACGCGGACCTTTTAACTTTGCCCACCGCGAATCCACCGCCCCACCCTGCGCTGAATTCAGTCACGTCAGGCCAGCGCCACCGCCCTACTTCTACCCCGCAAAAGAACCCAACCCCGCACAAAAAGCACGCCCATGCCGACATTTGAATTTAGCGGAAGAGACGACCTTTCAAAACCGCCTAGACA
>NZ_JBYOJO010000032.1:0-6018 GCF_057798955.1 Cupriavidus sp. 207A1 | reverse complement strand
ACTACCTGGGCCAGCTCGACGCCAGCTTTGCCGACGACAGTCCCTGGCGGCTCTCGACTGACAGCGCAGGCGCCAGCCAGGATCCGGCCACGCCGCTGTCGCATCCGTTGTCGGTCAGCGGGCAGGTGCTGGATGGCCAGCTGCGTCTGACGCTCGCCTTCAGCCGCGCACGCCATCAGGCGCAGACGGTGCGCCGACTCGGCGCAGCCTTGCGCGAGGAACTGGAAGCACTGATTGCCCATTGCAATGCGGGCGCCGCCGGCGTTACGCCCAGCGATTTCCCGCTGGCGCGGCTGACGCAGTCAGGACTCGCTGCGCTGAAGCTCGATCCCGCGCAGGTGCAGGACCTCTATCCGCTCTCGCCGATGCAGGCCGGCATGCTCTTCCACAGTGTGCTGGCGCCCGAGGGCAGTGCCTATACCAACCAGCTGCGCGTCGATATCGACGGACTCGATCCGGCGCGCTTTATCGCGGCATGGCAGGCCGCGCTCGCGCGCCACGACAGCCTGCGCTGCGGCTTCCTGCATCGTGGCGAGCAGCCGCTGCAGTGGGTGTCCCGCTCGGTGCGGCTGCCGCTCACCCATGCGGACTGGACCGGCCGCGACGCCGCCGAGCTGGACCGCTTTGCCGCCGCCGAACTGGGCCAGCGCTTCGACCTGGAGCGGCCGCCGCTGATGCGCCTGGCGCTGCTGCGCACCGGCGCGCACCGCCATCATCTGGTCTGGACCGTGCACCACCTGTTGCTCGACGGCTGGAGCACCGCGCAGCTGCTCGGCGAAGTGCTGCGCCACTACGCCGGCGAAGCGCTGCCCGCCAGCGGCGGCCGCTTTGCCGACTATATCGGCTGGCTGCAGTCGCGCGATGCCGCCGCCGGCGAAGCCTTCTGGAAAGCGCAGCTGGCACCGCTCGATGCGCCCACCCGCCTGCTGGCGGCACTGCCGGCGCCCGCGCATGGGCACGGACAGGGAGAGCATCACCACGAACTCGACGCTGCCGAGACCGCGGCGCTGGCCGGTTTCGCCCGCGCGCAGAAGGTCACGCTCAATACGCTGGTGCAGGCCGCCTGGCTGTTGCTGCTGCAGCGCTGCACCGGCCAGCCGTGCGTGGCCTTCGGCGCCACCGTGGCGGGCCGCCCGGCCGAACTGCCGGCCGCGCAGCAGATGCTGGGCCTGTTCATCAACACGCTGCCCGTGATCGCCTCGCCGCGTCCGCAGCAAGCGGTGGGCGACTGGCTGCGCGAGGTGCAGGCCCTGAACCTGGCGCTGCGCGAGCACGAGCACACCCCGCTCTACGACATCCAGCGCTGGGCCGGCCAGGGCGGCCAGGCCCTGTTCGATTCGATCGTCGTGTTCGAGAACTACCCGGTCGACGCGGCGCTGCGCCGCGCGCCGGCCGGGCTGTCGTTCTCCGGTATCGGCAATCGGGCCGAGACCAACTATCCGCTGGCGCTGGTGTTCGCCCACACCGACACGCTGCGCCTGACCTGCCGCTTCGACCGCGCCGTGCTCGGCGAAGCGCAGTCGCGCACGCTGGCGCACGGCGTGTTTGCGGTGCTGCGCCAGATGGCCGCGGATGCGGCCAGGCCACTGGGCCGCGTCAGCCTGGCCGGGGCTGACGCGCCGCTGGCCGTCCCCGCAACCACGGCCCGGCTGGCACACCATCGCTTCGAAGCCCATGCGGCCGCGACACCGGCAGCCGTGGCACTGGCGGCGGATGGCGAGGAACTGGCCTACCGGGAACTCAACCGGCGGGCCAATGCCCTCGCGCATCGACTGGCCGCGCAGGGCGTGGGGCCGGATGTGCGCGTGGGCGTGCTGGCCGAGCGCTCCGTCGAGATGGTCGTCGCCCTGCTGGCCATCCTCAAGGCCGGCGGCGCCTACGTGCCGTTCGACCCGGACTATCCCGCCGACCGCCTGGCCTACATGGTCGCGGACAGCCGCGTGGCGATGCTGCTGGTGCAGCGGACCGACGTCATCGCGCCGTTGCCGGCGGCCGTGCCGGTGATCGACCTGAGCGCGCCATCCTTGTATGACGGCGAGCACGCCAACCCTTCGCCGGAGCTGCATCCGCACCACCTGGCCTATGTGATCTACACCTCGGGATCCACCGGGCGGCCGAAAGGCGTGGGCATCTCGCACGCGGCGCTGGCCCACTACCTGCACGGCGTGCTGTCGCAACTGGCGCTGGCGCCGGCGTCGCGCATGGCCATGGTGTCGACGCCCGCGGCCGATCTGGGCCACACGGTGCTGTTCGGCGCGCTGGCCAGCGGCGGCGCGCTGCACCTGCCAGCGCGCCGCTGCGTGTTCGATGCCGCGGCCTTCGCGCGCTACATGGCGCAGCACCGCATCGGCGTGCTCAAGATCGTGCCCGGCCACCTGCGTGCCTTGCTCGACGGCGCGCAGGCGGCCGGGGTGGCGCTTGCCGACGTGCTGCCCGGACACACCCTGGTGCTGGGCGGCGAAGCCACCGACGCGGCGCTGCGCGCGCGCCTCCACGCGGCCCGGCCGGCGTGCCGGCTGGTCAATCACTACGGGCCGACCGAGACCACCGTGGGCGTGCTCGTGCACGCGGCCGGCACCACGGCGCAGCCAGGCACCGGCTTGCCGCTGGGGCAACCGCTGCCCGGCACCCGCGCTTGCGTGCTGGACGCCCAGCTGTGTCCGCTACCCGACGGCATCGCCGGTGAACTCTATATCGGCGGCCCCGCGCTGGCGCGCGGCTACCTTGGCCGTGCCGCGTCTACCGCAGACCGGTTCGTGCCCGATCCGTTCGCCGGCGACGGCGCGCGCCTGTACCGCACCGGCGACCGCGTGCGGCGCCGCGCCGACGGCGTGTTCGAATACCTGGGCCGCGTCGACGACCAGGTCAAGATCCGCGGTTTCCGCGTGGAGCCGGGCGAAGTGGCGGCGCAGCTGGCGGCGCTGCCGCAGGTCCGCGAGGCCGCGGTAGTCGCCGCGCCTGCTGCCGGCGGCATGCAACTGGTCGGCTATGCGGTGCCGCAAGCGGATGCCCGGCCCGATCCCGCCGCGCTGTGCCGCGCCCTGGCCGCCACCCTGCCGCCGCATATGGTGCCGGCCGCCATCGTGCTGCTCGATGCGCTGCCGCTCACCGCCAACGGCAAGCTGGACCGCCAGGCGCTGCCGGCCCCGCACGCCGCCGCACCCGCCGCGGCCGCGGCGCGGGAAGCGCCGCAGGGCGAGCTCGAGATCCGTCTCGCCGGCATCTGGCAAGCCCTGCTGCAGGTGCCCGCGGTAGGCCGCCACGACAACTTCTTCGCACTGGGTGGCCATTCGCTGCTGGCCGTCCAGCTCCTGTCCCGGATCCAGGGCGAACTGGGCATCGAGGTGCCGCTGGCCCAGCTGTTCGGCGCCGCCACGCTGGCCGAACTGGCCGCTGCGCTGCCATCCCAGCAACGCCATGCCGATGAAGCCGCCCTGCTGGAACTGGAAGCGTTCGCCAATACCCTGGAGTCAGTCTGAATGATCGAAGCCAATACCGCGGCCCGGCTGGCCGCGCGCTTTGCCACGCTGGCGCCGGCCCAGCGCCGCGCCTTTCTCGACAAGATGGCCGAGCAAGGCATCGCATTCTCGCAACTGCCGATCCCCGCGCTGCCGCGGCCCGATGCCCCGGCCGGCTACCACGCGCCGCTGTCGTACGCGCAGCAGCGCCAGTGGTTCCTGCACCGTTTCGCGCCGGACAGCGCGGCCTACCACATCAGCAGCCGCGTGGCGCTGCACGGCGAACTCGACATCGGCGCCCTGCAGGCGGCCTTTGCCGCGCTGGTGCAGCGCCATGAAGCCCTGCGCACGGCATTCCTGGACGATGCCGACGGCACGGTGCGGCAGCATGTGCGCCCGGCAGCCAGCATTGAACTGCCGCTGACCGACTTGTCGGCCGACCCCGGCGGCGCCGATGCGCATGCGGCGGCGATCGCCGAGGCGCCGTTCGACCTGGGCAGCGCGCCGTTGCTGCGGGTACACCTGCTGCGCCTGGGCGCGCGGGACCATCTGCTGGTGCTGGCGATGCACCATATCGTCTCGGACGGCTGGTCGATGCAATTGCTGATCGACGAGCTGGCGGCGGCCTACCGCGCGCATCGGCTCGGCCAGCCCTTGCCGCAGGCCGGCCAGGCGATCGGCTACACCGACTACGCCGTGTGGCAGCGCAACTGGCTCGAGGCCGGCGAGCAGGCGCGGCAACTCGCCTGGTGGCGCGCGGCGCTGGACGGTGCCCCTGGCGTGCTGGCGCTGCCGACCGACCGTGCGCGCCCCGCGGTGGCCGCCTACCGTGCGCAGCGCTGCGAGATCGAGCTTCCCGACAGGCTTGCCCACGCGCTGCGCGAACGCGCGCAAGCCAGCGGCGGTACGCTGTTCATGGCGTTGCTGGCCGGCTTCCAGGCACTGTTGTACCGCTACACCGGCAGCCGCGATCTGTGCGTGGGCGTGCCCGTGGCCGGCCGCAACCGCATGGAAACCGAGCGCGTGGTAGGCCTGTTCGTCAACACGCAGGTCGTGCGCGCGCACGTTGGCGGCAGCCAGTCCCTGTCGGCGCTGCTCGGCGAGACCCGGGAAGCCGTGCTGGGCGCGCAGGCGCACCAGGACCTGCCGTTCGAGCAACTGGTGGAGGCGCTGCAGCCCGAGCGCAGCGTCAGCTACCACCCGCTGTTCCAGGTGGTGCACAACCACCGCCGCGGCGACCGCGCCGCGCGTGTTGCGCTGCCCGGCCTCGACCTGGAAAGCGCGCCGGTAGGCGAGCGCACCACGGCGCTGGAGCTGACGCTCGATACCCGCGAGGACAGCGACGGCCATGTCCATGCGTGCTTTTACTATGCCGCGGAACTGTTCGACGCCGGCACGGCGGAGCGGCTTGCGCGCCATTACGTGCGGCTGCTGAGCCGGCTGGCCGACGCGCCCGAACAATCGCTCGATGCGGTGGACCTGCTTGACGAGTCCGAACACCGCAGCCTGCTGGCGCTGGGCCAGGGCGAGGCGCCTGCCGGCGAGGCCCTGCCCGTGCACACGCACATCGCCCGCCACGCGGCGGCGCGCCCCGATGCCGTCGCCGTGATCTGCGGCGAACAGGTGCTGCGCTACGGTGAACTGCTGGCCCGCGCTGACCGCCTCGCCGCCGTGCTGCACGCCCGCGGCATCGGCGCCGAGCATCGCGTCGGCATCGCCCTGTCGCGCTCGCCCGACCTGGTCGTCGCGTTGCTCGCGGTGATGCGCTGCGGCGCCGCCTACGTGCCGTTCGATCCGGCGTATCCCAGGGACCGGCTGGCCTACCTGTTCGACGACAGCGCCATCCGGCTGCTGGTCACCGAACCGGCGCTGCTCGACGCGCTGCCCGCGCCGGCGGCGCTGCCGGTGCTGACGCTGGATACGCTCGCCGAGGACATCGCGCCGCTGCCCCAGCAGCCGGTCCACCCCGGCCAGCTTGCCTACGTGATCTACACCTCCGGCTCCACCGGCCGGCCCAAGGGTGTTTGCGTCGCGCACGGACCGCTGGCCATGCATGTGGCCGCGACCATCGACGCCTACGAGATGGGCCCGCATTCGCGCGAGTTGCACTTCCTCTCGTTCGCCTTTGACGGCGCCCACGAGCGCTGGCTGTGCGCGCTTGCCTGCGGCGGCTCGCTGCTGCTGCGCGACGATGCGCTGTGGACGCCCGAGCAGACCGCCGCGGCCATGACCCGCCACGGCGTCACCAACGCCGGCTTCCCGCCGGCCTATCTGCGCCAGCTGGCCGAGTACTGCGAACAGAGCGGCGAGCGCCCGCCGGTGGCGCTCTACTCCTTCGGCGGCGAGGCCATGCCGCGCGCCGCCTTTGCGCAGGCGCGCCGCGCGCTGGCGCCGCGCACCTTCATCAACGGCTATGGCCCGACCGAAACCGTGGTCACGCCGATGGTCTGGAAGGTGCGCGCCGATGCGCCCGCAGCCGGCTTCGCCGGCACCTACGCGCCGATCGGGCGCCCGGTGGGCGCGCGCCGCTGCTACCTGCTCGATGCCGAGCTGAACCTGG
>NZ_JBYOJO010000031.1:0-7358 GCF_057798955.1 Cupriavidus sp. 207A1 | reverse complement strand
TGTCTAGGCGGTTTTGAAAGGTCGTCTCTTCCGCTAAATTCAAATGTCGGCATGGGCGTGCTTTTTGTGCGGGGTTGGGTTCTTTTGCGGGGTAGAAGTAGGGCGGTGGCGCTGGCCTGACGTGACTGAATTCAGCGCAGGGTGGGGCGGTGGATTCGCGGTGGGCAAAGTTAAAAGGTCCGCGTTCCGCTGCAGCGGCGCGGGCGCCAGCGCGCGTTCCAGATCGAGCCGGTTGATCAGCCGCTGCCGCTTGACGTTCAGCGGCGCGCGATGGGGCCGAGCGGGTTCACCCTGCAGCGTGCGCGACGGCCCCGCCTGCTGGCGATCGTCGCGCTGCGCCTGCACCTTGGCAGCCAGCGCCAGCACCGCTCCCAACCGCTTGTTCTCGACGATCGCACCCTGGTCCATCTCGCCGAGCCGGTCATAAGTGGTGTAGGGCAGGGCAGCGCCATCGGCCCACAGCTCGATGCGCCCGTCCGGATACTCGGCCACCTCGATATACCGATGAATCAGGCGCCGGTGCTCGGGCCGGTCCGCGAGCAAGTACATCACCTTGTCGTACTGCAGCGTGAGGCTTTGCGAGACCTTGCGCCATTCGCGCCAGCTGAAGATCCGCGCCAGGTCCTCGTCGCCGCGCAGCGGCCGGTGCGCATCGAAATCGCGCTTGGGCACCTTGGCGAAGCGCGCATTGAAGTCGGCGATGAAGTGCGGGGCAAAGGCGTTGGCGGCGGCCATCGTGCTGATGCCGCGCAGCCGCAGCTCCTTGACCAGCCGGTCCTGCAAGGTGCCGTTCATCCGCTCCACGCGGCCCTTGGCCGGGCTCGAATTGGCGCACAGGATGTCGATATTGAGCTCGAACAGCGCGCGCCCGAACTGGGTGTAGCCGCGGCCCTCGGCGCTGTCCCTGGCGTTGACGCGGAAGATGCCGGCCTTGTCCGAATAGAACGCCATCGGCTTGCCATGGCGCTCGACATAGGCGCGCGTGGCGGTGAAATACGCCGGCGTGGATTCGGTCGGCACGAACAGCAGCTGCATCAGGCGCCCGGTCGCGTCATCGACGTAGACCAGCAGCGTGCAGGCCGGCGCCCGGTCCTCGAACCAGGCGTGGTCGGAGCCGTCGATCTGCACCAGCTCACCCAGGCAGGCGCGGCGGTTCCTCGGCTGGTGCACCTTGGGCGGGCGCAGCTTGCGCGGCACCCAGAAGCCCGCGTCGATCATGATGCGGCGAACGCAGGCTGGCGAGACTTCGATGCCGTGGCGCTCGCGCAGCTTCTCCCAGGCGAGGGTCGGGCCGAAGTCGGCATAGCTGTCGCGAATCAGGCCACGCACCCGGGATTCGAGGCCCGGCGGCAATTGCCGGTTACCGGGGCGACCGCGCTTGCGCGAGATCAGTCCACTGGGGCCGTCCTCCAACAGTCGCAGAACAAGCCGCCTGACGTGCCGGGCGCTGATGCCCAAGCGCTCGGCTGCTCGCCAGCGCGCCAAGTGCCCATCGGCGACAGCTTGGATCACCTTCATCCGGTCAACTTCACGCATGCTCATGGTCACCAAATCCCGTTCGCGCATGGCTGCCTCCCGTAGCGCCCGACGAAACTCGCAGCGTACGGGGACTCAGGCTCAGGTGACATCTCTAACCATGGCAAAGGTGACATTACTAAAAACGGCCAACACCTACGTTTCGCATAATAAGTGTTATGTCAAATAAAGTTGATTTCGGAGATGGCTGCCAGCAGTTCGGCAGCCACCATAGGCCCTCACGCCGCCTGCTCAAGCCATAACGCGCTGCGCCTGTATCCAAGCAAGATCAGCCACCCGCGCGAAGCGCTCGCCCATGGCACGCGCGTCGGCGCTGGACGCCGTGCCGCGTGCGGCGCGGGCCTTGATGCCATGGAGAATCGCTGCGAAGCGGAACATGTTGAAAGCGATGTAGAAATCCAGGTTGCCAATGCCCCGGCGTCCGGTGCGGCGGCAGTAGGCTTCGACATAGGCGGCCTCGTCGGGCAATCCCGCTGCCGCCAGGTCCCGCCCCGCGATGCCGCCCAGGATATCGGGCGGCATGCGGAACATCATGGCGTGATAGGCAAAGTCGGCAAGCGGATCGCCCAGCGTCGACAGTTCCCAGTCCAGCACCGCCAGCACCCGCGGCTCAGTGGGATGGAAGATCAGGTTGTCGGCGCGGAAATCGCCGTGGGTGATGGCAACCTCATCGGCGGCGGGCAGATGCCGGGGCAACCAGTCGACCAGTTGGTCCATCGCAGGATGCCGGCCGGCCAGCTCGTCGCTGCGGTACTGCTCCGACCAGCGCGCGACCTGGCGGGCGACGTAGCCGCCAGGCTTGCCGTAGTCGCCCAGGCCGACGGCAGCCGGATCGATGGTGTGGAGGCTGGCCAGCGTGGCATTCATGGCGTCCATGTAGCCCGCACGCTCGCCCGGCGCCACATCGGAAAAACCGGCATCCCAGAAGATCCGGCCCTCGACGAGATCCATGACGAAGAACCAACTGCCGATCACCGCGTCGTCGGTGCAGAGCCCGTGGATCCGGGGTACCGGAAAGCCCGCCTGGCCCAGCGCCGCCATCACCCTGGCTTCGCGTTCCACGGCGTGGGCGCCTTTGACCAGCTCGCCGGGTGGCTTGCGTCGCAGCACATAGCTGCGCCCGGGCGTACGCAGGCGATAGGTAGGATTGGACTGCCCGCCCTTGAACTGGTCGATCGTCAGCGGTCCGGCGTATCCCGCCACGTTACGCGCCATCCAGCGCTCCAGCGCAGCCTGGTCGAAGCGATGCTGGTCGCGCACCGGCCCTGTGCCGGCGAACGCTTGCGCGCTAGCCATGGCTCGCCTCCCCGCTCAGGGTCTTGCGCTTGATCATCTTTGCCAGCGACCATTTGTGTACCTCGGTGGGGCCGTCGTAGATGCGGAAGGCGCGGACTTCACGGAACACCTGCTCGACGATGGAGTCGCGCGAGACCCCCGAGCCGCCCATGATCTGCACGCAACGGTCGGCCACGCGGAACACCGCCTCGGACACCGCCACCTTGGTCATCGAGCTCTCGTTGGTCCCCCCCGCACCGCCATCGAGCACGCCGGCGCACCAGTCGATCATCAATGCCGCCTGCTGCAGGTCGATCAGGTTCTCGGCCAGCATGAATCCTACGCCTTCATGGTCGATCAGCAGCTTGCCAAATGCCTTGCGCGTGGTCGCGTAGGCCGTGGCGATCTCATGCGCACGCGTGGCGCAGCCGTGCCAGCGCATGCAATGCGAAAGGCGGGCGGGCGACAACCTGACCTGGGCATAGCGGAAGCCTTCGTTGATCTCGCCAAGCACCTGGCTGGCCGGCACCCGCAGGTTGTCGATGACGATCAGGGCATGCCCGCCGGGCATCGAGTTGTCGATGGTGTCCAGCACACGCTCGATTCGAATGGCGGGATCGGGCAGGTCCACCAGGAACATGGTGGACTGCACCTTGCCGCCCTCGCCAGTGCGCGCCATCACAATGCCGACCGAAGCCCCTTCCGCGCCAGTGATGAACATCTTGCGCCCGTTGATGACCCACTCGTCGCCCCGCTTCACCGCGGTGGTCTGCAGCATTGACGGATCCGAGCCGGCGCCGCCATCCTCGGCAGGCTCGGTCATGAAGAAGGCCGAGCGGGCTGCGCCACTGACAAGCTGGTCGAGGAAGCGCCGCTTCTGTTCCGGGGTGGCGACTTTGCCGAGCAGGAACATATTGCCCTCGTCGGGGGCCATGGTATTGACGGCCACAGGACCCAGCGGCGACAGCCCGGAGCGCTTGAGCACGGCTGCGGTCTCCAGCTGCGTCAGGTGGCTGCCATCATCGAGGATGTGCGGCGTCATGACGCCCGCCTCGCGCGCCTTGGCGCGCAGTTCGTCGACCAGGTCCGCCGACGGGCCATGCGCACCGTAACGGGGGTCGCGCTCGTAGGGCGCGACGACTTTGCGCACAAAGGACTCGACGCGATCGGCGATGGCCCGGCTGCGTTCGGTCGGACAGGGAGTGAACATGGGTATGTGTCTCAGAGCGAGTTGATGGAGTGGCCGCCGTCAACCGGCAGGACCGTGCCTGTCATGTAGTCGGACGCATCCGAGGCCAGCAACAGCAGCGCGCCGTCGAGCTGGCCGGGCTGGCCGAGCCGGCGCTGCGGAATGCGCGCGATCATGGCCCGGCCGCTGTCGCTCTCGAAGAAGCTGCGGTTGATGTCGGTCTCGAAGTAGCCCGGCGCCAGCGCGTTGACGCGGATGCCGTAACGCGCCCATTCCAGCGCCAGCGAGCGCGTCAGGTGGATCAGGCCTGCCTTCGCGGCGGTGTATGCGGGCACCTGTTGCGCCACGCGCAGGCCGAGGATCGACGCGATGTTGACGATGCTGCCGCCGCCGGCTGCGCGCATCATCCGCGCCGCGCACTGCGCCACGCGCCAGGCGCCGTTCAGGTTGGTGTCGATCACGCTTTGCCAGGCGCCCTCCTCTACCTCCATGGCCGGCCCGGTGGTGGCGATGCCGGCGCTGTTGACGACTACCTGGACCGGTCCCAGCTGCCGGTGCGCCGCCTCGAACGCGGCACCGACCGATGCCGGATCCCTGACGTCGAGCGACACCACGCAGCCTTGCCCGCCCTGCCTGCGCAGGTCGGCCAGCACGGCCTCGCCTTCGGCCACGCGCCGGCCAGCCAGTGCCACCTTGCAGCCTGCGCGCGCCAGCGTCTGCGCAAAGTGCAGGCCCAAACCGCCAAAGGCCCCGGTTACCAGCGCTACCTTGCCGTCCAGATCGGCAAACAGGCCGAGCTCGCGTCCTTGCTGGTTCATTGCTTGTCTCCTCTGTATTGCTGCGAATGCTGCGGCTCAGGCGGCCTTGAGCATGTCCTCGACCACCTTCTTGGCGTCGCCGAACACCATCATGGTCTTGTCCATGTAGAACAGCTCGTTGTCCAGGCCGGCGTAGCCTGCGGCCATCGAGCGCTTGTTGACGATGATGGTCTTGGCCTTGTACGCCTCCAGGATCGGCATCCCGGCGATCGGCGACTTGGGATCGGTCTTGGCCGCCGGATTGACCACGTCGTTTGCGCCCAGCACCAGCACCACGTCGGCCTGGCCGAACTCGCTGTTGATGTCTTCCATCTCGAAGACCTGGTCGTACGGCACTTCTGCCTCGGCCAGCAGCACGTTCATGTGGCCGGGCATGCGGCCAGCCACCGGATGGATCGCGTATTTCACGGTTACGCCCTTTTCCGTGAGGGCCTCGGTCAGCTCCTTGAGCGCGTGCTGGGCGCGCGCGACCGCCAGACCGTAGCCAGGCACAATGATGACCGTCTCCGCATTGCCCATCAGGAAGGCGGCGTCGTCGGCCGAGCCCGACTTCACGTTGCGCTGCGCCTGCGCTGCCGGCCCGCTTGCGGACGTGGCGTCGCTGCCGAAGCCGCCCAGGATCACGTTGAAGAACGAGCGGTTCATCGCCTTGCACATGATGTACGAGAGGATGGCACCGCTTGATCCCACCAGCGAGCCGGCGATGATCAGCATCGGGTTGTTCAGCGAGAAGCCGATGCCCGCCGCGGCCCAGCCCGAGTACGAATTCAGCATCGACACCACCACCGGCATGTCGGCGCCGCCGATCGGGATGATGATCAGCACGCCCAGCACGAAGGCAATTGCCAGCATCACCAGGAACGGCTCCCACGCCTGTGTCAGGAAGAAGGCGATGCCGAAACCGACCATGGCCACCGCGAGCAGCAGGTTCAGCCAGTGCTGGCCGGCGAACACCACCGGCGCGCCCTGGAACAGGCGGAACTTGTAGCGCCCGGCCAGCTTGCCGAAGGCGATCACGGAGCCCGAGAAGGTGATGGCGCCGACAAAGCAGCCAATGAACAGCTCGATCCGGTTGCCGAGCGGGATATCACGCGAACCGGCAGCCGTGATGCCGAACGCGGCGGGCTCCGCCACTGCCGCCACCGAAATAAGCACCGCCGCCAGGCCGATCAGCGAGTGCATCGCCGCCACCAGCTCGGGCATCTTGGTCATCTGCACTTTCCTGGCCACGTAGGCGCCGATGCCGCCGCCCACCACCAGCGCGGCCAGTATCAGCGCCAGGCCGGTGCCGGGCGCTGATGCATCCGCCCGGCCGGACAGCAGCTCGCTCTTCAGCTTGAAGATCAGCGCCACCGTGGTGAGTGCTGCCACCGCCATGCCGGCCATGCCGAAGCCGTTGCCGCGCCGGGCGGTGGTCGGGTGTGACAGCCCCTTGAGCGCCTGGATAAAGCAGACCGACGCGCCCAGGTAAGACAGCGTCACCAGATTCATCGACAGGCCGTTCATTGCGCTACCTCCGACAGTTTGCCGCCAGGCTGCCCCTTTGCTTCAGCCTGCGCCTTGGGTGCCTTCTTCCTGAACATCTCCAGCATGCGCTGGGTGACCAGGAAGCCGCCGAACACATTGACCGCCGCCAGCGCCACCGCCAGCGTGCCCATTGCGCGGCCAACATAGCCCTCGGTCAGGCCGGCGGCCAGCATGGCGCCAACGATGATGATGGCCGAGATCGCATTGGTCACCGCCATCAACGGCGTATGCAGCGCGGGGGTAACGGTCCAGACCACGTGGTAGCCCACGTAGATCGCCAGGACAAAGATGATCAGGTTGATCACCGTGTGGCTAACCATTTCCATTGAGGTCTCCTTTGCATCAGCCGGCCAGCGCCGCTTGCTTGCGTCCCGTCATCAGGCAGGCGGCGACGATGTCGTCTTCGAGGTTGAGCGTGAACTCGCCGTCCTTGTCGACGACCAGCTTGAGGAAGTCCAGCACGTTGCGGGCATAGAGCGCCGAGGCGTCGGCCGCCACCATGCTGGCCAGGTTGGTATGGCCGATCAGGATCACGCCGTTGTGGTTGGCCACCTGGTCGGCCACCGTCAGCGGGCAGTTGCCGCCCTGCGCGGCGGCCAGGTCGACCACCACCGAGCCCGGCTTCATCTGCTGCACGGTCGCTTCCTGCAGCAGCACCGGCGCCTTGCGGCCCGGGATCAGCGCGGTGGTGATGACGATGTCGGCCTGGATGGCGCGCTGGTGCACCAGCTCGGCCTGGCGCTTCATCCAATCCGGCGGCATCGGGCGAGCATAGCCGCCCACGCCCTGCGCGATCTCGCGCTCTTCGTCGGTCAGGAACGGTACGTCGAGGAACTTGCCGCCGAGCGATTCGATCTGCTCCTTGACCGCGGGGCGCACGTCGGAGGCTTCGATCACCGCGCCCAGGCGCTTGGCGGTGGCGATGGCCTGCAGGCCGGCGACGCCGGCGCCCAGGATCAGCACGCGCGCGGCCTTGACGGTGCCGGCGGCGGTCATCAGCATCGGCATGAAGC
>NZ_JBYOJO010000030.1:0-7508 GCF_057798955.1 Cupriavidus sp. 207A1 | reverse complement strand
CGACCAGCAGCTGAAGATCCGCGGCTTTCGCATCGAGCCGGGCGAGATCGAGGCGCGCATCCTGGCGCAGTCCGGTGTCGCCAACGCGGCGGTGATCGCCGCCGAGGGTCCGTCCGGGGCGCGGCTGGTGGCGTATGTGGTCGCCGCTGCAGGGTCCACCATCGATGGCGCGACGCTGCGTACTGCGCTGGCTGCCGAGCTGCCCGACTACATGGTGCCAGCCGCCTTCGTCGTGCTCGACGTCCTGCCGCTGACGCCCAATGGCAAGCTCGATCGTCGCGCGCTGCCGGCCCCGGCCTTCGACAGCGCCCAGGACTTTGTTGCGCCCGAGGGCGACGCCGAAACCGCGCTCGCCGCGATCTGGTCCGAGGTGCTCAATCTGCCGCGCGTGGGCCGCGCCGACAACTTCTTCGAACTCGGCGGCGACTCGATCCTGAGCCTGCAGATCGTCGCCCGCGCCCGCGCCGCCGGCTGGATGCTGACGCCGCGGCAACTGTTCGAGCGCCAGACGCTGGCCGAACTGGCGGCGGTCGCCGCGCCCGTGGCACAAGATTCGATCGATAGCAACACCGCGCCGGCTGGCGCGGTGCCGCTGCTGCCGATCCAGGCCGGCTTCTTCGAGACACCGATGGACCAGCGTCACCACTGGAACCAGTCGGTGCTGCTCGATTGCCGCGAGGCGCCCGGGCTGCCGGCGCTGGCCGCGGCGCTGGCCGACCTGGTCGCGCATCACGATGCGCTGCGCCTGCGCTTCGTCCAGCGCGACGGCGCGTGGCAGCAGGCGTATGCCGACAGCGAGGCCTGCCCGGACCTGCTGTGGGTACGCCACGCCGCGTCGGAAGCCGAGCGGCTGGCGCACTGCGAGGCCGCCCAGCGCAGCCTGGACCTGGCCGAAGGGCCGCTGCTGCGTGCCGTCGCGCTGCAGTGCGGCGAGCGCTGGCAACTGCTGCTGGTGATCCATCACCTGGTAGTCGACGGGGTGTCGTGGCGCGTGCTGGTCGAGGACTTGCGCGACGCTTACCAGCAACGCCGGCAAGGCGAGCAGGCCGTGCTGCCGGCGCGCACGGCGTCGTACCAGCGCTGGTCGCAGGCGCTGCGCGCCAACGCCGCCACGCGCGAGGCCGAACTGGCGCACTGGCAGGCGCTGGCGCCCATCGATGCCAGCCTGCCTTGCGACGATCCGGACGGCGCCATGTCCATCGCCGAACGCGATGCCGTCACGCTGACGCTGCCTGCCGAACTAACCCAAGCGCTGCTGCAGCGCGCGCCGGCGGCGTACCGCACGCGCGTCAACGACCTGCTGCTGACCGCGCTGGCGCGGGCGCTGGCCGGCTGGAGCGGCCGCGCGCGGGTGCTGATCGACCTGGAAAGCCATGGCCGTGTCGCCGGGGTCGACGACACGCTGGACCTGAGCCGCACCGTCGGCTGGTTCACCACCCTGTTCCCGGTCGCGCTCGATGGCAGCGGCACGCTCGATGGCGCGATCAAGGCGGTCAAGGAGCAGCTGCGCGCAGTGCCCGGCGAAGGCATCGGCTATGGCCTGCTGCGCCGCTTCGGCTCGCCCGCGCAACAGGCGGCGCTGGCCGATGTGCCCAGGCCCGAAGTCGTGTTCAACTACCTGGGCCAGCTCGACGCCAGCTTTGCCGACGACAGTCCCTGGCGGCTCTCGACTGACAGCGCAGGCGCCAGCCAGGATCCGGCCACGCCGCTGTCGCATCCGTTGTCGGTCAGCGGGCAGGTACAGGGCGGACAGCTCAAGCTGTCGGTGGCCTATGCCCGCCGCCGCTATCGCAGCACGGCAATCGAAGCGCTGGCGGCAGCCTTGCGCACGGAACTGGAGGCAGTTGTCGCCCATTGCGCCGCCGGGCCCGCGGGCATCACGCCATCCGACTTCCCGCTGACCAGCCTGTCGCAGGCGAGGCTGGATGCGCTAGCGCTGGTGCCGCAGCAGGTGCAAGACCTCTACCCGTTGTCGCCGATGCAGGCCGGGATGCTGTTCCACAGCGTGTTTGCCGAGCAAGGGAGCGCGTATACCAACCAGTTGCGAGTCGATGTCGAGGGCATCGAGGCGGATCGCTTCACCGCGGCATGGCATGCGGTGCTGGCGCGCCACGACACGCTGCGCAGCGGCTTCCTGCACCGGGCCGAGCCGCCGCTGCAGTGGGTCGCCAGGCAGGCGGCGCTGCCCGTGCTGGTCGAGGACTGGCGCGGGCGCGGCGCGGACGAGATCGATGCCTTCGCGGACCGCCAGCGCGCGCAGGGGTTTGACCTGGAGCGGCCGCCGCTGATGCGCCTGGCGCTGCTGCGCACCGGCGCGCACCGGCATCATCTGGTCTGGACCGTGCACCACCTGCTGCTCGACGGCTGGAGCACCGCGCAGCTGCTCGGCGAAGTGCTGCGCCACTATGCCGGCGAAGCGCTGCCCGCCAGCGGCGGCCGCTTTGCCGACTATATCGGCTGGCTGCAGTCGCGCGATGCCGGCGCCGGCGAAGCCTTCTGGAGAGCGCAGCTGGCACCGCTCGATGCGCCGACCCGCCTGCTGGCGGCACTGCCGGCGCCCGAGCATGGGCACGGACAGGGCGAGCACCACCACGAACTCGACGCTGCCGAGACCGCGGCGCTGGCCGGTTTCGCCCGCGCGCAAAAGGTCACGCTCAATACGCTGGTGCAGGCCGCCTGGCTGTTGCTGCTGCAGCGCTGCACCGGCCAGGCGTGCGTGGCCTTCGGCGCCACCGTGGCGGGCCGCCCGGCCGAACTGCCAGCCGCACAGCAGATGCTGGGCCTGTTCATCAACACGCTGCCCGTGATCGCCTCGCCGCGTCCGCAGCAACCGGTGGGCGACTGGCTGCGCGAAGTGCAGGCGCTGAACCTGGCGCTGCGCGAGCACGAGCACACCCCGCTCTACGACATCCAGCGCTGGGCCGGCCAGGGCGGCCAGGCCCTGTTCGATTCGATCGTCGTGTTCGAGAACTACCCGGTCGACGCGGCGCTGCGCCGCACGCCGGACGGGCTGTCGTTCTCCGGCGTGCGCAACCGGGCCGAGACCAACTATCCGCTGACGCTGCTGTTCGCGCATACCGACACGCTGCACCTGACCTGCCGCTTCGACCGCGCCGTGCTCGGCGAAGCGCAGGCGCGCACGCTGGCGCGCAGCCTGTTCGCGGTGCTGCGCCAACTGGCCGCCGACGCGGCGCGCCCGCTGGGCGAGATCGCGCTGATGGTGCCGCGCGAGGCGTGCGCCGCGCTGGCGCTGGGTGCCGATCCCCAGCCCTATCCCGCCGCGGAACCGGTGCACCGGCTGTTCGAAGCCCGTGCCGCCGCGCAGCCTGACGCGATTGCGCTGTGCTTTGGCGAGCAGCGCCTGAGCTATGCGGCGCTGAACCGCCGCGCCAACGCCCTCGCGCATCGACTGATCGCGCAAGGGGTGGGCCCGGATGTGCCGGTTGGCGTGCTGGCCGAGCGCTCCGTCGAGATGGTCGTCGCGCTGCTCGCCATCCTCAAGGCCGGCGGCGCCTACGTGCCGTTCGATCCGGACTATCCCGCCGACCGCCTGGCCTACATGATCGAGGACAGCGGCGTGGCCCTGGTGCTGGTGCAGCGCGCCGATGCGATGCAGGCGCTGCCCCGTGCCGTTGCCGCCGTCGACCTGGCCGATGCGGCGCTCTATGCGAAAGGCGGCGACCACAACCCGGTCCCCGCGCTGTCGCCCGAGCACCTGGCCTATGTCATCTACACCTCCGGCTCCACCGGCCGGCCCAAGGGTGCCGGTAACCGGCACGGCGCGCTGCATAACCGGCTCTGGTGGATGCAGGCGCAGTACCGGCTGGATGCCGCCGACACCGTGCTGCAGAAGACCCCGTTCAGCTTCGACGTCTCGGTCTGGGAGTTTTTCTGGCCGCTGATGACGGGTGCGCGCCTGGCGCTGGCGGCGCCGGGCGACCATCGCGACCCGCAGCGGATCGCCGCGCTGATCGCGCAGCACCGGGTCACCACGCTGCATTTCGTGCCGGCGATGCTGCAGGCCTTCGTCGCCGACGGCGCTGTGGCCGCCGCGTGCGCGAGCCTGCGCCACATCGTCTGCAGCGGCGAGGCGCTGCCGGCGGACCTGGCCCGCCGCACCATGGCCTTGCTGCCGCAGGCGGGCCTGCACAACCTGTACGGTCCAACCGAGGCGGCGATCGACGTCACCCACTGGACCTGCCGCGACGATGGCGGGCATGCGGTGCCGATCGGACGCCCGATCGCCAATGTCAGCGCGCATGTGCTCGACGGCGCGATGCATCCGGTGCCGGACGGCATCGCGGGCGAACTGTATCTGGGCGGCGCGGGCCTGGCGCGTGGCTATCTCGGCCGGGCGGCGCTCACGGCGGAGCGTTTTGTCGCCGATCCGCACAGCGCACCGGGCGAACGGCTCTATCGCACCGGCGACCTGGCGCGGCGCCGCGCCGACGGCCAGATCGAATACCTGGGGCGGCTCGACCACCAGGTCAAGATCCGCGGCCTGCGCATCGAGCTGGGCGAGATCGAGGCGCGGCTGCTCGCGCACGGCAGCGTGCGCGAGGCCGTGGCTGTCGCACTGACCGGCGACGGTCCGGCGCGGCTGGTGGCCTATGCCGTCCCCGCGGCCGGCGCATCGATCGACACCGACGCGCTGCGCGGCTGGCTGGCGCAGGCGCTGCCCGACTACATGGTGCCCGCCGCCATGGTCGTGCTGGAGCGCATGCCGGTCACCCCCAACGGCAAGCTCGACCGGCGCGCGCTGCCGTCGCCGGAATTCGCCGGTACCGGCGCCTACGAGGCACCGCAGCCGGGCGCGGAAACGCTGCTGGCGGACACCTGGGCCGCGGTGCTGAAGGTGGCGCGCGTCGGCCGCGCCGACAACTTCTTCGAACTGGGTGGCGATTCGATCCTGAGCCTGCAGATCGTCGCGCGGCTGCGCGCGCTGGGCTGGCTGCTGACGCCCAAACACCTGTTCGAGCGGCAAACGCTGGCGGCGGTGGCCGAGGCGTTGGCGCCGCTGGATGGCAAGGCCGACGCGGTGCACGGCCAGGCAAGGCCGCGCCGGACCAGCCTGCGCAGCGAGGACTTTGCGCTGGCGCGCCTGTCGCAAGGCCAGCTCGACGGCCTCGGCCTCGACGCCGCGCGGGTGCAGGACCTGTACCCGCTGTCGCCGATGCAGGCGGGCATGCTGTACCACAGCGTGGCGCGCGCGGATGCCGGCAGCGCCTATATCAACCAGTTGCGGGTCGAGGTCGAGGGGCTCGATGCGGCCCGCTTCGCGCAGGCCTGGCGCGAAGCGCTCGGCAGCCACGATGCCCTGCGCACCGGCTTCCTGCAGCGCGGCGAGCAGCCGCTGCAATGGGTGGCGCACGAGGTGCCGCTGCCGCTGGCCGAACACGACTGGTCGGCGCAGCCGGCCGCGTCCGTGCAGGACGCGCTGGACCGGCTTGCCGCGGCGGACCTGGCCCGGGGCTTCGACCTGGAGTGCCCGCCGCTGATGCGGCTGACGCTGGTGCGCACCGGCCCGGACCGGCACCACCTGGTCTGGACCGTGCACCACCTGCTGCTCGATGGCTGGAGCACCTCGCAGCTGCTGGGCGAGGTGCTCAAGCGCTATGCGGGCGAGGCCGTCGCGCCGGCCGAAGGCCGCTTTGCCGACTACATCCGCTGGCTGCAGCAGCGCGACGCCGGTGCCGCGCAGGCGTTCTGGGCCGGCCAGCTCGATGGCTTCGACACGCCTACGCGGCTGGCGCACGCGCTGCCTGCGCCGGCCGGCGGCGAAGGCTACGGGCTGCTGCAGCACGACTGCGGCGCGGCGCTGACGGAACGGCTATCCGCCTACGCCCGCGCCCAGAAGGTGACGCTCAACACCGTGGTGCAGGCCGCGTGGCTGCTGCTGTTGCAGCGCTACACCGGCCAGCGCCGCGTGGCCTTCGGCGCCACCGTGGCCGGCCGCCCAGCCGACGTGCCGGGCAGCCAGCAGATGCTGGGACTGTTCATCAACACACTGCCGGTGCTGGCTGCCCCGCGCCCAGAGCAGGCGGTCGGCGACTGGCTGCGCGAACTGCAGAACTTCAACCTGGCCGCGCGCGAGCACGGGCACACGCCGCTGTCCGATATCCAGCGCTGGGGCGGCCAGGCCGGCCAGCGGCTGTTCGACAGCATCCTGGTGTTCGAGAACTTCCCGCTTGAGGACGCGCTGGCATCGGCCGGCCGCAGCGGCCTGCGCTTTGCCACGCAGGGCAGCACGGGCCTGACCGAATACGAGATGGACGTCGAGGTCAGCCTGCGCCGGACCTTGCGGCTGGGCTTCACCTACATGCGGCGCGCGTTCGACGATGTCCAGGTGGCGCGTATCTGCGCGCAGATGACGGCGCTGCTGGAAGCCATCGGCACCGCGCCGGCGCAGACCGTTGGCGCGCTCGGCCTGCTCACGCACGATGAGCAGGCGGCGCTGCTGGCGCTGGGCCAGGGCGAGGCGCCTGCCGGCGAGACCCTGCCCGTGCACGCGCACATCGCCCGCCACGCGGCGGCGCGCCCCGATGCCGTCGCCGTGATCTGCGGCGAACAGGTGCTGCGCTACGGTGAACTGCTGGCCCGCGCTGACCGCCTCGCCGCCGTGCTGCACGCCCGCGGCATCGGCGCCGAGCATCGCGTCGGCATCGCCCTGTCGCGCTCGCCCGACCTGGTCGTCGCGTTGCTCGCGGTGATGCGCTGCGGCGCCGCCTACGTGCCGTTCGATCCGGCGTATCCCAGGGACCGGCTGGCCTACCTGTTCGACGACAGCGCCATCCGGCTGCTGGTCACCGAACCGGCGCTGCTCGACGCGCTGCCCGCGCCGGCGGCGCTGCCGGTGCTGACGCTGGATACGCTCGCCGATGGCATCGCGCCGCTGCCCGAGCAGCCGGTCCACCCCGGCCAGCTTGCCTACGTGATCTACACCTCCGGCTCCACCGGCCGGCCCAAGGGTGTTTGCGTCGCGCACGGACCGCTGGCCATGCATGTGGCCGCGACCATCGACGCCTACGAGATGGGCCCGCATTCGCGCGAGCTGCACTTCCTCTCGTTCGCCTTTGACGGCGCCCACGAGCGCTGGCTGTGCGCGCTTGCCTGCGGCGGCTCGCTGCTGCTGCGCGACGATGCGCTGTGGACGCCCGAGCAGACCGCCGCGGCCATGACCCGCCACGGCGTCACCAACGCCGGCTTCCCGCCGGCCTATCTGCGCCAGCTGGCCGAGTACTGCGAACAGAGCGGCGAGCGCCCGCCGGTGGCGCTCTACTCCTTCGGCGGCGAGGCCATGCCGCGCGCCGCCTTTGCGCAGGCGCGCCGCGCGCTGGCGCCGCGCACCTTCATCAACGGCTATGGCCCGACCGAAACCGTGGTCACGCCGATGGTCTGGAAGGTGCGCGCCGATGCGCCCGCAGCCGGCTTCGCCGGCACCTACGCGCCGATCGGGCGCCCGGTGGGCGCGCGCCGCTGCTACCTGCTCGATGCCGAGCTGAACCTGG
>NZ_JBYOJO010000029.1:0-8013 GCF_057798955.1 Cupriavidus sp. 207A1 | reverse complement strand
TCCGATGCCGACGCCGAGGCGCGCCACGTCGCCTTCTGCGACGAGGCCGTGCATATCGGCGGCGCCGCCGCGCGCGACAGCTACCTGCGCGCCGACCATATCATCGAGATGGCGAAGGAGACCGGCGCCCAGGCCATCCACCCGGGCTACGGCTTCCTGTCCGAGAACGAAGCGTTCGCCGAGGCCTGCGCCGCGGCGGGGCTGGTCTTCATCGGCCCGCCAGCGTCCGCCATCCACGCGATGGGCAGCAAGAGCGCGGCCAAGCAGCTGATGGAGAAGGCGGCGGTGCCGCTGGTGCCGGGCTACCACGGCGAGGACCAGGACCCGGCGCTGCTGCGCCGCGAGGCCGACCGCATCGGCTACCCGGTGCTGCTCAAGGCCAGTGCGGGCGGCGGCGGCAAGGGCATGCGCGTGGTCGAGTCCGGCGACGGTTTCGAGGCCGCGCTGGCGTCGGTCAAGCGCGAGGCCAGCGCCAGCTTCGGCGACGACAAGGTGCTGGTGGAGAAGTACCTGACCCGTCCGCGCCATATCGAGATCCAGGTGTTCGCGGATACGCACGGCAACTGCGTCTACCTATTCGAGCGCGACTGCTCGGTGCAGCGCCGCCACCAGAAGGTGCTGGAGGAAGCGCCGGCGCCGGGCATGACCGAGGAGCGCCGCCGCGCCATGGGCGAGGCGGCGGTGGCCGCGGCCAAGGCGGTTGGCTATGTCGGCGCCGGCACGGTGGAGTTCATCGCCAACCAGGATGGATCGTTCTACTTCATGGAGATGAACACCCGCCTGCAGGTCGAACACCCGGTGACCGAGATGATCACCGGCCAGGATCTGGTCGAATGGCAGCTGCGCGTCGCCGCGGGCGAGCCGCTGCCGCTGGCGCAGGAGCAACTGCGCATCGACGGCCATGCGCTGGAAGCACGCATCTACGCCGAGAATCCCGACAAGCAGTTCCTGCCGTCCACCGGCACGCTGCGCTTCCTGCGCACGCCGCCGGCGGTGCAGTTCATGCGCGGCGAGGATGCCCACGGCCCGGCCGGCGTGCGTATCGATGCCGGCGTGCGCGAGGGCGACACCATCAGCCCGTTCTACGATCCGATGATCGCCAAGCTGATCGTCTGGGGCAAGGACCGCGACGAAGCGCTGGCGCGCATGCGCCAGGCGCTGGCGGCGTACCACGTGGTCGGGCTGTCGACCAACGTGGCGTTCCTGCAGCGGCTGGTGAAGTCGGAGGCGTTCCGCACCGCCGATCTCGACACCGGACTGATCGCGCGCAACGAGGCGGTCCTGTTCCCGCCGCCCGCGCCGGTCGGCATGGAGCTGATCGCGCTGGCGGCGGCCGCGCTGCTGACGCGCGAAAACCAGCAGCTCCGCATCGACGCCGCCGACCAGCACTCGCCGTGGACCCACGCCGGCGCGTGGCGGCTGAACGGCGGCGTGTCGCGCAGGCTGCGCTTCGGCTATGGCGAGCAGGTGCTCGACGTGACGCTGGACAGCAACGAGCGCGGCAGCACGCTGAGCTACGCCGACCAGGCCGCGCCCTTTGCCTATACCTGCCAGGCCGACGATATCCGCGTCAACCTCGGCACGCGGCGCGCGCACGGGCAGGTCCACCTGGATGGCGACGAATTCCACGTCTTCCATGGCGGCCGCCACGCCACGCTGGCCTGGCTCGATCCGCTCGCCCATGCCGGCGAGGCCGAAGGCGAGGGCGGCAAGCTGACCGCGCCGATGCCGGGCAAGGTGATCGCCGTGATGGTCGAGGCCGGCAACGCGGTCGCGCGCGGCGCGCCGCTGCTGGTGATGGAGGCAATGAAGATGGAGCACACCATCTGTGCCCCCGCCGACGGTGTCGTCAGCGAAGTGCTCTACGGCATCGGCGAGCAGGTTGCCGAAGGCGCGCAACTGCTCGCTTTCAGCGACTGACGGCGCCGGGTCGGTGCTATCCTGCTGCCTCGAATCCATTGGGCCGAGGCCGGGAGGACGGTATGACCATGACGCTTTACTACAACCCCCAGAGCCGCGCGTCGGTGGCGCGCTGGATGCTGGAGGAGGTTGGCGCCGACTACGCGTTGCAGCACCTCGATATCGCCAAGGGGGAAAGCCGGGCGCCGGCTTTCCTGGCGATCAATCCGATGGGCAAGATTCCCACGCTGGTGCTGGATGACGGCACCGTGCTGACCGAGAACGGCGCGATCATCGCCTGGCTCGCCGATGCCTATCCGAAAGCGGGGCTGATGCCGCCGCCGGGCTCGTCCGCGCGCGGCACGGTGCTGCGGTGGCTGTTCTTCTGCGGCAGCTGCTTCGAGCCCGCGCTGACCGACCGCATGATGCGTGCCCAGGCGCCGCTGCCCAAGCAGACCGTCGGCTGGGGCGACTATGACGAAGTCATCGACGCCATCGAAAAAGCCCTGTCACCGGGTCCCTTCGTGCTCGGCGACAGCTTCAGCGCCGCCGACGTCTACCTCGGCGCGTCGCTGGCGTGGGCGGGACAGTTCGGTGCGCCGCGCATCCGCGAAAGCCGCTGCATCCAGGACTACGTAGAGCGCATCACCGCCCGCGACGCCTTCGTCCGCGCGGCCAAAGGCTAGCGAAGCCGGCGTGCTTCGGGCGCAGCATGCCAGCGGGCTCCCAGTCCATGTGACGCCGCCACGGCCTGCATTGCCCCCCGGAGTGTGAGACATTGGAGTCCCGGCCAACGGCGCCGGTCGAAACGGCACGCTGGCCCACCGGCGCCGGAGGTCCGGCGCCGTGTCTTCAAGGAGACTCAACATGCCTGGCAAGAACACGATCTGCCTGTGGTACGACCGCGATGCGCTGGAAGCGGCGAATTTCTATGCCAAGACCTTTCCCGACAGCGCCGTCGGCGCCGTGATGCGCGCACCGGGCGACTATCCGGACGGCAAGGAGGGCGATGTGCTGACGGTCGAGTTCACCGTCGCCGGCATCCCCTGTGTCGGCTTGAACGGGGGCCCGCACTTCAAGCACAGCGAGGCCTTCTCGTTCCAGATCGCGACCGACGACCAGGCCGAGACCGACCGGCTGTGGGATGCCATCGTCAGCAACGGCGGCCAGGAAAGCGAGTGCGGCTGGTGCAAGGACCGCTGGGGCCTGTCATGGCAGATCACGCCGCGTGCGCTGCTGGCGGCGATCACCGACCCGGACCGCGCCGCGGCCAAGCGCGCGTTCGACGCGATGATGACGATGCGCAAGATCGACATTGCCACCATCGAGGCGGCAAGGCGGGGCGCAGCGCCTGGTTGATGCAGCGCGCGGTCGACCCAGCGGGTGCGCGGCGTAGCGGTCGGCTTGCGTGCGCCAGCATCGCGCGAATTTCCATTCCTGTTTCTGCAACGTGGCACTTCAGCAAGGCTTCATCCTGACCCGTCACTGGCGTGATACGCCAGGCGGGACCGAAGTGGAATTCTGGCTGGCGACGGATGACGGGCCGCGCCGGCTACGGCTGGCGCCGCAGCCATCGGTTGCCTTTGTGCCGCAGGTGCAGCGCGAGCGTGCCGAGGCACTGCTGTCGCGCGAGCGCGCGGTCGAACTGCGCCCGCTGGCGCTGCGCGATTTCCAGCGCAGGCCGGTGCTGGGACTGTACTGCGCCCAGCACCGGCGGCTGATCCAGTTGGCCAGGACACTGCGCGATGCCGGCGTGGACGTGTATGAAGCCGATATCCGCCCGCCGGAGCGCTACCTGATGGAGCGCTTCATCACCGCGCCGGTGTGGTTCGACGGCGAGGCGGATGGCGCCGGCGTGCTGCGCAACGCGCAGATGAAGCCGTCGGCCGACTACCGGCCGGCGCTGCGCCTGGTGTCGCTCGATATCGAAACCAGCGCGGCGGGCGAGCTCTATTCGATCGCGCTCGAAGGCTGCGGCCAGCGCCAGGTCTACGCGCTGGGGCCGGCGCCGCAATCGCCGGTCGACGTCGATTTCTCGCTGACCTACTGCGCCACCCGGCCCGAATTGCTGCACCGGCTGAACCAGTGGCTGGCCGACCACGATCCCGATGCGATCATTGGCTGGAACCTGGTGCAGTTCGACCTGCGCGTGTTGCAGGAGCAGGCGCGCCGGTTCCAGGTGCCGCTGCGGCTTGGGCGCGGCGGCACGGAAATGGAATGGCGCGAGCACAACGCGCAGCAGCACTTCTTCGCCAGCGCGCCGGGGCGCCTGATCATTGACGGCATCGAGGCGCTGCGCTCCGCCACCTGGAGTTTTCCGTCCTTCAGCCTCGAAGGGGTGGCGCAGGCGCTGCTCGGTGAAGGCAAGGCCATCGAAAATCCGTACGACCGCATGGACGCCATCGACCGCATGTTCGCCCATGACAAGCCGGCACTGGCGCGCTACAACTTGCGCGACTGCGAGCTGGTGACGCGGATCTTCGAGAAGACCGAGTTGCTGCGGTTCCTGCTCGAGCGTGCCACGGTCACGGGCTTGCCGGCCGACCGCAGCGGCGGCTCGGTGGCGGCGTTCACGCACCTGTACATACCGCTGATGCACCGCCAGGGTCTGGTCGCGCCCAACCTCGGCGAGAAAGCGCCCGAGGCCAGCCCGGGTGGCTTCGTCATGGACTCGCGCCCAGGGTTGTATGAATCCGTGCTGGTGCTGGACTACAAGAGCCTCTACCCGTCGATCATCCGCACCTTCCTGATCGATCCGGTTGGCCTGGTCGAAGGCCTGGCGCATCCGGACGATGCCGATGCGGTGCCGGGCTTCCGCGGGGCGCGCTTTTCGCGGACCAAACACTGCCTGCCGGCCATCGTGGCACGGGTGTGGCAGGGGCGCGAGGCCGCCAAGCGCGATGGCAACAAACCGCTGGCGCAGGCGCTCAAGATCATCATGAACGCGTTCTACGGCGTGCTCGGCTCGAGCGGCTGCCGCTTCTTCGATGCGCGGCTGGCATCGTCGATCACCATGCGCGGGCACGAGATCATGCGGCAGACCCGCGCGCTGATCGAGGCGCGCGGCTACGAGGTGATCTACGGCGACACCGACTCGACCTTCGTCTGGCTGCGCCGCGCCCGCACCGAAGCCGACGCCGCGCAGATCGGGCGCAGCCTGGTGGCCTACGTCAACGACTGGTGGCGCGACCACCTGTGGCAGACCTACGGGCTCGAGAGCGCGCTGGAGTTGCAGTTCGAGACGCACTTCCGGCGCTTCCTGATGCCGACCATCCGCGGCGCCGAGCTGGGCAGCAAGAAGCGCTATGCCGGCCAGGTGGAGCGTCCCGACGGCACGTGCGAGATGGTGTTCAAGGGGCTGGAGACGGTGCGCACCGACTGGTCGCCGCTGGCGCAGCGCTTCCAGCAGACGCTCTACGAAAAGGTCTTCAACCGCGAGCCGTATGCGGACTATGTGCGCGACATCGTGCGCCGCACGCTGGCCGGCGAACTCGACGAGGAACTGGTCTACCGCAAGCGGCTGCGGCGCCGGCTTGACGAGTACCAGCGCAACGTGCCGCCGCACGTGCGCGCCGCGCGCCTTGCCGACGACTTTAACGCGCGCCACGGCAGGCCACCCCAGTACCAGCGCGGCGGCTGGATCAGCTATGTGATGACCGTGGCCGGGCCAGAGCCGCTCGAAGCACGCTCGGCGCCAATCGACTATGCCCACTATGTGAGCCGGCAACTGCAGCCGATTGCCGACGCGATCCTGCCTTTTCTGGACGATGAGTTCGAAACGCTGTTGTCGGGCCAGATGGCACTGTTTCCTCAGTAACACGGCAGCGCTAATACGGCGCGCGGGAATGAGTGCTGCCTGCATGCAGCCGGTACCGGCATCAAGTGCCGCAACCGGCTCTTATTCTGTTTCCAAGAAAAGTGCTTGCCAGGCGGACGTCGCCGGTATTAAGATTCGCCCCCTCGTTCGCAAGGCATCGCGCAACGGGCAAGGAACGGCGCGCAAGAATTGACTCGAAAGAGGGCGTGCAGGCAATAAAGAATTTTTCGAAATCAGTTGCTTAATCGAAAAAATTTCTTTAAAGTCTCGTTCCTTCGCTGCTGACAACGCAGCGCGCTGAACGGCAAAGCCGGTGAGCGAAGTTCTTTAACAAACAAACAACCGATAAGTGTGGGCGCTTGATAGCGGAGGCGAAAGACTTCGGTCTTTTAGCTTAAAAGTTATACAGTGCTCGCACAGCAAAACGTGACTGGATCTTCGGATCTGGTCAGTCAGTTTTCTGAGAGTGAGCGACCGCTCGAAAGAGCGAGGACCTTCGGGTCCACACAGAGATTGAACTGAAGAGTTTGATCCTGGCTCAGATTGAACGCTGGCGGCATGCCTTACACATGCAAGTCGAACGGCAGCGCGGGCTTCGGCCTGGCGGCGAGTGGCGAACGGGTGAGTAATACATCGGAACGTGCCCTGTCGTGGGGGATAACTAGTCGAAAGATTAGCTAATACCGCATACGACCTGAGGGTGAAAGCGGGGGACCGCAAGGCCTCGCGCGATAGGAGCGGCCGATGTCTGATTAGCTAGTTGGTGGGGTAAGAGCCTACCAAGGCGACGATCAGTAGCTGGTCTGAGAGGACGATCAGCCACACTGGGACTGAGACACGGCCCAGACTCCTACGGGAGGCAGCAGTGGGGAATTTTGGACAATGGGGGCAACCCTGATCCAGCAATGCCGCGTGTGTGAAGAAGGCCTTCGGGTTGTAAAGCACTTTTGTCCGGAAAGAAATGGCGCTGGTTAATACCCGGCGTCGATGACGGTACCGGAAGAATAAGCACCGGCTAACTACGTGCCAGCAGCCGCGGTAATACGTAGGGTGCGAGCGTTAATCGGAATTACTGGGCGTAAAGCGTGCGCAGGCGGTTTGATAAGACAGGCGTGAAATCCCCGAGCTCAACTTGGGAATGGCGCTTGTGACTGTCAGGCTAGAGTATGTCAGAGGGGGGTAGAATTCCACGTGTAGCAGTGAAATGCGTAGAGATGTGGAGGAATACCGATGGCGAAGGCAGCCCCCTGGGACGTCACTGACGCTCATGCACGAAAGCGTGGGGAGCAAACAGGATTAGATACCCTGGTAGTCCACGCCCTAAACGATGTCAACTAGTTGTTGGGGATTCATTTCTTCAGTAACGTAGCTAACGCGTGAAGTTGACCGCCTGGGGAGTACGGTCGCAAGATTAAAACTCAAAGGAATTGACGGGGACCCGCACAAGCGGTGGATGATGTGGATTAATTCGATGCAACGCGAAAAACCTTACCTACCCTTGACATGCCACTAACGAAGCAGAGATGCATCAGGTGCCCGAAAGGGAAAGTGGACACAGGTGCTGCATGGCTGTCGTCAGCTCGTGTCGTGAGATGTTGGGTTAAGTCCCGCAACGAGCGCAACCCTTGTCTCTAGTTGCTACGAAAGGGCACTCTAGAGAGACTGCCGGTGACAAACCGGAGGAAGGTGGGGATGACGTCAAGTCCTCATGGCCCTTATGGGTAGGGCTTCACACGTCATACAATGGTGCGTACAGAGGGTTGCCAACCCGCGAGGGGGAGCTAATCCCAGAAAACGCATCGTAGTCCGGATCGTAGTCTGCAACTCGACTACGTGAAGCTGGAATCGCTAGTAATCGCGGATCAGCATGCCGCGGTGAATACGTTCCCGGGTCTTGTACACACCGCCCGTCACACCATGGGAGTGGGTTTTGCCAGAAGTAGTTAGCCTAACCGCAAGGAGGGCGATTACCACGGCAGGGTTCATGACTGGGGTGAAGTCGTAACAAGGTAGCCGTATCGGAAGGTGCGGCTGGATCACCTCCTTTCCAGAGGCTTGTGTCTCAAGCCTAGCGTTCACACTTATCGGTTTGTTTGCTGTTACAGCCAAGGGTCTGTAGCTCAGGTGGTTAGAGCACCGTCTTGATAAGGCGGGGGTCGTAGGTTCAAGTCCTACCAGACCCACCAAGTTATCCGAGGGGGGATTAGCTCAGCTGGGAGAGCACCTGCTTTGCAAGCAGGGGGTCGTCGGTTCGATCCCGTCATCCTCCACCATCACCTGGTACCTTGGTTTGGTTG
>NZ_JBYOJO010000028.1:0-34763 GCF_057798955.1 Cupriavidus sp. 207A1 | reverse complement strand
CGCGCCGGGCTTCATCTGCGCCAGTTCGGCGGCATCGGGTGCGCGCACCTTGAGCACCATCTGTGCGCCGAGCGCGTCGGCGGCGCTGCCGATGGTGGCGCCGACCGCCTCATACGCGCTGTCGGGCTGGCTGGCGCCCAGGCCGGCGCCGGCCTGGATCACCACCTTGTGGCCCTGGGCGACGTATTTCTTGACGGTCTCCGGGGTGGCGGCGACGCGAGTCTCGCCGCGGAGTGTTTCCCGTGGAATACCAATTTGCATATTCGATTCCCTTGTCTCAGGCCAGCGTCAGCCCGCCGTCGACAAGCAGCGTCTCACCAACCATATAGGAGGCCAACGGCGAGGCCAGGAAAACGGCGACTCCGGCGATCTCGTGTGGCAAGCCCATGCGGCCCAGGGGCACGCGCGAAAGCGTTGCATCGAGCCGCGCCGGCGAAGCCGTGGTGACCTTGGTGAGCTTGGTATCGACCAGTCCCGGGGCAATGCCGTTGACGCGAATACCTTCGGCTGCCCAGGCTTCGCCCAGCGTGCGGGTCAGACCCACCACGCCTGACTTGGATGCGGCGTAGGCCGGGTTTCCGCGCACGGACCGGAAGCCCGCAATCGAGCTCAGCGTAACCAGGGAACCCTGGCTCTCGCGGAGCATTGGCCGGAACTTGACCGCGCACGCCATCACGCTGGACAGGTTGACGCTCAGCACCCGGTCAAAGGCTTCCATCTCGAACTCGGCCCGCTTGTACAGGATGGTGCCCTGTGACAGCACCAGCGCATCCAGGCGCTGGAAGGCGGGCTGCACGGCGTGGATGGCGGCCTGGTCGGAGACATCTACCTGCGCATAATGCAGACCGCAGAGGTCAGAGCCGTCGTCGGCGCTGTAGTCGGCCGCGCGGGCACGCGTGCCCCATGCGTGGACCTCTGCGCCGAGTTGCCGGAATGCCTGGGCAATGCCGTTGCCGATGCCGCTGGAGCCTCCCACCACCAGCACCGTCTTGCCGGTGAAGTCCAGGAATCCGGCAAGGCCGGGCTGCGCGATAGGGGTCGGTGTTGAATTCGCCATGATGCTGTGATGTTGGAAGAAGTGCCGGTCAGCGCGAATGCATTTGCAGATGCTTCCAGGCCATTGCCGCGACCGGCCTGGCCAGTTTCCCGGTTTCGAGCGCACGCGTGGAAGTCGCGGTGCCATCCGACGCCCGCTTCATGATGCCTTGCAGGATGCCCGCGGTGCGAAACATGCTGAAGGCGAGGTAGAAGTGCCAGTCCTGCGCAATCTTGCGTCCGGTACGTTGCTCATAGGCACGCCGATAGGCCTTCTCGTCCGGGATACCCAGGCTGGCGGCGTGAACGCCTGCCATGCCCCGGAGCGGGCCCGGTTCGATATGCCAGCTCATGCAGTGATAGCTGAAGTCCGCCATCGGATGGCCGAGGGTCGAGAGTTCCCAGTCGAGCAGCGCAAGGACACGAGGCTCGGTCGGATGGAAGATGAGGTTGTCGAGCCGGTAATCACCGTGAACGATGCAGACCTGCTCCTCCGCTTCGTGCGGGATGTGCCGGGGCAGGCATGACATCAGCGCATCCATCGCCGGAATGGACTCGGTCTGGGAAGACTTGTACTGCCTGCTCCACCGCTCGATCTGGCGGGAGAAATAGTTGCCTGGCTTGCCATAGTCGCCCAGGCCGACAGCCTTGTAGTCGACGCTGTGCAGCGCCGCGATGACCCGGTTCATCTCGTCGTAGATGGCCGCGCGCTCATGCGGGGCCATGCCGGGGAGCGCCGGGTCCCACAGCACGCGCCCTTCGACATGCTCCATGATGTAGAAGGCGCGGCCGATCACTGCCTCGTCCTCGCACATGGCATAGGTCCTCGCAACCGGCACGTCCGTACCGGCAAGCGCTGCCATCACGCGGAACTCGCGCTCGATGGCATGCGCCGATGGCAGCAGCCTTGCCCGCGGCCCGGGCCTGGCACGCATGACATAGGTCTGATCCGGCGTGACCAGCTTGAAGGTGGGATTGGACTGGCCGCCGTTGAACTGCTCGATCGCCAGCGGGCCGGCGAAGCCCTCCACGTGCTGCGTCATCCAGTCCTGCAGTGCAGCGGGATCGAAGCCGATGGCTTCGGTCACCGGGCGCGTGCCGGCGAACGCGGAGAAGTCCATGCTCATGGGAGTCGCCGGGTTCATGGTGCCGCCAGCATCGACGACAGCGATGCCTCGTTCTTCTCCGCGCGCTCCAGCGCACCATAGGCGTAATACATCACGACGCACATGAGCGACCACGCCAGGCACGCGAGCACATAGAAGATGGCCTGCTCGTCATCGCCGGGGATCTTGTAAAAGTCGTAGATGGTGGCGACGGCCTGAGACGTCAGCAGGACTACGAGCACGCCGAGTGCAAGCAGACCCTCCCCGGCGCTCAGCAATCTCCAGGCAAAGTAGGCGAGGTACACCGAGAATGCGGACCACATCGCTACGTAGAAGTACGGCCGGGGCTGCGCCATGAAATCGGCCGACACCAGGACCCCCGTTGCCGCGATAGCGGCGGCAAAGAACAGGACATCCGACAGGATGGACGGCTTGTAGCGATGCGTGACGGCCATCAGTCCGGCAGTGGCGATCACCGGAATACCGAAGCCCCGGGAGAACGCGTCCAGGAAGTATGAGATGCGATAGGAGAATTCCACACCGCCCAGGAAATAGAGCAGGAAGTTCGATGCCGAGAACGTCACGACCAGCCACTCGAACCCGAGAAGATAGTTGCGCTTGCCCAGAAACTTCAGGCCGAAGATCAAGGACGTTGCCACCAGAGTGGCGATCGAAAGGCAGAGAATGTAGAAGCTGAGTTCCATTACGACTCCAGGTATATGTTTTCGGGCAGCTTCGTCACTTCCGCGGGGCGAGGCTGGCGAGGTAGCTCGCCATCGCCTTGCGGTCCTGCGCTGAAGCCGCCATGGCAATGCGTTTCATCATTCCGGTCGGATCGCCGCGCGTGCCGTCGGCGAACGCGTCGAACTGCGCAAGCAGGTAGTCATAACCCTGGCCGGCAAGGCGCGGAAACTGGTCGCGCCCCATCAACTGGCCGCCGTGGCAAGCGATGCAGTTGCCCGATGCCACCAGTTGCCTGCCCCGCTCCCGCAACACGGCATCCGGCGTGAAAGTCCGGTTGGCGACGGCCAGTTGCCTGGCAAAGTGATCGGCCAGATGGTTGATCTCGGTCTCGCTCATGGTCATCGCCAGCGGGCCCATGGTAGGGTTGTGCCGCTCGCCGCTTGCGAACTTCTGGAGCTGGGCCGCCACGTACGGGGCCGGCTGGCTTGCCAGGCTCGGATAACCCTGATGCATCGAATTGCCCCTGACGCCGTGGCACCCGATGCAAGCGTCCGTCACGTGAGGCCAGGGTCCGCTATTGGTCTCGTAGGCCGCCGCGGACGCGGAGATGTAGCGGTCAAGCCGATAGAGTCCGAGGAGGTCGGGCCCCAACCAGGCCAGCAGTCCGGCAATGATGGCGCCGGCGGCGCCCAGCAATATCCGTTTCGTCATCCCTGCCTCCTACGCGCGACGCAGCGCGTTGAGCGCCTGGAGCGCGGCGTGGTGACCCGATCGCACGGCGCCGTCCATGTAGCCGGCCCAGATCTCGGCCGTCTCGGTGCCGGACCAGATCAGCTTCCCGCACGGTGGGCGCAAGGCCTCGCCGTGGGTGCTCCAGAAGCCCGGCGGGATCGCGGAAACGCAGGTGATCGTCCATGGATCAGCGCGGCCCCAGTCGTGATCGTGATATGACACCGGGGACAGCGCTTCGCGGCCAAAGGCACGGGCGTACAGCGCCGTCAGGAATTGCTGCGCGGCCTTGGGTTCCGACGGGACCTGCGCGTTCGAGATAAAGGCGTTGATGACGCCGATCTCCCCGCCTGGCGGAGAGTTGTCGAAAGCCCACAGGATGGGCCCGTTCACCTGGAAGATATGTCCGTTCAAGCCCTTGTCGCGCCAGAACGGCCGGGAATAGACCATGGCCGTCTTCCGCGCCGGCGAGTGGGCGGGCCAGGCACGCTGCAGGGCGGCACGCTTTGCCGGCAGCGGGGGATCGAACCGGATCTGCTGGCACAAGGGTGGGCTCAGGGCCATGATGACCTGCCGGGCGCGCATCTCGCCATGGTCCGTGTGCAGCGTGACGACGTCGCGGTCCCATCCGGAGATGCGTCGCACCGGGCTCGACAGTCGCACCTTCCCGCCCAACGCCTGCGCAATCCGGTTGCTCAGTACCTGCGAACCGCCGACGAAGCGCGTTTCCTGCGCGCTATGCTTGATGCTGTCGAGCTGCATGTAGTCGCAGGCAGCCGAATTGATCATCGAGAGGAAATGCAGCAGTCCCATCTTGGCCGGCATCACGCCGCCGGAGAGCGCGATGCTCGCATTCCAGCCGGTGCGGTCCTCCGGCTTGATGTTCTGTCGCGCCAGCCAGTCGCCGACCGAGAGCTTGTCCAGTTCGGCTGCCTTCGGTGACTTCCATGGCGCGCCGGCGGGAACTTCGCGCGAGAGCTCGCTGAGCTTGCTCCCGATCGCCTCGTCACTGCCGAACGTGCCCTTGAGGTCCATCTCCAGGCGGCCGTCGCCGCCGAGAATGACGGTGTTGCCCTTGTAGAAGCTCGGGAACGTGCCGACGTCCAGTTCACGCGCAAGGTCGGCCACGGCGGTCTGGCCAGGGCCGATCCACTGGCCGCCGACCTCGGACACTTGCCCGGAACCCACGTCGCAGTTCAGCGTCCGCCCGCCAACGCGATCACGCGCTTCGAGCACGACCAATGACTCGCAGCCGGCATGGCTCAGGTCCCGTGCCGCCGTCAGGCCCGCCAGGCCCGCGCCGACAATGACGACGTCGAGGACGTCCCCCGGCTTGCCGGCATGCGCCGGCCCAGGGCTCAGGCTGCCCATACTGCCTACCGCAGTCGAGATGCCAGCCAGCTTGAGCAGCTGCCTGCGCTGCGTGTTGATTGAAGGCTTCACCATGTTGTTTCGCAGTTTCATTGCCTCACTGCGGGTCGAGCGCAAACCTGCGCGCGCCCTTCCCGCTTCTCATGCTTCTGTGCCGGACCGCCCAGACCAGTCCGCGCAGCGCCTGCTGGTCAGCCTGTTGCACGGCTGCCGTACATTGCTCCAGGACCTCTGGTTCCGGGAACAACATCAGTTCTGCCGCGCTCCCGAGCACCAGCGCGATCTCGAACGGCGAGCCCGCCGCGAGCGCGTGGCGCAGGAGGGTCGACAAGAGGCGTTCGATGCCGGCGCCGTTTGCCGCATCCACGCGAATGCGCGCCACCGAGGCGCGGATCCGGTGGAGCAGCTCGCTGGAGCCGGGCTGCTGCCCCCATGCGGCAGCGCTCGCGCTGGAACATGTCGTCATGACTGCTTCTCACTGCAAAGGGCTGCTTTGTCCGTTGCGCTGCGCCGGCCGCCGCGACGGCCGGTGTCTGGCGCATGGCCGGACGCATGCCGATACGCTTACTCGCGCGCCCAACCATTCTGGTAAAGCCGCCCGGCCAGCACCCCCAGGCGCGAGGCGAGCACGTAGTTCTCGCCGTCCTCGATCAGTGCGGAGCGCACATCGCGGAAGAGCTTCTCGATCGGGAACTCGCGCGTGGTGCCGTTGGCACCGAAGAGCTGGAAGGCCTCGTGCGTGATCTTCATCGCCTCTTCGGTCACGCTGACCTTGGCTTGCGCGGTCGCATAGGGATGGCTCTGCGGCGACAAGCGCGCGAATGCCAGGCTGCGGCGCGCGATGGCACGCGCCATCTCCAGCCGGCGCAGCATCTCGCCGACGCGCAAGTGGGTCATCTGGTGGTCCATCAGCAGCGCTCCACCCTGCTTGCGTTCGTGGCAATAGGCCAGCGCCAGCTCGAAGGCCGCACGCGCCACGCCGACGAAGACCTGGCACATGTGGGTGCCCGCGAACGACCAGGTCGAGGCCAGGTTGCCAAGGTAGTCGTCCTTCAGCGCAATGGCGAAGCGCTTTGGCACCCTGACGTTGTCGAAATAGATCTCCCCCTGGGGCAGGGAACGCTGGCCGATCTTGTCCAGCGGCTTGCCGCGCGAGATTCCTGGCAGGTCGAGCGGCAGGATCAGGCCAAGGCCGTTGGTGAACCCGCCCTGCTCCCCAGTGCCATGGAAGCCCTCGCCGTAGTCCGCCGCCATGTAGGCCAGCGCGACCTGCGCCACCGATCCGTTCGACACCCAGGCCGAGCTCTGGCCGTTGATGACGATCTCATCGGCACCGACCTTTGCGGTGACGTTGCCCACCGGCTGCTTGCCGCCGGCGCTCAGTTCCTCGCGGTACAGGATCGCGGCATCGGAACCGCGGTCGGGCTGTGTATTCATCCAGCAGCCGATCTTGCCCGCACACATCTCGACCAGTTCCTGGTTGCCGAGCGATTGCGCCATCGTCAGCGGCATGGTCGCCGCGCCCAGCGAGACGGCCAGGCCGGCATCGCCCCACCCGAGCTCCTCACCGATCAGCGATTCGATGCGAACGGCAACCTCAGGCGGAAACTGCGCGATCAGCTGCGGGTCGAGCCCCAGCTTCGCGCTTTCCATCATCGCCGCCCAATACGGCGACCCTGGGGCGATGACCTCCTCCGGCGTCATGCGGTCAAGCTCGCGGCCAACCGGCCGCAGTACCTCGCGAGCGAAACGATGAACGGTCTGCTGGATCGCGTTCTCCTCTTCGCTCAACGGCGTCTCGAATCCGGTCAGGCCGACTGCGGGCAGGGCCGTGGTCTGGTTCAGGCGAATCATCTCTGTCTCCTTTGTTCGTGGACAAACCGGGCGGCTGTCGGGACCAGTCGCTCATTTATTAGAACACTATACAAAACATAGGTCATGTTGCCAAACATACAAGCATAAAAAAAGACAGGGTAATCCCTGTCTTTCCGCATCCGGGCACCGACGTTGTGACGCCTAGCCGGCCTCTTCGGTCGACCGCTCGCCCAGCACGAGATGATTGACGGTGGCACGAAAGGCCTTGTTGAGGCCGCCGTGGTACGCACGCTTGCGTCGTCCCGCACCGAGCTGCAGGGCGAGTCCATCGGCCATGGCGATCAGCAGCGAGGCGACATGCAGACTTTCTGCCGTCTTCAGTTCAGGATTCACGGCTCGCGCCAGTTCAGCAATGCCGCGCGTGAGCGTGTCATACCACTCGTCGAACATGCGCGCACACTCGGGATCGGTGGAGGCCAGCGAAACGAAGTGCCACCACAACGCCGACTCCTTGTGGCTGCTGGCGTCTGTGAGCGCCTTATCCAGCAGCGTGTCGAGCGCCTCCCGCGGTGCCATGCGGCTGTCCAGCGCGCGCTTCAGGTCTTCGAGGTAGGCGTCGATGATCGGCGCCATGATGGCGCGCAGCACGGCCTGCCTGGTCGGGAAGTAGTACTGGAGGTTGCTGATGCTGATACCGGCGCCAAGGGCCACGGCGCGCAGCGAGAATTCCAGGCTGCCGCCTTCGAGCAGCAGCTTCCGCGCGACGCGGATGATGGCATTGCGCGTGCGCAGGCCCTGGGCCCGCAGTCCTTCGGGGTCTGCTCCGGTGGACGCTGCGGTCGTGGTGCGCCGCTTCCTGGTGGTGCGCGGTTCCGTAGGCACGGTCATCTCTTCTGCCTTGAATCAGGGCCTTTCGGCACTGGGGAAAGGATCGCGCCAGCGGGTCGCTGGGCGGGCGTCATTATAGCTGACGCCCGTCGGCGCGCATGGCGCCAGAGTCGCTTCGGCGGCGGGTCCCTCCTTGAAGATAGCAGTGAAATGGCATGCTGCCGCACCTTACCGGCGCGCGGCGTCCCTCGCCTTGCGGTTCACCCGGTGGTCCAGCCTGTTGGCCACGCCCAGCGCGGCATTGACCGCGCACCACTGCAGCGGTTCGGGCAGCGTCAGCGGCGTCTTGTGGCGCAACGCCGCAAGCAGCGGATTTTCCACGCCGCAGATCCGCTCGGCCAGCAGCAGCCCCATCAGCGACTGGGTGCCGACGCCATGCCCCGAACAACCGGCGGCATAGAGGACGTTGCGCTGTGCGCCGGCTTCGCCGACCACTGGCAGCGCGTCGTAGGCGAAACTGATATAGCCGCTCCAGCATGACCGGATGGCCAGGTCCCCCAGCATCGGGAAGCGCTGGTGCAGCCCGTTCGCCAGCGCCCGATAGGCTGCCTCGTCCGGCACATTCGGCGTCTGCCTGCCGTAGACGTAGTGCAGCCGCTTCGTCGTTGTCACAAGCGTGTTGCGCGCGGTCAGGCGATGGCTTTCCATGGTCCAGTGCGCCGTCACGATGCCTTCGCGCCGTGGCCAGCCGAGCGACGCCAGTTGTGCCGCAGACAGCGGCTCGGTCTCGAGCGCCGACACCCGCAGCGGGATCACCTTGTTGCCCAGCAGGCCAAGCTGCGGCGTATAGGCATTGGTGGCAAGCACCAGGAATGGCGCGTGCGCGCGGCCCCGTTCGGTCTGCACCGTGACGGTTGGGCCGTCGGCCCAGGACAGCACCTTCGTGTTCTCGCAGATCCTCACCCCGGCACGCAGCGCCGCGCGCCGCAAGCCCATGACATATTTGCCCGGATCGAGCGTGCCACCGCCTGGCAGGTAGCAACCGAACAGGAATGCCGGCGGTATGCCGCGCGCGCGCATCGCGGCGTAATCAAGGAACTCCCCCGGCGAGCCGAGTGCCACGCCGGTCCGCAGGCTCTTGCGCAGCTTCTTCTCCTGCGAAGGATGAACCCCCGCACGGATAATGCCCGAGGCGTTGTAGTCGCAATCGATCCCGAGCTCGGCAAGCTTCCGCTCCACGTAATCCACGCCGTCATCGTAGAAGCGGATGATCTGCTTCGCCTGCGCGTGACCCACGCGCCTGAGGAACAGATCGTACTCTAGCCCTTGCCCGCCCGCGAGATAGCCCGCGTTGCGACCGCTTGCGCCAAATCCGGCGAACTCGCGCTCGAGGACGATCACTTTTGCGCCGCGCGCGGCCAGCTCCAGCGCGGTGGAGAGGCCGGCAAAGCCGGCGCCGACAACGATCACGTCCGCGGCCGCCTCGCCCTCCAGTTCCGGCTGCTGGTCATCCGGCGCCTCCACCCAGCCGCCGAGCGGGCGATACACCTGCCTGCCCTGCCTGTCGAACCCAGCCATGCCTGTCTCCTTCAATCCTTGCGCAGAATATGGATGGCGAGCGCCGCTTCCTCGACGCCCTGCAAGCCCCCGCCGTTCTCCTGGATCGCGTGACGCGCGCCCTGCACCTGCCGCACGCCGGCTTCCCCGCGCAACTGGGTGACCAGTTCATAGAGCTGGCCAATGCCGGTCGCGCCCAAGGGATGACCCTTGGATTCGAGCCCGCCCGAGGTGTTGATGGGGATCCGTCCGCCCAGCGTGAACTCGCCGCGCTCGGCAGCCGGCCCGCCCTCGCCGATTGGCACCAGGCCGAGGTTCTCGGCCTGGATGATTTCACCCATCGCCGAGGCGTCATGGACTTCCGCGACGTGCATGTCCTGCGGGCCCAGGCCGGCCTGTTCATACGCCTGGCGCGCGGCCAGGTAGCCGATGTTGCGTTCCGGCGCATCGATGGGCCGGTGCGTGAAGCTGCGGATCACGCTCGCCGCAACCCGGATGCATCGGCCGCGGTCCGCGCCGATGCGCCGCAGGCCTGCCTCGGTGCAAAGAATGGCGGCCGCCGCGCCGTCCGAGACCGGCGCGCACATCGGCAGCGTGATCGGATACGTGATCGGCGGCGCGGCAAGCACCTCGTCGAGCGTGAACGGCCGGCGGAACTGCGAGTGCGGGTTATGCACCGAATGCCCATGGTTCTTCGCCGACACAGCCGCGATCTGGCGCTGTGTGGTGCCGTAGGTCTTCATGTGATACCGGCACAGCGCGGCATAGATCTTCATGAAACGGCTGTAGGGCTTGTCGGACTCCGATCCGGGCGGTGGCTCGATCCCTTCGCCCAGCCGTGCCAGCGTCGCGAAATTCTCCTCGACCCTGGACACGTCCCACCCCCCTTCGAACAGCGCAAATGACCTGGCCTTGTCCGGAACGTTCATCTTCTCGGCGCCGATGGCCAGCGCCACGTCGCACGCTCCGGCCCTGAGGTGCTGCACCGCCAGGTGAACGGCGGTGCTGCCCGAGGCGCAGGCGTTCTCGACGTTGAACACCGGAATGCCCTCGACCCCGGTCTTGCTGAAGACAACTTGTCCGGGGACCGACAACTGGCCCTGCAGCGCGCCATTGGTGATGCCGGAGTAGAACGCCGCGCCAACGGCGCCGGCGGTGCAGCCGGCGTCCGCCAGCGCGCCGCGCAGCGCCTCGCCGGCAAGGTCCTCGATGCTGCGCTCGGGATGCCGGCCGAATACGGTCATGGCGATGCCGGCGATGTAGATATTGCTCATAGCTTGTCGTTCCCCGAAAACCCGATCAGATCTTGCGTTGCAGGCCTTGCCAGTATTGCTCGCGCAGGTCTTTCTTCAGGACTTTGCCGACCGGGCTGCGCGGCAGCGCGGCGACGAAATCCACGCTCTTGGGCGCCTTCACCGAGCCTAGCTTCTGCTTGCACAGGCCGACCAGTTCGTCCGCACTGACGCTATGGCCCGCGTTCAGTTCCACCACCGCCTTCACCGCCTCGCCCCACGTCTCGTCGGGCACGCCGATCACCGCGCAGTCCTGCACCGCCGGATGCGCCCAGATGACCTGTTCGACTTCGCTGGGATACACGTTGAAGCCACCGCTGATGATCATGTCCTTCTTGCGGTCGGTGATATGCAGATAGCCGTCCGCGTCGAGATGGCCGATGTCGCCGGTGTGCAGCCAGCCGTCGACAATGGTCTCGGCCGTCTTGTCGGGCGCCTTGTAGTAACCCTTCATGACGAGGTCCCCGCGCACGCAGATCTCGCCGCTCTCGCCCTGGGGCAGCACCTCGCCACGGTCGTTCAGGATCTCTACGCGAATCAGCGGGTTCGGCCGGCCCACCGAGGACAGCCGCTCGTCCGATGCCAGCCGTCCCCCGACGAAATGCTCGGCCGGTGTCAGGTAGGAGATCGACGCCGGCGCCTCGGTCTGGCCGTAGCCGCCCGCCATGACCGGGCCAAACACTTCGAGCGCGCGCTTGAGCTTCTCGACCGACATCGGCGCGGCGCCATAAAGGAAGCACTTGAGCGAGGAGAAGTCCTGCTTCGAGATGCCGGGGATGTCGAGCAGACGATAGATGACCGTGGGCGGCAGGAAGAACTCCGTCACCCGGTGCCGCGCAATCGCGCCCAGCACGGCCGCGGGATCGGGCTTGGGCAGGACCACCACGGTGCCGCCCCGAGCGGTGCAAGGCAGCGACAGCATCCCGGCCGTATGCGTCATCGGCGCGGCGGCGAGGTTCACGGGGCGTTCCTCGCCCTGGTAGGGGAACGCCGTCATGAACTGCGCGAAATAGGTCTGGTAGGCGCGGTGCGTGTTCATCACGCCCTTGGGCCGGCCCGTGGTGCCGCCCGTGGCCGACAGGGTCGCGACATCGTCCATGTCGTAGTCGACCACCGGTGCGCTCGACGGCTGGCCCGCGCTCCACGTTGCGAGGGACGGCGCCCACGGCAGGTCGGCGTCGATGCACACCCAGAGCTTCACCTTCGGCAGCCCGCCACGCAACGCATCGATCACCGATGCGAACGCCTGCTGGAAGAACAGCACCTCGCAGTCGAAGGCGTCGAGGATGAACTGGTTCTCGTCGGGCGCATTGCGCCCGTTGACGGGGATATACGCCATCCCCGCGCGCCATAGCCCCAGCGCACAGCCCCAGGCCGTGACATCGTTGTCCGCCCAGACCGCGCCCTTGGTCTCCCTGGCGAGTCCTTCAGCGAGCAGCCCGTTGGCGATGCGGCACGACAGTTCGCCGATCTCCCGGAACGTAAAGCTGCGCTCGTCCTGGATATAGGCGATGCCGTGCGGATTGATGCGCAGGCCGCGGTCAAAAAAATCAATGATTGCCATGTCAGGCGTTCCTTACTCTCAGCGTGTTCTGACGAATTCTGTGAAACTAATCTGCGCAGCTATTCCCCGCCCTGAGGCGGGCAAGGAATAGCCGGACCGGCGAGTTAAAGGCTGGTCACCGTGGCGCGGGCCAGTCCGCGCTGCTCGAGGAAGCCGAGCAGGTACCGATGGCCGAAGGCCTTCGAGCCCGAGGCAAAGCCGACGCGTGCCGTGTCGCCGTCAAGCAGCTTGATGACCTCGGCCGCCTGGATCGCACCGGTGGCGATGTAGGGCGTGATGCCGTGCACGGTCGCGCGCACCGATGCGAGCTGGCCGCGACCGATGGCAAAGTCCACCGTGCGCTGCAGCGTGGTGCGTTCGCGCGGCGGCATGGCCGGCGTGGTCGAATCGACCAGCTGCTTGAGTACTGCGTCCTGCTGCTCGGGCGAGAGGTGCTTGTATTCGGACTCCCACTTTTGTCCGATCGCATGCACCATGCGCATGGCGTTGTTGTCATAGAACCCCACGCAGGACGTACAGCTGCGCACGCGCGGATCGTGCTCGAAGTAGACCGGCAGCGAGGTGCCGCCCCACGGCAGGCAGAACACCGGCTGCATGAACGCCGGGTCGACGATGTTGAACGATGCATCCGGCGCATGGCGTTCCAGCTTCTTCTCCCACAGGAAGCACGCTTCCTGGCGGTAGCCTTCGAAGATGGTCGCGGTCGAGCCGACGCTGACGCCGGCGCCGCCGCGCGGGCCGCGGCACAGCGCAGCGGTCTCGAGCGCGTCAACGCCCGGCGTCTCCAGCGCGAGTTCCGCCGCGATCTCCGAGAACGTATACATGTACGCGTTCGACGGGGACACCAGCAGCCCGGCCTGGCGATACTGCTCGCCGAACTCGTCGCGAACCTGGCGGATGTAGTGCTGCTCGCCGGCCGGGTCGAGGTAGTGGCATCCGGCCTTGAGCGCCGCCTCGACGGCTACCATGCCGAAGCGGAAGAACGGCCCGACGGTGCTGCACACCACCCTGGCGCCGCGGAAGGCCTTGGTGAGCGAGTCGACGTCGTGTTCCGCCTCGATGATCTCGTACTCCGCCGCTTCGAGGCGGACGACGCGCTGCGCCATCATTTCCTTGGTCCGGGCTGCATTGCGCGCGACGGCGGTGAAGGGAATGTTCTGGTCGATCAGCCAGTCCATGATCAGCATGCCGGTGTAGCCGCTTGCGCCATAGATGACGACGGGGTGCTTTGCCATGATTGTCTCCTTGAGAGTATGGGCAGGTTGGTTCTGCTCGGTGAATGAAGGTGTTGCAGTGCCGCGTGTGCGCGAAGGTCTATCGCTGCGCCGGGCCGGACGCCACCAACGGGCCGGTCATCGACACCGGCAGCGCGCGCGCGCCGTCAGCAAGCACCGCTGTCAGCGCCTCTTGCCCGGCGCGCTCCGAGCGCGCGAAGGTCTTGCCGTGGTCCGTGCTCGCGAGCACGGTGCCGCCCATGCCGACGATGGTCACGCTGCCGTCGGCGAGCTCCGCGATGCCGGTCAGCGACTGGGTGGTATGCGCGTCGACGGCTTGCCACGTCTTGCCGTCGTCGCTGCTGCGATAGAGGTGGCCGCGCATGCCGCAGACGAGCAGCGTGCCGTCCGAAAGCGCAAGGCCGTGCCAGAGCGAGCCCTTGCCTGCAGTGGTCGTCGGTTCCCATGACTTGCCCCGGTCGGTCGAGCGGTGAATCGTCCCGCCCTCGCCGACGACGAACAGCGAGCCGCGGGCGGTAGCGAATATGTGCAGCAGATGCCGGTCGGCACTTTCGCCTGACGCGATCGCCAGGTCGGTCCAGGTCCGGCCTGCGTCGTGTGTCTCGATCGCCCAACCGTACAGGCCCACGGCGATGCCATGCCCGAGGCTGTCGAAGTGCATCGCCAGGATCGGCTGCTCGACGCCGGGCGTAGCGCGCAGCAAGCTCCAGGTCTCGCCCCCGTCCTGCGTCGCCAGCACCACGCCATCGTGGCCCGCCGCATAGCCGTGGCGGGCGTCGACGAACTGGACCGTGGTCAGCAGCGTACGGACCGGGACGGCTTTCGCCTGCCGGAAGCTGACGCCGTCATCCGAAAGCAGGATCACGCCGTGGTCGCCGACCGCGACAAGGCGCTTCCCGGCGCGCGCGGCCGCCAGCAGTGGCGCGGCGGCCGCGTTCGAAACCTGGCGGGCCGGTTCCATGGTCGGCCAGGGCGCGGCCGTGGTTCCGGCCGCGGTCGCGGGCAACGACAGGCCCGCCATCAGCGCAGCAAAGGGCAGGTATCGGAGCGGGCTCATAAAAAGGTGGCTCATCGTTGTGTCCTAGTGCTTCAGAATTTCCGGCATGTACACCGGTCCGCGCCGCGGGAAGAACTTCTCGAGCATCGCCGCGAAGGCGGGCAGCAGCGTGATGGCCATCACCATGTTCACGATGAACATGAAGGTCAGCAGCGCGCCCATGTCGGCCTGGAACTTGAGGCTCGAGAACGTCCACGTGGCCACGCCGACCGACAGCGTGATGGCGGTGAATACGGTGGCAAGCCCGGTCTCCTTCATCGCCAGCTCGAGTGCCCGGGTGAACTCCAGGCCGTGCGCAAGCTGCACCTGCAGGCGGTTGTAGATGTAGAAGGCGTAGTCCACGCCGACGCCGACCGCGAGCACCATCACCGGCAGCGTGGCCACGGTCAGGCCGATCTCCAGCTGCTTCATGAACCAGTAGCCGATCCACGTCGCGACGGTCAGCGGCAGGCAGCAGGCGATCATCGCGCGCCAGTCGCGGTAGACCAGGAACACCAGGATCAGGATGGCGGCGTAGACGTAGAGCATCATCGGCAGCTCGCTTGCCTCCAGCACCTCGTTGGTGGCGGCCTGCACGCCCGCGTTGCCGCTCGCCAGCCGCACGTGCACCCCGTCGATCCGGTTGGCGTCGCGGAAGTCCTTCACCGCCTCCACCACGCCCTTGATGGTCGGGGCGCGGTGGTCCGGCAGGTAGAGGTTGACGCCCTGCACGCGGCAGTCGATCGACGACAGGCCGGCGATGCGGTTGTTCACGCCCTGGAACTGCGAGCCAAGGCCGCGCGGGTCGCGCGTCACGGTCGCCATCTTGGGGCTGCCTTCGTTCATGCCGACGTTGTAGAGCTTGAGCTGCGCGGCCAGCGAGTCGGTCGACACGACCCCGGGCACGCTGCCCATGCGCCAGGCAAAGTCGTCGATGAACAGCAGCTCGTCGGCGCGGGAACAGACTTCGCCTTTGTGCTCCGGTCTCGCCTCGAACACGACGGTCAGCCAGTCCAGGCCCACGTCGAAGCGGTCGACGATCGCCGCCACGTCAAGGTTGTAGCGCGAGTCCGCGCTCAGTTCCGGCGCTCCCGCCTGCAGGCTGCCGATGTGGCGCCCCTGGCTCTGCCATAGCGCCAGGCCGAAGACCACCGCGCCGGCAAGCGTCACCAGCGCGGCGTTGCGCGGCCGCGCGATGCGGGCGATGGTTTCCAGCCACACGTTATGGCGCTCGCGCCGAGCCAGTGACCGGCGCGCGAACTCCGGCGAAAAGCGGAAGTACGACGCGGCCACCGGCAGCATCATCAGGTTGGTGACGATCTTGTAGCCCACCCCGATCGCCGCGGTCAGCGCCAGCTCGCGGATCATCGGAATCGGGATCAGGAGCAGCGTGACGAAGCTGACCAGCGCGGTGATCAGCGCAAGCGAGCCGGGAATCAGCAAGCCCGTGAAGCTGCGCCGCGCGGCCATGGCGGAATCGGTGCCTTGCGCAACTTCACGCACGATGAAGTTGATCTGCTGGATACCGTGCGAGACGCCGATGGCGAACACCAGGAACGGCACCAGGATCGCCAGCGGATCAAGCCCGTATCCGAGCAGGCGCAGCGTGCCGAACTGCCACACCAGCGACACCAGCGAGCACGCGAGCGGCAGCAGCGTCAGCCGGAGCGAGCGGCAGTACCAGTACACGGCGAGCCCGGTGAGCAGGAAGGCGATGGCGAAGAAGCGAGCCACGTCCGCAGCGCGGTCGGCGATGTCGCCGGTCTGCTTGGCAAACCCGATGATCTGGATCTCGACCTTGTCATTCTCGAACGGGCGCCGGATCTTCTCCTCCAGCAAGCGGTTGAACTGGATATAGTCGAGCTTCCTGCCCGTGGCCGGGTCGACATCACCAAGCTCCGCCGTGATCAGCGCGCTGGTCTGGTCGCGCGCGACCAGCGTGCCGATATGGCCGCCGGCGGTGGCACGCTGGCGGACCATCCCGATGACCTCGGCCGAGAGCTTCTCCGGCACGACGTCTCCGCCGGTCACCGCCTCGGCGCGGAAGCCGTCTTCGGTGATCTCGGTGAAGAAGACGTTCGGCGTCCACAGCGAAGTCACGCTCGCCCGGTCCACGCCGGGCAGGTAGGTGACGGCTTCGGTCACCTTGAGCACCTGGGTCAGCGCCTGCGCGTTCCAGATGTCGCCGTCGCGGGCATGGACGGCGATGGTCAGCCGGTTGGCGCCGAACAGCTGGTGGCGGTACTGCTCGAAGGTCTTGATGTATTCATGGCCCTGCGGCAGCTGCTTTTCGAAGCCGGCTTCGAGTTCGAGCTTCGCCCCCAGCACGCCCATGACGGCCGTGAAGCCCGCCAGCAGCAGCAGGAATGAAAGGCGATGCCCGAACAGGGCAGCTTCTAGACGGGTTAACAGGCGTGCAAGCATCAGAATGCGGTGGTCATGCTGAGGGAATAGAAGTCACGATCGCGCAGCAGATTGCTGCCGCTACCGCCCCAGTTGTGGGTGTAATCCAGGCGCAGCCTGGTTTCCGGCTTTGTCTTGAAATCGATGGTCGTGCCGATCACCGCGGCGCCCGCGCCCTGGATGAAGCCCGGCAGCGCCGTTGCCGAATAGCCACCGATGCCCTGCATCACGGCGATATCCGGCGACAGCGACGCCCTCGTGCCGAAGATGTTGGGATAGGTCACCGACGCCGCCAGCACCATGCCCGCCGAAAGCTTCGTCGGCAGCTTGTAGTCGGCGGTGACTGCATACGGGATGCCGGCGTTGAGCTTCAGCTTCGGGTAGTACGCCAGCGCACCCTCGGCGGTGAGCGTGCCCTCGCTGGCGCCCAGCGCGCGCAGCAGCCAGCCGAACGACCCCGATGGCGACATGATGTGGATGCCGGTCAGGTGCAGCTGGTAGTGCTGCGTGTCGACCCAGCCCTTGCAGCTGCTGCCGACCGGCTTCACGGTGAAATCGGCGAGCGCATTGCAGTAGTACGGATTGCCCGGATCGATCACCGTGGTGGGGTCGATCGCGACGCCATCGCGCGGCCGATAGGAAAGCTCCGTGCCGATCACCCATTCGCCAGCCTGGAAGTTGTACGACAGGCCGAACAGGTCGCGGTTCTTGCCGTAGTCGAGCGACGCCTGCCAGCCGAAGGGGTTGGCCGTGGTGGTGCCCACCTGGTAGCTGACGAATGGCACCTTGTCGCTGTAGTGCTGGTAGTAGAAGCCGAGCTCGTTGCCGCTATCGGGGAACTTGTAGCGCAGCGCGAGCCCGCCCTGACCGGCATTGGTCGGCTTGTTGTCCGGGCCGCGCGGGACGAACGTGCCGGCGCCAAGCAGCGGCCCCACCGGGTTGGCGCCAGGGTCAGCCAGCTCGCCGGCGCTCAGGCGGCGGTTGTAGGGCAACCCGGTCGCGGGATTGATGCCGACGATCCGGGTGCCGTTGTCGCCGATGGTGGCGCGCGGAAACGGCGGCAAGCCCGCGGCGCCCAGCGCCGCATTGAGCGTCGAGGTCGGGATATAGAGGCCGCGCCCGCCACTGCCGACGAAGTCGCTGGTGGAAAAGAACGTCCCGGGCGCATCGAACACGAAGCTGTTCCACTTCCACTGGTAGAAGGCTTCGATGCCCAGGTCCGGACCCAGCGACGAACTGGCCGAGACCATCGGCGACGGGATGAACAGGTTCTTCAGCGGCGTGCCGGGCTGGTGCGCCGACGGCAGGTAGATCGGGTTGATCGAGTTCACGCCGCCCGGGATGTAGAGGTTCTCACCCCAGCTCAGCACCTGGTTGCCGACGCGCACGCGCGCCTGCTGGTCGCCGACCTCGAACTCCTTGGTCACGTAGGCGTCGAGCAGGCGCGGGTTGCTGGTGGCAAAGTTGCGCGCCGACGGGTCGAGGTCGCTGCGCCGGGTATGGTCGACCGCGAAGTCGTAGTTGATGACACCGCGCAGCAGCCCGCTCCAGCCGTCTGAAGCCTTGACGTACAGGTCGCTGGTCCACTGCGCATTGGCGGAGACCGGCTGCCAGCGCTTGTAGTTCAGGTTTCCGTCGTCCTGGTTCACGCGCAGCACGTCCTGGCTCGACGAGAACACGGCCGGGTTGCTCTGCTGCAGCGGCGTCGGCGCGTCGCCGACGCAACCGCCGTTGTCATTGCCGACGAAGCTGCAGTTCGTTTTCGACGTGCGCACCGCCACGCCGAACGACACCGTCGAGTCGAAGGCCACCTGCCAGCCGTTGTCGAGCGTCCATTGCGCGGCGCGGGCCGCTCCTGCATTGGCCCCGGCCAGCACGCCGACGATCGCGGTGCAGACCAGCTTCCGGTCCAGTTTCCTTGCGCGTGCACATGCATTCGCACTCGCCCTGCCGATCGCCCCGGCGACCGGTCCCGCGTGATCACGCAGTTTCATGATGGCCTCTCCGTACCCTTGTGATCGCTTAGCGCGTGGTGAATCGGCGCAGGCCGTCCGGCTCGAAAGTCTTCTCCTTCAGGCGTCCTTCGCGCGTGGCCAGCCAGTCCGGCTCCTTGCGGCCCGCGACCACGCGGTCGAGCACCGCGCGCCGGGTCTGGTGGTCATAGCTGGTGTTCGCCGCCCACACGCAGGCCGGGATTTCCCAGGCCATGTACGGGCCCATCTCGGTCGTGCGCCAGACCTTGCCCTGCGCGTCGTACATGTCTTCCACCAGGATGGTCCAGGTGTCCTCGTCGAGATAGAACACGCGCTTGGGGAAGGTATGGCGCATGCCGGACTTGAGCGTGGCCTCCACCACCCACATGCGGTGCAGCTCGTAGCGCGTGTGGTCGCGGCTGAGGAACTTTGGCTTGACGACATCCTCGACCTTGTTCGCGGAAGAGTTGAGGCGATAGGTGTTGTACGGGACGTACATCTCCTTCTTGCCGACCAGCTTCCAGTCGTAGCGGTCCAGCGGGCCGTTGAACTGCATGTACTGGTCGACCGTCAGCAAATTCTCCGTATTGAGCTGCGGCGCGTCGTACTGGTACGTCGGCGCCCGGCGTACGCGGCGCTGGCTGGCGAAGTACAGCCAGACGTCGTTGGCCTCGGCGAACTTGTACTGCGTGAGCGTGGCATCCCCGGCGATCGACGGCGGGCTGGTGAAGGTGTTGAGGTACAGGCTTTCGATGCCGCGCGCGTCGGCGACGCCCTTGTTCGACGGCGACCACATCGGCGACGTCTGCCATTCCTCCTGGCCGAGCGGCTCGCCGATGCTGTCGCCGCCTTTGGGCGGGATATAGCCGGCGTAGCTCATCTGGAAGCCCTCGCCCTTCCAGTGCAGCTTGTGGTTCCACATCGCTTCGACGCCGCTTTGCGGGATCGGGAAAGGCACGCCGGCACCGAGCGCCTCGGCCAGGTTCTGGCCGTTGTCGGCAAGCCTGGCGCTCGCCGCATTCTTCTTCGTGCGCTCGTAGTAGAAGTCGGGGAAGCCACAGGAACGGCGCGTCGTATAGACGTCCATGCGGTAGCCCGGGATCGTCTTCACCATCTCGACCTGCCCGGGGGCGAGCTTGTCCTTGTAGCGGTCGACATTGGACGCGTCGATCGACAGCAGGCGCTTGTCGTTCGCATAGGGATCGGGGCGCGGCGTGCCGGGCTTCCAGCCGCCTGGCGCCTTCATGTCGCCACCGGTCCATTCCGGAATGGACCCGTCCTTGTTGCCGGCACGCTCGGCACCCACCGGGGTAAGGTCCTTGCCAAGCCGGGCCATGTCCTGCTCGGGAGCGGCGGCGTAAGCTGCGCCGCCGAGCGCCACGGTCGCGCTGATCAACCACGTCGTGTATTTCATCTGTGTCTCCTACCACCAGGTTCAACCGGTTACTGTCCCGGCTTCTTTTTATACAGAGTGCCTAACATAGGACACTATGACAAACATAGGCGCCAAAAAATGGTAGTTGTCGCCCACCAGCTACCAGGCTCAGGTTTCGCCGCTGCCCACTATCGCAACCGCCTGGATCTCGATGCACAGCCCGGGCAGCGCCAGCTCGGTCACGCCGACCGCAGTCCAGGAGGGATAGCGGTTGGGGATGTACTCGTCCTTCACCTTGGTGAATTCGGCGAGCTCGCTGCGAAAGCGGGTGTGGTAGGTCGTCAGTTCGACCACGTCGGCAAGGCTGGCACCGGCGGTCGCCAGGACGCCCTTCAGCGCTTCGAAGGCGAGCCGCGCCTGCGCCTCCATGCCTTCTGCCGGGGTCATGGTGGCGTCGACGCCGACCTGCCCGGAAACCCAGATGGTGTCGCCAACGCGGGTCGCGGGAGAGAAATGGAGGGCGTCGTACAGCGCCTCGGTGCCGTGCGGAATGATGGACTGTCGGGTCATGGGGGGAGTCGTCATGTCAGGGATGGCCTTGGCTTAGAAGATTTGACGGAAGCAGGAAGCGCGGAACGGGTCGCCCGCCTTCAGCGATGCCAGTTCTTCAACAAACAGGACGCCCGCCGGCGTGAAACCCGCATCGCTGTGCTCTGGCAGCGGACTGAAAACCGCATCGTCGCCGAAGAAACGCATCACCAGCGTGTGGCGATTCGGGAAGTCGGCGTCGACGGCGCCGCCCCCGTGCAGCACGCCGGGATGCAGTAGCAGCACGTCGCCGGGCCGGGTCGCCCAGGAGATGATGTCGTAGGCATCGGGGTTGGCATGGCGCTCGGCCTCGATGTTCGGCAGCCGAGGCCAGACGCCGCCACCGTGCAAGGGTTCGGTGGGATCGTCCGGGTTCTGGAAGGTGCTGCCGTCGTGGCGCGTGCCGAGATGCGAGCCGCGGACGATCTCCAGCGCGTTGCGCTTGGGAACCGCCTCGAAACTGATCCAGGCATTGGCAAAGTGCTTGCCGGCCCAGGGCAGGTAGGAGGTGTCCTGGTGCCACGGCGAGCGCCCTGCGTTGCCGCCGGCCTTCAGGAACAGTTCCTCGGCGAAATACCAGACGTGCTCGGAGCCCCACAGGTCGGCAAACAACCTGCCAACGGGCAGCGCGACGGCCAGTTCATCCAGCCTGCCCTTGGCAAAGGGATTTGCGTTGTCGACATGCGACTTCTGCACCGAGCCCTCGAACAGGCTGTGCGCATTGGGACCGGGATTCTCGATGCCCCAGTCGAACGCCTGCCGGCACAGCGCCAGCTGTTCTGCATTGAGACAGCCTTCGATAAGGACGGCCCCGTCCTCCGCGAAAGCCTTGCGCTTGGATTGATCCATGGGTGAACTCCTGTCGTTCCGTGGCCGACTCGTTAATAGGCCAACACACCAAAGTTAGGTAACTATGACAAAGTTAGAAAGAAGAAAAAAGACAGGGTATTCCCTTCCCTGACTTGTCCGTCATGGGCGTGAAGCGATGCCGAAACCACCTACCTCGCGGTCTTTTGACTTGTTTGTCTTTTCGTCCTATATTTGCACTCATATACTACTTTTGGCTTTCACCGAACAATGAGCGAGCAGACAAGGCGCCGGGATGGCGCGGCACGGGTCGAGGGGATACAGAACAGGGCGCCCGGCTCCGCGCCGGACTCACACACACGGCGCCGGCTGCTCGGCATTGCGGCAGCGGCGGCGGCCGCATCGTTGGCGGTAGCCGCACCGCCTGCCGCCAGCGCCGCACCCCTGCGCGCGGGCGCTGCACGCGCACAGCGCGACGTGCTGGACGTGGCCATCCTCGGCGCCGGCCTGGCCGGACTGACCGCCGCGCGCGACCTGCAGCGCGCCGGCTGCCAGTCCTTCGTGGTGCTGGAGGCCCGCAACCGCGTCGGTGGCCGCACCTATAACCACGACCTCGGCAACAGCGTGGTCTCCGAAGCGGGCGGCCAGTGGATCGGCCCCGGCCAGACCGCCATTGCCGACCTGGCGCGCGAGCTCGGCGTCGAGACCTTCGGCACCTATTACGCCGGCAAGACCGTATTCCTCGCCGACAACATCCGCGTAACCCAGGACCTGCATGGGGGCATCGGTGCCCAGGGACAGGTGGCCGCCAGGCTCAGCGAGATGGCGCGCGGCGTGCCCAGCGGCGCGCCATGGAAGGCGTCGAAAGCAGCGGAATACGACAAGCTGACGCTTGGCGACTGGCTGGCGCGGCAAGGCCTGAGCAACGAGGAGAAATTCTCCTTCGGCATGGCGGCGACCCTGTCGCTCGGCGCGCCGCCCGCACAACTCGGGCTGTTGCACTATCTGTCGGTGATCAACAGCGCGAACAGTGACTACGACACGCTCGAGAAGATCAAGGACGGCGCACAGGAAACCCGCTTCGTCGGCGGCTCGCAGATTCTCAGCATCCGGATGGCGCAAGACCTCGGCGACAAGGTCCGGCTGTCCTGCCCGGTGCGCAAGATCGTCGGCTGGGACCGCGAGATCGTCGAACTGCACACCGATCACGGCGTGGTGCGGGCGCGTCACGTGATTGCCGCGCTGAACCCGGCGCTGTGCCAGCAGATTGTGTTCGATCCCCCGCTGCCGCCCGGCCGGGCACAGTTGCACCGGGCCTGGCCTGCCCATGCGCCCATGCGCAAGGCCGCACATGTCTACCCACGGCCGTTCTGGAGGGAGAAAGGCTTCAACGGTCAGGTGGTGCCGCTCGACGGCCCGCTGATCTGGTCGGTCGACAACTCGCCGCCGGACGGCTCGGTCGGCGTGCTCAGCGCCTTCGTCAAACCCGGCTACCTGCCGGCCGACCCGAACGCCGCCGAGCCCATCCTGTCCGCCATCTATGCCAGGGCATTCGGAGACCAGGCGCTGAAGCCCACGCAATACCACGACCTTGACTGGGGCAAGGTCGACCCCTGGTCGATGAGCTGCATCAACCCGATGCCCGCCGGCTTCTGGACCAAGCTGGGCCAACACCTGCATCCACCGCTGGGCCGGCTGATCTGGTCGGGGACCGAGACGGCCGACATCTGGGCCGGCGCCATGGACGGCGCCGTGCGCTCGGGCCACCGTGCCGCCCTGCAGGCACTCGGCGCGCTGCAAGCGGCGCTGCCCTCTCCCGTCCCGGAGGCATAAATGAAGATGAAGCGCATGGTGCTCGCGACGGCTGCAGTAGTGGCGGCAGCGGCCGCATTCCTCGTTCCCGAACTGGTGGACTACCACCGGTTCGGCACGGCACTGGACAACCAGGCCCGGGCAAGCCAGGCCAATGGTGGCGCATGGCCACAGTTTTCGGAGACCTGCTTCGCCTGCCATGGTCCGTACGGGCAATCCCGGAACGCGGAGTACCCGGCCCTGGCCGGGCAGCCGGCAGCTTATCTCGAGGCGCAGCTGCGCGCGTTCGCCAGCGGGCAGCGCGACAACCCGACCATGGGGCCACTTGCCAGGAGCCTGACCGCCGAGCAGATCCGGTCACTGGCAGCCTACTACGCAAGGCAGGCACCGGCCGATAGCACGGACGCGACAGAGAGCGCCGCGCTCGAGGCGCGCGGCAAGGCCGTGGTCCAGGCCCGCAGCTGCCAGGCCTGCCATGGGGAAGCACTGACGGGCAAGGAGCTGGCACCGCGTCTCGCCGGCCAGGGAGAGCATTACCTCGCGCACCAACTTGCGGCGTTCAAGAGCGGCAAGCGCCATGACGCTACCGGCGCGATGGACGGCATTGCCGCCACCTTGTCGAACGAAGATATCCCGGCCGTGGCCCGCTATCTCGCCAGGATGTAGTGGCATCCAGCCTCGGTTGAGCTGGCCGGAGCGGTGCACTATCGACTTGCGAGTGGATCAGCAACTTCACCGCGCCGGCCGGTTTGCACCGGCAGTGGCCGGGCGTATTCTTTCCCCTGAGACACGGATTCCGGCCGGCCTGCCATCGCCGCTTGCATGCAGGCGCCAGCCCGCGGACTGCGGGGGTTGAGCGTCCCACACTCGGCTAGCCTAGGCACTTGTCCGGGCGTCCGCCGCGTGGCCCGGCCATGGCTGGTCCACCAGGAAGCGCTCGCATAGCAGCGCCCAGTAAGCCGCGCCCACCGGAATATTCGCGTCGTTGAAGTCATAGCCTGGGTTGTGCACCATGCAGCCGCCCTCGCCCCCCTCGCCATTGCCAATCCACAGGTAGCAACCAGGCACCGCGTCGAGCATGAAGGCGAAGTCCTCGCTCGCCGCGATCGGTGGTGCCTGGCAGTTGACGTGAGCGGGCCCCAGCAGTTCCAGCGCAACCTGGCCAGCAAACGCCGTTTCCGCCGGCGTGTTCACCAGCACCGGATAACCGCGCTCGTAGTCGATCTGCGCCGCCACGCCGTAGCTTTGCGCCTGAGCAGTGACCAGTTCGCAGATGCGCTGCTCGACCCGATCGCGTACCTGGCGATCCAGCGCGCGCACACTCAGCCTGAGCACGGCCTGCGCAGGGATGATGTTGGAAACGGTGCCCGCCTGGAAAGCGCCCACCGTGATCACCGCCGTTTGCAGCGGATCGACATTGCGCGCCACGATGGTCTGCAAGGTCATCACAATCGAAGCGCCGGCCACGACCGGATCGGCCGCGTTGTGCGGGAACGCCGCATGGCCGCCGATGCCTGTAAGCGTGATGGTCACGTTGTCGGCCGAAGCCTGCGCCGCGCCCTGGCGCATCAGCAGCCGGCCCGGCGCCGAGCCGGGGACGTTGTGCATGGCGAAGATAGCATCGCAAGGGTACGTGTCGAATAGCCCCGCTTCCATCATCCGCCTGGCCCCACCCAGGCCCTCCTCCGCCGGCTGGAAGATCAGGTTCAGCGTGCCGCTGAAATTACCATGCAGTGCGAGATGCCTGGCCGCGCAAAGCAGCATGGCGGTATGCCCGTCGTGCCCGCAGGCATGCATTACGCCGGGATGGCAGCTGGCATAGGGCAGCCCGGTGGCTTCGGCCATCGGCAGCGCGTCCATGTCGGCGCGGATGCCGAGACTGCGGCTGCCGCTGCCGCGCCGCAGCCGGCCAACGACGCCGGTGGTGCCGAGCCCGCGTTCCACCTCGTAGCCCCATTCGGCGAGCAGGCGGGCCACGATCTCGCTGGTGCGGTGCTCCTCGAAGCCGAGTTCCGGATGGCGATGGATGTCGCGGCGGATGGCAACGAACGCTTCCGTGCTGTCCCGCAGCGCTGCCAGGAGGGGATGCATGGCGTCCTTCATTGCGGCTGCAGGCCGATGGCACGGGCGATGCCGCGGTACTGGTCGATGCTCTGCTGGTAGGCCTTCTGGCTCTCCGCCAGCGATGCCGGACGGGATGCGGGCAGGTTCGCGGCATCCAGGCTGGCACGTACCGCGGGGTCGGCCAGCGTCTGCGCCAGCGCCTTGTGCAGCGCCTGCACGACCGGCTCGGCGGTGTCCTTCTTCACGAAGACGCCGGCCCAGGTCGAGTAGTTGAAGCCGCGCAGCGCCCTGCTTTCATTGACGCTCGGCACGGACCTGACCGCGTCGAGCCGCGTGGGTGACAGCACCGCCAGCATCCTGACCTGACCGGTGCGCATGCGCTCGATGTCGGGCTTGCCGAACGGCGAGATAAAGATATCGACGATGCCGCCCACCAGGTCCTGGATCACGGGCGCGCCGCCCTTGTAGGGCACGTGCGTCATCGGCGCGCCGATGGTCTGCGACAGGTGCGCTCCGAGCAGGTGGTAGAGCGAGCCGATGCCGACGCTGGCATAGGTCAGCGGCTTGCCCGCGCGGGCCGCCTGCGCGGCATGGGCCGCGAGTTCATCGACATCCTTCACCGGCAGGTCCTTGCGCACCAGGATGGCCAGGTCGACCGCGCCGACCATGTGTACCAGCCGGAAGTCCTCGCTCTTGTACTTGATGGCGGCATTCGCCAGCGGCGTCGTGATCAGTTCGCCGGGGCCGGCCTGCAACAGCAGGTGCCCGTCGGCCGGCGCATGCAGGACCTTCTGCGCGGCGATCGCGCCGCCGGCCCCGCCCAGGTTCTCGACGATGACCGGCTGGCCGAACTGCCGGCCCAGCGGCGCATTGAGGTTGCGGGCGACCACGTCCGACAGCCCGCCCGCCGGGAATGGCACCAGCAGCGTGACGGGCCGCTCGGGATAGGCGTAGGCCGGCGCCAGGCCCACGCACAGCAGGCCGGCCGCCGCGCCGCGCAGCAGCCGGCGGGCAATGTTCTGGAATCGGATTCGGGTCATGGCAGTCTCCTCGCGCCTTGCGTCGCTTTGTGTGTTGTGCGACGAATCGTATCGGCCCAGCCTGCTATGTGTCCAATGCATTACTCGTCTAAAATTTATTCATAAAACTCATTCACGAGGCATCGATGCACCTCAAGCACCTGCGGCACCTGCTCATGGTCGCGGACGCGGAATCGTTCAGCCGCGCCGCGCAACGGCTGCACCTGACCCAGTCGGCGCTAAGCCGCAGCATCCAGGCGCTGGAGGACGAGCTCGGCGGCAAGCTGATCGACCGCCATGGCCGGCGCAATGTACTGACCCCGCTGGGCGAACTGATCGCCGAGCGGGCCCGGCGCATGCTGTTCGAGGAAGCCGAGCTGCATCGCAGCGTCGAACTGTTCCACCGCCATCACCTCGGCGCCATCCGTGTCGGGCTGGGCGCGGGCCCCGGCGCGGTGCTGATGACGCCGTTTCTGCGCCACATGGCCATGCATCACCCCGGGATCCAGGCGGCGGTGTCACTCGGCACTTCCGACGCGCTGATGATCCAGCTGCGCCAGCGCACGCTGGACGCGGTGATCGTCGAGGTCACCAGCGTGGCGCCGGCCACCGATCTGCGCCACGAACTGCTGGCGCAGCTTCAGGGCCGCTTCATCTGCCGCGCGGGCCATCCGTTGCTGCTGCAGGCCGCCGCCGGCGAGGCCGTGACCTTCGACGATGTCATGCGCTATCCGCTGGCGTCGGCTCCGCTGAGCCCGGAAGTCGCGCGCGGGCTGGTAAAGCGCTTCGGCCCGCGCGCCGACCCAGAGCATTGCCTGAGCCTGCGCTGCGAGAACGTGCGCAGCCTGGTGGAGGCCGTGCTGGTTTCGGACGCGATCCTGTTCAGCATCGTCGCGGCGGTGCGGACGGAAATCGCCGAAGGGAAGCTGTGCCAACTTGCGACCACACCGGCGGTCGACGACGGCCCCCGCTATGCGTTCTTCACGCTGGCGGGCCGGACCGAGGCGCCGAGCATGGCGCTGTTCCGGCGCTTCGTGGACGAGCACCTGCACGACTGACGGGGGGCTTTGGGCGACGCGATCTGAAAGTGTTGCCGGCGAGAGCCTGCCCGAGTGGCTTTCGATGCCATCCGTTGGCACGTCCGGTTTGCGCGGCCGTTCAGGCGCTATCACTTGCCGAATGCTGCGTGGCAGCAGCGTCTCAGTTCGGCCATGCGGCGTCGTTCGACCGCCTATGGACTGAGACGCTCAGCCGACCGCCAATTGGAAACAGCCAGTCGGCCACCGACTATGCAGGTCGAATCATCGGCCATCGCTGCCACTCTATGTGACGAAGATAGGCCGGTGTAGCCCCAAGCCCTTCCATTAATCTCCTAATCTAGAGTCAATCTTCCCCCCATTCTTCAACAGGGAGTTCGCCATGGCGCTTGATCTCGAAAATCGCTTCGGCCGCATCTCGCTTGGCTTCTTCCCATCGCCGATTCATCGGCTCAATCGCCTGTCCGATGTGCTCGGCATTTCGGTGTGGGCAAAGCGCGACGATGTGTCGTCCGGGCTCGCGTTTGGTGGCAACAAGATTCGCAAGCTTGAGTGGCTCGCCGCTGACGCAGTGAAACAAGGCGCCGACACACTCGTTTCCATCGGCAACATTCAGTCGAATCACACGCGCCAGGTTGCGGCCGTCGCGGCGGTGCTCGGCATGCGCTGCCGGCTAGTGCAGGAGGAGTGGACACACTGGGACGATCCGGTCTACGACAAGGTCGGCAATATCTTGCTGTCGCGGCTGATGGGCGCCGAGACGCTGCTGGAGGGAGAGGGCTACTCGACCGAGGTGAAGGAGACGTGGTCGCGCGCCCTCCAGCAGGTGCACCGGGAAGGCGGCAAGCCTTACGCGATTCCGGCGGGTGCATCCGATCATCGCCTTGGTGGCCTCGGCTATGCGAACTTCACCGATGAACTCGCGCGTCAGGAACAGGAAATGGGCGTATTCTTCGACACCGTGATCACCGCGACCTGCACCGGCTCGACACAGGGCGGCATGGTCGCAGGCTTCAAAGCGCAGGACAGACCACGCCGCCTGATTGGCATCGATACCGCATGCAACGAGGCGATGACGCGCCGCGCCGTGGCGAAGAGCGCGCGACAGACGGCGGAACTGATCGGCATCGGCAAGCCAATCGACGACGCCGACGTGATCGTCGATCCTCGTTTCGCGGGTCCGGACTATGGCCTGCCCGACGATCGGACGATCGATGCGATCCGCACGGCAGCGCGGCTTGAGGCGATGCTCACCGATCCGGTGTACGAGGGAAAATCGATGGCGGGCCTGATCGCGATGGCGAAGGCGGGTGAGATTCCGAAGGGAACGAACGTGCTGTACGTGCATCTGGGCGGCGCGCCCGCTCTCAACGCGTATCACAAGGCGTTCGCATGATCGGCTTGCACAAGATCGTATGAGCCCCGCGATCACTCAGTCATTCGAACGTCGAGTCTCGCCATGACTCCCATAACGCGCCTGCCTTGTTCCCACCACACCAACTTCAAGTACTTGGCCGCCTCCATTGCGAATCGTCTGATCGCCATCCCCCACCGAGAAGGCAAAACTAAGCCTATCACCGAAACAACGGTGATCGGGCGTCGCAACCCGCTATTCTCTCTGACGGATGGTCGCTCAGGCGACCATCCCACACGCACGCGCGCGTCGCTTCACTATGGCGGGCCGGGTGGGGCAGCCGATAAGGCTGGCCGGTGTTCGTCAGAGAGCCGGTATTGCGACCCCCGCTGTCAGGCCCGCCACCCTCTTCCGATTGCATCAGGCGGGTCTCCCAACCTTCTTCAGGAGAACGCAATGCAAGAGAAAACCCATCCGCAGCACGAAACCATTTTCATTGGCATACCGTCAGAAACCCTGGAATCGCTCGACCGCGTCCAGGCCGGCATGGGTAGCGTCCTGTCGCTGCTGGAAATTGAAAGCGAACGCTCGGAAGGCTGCCACGGCGTCCATTGCCTGCTGACGATGATCAGGATGCAGCTTGATCAGGTGGCAGAGGCGCTGAGCCCCGAGGCTGAGGCGTCATGACACCCGGCCATCCGGCTCAGCCCCTGCCGCGGCCCCGTCCTCGCGCAGCCAGACGATAAATTCCGCGCCCTGCCCGACCGTACTTTCCACGGTAATGCGGCCACCATAGCGCTCGACCAGCGCGTAGCTGATGGACAGGCCGAGGCCGGTGCCCATCTGCTTCTTGGTGGTGAAAAACGGATTGAACAGGTTGGGCAGGTCTTCCGCGCGGATGCCGCGGCCGGTGTCACGCACATGCAATGTCACACCGTGCTCGTCCCAGTCGCGCGTGGCCAGCGTCAGGGTGCCGCCTTCAGGCATGGCATGGATGGCATTGGTCAGCAGGTTGACGATGACCTGCTGCAGTTCGCTGCGGCTAATGCGCACCTGGCGCGTGGCGGTGAAGGCCAGTTCGACGCGGATGGCCGCGTCCTTCAGCATATGCCGGACCAGGTCGACGCAGCCGCCCGCAACCTCGCCCAGGTCCAGGCGCTCGGTATTGCCGGCGTATGCCTCGGGCCGGACAAACTGCAGCAGCCGGTTGGTCAGCAGGTAGATGCGCCGAACCTGCTCATCGATCAGGCGCAATTCATGCCGGACCGGCTCCGCCGCCGGGCCGAGGATATCGCGGGCCACGTCGAGGTTGCCCTGGATCACCGCGATCGGATTGTTGATTTCATGGGCCACGCCAGCGGTCAGCTGCCCGGCCAGCGCGAGCTTTTCCGAGGTAATCAGTTGCTGCCGGGTTGCGCGCAGCACGGCGTTCGCATCTTCCAGCTCGCGGGTCCGCTCGGCAACCTTGCGGTCGAGCGCGTCGCCCCAGTCCCTGAGTTCGGCATTGCGCTGCTGCAGGTCTGACAGCAGCTGATCGAACTGGCGGGCCAGCTGGCCCAGTTCATCCTCGCTGCGCACTGGGCCGACGCGCGCATGATCGTTGCCGGCCTTGAGCGCGCGCATGGTGCCGACCATGCGCGTCATCGGCGTGAATACGCGCCTGGCCCACAGCAGCGAGAACAGCGCGCCCGCCACGGCCAGCAGCACGAACAGGCTCACCAGCACGCCCAGCGCCAGGTTCTTGGCCTGGCTGATGGGCCTGGCCAGGTAGCCGACGTAGAGCATGCCGATGCGCTGGCCCCGGCTGTCGACGATGGGCTCGTAGGCGCTCATGTAGCGGTCGTTGACGACGAAGGCCAGGTCCAGCCATTTTTCGCCGCGCAGCAGCACCTGGTCGCGCACCTCGCGCGAGACGCGCGTGCCCAGGGCGCGCTCGCCATGGAACAGCCGCACGTTGGTGGCGATGCGGGTGTCGTCCAGGAACAGGGTCGCGGTGCCCTGGCTGCCGCGGGGCAGGGATTCTGGCTGGTAGACCAGGGCGTTGATGGTGTCGATAAAGCCGAGGTTGTGGTTGAGCAGCGTGCCGCCGTGCAGGACGGCCACCAGCTTGCCCGCGGCATCGAACACCGGCGCTGCCGCGTGCACCACCATGCCGCGGGTTTCAATGGTGCGGTCGGTCGGCGCCGCATTGGCGGTGGCGCGCAGCGTGACCGGGGCGCGCCGGGCAAGGTCGGCGGAGACGGCGGCCAGCTGCGCGGCGGACCAGGCGTCGGTGGCGGCATCGGCGCGGCCAGCCGCGGCGCTTTCCACCACGCGCCAGGCGGCATAGCCGGTATCCGCTGCACCAGCCGGCGCAGCGGCAAGCAGCCGCCCTTTGGGATCGAGCAATTGCAGGAAATCAAGGCCGTGCGTGCGCCGCGCCTCCGCCAGGATGGCGGGCATGGTGCTGCTACGGCCAAGCGCGTCCACCAGCCCGTGCGACCGGGCCTCCTGCAGAACCCGGTCCTTCACACCGCCGACCATGTGCTCGAAATACTCGTGGGCGACCAGCAGGTCGCTGTTGACCTTGTAGGCCAGCAACGCCTGGAAAGTGCGGTTGCCCCACAGCGCCATCAGCAGCAGCAACGCGACCAGCGCCACCAGCAAGGGCGCAATCACGATCGACACCAGTTTGGCGCGCAGCGACGCGCGATAGCGGCGCACCAGCGCCCAGCCGCGCGGGTCGCGCGTGGTCAAGGACGCAGCCCCCACTGCAGGCATTTGCGGTCCAGCGTGCGCCGCGAAATGCCGAGCCGGCGCGCCGCTTCGGCGCGGTTGCCGCCCTCGGACGCCAGCACCTGGAGGATGTGCCGGCGCTCCACCGATTCCAGCAGCACGGCGTCGTCTGCCGGCGCATGCTCATCGGCTGCCGCGTGCGCGGCTGGCGCGGGTTCGCCATGCGCCAGCAGCTCGACCGGGTACTCGCCCAGAATCAGGGCCCGCTCCACCAGGTTGCGCAGCTCGCGCGCATTGCCCGGCCAGTCATAGGCTTCAAGCAGGCGCACCAGCGACGGCGACAGCGGCACCACGGGCAGCCCCAGCTGGGCCGACAGCTGCTCCGAGAAATGCCCGGCCAGCGGCACGATGTCTTCCGGCCGCGTGCGCAGCGGCGGAATCGCGATCGAGACCACGTCGAGCCGGTAATACAGGTCCTGGCGGAAGCGCCCGGCCGCCACCTCCTGGGCCAGGCTGCGGTTGCAGGCCGCGACGATGCGCACGTCCACCACCATCTCGCGCTCGGTGCCGAGCGGACGGATGCGCCGGTCTTCGATCACCCGCAGCAGCTTGGCCTGCATCGGCAGCGGCAGTTCTGAGATCTCGTCCAGGAACAGCGTGCCGCCGTCGGCATAGAGGAACAGGCCATGGCGCGCGCCCGCGGCGCCGGTGAAGGCGCCGCGGGCATGGCCGAACAGTTCGCTTTCGATCAGCTCCGGCGCCATCGCGCCGCAGTTCAGCGGCACGAACTGGCCCTGCCGTCCGCTCAGGCGGTGCAGCTCGCGCGCCACCACTTCCTTGCCGGTGCCGGATTCGCCCGTGACCAGTACCGTCGACGGCATCGGCGCGACGCGCGCGACCAGCGCCATCACCTTGCGCATGGCCTCGGAGTTGCCGACCACATGCTTGTGGATGGTGTACTGGTCCAGCTCCCGGCGCAGCAGGTAGTTCTCGCGCGCCAGGCGCGCGCGGTCGAAGCAGCGCCGGATCGCGTTGAGCATCTGGTCGACGCGGAACGGCTTGACGATGAAGTCCGCCGCGCCCGAGCGCAACGCCTCGATGGCGGTCTCCATGTCGGCGAAGGCAGTCATCAGGATCACGTCGGCGGGGTTGCCGGCGGCTCGCAGCGCCTTGAGCCATTCCACGCCGCTGGCGCCCGGCAACGCCACGTCGAGGAGGATCAGGTCGACATGGCGCTGCTCCAGCAGCGCAGCGCCGGCTTCGGCGCTGTCGGCGGTCAGCACGGCATCGACCTTGCCTTCCAGCGCGCGCGACAGGAACGAACGCATGCCGGCCTCGTCGTCTACCACCAGGATGGTGCGGCGCTGCCAGTTGTCGGTATCGGCCGCATTGCTTTGTCGTTCGCTCATCACTTTGGTTGTTGCGGGGCGGAGAGACGGAGAGTGCAAGAGTCTAGCGACAGTCGGTGCAAGCGCTGTATTGGGAGTTAAACCGAGCCCGAGCCAGCCAACCCGCAGCGGATGGACATTTTGGCCGGGACACCGGGCCGGCGCGCGGACATTTTGTCCAACGCATCGCGCCCGCTAGCGGGCCATTCGGCGTCATGCGTTGACGGCAAAGGGCTTGGGCCTTGGGCACAAGACTTGCTGGACGACGCGCTCCAGCCCGCCGCGCCCCGCGCAACAAGAGGCTGCCACTTCCAGGTAGGAGACAACTTCATGCCATATCCCGCGCAAGCGCAGACGCCCTCGCCGACCCCGCGCATCCCCACCAACACTAGCACCGCGCGGCCCTCGCGCTTCTCCAAGGAGGCCATCATCGCCCGGCCCGGCTTCAACCGCTGGATGGTGCCCCCGGCCGCGCTGGCGGTGCATCTGTGCATCGGCCAGGCCTACGCCTTCTCGGTGTTTAACGAGCCGCTGACCCGCATCCTCGGCGTCACGCAATCCGCGCCCGGCGACTGGCAGCTGACCACGCTGGGCTGGGTGTTCTCGCTGGCAATCTTCTTCCTCGGCATCTCGGCCGCGTTTGCCGGCAAGTGGCTGGAGAAGGTCGGCCCGCGGCGCACCATGTTCACCGCGGCCTGCTGTTTCGGCGGCGGCTTCGTGGTCTCGGCGCTCGGCATCTGGCTGCACCAGATCTGGCTGCTCTACCTGGGCTACGGCGTACTGGGCGGCATCGGCCTGGGGTTGGGCTACGTCTCGCCGGTGTCGACGCTGATCCGCTGGTTCCCGGACCGGCGCGGCATGGCCACGGGGATGGCGATCATGGGCTTCGGCGGCGGCGCGATGATCGGCGCGCCGCTGTCGGTGGCGCTGATGAACCATTTCAAGAGCGCCACCAGCGCGGGGGTGGCGGAGACCTTCCTGGTGATGGGCGTGATCTACTTCATCTCGATGTCGATCGGCGCGCTCGCGATTCGCATCCCGGCCCCGGGATGGACGCCGCCTGGCTACGTCCCCCCGGCCAGGCCGAGCAAGATGGTGACACACGCCAACGTGCATATCGACCAGGCCCTGAAGACGCCGCAGTTCTACCTGCTGTGGCTGATCCTGTTCCTCAACATCACGGCCGGCATCGGCGTGCTGGGCCAGGCCGCGGTAATGATCCAGGAAACCTTCAAGGGCACCATCACCGCCGCGGCCGCGGCGGGCTTTGTCGGCCTGCTCAGCATCGGCAACATGACCGGACGCTTCCTGTGGAGCTCCGCCAGCGACTACTTCGGCCGCAAGCTCACCTACGCCATCTTCTTCGCCTTCGGCGCGGCGCTCTACATGGCGGTGCCGGCGGTGGGCGCATCCGGCAACGTGGCCCTGTTCGTGGCCTGCTACTTCCTGATCCTGACCATGTATGGCGGCGGCTTCAGCACCATCCCGGCCTACCTGGCGGACATGTTCGGCACCGCCTACGTCGGCGGCATCCATGGCCGCCTGCTGACCGCCTGGGCCGCCGCGGGCATTGCCGGGCCGGCGCTGGTCAACTACATCCGCGAGTACAAGCTCGCGCTAGGTGTGCCAAGGTCGGAGGTCTATGTCGATACCCTGCATATCATGGCCGGCCTGCTGGTGGTGGGCTTCGCGTGCAACCTGCTGATGCGGCCCGTGCATGCGCGGCATCATCTGCGCGAAGCCGCCGGCGCGGTTTGAGCGGCTTCCCCTCATCTATCGCACGGAGATTCGCCATGCAAGACGATCGCACCTTCGGCAAGGCCCTGCTGTTGTTCGCGTTCTGGGCTTATGTATTGATTCCGCTCGGCACCGGCATCTGGTCCACCCTGGGCAAGGCGCTGGCGCTGTTCAGCTGAGCGCATTTGCCACTGCCGATTGGGTACTCCCTCTCCCTCTGGGAGAGGGTTGGGGTGAGG
>NZ_JBYOJO010000027.1:0-35703 GCF_057798955.1 Cupriavidus sp. 207A1 | reverse complement strand
CGCGCCGGGCTTCATCTGCGCCAGTTCGGCGGCATCGGGTGCGCGCACCTTGAGCACCATCTGTGCGCCGAGCGCGTCGGCGGCGCTGCCGATGGTGGCGCCGACCGCCTCATACGCGCTGTCGGGCTGGCTGGCGCCCAGGCCGGCGCCGGCCTGGATCACCACCTTGTGGCCCTGAGCGACGTATTTCTTGACGGTCTCCGGGGTCGCGGCAACACGCGCTTCCCCCGCCCGCGTCTCAGTCGGGATCCCTATCTGCATATCAGTCTCCGTTTGGTCCCGTCCGCAAGCCGGACAGGCCCTTGGTGCCGGGCGCCACCTGCCGGATCTCAGGCAAAGGGGCGCCGGTATTGGCGGTGCTACTCAGCGGGGCACTTCCCCTTCCAGCGTGACGCGGTTCAGTACCCGCTCGGCGTTGCCGTAGTCATGCACGGCATAGTGCATGGTGCAGCGGTTGTCCCACATCAGTACATCGCCCTGTTGCCACATATGGCGGTAGACGTTGTCCGGCGTCACCGAGTGCTCATACAGGAAGTCGAGCAGCGGACGGCTCTCCGCCTCGGTCATGCCTTCGATGCACTGCGCGGTATCCGGATGGCCGACATAGAGCGCCTTGCGCCCCGTCTCGGGGTGGGTGCGGACGATCGGGTGCACCGCCGTGGGGACCTTGTCCGAACCAGTCATCTTGGCCAGCCGCGCGCCAGAGAAGCGGGCCCGCAGCCCTTCGATCATGCGCTGCATCGCCGGCGACAGGCGGTCATACGAGACATACTGGTTGCACCACATGGTGTCGCCGCCGACGGGGATGGTCACTGCCGAGAGGATCGAGATCTTGGGCGGCACCTCGGTATAGATCGAGTCCGAATGCCAGGCCTCGGTCGAGGCGGTTTCCTTCGGGATTTTGGTGACCTGGGCCAGTTCCGGGAACTCTGTCAGACCCTTCAGCAACGGGTTGCCCTGCACCGGCTTGCCCCAACGCCTGGCAAACGCGACCTGGGCCGCAGGCTGAAGATGCTGGTCGCGGAACACCAGCACGCCATACGCGAGGAAGGCTCGGTGCAGGGTCTCGAAGCTGGCATCGTCGAGCGGTTGGTTCAGGTCGACACCGGTCACGGCTGCCGCCACGGAGCCGGTCAGCGGCTTGATCTGGATTGTCATCATGTCTCCTCTTGTCTCAGGTTTCTCTGTGGATTCAGTCGATCAGCAATACGATCTTGCCGACGTGCTGGTCTTGCTTCATGTATGCGTGGGCAGCGTCGATGTCGGTCATGGCAAAGGTCCGGTCGATCGGCAGCCGCACGCGGCCCGCGCGCAACAATGGCAGCATGTCGCGGGCGCAGGCCTGGATGCACTCCAGCCGCTCCTGTTCCGTGCGGGTGCGGAAGGTCACGCCAATCAGCTGCAGGCGCTTGAGCCAGAGTTGCGTCAGGTCGATCTGCGCCGTCGCGGAACCCAGCCGTGCGATGTTCACCAGGCGGCCCTTGACCGCCAGGCTTTGCATATTGGCTTCGAATACCGGACCGCCTACCGTGTCGATGATGATGTCGACACCCTTGTTGCCGGTGGCTGCCATGACCGCCTCGACCTGGTCTTCGCGCGACGCATCGATGCCGACGTCCACGCCGAACTGGCTGATCTTGTCCAGCTTGGCGGCCGAGCGCGACGACGCGATCACGGGCCGGGCACCCATCAGCGAGGCGATCTGGATCGCCGCCATCGCCACGCCGCCCGAGGCGCCGTTGACCAGTACCGACTCGCCGGCCACCAGGCGGCCGTTCGTAACCAGTGCGTCATGCGCAGTGATAAAGACGTTCGGGAACGCCGCGGCATCGATCCACGACAGGCCATCCGGCACCGGGATCAGCGCCATCGGATCGGCCACCACGTACTCCGCCTGGCAGCCGCGGCCATGGCCCATCACGCGGTCGCCCACGCGCCAGCCGTTGACACCCTCGCCGACTTCCGCCACCTCGCCGGCAAACTCGACCCCGGTTGTGATGGTATTGCCCGACCGTAGCTCCTTCGCCTGGTTGATTTCGCCACGGTTCAGGCCCGCCGCGCGCACCCTCACCAGTACCTGCCCCGCTGCCGCTGCCGGCACGGGGATATCCTGCACTTCGACCTTGCCGCCCTCGGGGCCCGGCACTACACGGACTGCCTTCACTGCTGTCTCCTTTTCCTGTCTCTCTACGTGTTGCTTGCTGCGTCTGCGTCTTGCGCGAATGCCTGGACCGCGCACTGCGCCGTCGCACGGATCAGCGACAACAGTTCCAGCGCGCGTTCGGCGGCCGCTTCGCCGCCGGGGTGGTTGCCGCGCACGAATGGTGCGCGGGCATCTTCGATCGCAGCCAGCGCCTGCAGCGGTCTTTCCGCCGCTACCGCGAGCCGCCGGAATTCATTGACCGTCAACAGGTACGTGTGGAACACATCCGCCTGCCGCGACGTGGCGCCGAGCTTGTGCAGCAGCACGTTGAGCCAGTGCGTGCCGGCCAGCATCGCGCCCTCGATGGTCATCTCGTAGTCCGCGCTGGTGCACTTGCGCAGCGATGCCTCGATGCTGCACGCCATTGCCATGTGCTGTTCAGTGTCCATGGCAATTCCCCTCCAGGCGCGCCTCCAGCAGGTCAAGGCAGCGGCGCAGCGCGGCGTCACAACCCGCCGCAATGTCGGCAGTCGGCGCCAGCCCCTCGCGCAGGCAAGGATCCCGGTGGTGCTCGATGTGCTCCATCGCCTCCATCATTTCGGCGATATCAGCAGGCACCGGCCCCTCCACTTTCGGGCGGCCGACATGCAGGACGTCGCCCAGCGGCCGCAACGCAGCCTTGAGGCTGCCGTCGGGCTGCGGCACCAGGTACACGCCCGGTTGCGTCGGGAAGCAGTCGTCGTCCAGCGTGATGCGGGCCTGGTGCAGTGCTGCATTGACGGCATGGGTACCGGCCGTCATGCCGGCCCAGAACCACAGCCCGAAATCCTCCAGCGGGTCCAGGCGCGCGCGCAGGGCCTGCAACTTCGCGATCTTCTCCTTGTGTGACATGACCTTCATGTCGGCTTTCTCCGTTGATTCACAGCGTCGATGGTCCGGCGCTGACAACATCGCCGTTGTCAGGACGATAGACAGCGGCCGCATCGATGTCAACAAACTTCTATATAGGACTTATGCTGGGGGAGTAGTGGTTTTCGCTGATAATCCAGATTTTCGCTTGACCGCCAACCGGTAGTCTTTCTACATTGGATCCCAACACCTATACAGGAGTTGATCGAAATGCCACGAGCCATCGTACTAAACCCCGCCGACAACGTGGCCACCCTGCTGGACGCCGGCGAAGCCGGTGAATCCTGTGCGCTCGAAGGCGAGCGGCAAGGCAGGCTGGTGCTGCTGCAGGACGTGCCGTTCGGCCACAAGATCTGCATCGCCGACACGGTAGCGGGACAAACCATCCTGAAGTACGGCCAGGTCATCGGCCGCGCCAGCCGCGCGGTGCGCGCCGGCGAACACATGCATGTTCACAACATCGAGTCGGCGCGCGCCCGCGGCGACCTGCACAAGGGGTAATGCAGATGGCAACAACCTTCCTCGGATACCCGCGCGAGAACGGCGCGGTCGGGGTGCGCAACTGGGTCGCCGTGGTCTCCGTGATGGACAACTGCAATCCGGTGACCCGCACCATTGCCCGCACCGTGGGTGGCTGCATTCCCGTCACCACGCTGTTCGTGCGCGGGCAGTTCGGCGCTGACCTGGACTTCGCCTTCGAGTCGCTGGCCGGCCTGGGGTGCAACCCCAACGTCGCCGCGGTGTTGCTGGTGGGCCTGGAGCCGTCGTCGACCGAAGAAGTGGCGCGCCGCATCCAGCTCAGCGGCAAGCCGGTCGAGCGCGTGCACTTGCAGCCCAACGGCACCGTTGACTGCATTGCCGACGGCACCCGCAAGGCCACACGCCTTGTCCTGGCCGCGTCCCGTGCGCGCCGCGTGCCATGCCCGGTGTCGTCGCTGGTGATCGGCGTGGAGTGCGGCGGGTCCGATACCACCTCGGGCCTGAGCTGCAACCCGGTGATTGGCCGCATGGCCGACATGTTGATCGCCGAGGGCGGGACCGTGATCATCTCGGAAACGTCGGAGTTCATCGGCGCCGATCACCTGTTCGCGGAACGCGCCGCAGACGGGCGTGTGCGCGAGGCCTTCGTCTCCGCTGTGCGCAACATGGAGAATCTGGCCATCTCGCGCGGCGTCGACATGCGCGAGGACCAGCCTTCGCCCGACAACAAGCGCGGCGGCCTGACCACCGTCGAAGAAAAGGCGCTGGGCGCCATGGCCAAGGCCGGCACCAGCCCGCTGGTGGGCGTGCTGCGCTACGGCGAGGCACCGCGGCAGAAAGGCCTGCATTTCATGGACGCACCGGCCGCGGCCGTGGAAAATCTTACTGCGCTGGCTGCCGGCGGATGCCAGCTGACCTTCTTCGGCACGGGGGTGGGCAATCCGATCGGCAGCATGGTGGCACCGACGGTCAAGGTGTGCGGCAACGTCAATACCCTGCATACCATGGCCGACAACATTGACTTCGACGTCAGCGGCGTCCTGCAACGCGGAGAGAAGATCTCCGACCTCGGCGAACGGCTGTACGGCTATGCGACGGACGTCGCATCCGGCACGCGGCTGACCAGCGAGGTGCTCGATATCCGGGAGACCGCGATCAGTCGATTCGCACTGAGCCTCTGAGCAACCATGACCAAACTTAACAGCGTCTCCGACGCGATCATCCGCTCCATCGAATCCGGCGCACTGCGCGAGGGCGACCGCCTGCCGTCAGAAGGCGAGCTGGCCGCCATGCACGGCGTGAGTGTGGGCACCATCCAGAAGGTGCTGATCCGGCTGAAGCACTCCGGACTGATCACGCGCGAGCAGGGGCGGGGTACCTTTGTTTCCGGCACCCGCGTGGCGCCCGCGGATGTGCGCTACCTGCGCTTTCGCGACGAGCAGGGCAACGAGCTGCCGTCCTACGTGCACGCCCGCTCGGTCAAGCGCATCAAGCGCCAGGGGCCATGGTCCGAGTTTCTCGGCGGCGATGGCTGGGTGCGCATCGAGCGCGTGATCAGCGTGGGCGGGCGCCTGGACCTTTACAGCGAGTTCTGGCTGCGCGACGAGGACTTCGCACAGCTTGGCGGCCTGGACCGGGACGCGCTGGAGAAGAACCTGCGCGAACTGATCGGCCAGCGGCTGTCGCTGCCGACGTTGCGCGTGGACCAGTGGATCCGCTTCGGCCCGGCGCCTGCCACGGCGGCGCGGGAGATCGGGCTGGAAGCCGACGCGCCGGCCTTCATCATGGAACTGCGCGGCTACACGCTGCGCGACCAGCCGCTTTACTACCAGTCGGTCTACGCTGCCCCCTTTTCAGAGCGGCTGATGATCGTGCGGGAGAAGTCGTCATGACTACGCGATGGAGCGTCCAGAGCCTGGAGCGCTGGACGTCTGCTGTTTTCGAATCGTGCGGCGTGGCGCGCGAGCACGCCATGCAGGCCGCCACCGTGCTGGTGCGCAGCGAGCTGCGCGGCTACAAGACCCATGGCATGACGCGCGTGCCCTCGTATGTCGAGCGTCTGCGTGCCGGCGACTTTAATCCGCGCGCCGGGATGTCTCACCGCAGCTTCGCCGGCGGCATCGTGCTGGACGCCGACGGCGCCATGGGCCAGATCGCCGGGCCGCATGCGCTGCAGCTTGGTCTGGAGGCGCTGGAATCGAGCGCATCCGTGCTGGTTGCGGTGCAGTCGTGCGGCCACCTCGGCGCACTGGGCATCCATGCCCTGCTGGCCGCCGAGGCGGGGGCGTTCTGCCTGGTCGGTCAGCGCACGCCGCCCGTGCTGGGCATGGAGGGCTTCGCCCGCCCTGCCATCGGCCACAACCCCATCGCCTTCGGCTGCCCCCTGCCTGGCCATGCACCCATCGTGTTCGACGTGGCCTGCAGCGTCGCCGCGCGCGGCCATATCTTGCTGGCCGCCCGTGAGGGCAAACCAATTCCCGAGGGCTGGGCGCTCGACGCCGAGGGCCAGCCGACCACCGATGCACAACGTGCGCTGGCCGGTTCGCTGCTGCCCACCGGGGGGCACAAGGGCATCGGCATTGCCATGATGGTGGAGTGCCTGGCAGGCGCCCTCACCGCCACCGCCGACTCGCTCTCCCCCGAGCGCAATCACGTCGGCAGTGCCGGCGCCGTCGGCCGCCAGGGCGGCTTTGTCTGGCTCGTCAGGCCCGATGCCTTCGCCGGCCAGCGCATATTCGCCGACTACATGGCCCATTGGAGCGGCAACTACCTTGCCGCCGGCGGCGGCGATGCAAGGCTTCCGGGCCATCGCGGCGACGCCCTCGAACGTGAAGGGCGCGAGCACGGCATCGCGTTGCCCGACGCCATCGCCTGCGAGCTGACCGCGCTGGGCAGGCAGCTCGCCATCCCGTTCCCGGCCTAGCCGAATCCCCGACGACATCACAGATAACCGGGCCACCGGCAGACGCCGGCCGCCCCTACTCAACCCCACACTGGCTGATTCCGTCCTATGAACGCTCCAATCCACCCCGACGCAGCCCGGCAGGCCATGGAAGCCGTGTCGATCGACGACAAGTACGCGCTGGAATCCGGCCGCGCCTACATGAGCGGCGTGCAGGCCCTGGTGCGGCTGCCATTGCTGCAGCGGCGGCGCGACACGATGGCAGGCCACAACACCGCCGCCTTCATTTCCGGCTACCGCGGCTCGCCGCTCGGCACCTATGACCAGGCCATGTGGCAGGCAAAGAAGCATTTGGCCGACAACCATGTGGTCTTCAAGCCCGGCGTCAACGAAGAGCTTGGCGTGACAGCCGTGTGGGGATCGCAGCAACTCGACTTCGATGCGGCCAGCAAGAAGTACGACGGCGTGTTCGGCATCTGGTACGGCAAGGGCCCCGGCGTCGACCGCAGCGGCGATGCGCTCAAGCACGCCAACCTGGCTGGCACCTCGCGGCTGGGCGGCGTGATCGCGCTGGCCGGCGACGACCACGTGTCCAAGAGCAGCACGCTGGCGCACCAGAGCGACCACACCCTGATCGCCTGCGGCCTGCCGGTGTTCTTTCCGTCCAACGTGCAGGACATCCTGGACCTGGGCGTGCATGCCTTTGCCATGAGCCGCTTCAGCGGCCTGTGGTCCGGCATGAAGACCGTGCAGGAGGTGGTGGAGTCGGGCGCCTCGGTGGTCACCGACTCGGACCGGGTCCGCATCCTGCTGCCAGAAGACTTCGCCATGCCCGAGGGCGGTCTGCATATCCGCTGGCCGGACGATCCGCTCGCGGCCGAGGCGCGCATGATGGAGTTCAAGTGGCCGGCGGCACTCGCCTATGTGCGGACCAACCGCCTGAACCGCAACGTGGTCGAGGGCCCCAGCGACCGGCTGGGCATCATTGCCAGCGGCAAGGCCTACAGCGATACACGCCAGGCCCTGCTTGACCTCGGACTCGATGACGCCGCCTGCTGCGCGCTCGGCATCCGGGTCCACAAGGTCAGCGTGGTGTGGCCGCTGGAATCGCTCAGCGTGCGCGAGTTTGCGCACGGCCTGCGCGAAGTGCTGGTGGTGGAGGAAAAGCGCCCCCTCATCGAGCAGCAGCTCAAGGACGAGTTGTACCACTATCCCCCCGACGCTCGCCCGGCCGTCTTCGGCAAGTACCACCACACCGACGGCGTGGGTGGCGAATGGAGCCATCCACGGCCGGCCGAGGACTGGCTGCTGCGCGCCAAGGCCGACCTGTCGCCGGCGCTGGTGGCCAAGGCCATCGCCCAGCGCCTCAGGCTGCTCGGCGTGCCGGCCGATGTGGCGGCGCGCATGGACGTGCGTCTGAAGGAAATCGAGGCCAGGGAACGCGCCTGCCCAGGGCGACTCGCGCGGCACCGACCGCCTGCCATGGTTCTGCCCGGGCTGCCCGCACAACACCAGCACCCGCGTGCCGCAAGGCTCGGTCGCGACGGCCGGCATCGGCTGCCACGGCATGGTGGTGTGGATGGACCGTTCTACCACCTCGTGGTCGCAGATGGGCGGAGAAGGCGTGCACTGGATGGGCCAGGCACCCTTCAGCAAGCGCAACCACATGTTCGCCAACCTGGGCGACGGCACCTACAACCACTCCGGCCTGCTGGCGGTGCGCCAGTCCATTCATGCCGGTGTGAACATGACCTACAAGATCCTGTTCAACAGCGCCGTGGCGATGACCGGTGGCCAGCCGGTGGACGGGCAGCTTGACGTGCCGGCGATGTCGCGCGAGCTGGCCGCCGAGGGCGCCAGGCAGATCGTGGTGGTCACGGATGAACCGGACAAGTACAAGGGTGTCGCCAACCTGGCAACGGGGGTCACGGTGCGCCACCGCGACGAACTCGATGCCGTACAGCGCGAACTGCGCGACGTCAGCGGCGTCACGGCGATCATCTACGACCAGGCCTGCGCCACCAAGAAGCGCCGCGAGCGCAAGCGCGGCACCATGGCCGATCCCGCCAAGCGCGTGGTCATCAATGAACTGGTGTGCGAAGGCTGCGGCGACTGCTCCGTAGAGAGCAACTGCCTGGCCGTGCAGCCGGTGGAGACGGAATTTGGCCGCAAGCGCAAGATCAACCAGGATACCTGCAACAAGGATTTCTCCTGTACCAAGGGCTTCTGCCCCAGCTTCGTCACCGTCGAGGGCGGCCAGCTCAGGCAGCCGTCGACAGCAGCCAGGCACCATCCGGCGCCGGGCGACATCCCGATGCCGGCCCTGCCCGACGCGGCGACGCCGCGACGCATCGTCGTGGCGGGCATCGGCGGTACCGGCATCGTGACGATCGGCGGCGTGCTTGGCATGGCCGCGCACCTGGAAGGCAAAGGCGTCATCACCCAGGACGCCACCGGCATGGCACAGATGGGCGGTTCCACCTGGAGCCACATCCAGATCGCTGCCAGCCCGGAAGCCTTGCATGCCAGCCGGGTGGATATCGCGATGGCCGACCTGGTGATTGGCTGCGACACGGTGGTGGCAGCCAGCAAGGCGACGCTTGCCGCCATGTCGCCTGAGCGCACCTATGTCGTGCTCAACAGCCATGTCACCCCCACCGCCGCCTTTGTGCGCAATCCTGACTGGGACGCCCAGACCGCGGAGGCCGTGGGCCGCATCGCGCAGGCTGTCGGCAAAGGCCAGCTTGGCAGCTTTGACGCCGAACAGGTGGCAAAGGGCGTGATGGGTCAGTCCATCTACGCCAACCTGATGATGCTGGGCTACGCCTGGCAGAAGGGCCGCGTGCCGCTGTCGCATGCCGCGCTGATGCGTGCCATCGAGCTCAACGGCGTGCAGGTGGACAGCAACCAGGCCGCTTTCGAATGGGGCCGGATGTGCGCGCACGACATGTCACGCGTCCCGGTGCGCGCCGCCGACGCACAAGTGATCCAGTTTGTGCGCAAGCTGCCCGTCGAGGAACTGCTGAAGCAGCACGCCGAGTTTCTGACCGGCTACCAGAACCGGGCTTATGCGGCGCAATACGAGTCGTTTGTCGGCCGCGTGAAAATGGCGGAATCGGTTGTTGGCGGCGCCCGCATGACCGAAGCCGTGGCGCGCTCGCTGTTCAAGCTGATGGCCTACAAGGACGAGTACGAGGTGGCCCGCCTGCACACCGGCGCCGCATTCCGCAAGCAGATCGAGTCGATGTTCGAAGGCAAGGTCCGCCTGGTCCACCACCTCGCGCCGCCCCTGTTCGCCAGGAAGAACCAGGATGGGCAACCCGTCAAGGGCGCCTACGGCCCGTGGATGCGCACGGCCTTCGGGGTGCTGGCCCGCTTCCGCGGGCTGCGCGGCACGGCACTCGACCCGTTCGGCTATACCGCCGAGCGCAAGGCAGAGCGTGCGCTGATCGCCGAATACCGCCGTTGCATCGAGGGACTGCTGCAGAAACTGTCCGCGCAGAATCTGGACCTGGCGCTCGAGATCGCGCGCCTGCCGATGGAGATCCGCGGCTATGGCCACGTCAAGGTGCGCAACCTGGCCGCCGTGCGCACCCGCTGGGACCGGCTGATGGCGCAATGGGAGAGCGGCGAGGTCCGGCACGAGGCAAGCGGGCCCGCCGTGGCTGCCTGAAGATAAATGGTGTAGAGGCCCCGCCCGTGGCGGCGCGGGGACCATCAGAGAAAACAAGGAGACAAACCATGAAATCCACACTGCATCGCGTCGGACACGCCCTGGGTGCCATTGCTCTTGCCGCCTGCGCCGCCAGCGCGCTGGCCCAGGGTGGCTACCCGAACCGCCCCGTGCGCATCATCGTGCCGTGGCCGGCTGGCGGTGGCGTCGATACCGTGACCCGGACCGTGGCCGAGAAGATGACCGCGAGCCTCGGCCAGCAGTTCGTGGTCGACAACCGGCCGGGCGCCACCGGGAACATCGGCGCCGGCATGGGCGCCAAGGCCGTGCCGGACGGCTATACGCTGCTGGTGGCGAGCGCGCCCATGGCCATCAATGCCAGCCTGCAGAAGAACCTGCCGTTCGACCTGGGCAAGGATTTCGCGCCGCTGGGACTGATGGCGAGCTCGCCCTACATGCTGGTGGTCAATCCATCGGTGGCCGGCTCGGTCAAGGAACTGGTGGCACGGGCGAAAGCCGAGCCCGGCAAGCTGAGCTATGCATCGGTCGGCCCCGGGACCCAGCAGAACGTGGTGAGCGAGGTGTTCAAGGAGATGGCCCACGTCAACATCGTCCACGCTCCCTACAAGGGCGGCCCGCAGGCCCTGACCGACATGGTCGGCGGCCACATCCAGATGATGTTCCACGGCGTGCCGGCGGTAATGCCCTTCGTGAAGGGCGGCCAGCTCAAGGGGATTGCCGTGGCGAGCAAGCAGCGCCTGCCGCTGTTCCCTGACATCCCGACCATGGCCGAGGCCGGCTTCCCTGGCATCGAGGCAAGCGAGTGGTACGGCCTGGTGGCGCCCGCCGGCACGCCGAAGGAGATCGTCGCGCTGCTGGGCAAGGAAATCGAGAAGGCACTGAATGCGCCCGGCGTGCGCCAGCAACTCGCCGGCAAGGGCTACGACCCGGCCAGCAGCAGCTCTCCGGACCAGTTCGCTACCTTCATGGCCGCCGAGCAGAAGAAATGGGCGCTGGCCATCAAGCAGACCGGCTTCCGCCTGGAATAAGGCAGTGGGGATGGCGGGTGGCCTTTCGGATTGGCATCCTGGTGATCCCGGCCAGGTCATTCGGCGCCGCCCGGAGGAAACGCTGGAACCGCCCCCGCCAACCCGCTCCGATGGACAAGCGGCCCCGGATTGCCGGAGACTTCAGGCCTGATTCCTGCGACGCCCCCTGGGATATGGACAAGCCTCCGCTGTCACCACATGCCTTGCTCGATGCGACGCTGGGCGCCGTTCCGCGCCGCTATTGCCTGCCCAAACTTGACGACGCCTCCGTGCCGCCCCTGGATACCAGCCCGGCGACGACGCTCGCACTCGTGATCGAACGGGCCCGCGCCGCGCTGGCGCGTCGCGAGACGCCGGATGCGGCCTTGAAAGACCGCTTCACCGGCGCGCTCGCGCGCATGGTGCGGGAAGCGATGCGCGCGGATGGCGATCCGGTGTTCCAGGCGATGGTGCTGCGGCATCGGGCCGCGCCGGTGCGGGAGTACGCGTCGCTGTCAGCGCGCGCGGACCAGGACCGCCGCGCCGTCCGCGCCGCCGTCAATGCGGTCGCGCATCCCGGCAAGCAGCAAGGCCTTGGTCCAGGCCCGCAACGCGAGGCGCTGGCGCGGCTGCATGCGTGCGCCGGTGCGGAAGCCTGGAACGAACTCCACGACACCGTCCAGCGACTGCTGGAGATGGCGCACACGCCCGCCGTGGCGGGCGAACCACCGCAAGCACGCGGCCTGGCCCAACTGCTGGAAAACCCGGCGCTGGCGCGTCTGCAGCGCCTTGATGTGCTGGCGTCGAACGCGCTCGTCGTGGAATACCGGACGCTGTGGGAACGATACGGTCCACGATCAGGCAGCGCTTCCGCCGTCGCGCAGGGACGGTCCTCACGGCAGCGTGGCGATGCCGCCGAGGCGCTGGCCGCGCGGGCGCTCGAGGCGTTGACGCAGCGGCTTAACGCCGCGGCGGGTGCATCGGCACCCTACCGCGTGGTGACGTCGATGCGCGTACCGGCCGCGATCCCGGCCGCGCATCAGCACGCCAAAAGCGAATGGGATGTGGTGCTGCTCCGGCGATCTGCCGCAACAGAAGACACCGCCGCCGGCACGCCGGCCTGGGATGTGTGCCTGCTGGTCGAAGTCAAGGCCTCCGTCGATGCTGCGACTACGGATTTTCCGCGGCTGCTGCGCGGCTTGCGACTGCTTGCGCATGCGGACAAGGACGTCGTTTATCCGTTTGCGACCCGGCAAGGCACGGTGCCGCTGCGCGGCGCCGCGCTGTGCGCCCTGCCCTCGGCTCCCTCTGCGCTGTCCCGCACGGTGCTCTATTGCTGCGACGCCCCTGCCGAGCCGACCCCACGCCTGCTCGGCGCCGCCAGCCGGATGCAATTGCTGTCGGCAACGCCGACGCTCGATTTCGCCGCGGCGCTGACGGCGACACCGCCTGCGGACGCGCGCGCGCTTGAGCCGGTCTGGCATGCGCTGCTGGAAGCGCCCGGCTGGCGTGCCGTGCTCGACCAGTACGCGACGCTGCGGCAAGTCCGTGAACTGATGGTGCATACGGACGACTTGCTGGCCGCGGTGTAGGCAAGGCCTGGCCAAGCCAGGCGCGCCAGCGTGATCGACCTACGATCCACTACCGGGACGCGGCGCCAACAGGTCTTCGAAGAAGAAGGCCGCCAACTGATGGCGCCCGTTCACCTTGGCCTTGGCATACAGATTGGCGGCGTGCTGCCGCACGGTCTTGGCCCCGGTCTCGCGCACGCCGGCGATTTCTTCCAGAGACAGGCCCTTGACCAGCAGTAGCGCGACGTCCCTTTCGGCCGGAGTCAGGCCCCAGCGCTCGAACTGCTCCTGCATCGATTGCAGAAAGTCGCGTGTGGACCGTTGCGCGGCCGCGTCGCGTTCGGCCGCGGCGCGCACTGCGGCATCGGCCGAATGCTTGAGTGTTTCGAACGCGTGCAAGGCGCGTCGGCGCTCGCCGATCACGATGCCGAGGATCACCAGGAACGCAATCGTCGCCGCGGTTTCGGCATAGAAGTGGAACGACGGCCCGCTGCTGACAAGCTGGTACAGGTCCCATGCCTGATAAAGCGGGAAGACGGCAAGCATGAGCAGGAACTTTGGGGGCATAGGCGTTCGGTCTCGGGCCAGCCATGACAAGCCGGCTGGGAAAAAACGAGCATGACGGCGGACGCGTAATGTAACTGATTCTCAATAACAGGCCAAGACCCGTAGTGGCGAAGCCGCCTTGCTAAGTGGCTCTGCTAGCACAAAGTGGCTACCGGACATATGTCCCGGGCGTGGATGATGTGCTGTGGATGGCACGCGAATACGGAACAAAGGGCCCGAGTGGCCAGGGCAAATGTCGTTGACCGGCGGTAACCGCGTTGAGCGTGAGAATGAGTCGCATTAGCATGAATCGTCTGCTTCGTATCCCCTGCATTGCTCATTGCGCTCCCCCGCACATCCACCTGAGACCCGACTCATGCAAGAGATTTTCGTACTCGCTCACGTACCGACCCCCGCCGTCAACGAAGGATTCCTGCCGGCGGCACGCGCGCTCGGGCGTGCCGTCGTCTTATTGACGGATTGTGCCGATGCCCATCGCGCACACTTTGCCGGCGCCGGCCTGCCCGCCTACCCGGACGACATCGTCCCGTGCGATGTCTTCAACCCGGTGTCGGTGATCGATGCCATCACGCGCCGCGGCGGCAAGCCCGCGGCCGTGTTTTCCAATAGCGACCACCTGCAGGCGGCCACGGCGATCGCCTCGGCGTACTTTGGCCTGCCTGGCAAGGACTGGCGCACAGCCTATGCCGCCAAGAACAAGGCCGAGATGCGGCGGCGCCTGGCAGAGTCGGGCATCGACACGCTCTGGCACGCCGTCGTTTGCGACAGCGCCAGCCTGGCCGCGCTGGCCGACGTGCCGATGCCGTGCATCGTCAAGCCGCGCGAAGGCGTGGCCAGCCAGCAGGTCAGCCTGGCACGCAGCCACGCCGAGCTGGCCGAGCATTGCGGCGCGATCTGGGCGCGGCACCCGGGCCAGGTATTGCTGCTGGAAGAATACCTGGAGGGCCCGCTGTACACGCTGGAAACGCTGGGCGATGGCAAGGAGCTGCGCGCGCTGGGCGGCTTCCGCGTGACCCTGTCGCCGCCGCCGTACTTCGTTGAGATGGAAGCGGTATGGGGCACCGGCCTGCCGGCCTCGGTCGAAGCCGAGGTGCTGGACACCATCCGCCGCTTCGGCATCGGCTTCGGCGCCTGCCATACCGAGTACGTCCTGACCGCGAAAGGCCCGCGGCTGATCGAGATCAATTACCGCAGCATCGGCGACTACCGCGAGTTCCTGCTGTCCGACACCCTGCAGTTCCCGCTGTTCGAGCAGGTCTTGCGCCTGCACCTGGGCGAGGCGCTGCCGGCGCTCGAGGTGCCGAGGCGGGCGGCGTGGATCCGCTATTTCACCGCGCAGGCAGAAGGCACGCTGCGGCACGCGCCGGCACACAGCCAGCATGAGGGCAACGGGCTCCGGCTGACCTACCAGCCCCTGCGCAAGGTGGGCGACGCCATCCAGCTGACCAACTCCAACAAGGATTACCTGGGCGTGCTGCGCGGCAGCGGTCCCGACAGCGCGGGTCTGGCCGCGGCGGTGGAACTGGCCAGCAGCAAGCTCGCCTGGGAGATCGCGCAATGAGCGCCCGCATGCAACAGCAGCCGTCCCGGTCCGCCACTGCTGCCGACGCCGATGTCGACTACATCTGCGTGCGCGTCGTCGACACCCTGCTGCGCGAGGATGTGCGTGCCTGCGCCAGCCGCGGCGAATTGTACGGCGCTGACGCGGTACCGGGTGCCGCGCATGGTTTCGATGCCGGCCAGCAGTGGCTGCGTGTCCCGCGCCTTGGCGCCGGCACGCTGTGGGTTCCGGTCAGCCCGACGCGCTACATGCAGGACTGGCGCCTGACTCGCCTGCCCCTGCTGCATGAAGCCGACGGCGAGTTCTCCGCACTGCATGAGGTCGAGTCCATCCTGGCCGCATTCGCCGGCGGCCTGCCCGAGGCAGATGCGCGCCTGTTCACCGCCTACGCCGAGGAGTGCCGTGCCGCGGCCGAGCATCGCGCCGTCTCGATGGCCGAGCGCGCACGCTGGTTCGCGCAGGCTGACCGCACTGCTGGCCATGCGCTGCCCGCCTGGAACCAGCGCATGCTGCACTACGATCGCGCCGCGGGCTTCCTCGACCACCCCTACTACCCCACCGCGCGCGCCAAGCTGGGCTTTGCCGCCGATGACCTGGCCCGCTACGCGCCCGAGTTCCAGCCGGCATTCGCGCTGAACTGGCTCGCGGTCCCGTGCCAGAACCATCATGCCAGCGGCGCCGCGCTGCCGCCGAACTGGCCGGATTTCGCCGAGGTCGGCCTGGATTCGGCGCTGGCCAGCTCGCATGCGCTGGTGCCGGTGCATCCCTTCGTCTGGCAGCATCACCTCGATGGCTTCCTGGCCGAAGCCGGGCTGGACGGCCACGTCATCCGCGCGCCGCGCGCCTGCCTGCGCGTGTCGCCCACCTTGTCGGTGCGCTCGCTGGTCGTGCTCGACGCCCCCGCGTGGCATATCAAGCTGCCGCTGACGATCCGCACGCTGGGCGCCAAGAACATCCGCACCATCAAGCCCAGCACCATCGGCGACGGCCATCGCATCCAGACCCTGCTTGGCGACATAGTCCGCCAGGAACCCGGCCTGCACGGGCAGGTGCTGCTGACCGACGAAGCCAATGGCGCCCATGTCGACCAGCGCCCGTTCCTGGGCTATATCCTGCGCCGCTATCCCGAGCCGCAGCTGGCGGACAAGACGGTGGTCCCGGTCGCGGGCCTGCTGGCGGAAACCGCCAGCGGCCAGTGCGTGGCCGAGGAACTGGCCGGCCGCTATCACGGCGGCGATCTCGATGCCTGGCTCGATGCCTACCTGGCGCTGACCCTGCAGCTGCACCTGACGCTGTGGCTGCGTTATGGCGTGGCGCTGGAATCGAACCAGCAGAACTCGATGCTGGTCTACGGCGACGACGGCCTGCGCCTGATGCTCAAGGACAACGATGCCGCGCGCATCGACCGCGCCATGCTCGCGCGCCGCTGGCCGGCGTTGGCGGCCCGCCTCGACGGGCTGGAAGACCAGCGCATCGGCGTCGACGCGGCGTTGCCGCTGGCGCAGATGTTCGTCACCATCACGCTGCAACTGAACATCGCGGCGCTGGTGGAAGGCCTGGCGCAGCGTCGCGGCACCGACCCTGCGGTTGGCTACGCGCGCGTGCGGCGCCACGTGGAGGCCGTCCTTGCCGACCTGGCCGCCGCGGGCGAAGACACCGCCTTCGCGCGCCAGGTGCTGCTCGACGACGACCGGCTGCACCTGAAGTACCTGCTGACCGCCGCGTCTCTCGCCGAAAAGGCGCGGACCGGCGCCACCGACGTCAACAAGTTCTACGGCAAGCGGGCCCCCAATTTCCTCAGGGTGGCCGCATGAGCGCCGGCACGCGGCGGGTGGTCGCGGTGGTGATGCTGTGCCATTTCATCGCCGCGTTTGCGGCGCTGGGCATGCCGCCGTTCTTCGCCCTGATCCTGCAGCGCTCGCTGCACAACGACGTGCCGTGGCTTGCGGGCGCGTTCTACGTGGTGCCAACCCTGCTGGCGGCGATCTCGGCGCCATGGTGGGGCCGGCTCGCGGACCGCTTCGGCAAGAAGCCGCTGCTGATGCGTGCGCAACTGGGGCTGGCGGCAAGCTTCCTGCTCGCCAGCTACGCGACCAGCTCGTTTGCCTTCCTGGCGGCGCTGGTGCTGCAAGGCGTGCTGGGCGGGACCTTCTCGGCCTCCAACGCCTACCTGGCCACGGTCGCCAGCGGTACCACGCTCACGCGCAGCCTGACGGCGATGCAGTGGTCCGCGCGCGCCGCGCTGGTGGCGGCGCCGGCCTGCCTCGGCCTGTGGATGGGTGCCGCATCGCCGATCGTGCTGTACCGCTGGCTGGCGCTGCTGCCGCTGGCCGCCGCGGCGCTGATCGCGTGGCTGCCCGCGGGCGACGCCAACGGCACGGTGCAGCGGCCGGCGGCACGCTCCACCGTCGCCGGCACGGCGGTACCGGCGACGCCGCGGCAGATCTATGTGCTGCAGTTCGCGTTCGTGTTTGCCACCGTGGCGACGTTCCCCTACTTCATCCCGGACCTGCAGCAGCGCATGCCGGCCCTGTCCGCGGCCACCGCCGGGCTGCTGTTCGGCCTGCCGCACCTGGTGTACCTGGCGGCGGCACCGCTGCTGTCGCGGCGGCTCGGGCTGGCACCTTCGCTGACGCTGCTGGCCTCCGCCTACGGCACGCTGGCGGTCGCGCTGCTGGCACAGGCCGCGCCGCTGGGGCTGCCCGCGCTGGTGGCCTGGCGCCTGCTGATGGGCATCGCCATGACGGTCGGCTTTATCGCGCTGCATGCGCTGGTGGCCAGCGTGGTGCACGCGGGCAACGCCGGCCGCACCTTCGGCTGGTTCGAAAGCAGTTCCAAATGGGGTGGCGTCGCGGCCGGGCTTGGCGCCGGCGCCGCGGTCAGCGTGGCCGGCCAGGGCGCGCCCTACCTGCTTGGCGCGGCGTTGCTGGTGCCGGCCGTCGCCTACCTTCTTACCGCCCGACAGCGGATGAGCCCGCTCTGATCCCTCCCGAGAACGAGGTCACAAGACAATGCAAACGCAAAACAAGTTGGAACCTGCCGGCATGCGCCGCCCCCTGGATGACATGACGGAACTGGCCGGCCTGGCCGCCGCGCGGCGCTGCCAGGAGACCCTGCTGAACTGCTACTGCCGCGAAGTCGCGGGCCCCGCCGGCCAGTTGCGCGTCGGCCCGCCGGCAGGGCAGAACGACTGGCCCGCGACCATCGCCATGACCCTGCAGCGCGAAGCGGCCCAGGCGGTCCAGGTGCTGGAAGTGCAGCTGCCGCATATCCACGACCGCTTGCTGGCCGTGGTCGGCGGTGCCTGGCTGACCGGCAACTACCGCTACCTGTCGCCGGTATTCCACAAGGCCGAGAACAAGCCGTGGGCGCTGCTCGACTGGGAAGCGCTGGCCGCGCTGCTGTTGCGCGAGATGGCGCAACAGCATGAGCTGCCGCCCAACACCGAGCTGATGGAACAGATCCGCAACAGCGTCGCCGTCAGCACCGAAGTGCTGTCGGTGCCGGTATCCGAGATCATCCCGGCCGATCCGGTCGACGCCTATATCGACTCCGAGCAATCGCTGACCTTCGGCCACCCCTTCCATCCCACGCCGAAAAGCCGTCAGGGCTTTTCCGACGAGGACCTGCTGCGCTACTCGCCGGAACTGCGCACGCGCTTTGCGCTGGCGTGGTTCGCGGTGCCGCGCGACGACATCGCGCAGCAGTCGCTGCTCGACGCCAGCTGCGACCAGCTGATCGCGGCGAATGCCCCGCCAGTGTCCGCCGACCGCGTCGCGGTGCCGGTCCATCCGTGGCAGGCGGGCTACCTGCGCGAGCATCCGCTGGTGCGCGATGCGCTGGCAAGCGGACGCCTGCAAGACCTGGGCACGCAAGGCGCGGACTTCTTTCCGACTTCGTCGATCCGGACCTTGTACCAGCCCGGCAATCCGTACTTCTACAAGCTGTCGCTGAACATCCGCATCACCAACTGCGTGCGCAAGAACGCATGGTATGAGCTGGAGAGCGCCATGCACGTCAACCGCGTGCTGCGCCCGCTGCTGCCGGAGCTGGCGCGCGAGTTCCCCGGCCTGGCGCTGATGGAGGAGCCGGCGTTCCTGTCGGTCGACCTCCGGCACGCCGACATCGAGCAGAACCGCCAGGTCATCGAAGGCTTTGGCCTGATCCTGCGCCAGAGCGTGGATACGCTGCGCGCGCCCGACTGCGTGCCGCTGCTGGCCGGCTCGCTGTTCGGCAACCACTATTACGGCGATGCGCGCATGCAGCGTCTGCTCACAGCGCTCGCCGCGCAGGAAAGGACCACGGTCGATGCCATGACCGAGCGCTGGTTCTCCGCCTATGTGGAGCAATTGGTTTACCCGGTGTTCCACCTCTTCTTTGCGCACGGCGTCATCTTCGAGCCGCACCTGCAGAACGTGGTGCTGGGCCTGCGCCAGGACATGCCCGCCCAGTTGTTCCTGCGCGACTTCGAGGGGGTCAAGCTGACCCCGGCGCGCCATCCCGCGTCGTCCATGGCGGGCATCAGCGAGCGCGCCCGGTCGTCGCTATGGTATGACGAGGAGCAAGGCTGGAACCGCGTCGCCTACTGCGTGTTCGTCAACAACCTGTGCGAAGTGATAGCGCAGCTCGGTGCCGGCAGGCAGGCCCTGAGCGCGCGGCTGTGGTCGGTGGTGCGCCATCACTTGCATACCTACCAGCATCGCCACGGCAATGCGGCGTCGGCGCGCCGCATCAACGGCCTGCTGGCTGGCCGCCCCTTCCCCGCCAAGACCAATTTCAGCAACCGCTTCTTTCAGCGCGCCGACCGCGCCTCGACCTACGTGCCCGTCGCCAATCCGATTCCCTTTGCCGGCATGGAGGCGGCATGGCAATGACCGCCCCCGTACTGCGCTGGTCGCACGTCGCCGACCACCTGCACCAGGCGCTCGCCGATGCGGGCGCCCCGCTCAGCGCCTACGTCTACGACCTCGAGGCGCTGCGGGCGCACGCCGCCACCATTGCTGGCAGCCTGCCGCCGGGTTTCGAGCTGTTCTACGCCATCAAGGCCAACTCCGACCTGCCGATCCTGCAGACCCTGGCGCCGCTGGCGCATGGCTTCGAGATTTCCTCCGGCGGCGAACTGGCCTGGGTGCGCGAGCACTTTGCCGAGGTGCCGCTGATCTTCAGCGGCCCTGGCAAGACCGATGCGGAACTGGCCGGCGCGCTGGACCTTGGGGTCGAGGCGCTGCATGTGGAAAGCCTGCATGAGCTGGAACGGCTGGCCTGGCTCGCGCGCGAGCGTGGCACCACGGCGCCGGTCCTGCTGCGCGTCAACCTGGCGGTCGACGGGCTGCAGGCCACCACGCTGATGATGGGCGGCAAGCCCACGCCGTTCGGCATCGCCGGCGACCAGTTGCCCGCCTGCCTGGCATGGCTGCGCGCGCACCCTGAAATCCGGCTGCGCGGCTTCCATTTCCACCTGATGTCGCATCAGCTCGACGCCGCCGCCCACCTGCGCCTGCTCGATGCCTACCTGCAGCAGGTCAGGCGCTGGCGCACGGAATACGGGCTCGACACGCTGGACCAGGTCAACGTCGGCGGCGGCATCGGCGTCAACTACCGCGAGCCCGAACGGCAGTTCGACTGGGCCCGCTTTGCCGCAGGCCTGCCGGCGCTGTCGGCACAGCGCGACGGGCTGACCGTGCGCTTCGAATGCGGGCGCTATATCACCGCGTTCTGCGGCTACTACGCCATGGAGGTGATCGACGTCAAGCACGCCTTCGACCGGGCCTTCGCCGTGGCCAGCGGCGGCACGCACCACTTCCGCACGCCCTATGCGCAGGGGCACAGCCACCCGTTCCGGGTGCTGCCGGTGGCGTCCTGGCGCTATCCGTTCGCCCGCCCCGGCGTGCAGGATGCGCGCGTCAGCGTGGTCGGGCAGCTTTGCACGCCCAAGGACATCCTGGCGCACGACGCGTACGTCGACAGCGTGCGCGCCGGCGACCTGGTGGTGTTCCCGTATGCCGGCGCCTATGCCTGGCATATCTCGCACCACGACTTCCTGCGCCACCCGCACCCGCGGCACTGCTACCTGCCGGTGGAGCATGCCCATGCTGCAGCCTAACCGTCTCAAGGCCGCGATAGCGTCCGGGCGCGATGTGTTCGGGCTGATCAACTCGCTGCCGCTGCCGCTGATGACAGAGATGATCGGCTACGCCGGCTTCGACTTCGTGATCCTGGATCTCGAGCATGTCGGCGTGAATCCGCAAACGCTCGAGAACATGATCCGCGCTGCGGAATGCGCCGGCACCACGGCACTGGTGCGGGTGCCCCGGGCGGCGCCGGACATCATCCTGCGGGTGCTGGATGCCGGCGCGCAGGGCATCGTGGTGCCGCACGTTTACAACCGTGCTACCGCCGAACTGGCGGTCCACAGCGCGCGCTACCACCCGCTCGGCAAGCGCGGCATCGCCGGTGGCCGGACCACCGGCTTCGGTACCCTGACATTGCCCGAGTACATGGACCGGGCCAATCGCGAGCTGATGGTGGTGGCGATGATCGAGGACCGCGCCGGCATCGACGCGATCGAAGAGATTGTGGCCGTGCCGGGCATCGACATGGTGCTGGAGGGGGCGATCGACCTGTCGCAAAGCCTGGGCGTTCCCGCCGACGCGCAGCATCCTGCCGTGCAGGCTGCGATCCGCCGCATCGCGCGGGCCTGCCAGGCCGGGGGCGTGCCGTTCTGCGCCATCCCGCGTGCGGCCGGACAATGCGAGCAATGGCGCGAACAAGGCGTGCACGCCTTCCTGCTGGGAGACGATCGCGCCACGGCCTTCCGCGCCATGAAGCAGCTGGTGGCGGGCTATCGGCGTGAGCGCCCAGGTTGAATCGCAGGAAGGCTGCGTGTGGCGGCATCCGCACGGCGCCGCCTCAATCGTCTCCGGTATTCCAGTCCGGTTCTTCCAGCCCTGCGCGTAATATCTGCACCGTCCCTGCCACCCCCGCCGCGGCAGGAGCCACCTTGGCGCCCCACCTCTGGAACAAGACTTGCACCGGTTTGCCCGCCTTTTGAATAGGAGGTGCTATGTCAACCATCGAAGAGTCGATTGACGTCAGGGTGCCGGTGCAGGTCGCGTATCGGCAATGGTCCCGGTTCGAGGAATTTCCGCGGTTCATGGAGGGCGTTGAAGAGGTAAGACAGCTGGATGATCGCCGCCTGCACTGGCGCGCCGAGGTCGGGGGCAAGCACAAGGAATGGGATGCCGAAATCACGCAGAACGTCGCCGACCAGTGCATCGCGTGGCGCAGCGTCGCCGGCGCGGAGAACTCGGGCCAGGTCAATTTCGCGCCGCTCGATGCCGGAGCGACCCGGGTGTCGGTGCGCATGGACTACGAGACCGAAGGCGTGGTGGAGGCGGTCGGCGATGCTGCCGGCGTGCTGAAGCGCCGGGTCGAGGGCGACCTGAAGCGATTCAAGGAGTTCATCGAAGCCCAGGCATGACGCCTTCCAGTCCCGCTCGCGGCCTGGCCAGCCAGGTCGCGACAGGCTCCGGTTCCCTGCCCCGTTACGCCAGGAAGCCTGGCGCTGCCCCGCGTGGCCACCAGTGGCCGTGCCCCTGCCCCCTAAATATTCCCGTTCCGCTTTCGTCCAACAGGGTGATGCGCCAGATGGCGCCACACACCTTGCACTGAACGGGAGCCCGCCATGAGTTTCGACCGCGACGACGCCACTTTCCTGGTCCTCGTCAACCACGAAGAACAGTATTCGATCTGGCCGGACTACAAGGCCGTGCCCGGCGGCTGGCGTGCGGCAGGGTTCAGCGGCAACCGGCAGGCCTGCCTGGACTATATCGAGCGCACCTGGGTCGATATGCGTCCGCTCAGCCTGCGCCGCTTCATGGAGGCGCAAGCGCAGACGGGCGCCTGACCATGGCGCCATTGCAGCTGTTCTGCCTGCCATACGCGGGGGCCAGCGCCACGGCGTACCTGCGCTGGCGGCGCCTGTTGCCGGCGCAGGTCGCCGTGGTCCCGCTGGAACCGCCAGGGCGCGGTGCGCGGCTGGACGAACCGCTGCTGCGCGATTTCGAAGCGCTGGCGGCGGAGATGGCAAACGTCCTGTGCCGGCAGCTCGAGCGACGCGCCGGGCCGTACGCGCTGTTCGGACACAGCATGGGCGGCCTGCTGGCCTGGCGCCTGTGCCACCTGCTGCGCGAACGCGGCCATGCCTTGCCGCAGCGCCTGGTGGTATCCGGCTGTGCCGCGCCCACCCGGCGTGATCCCGGCCGGCTGGCGGCATTGCGTGGCGATGCCGCGCTGAGCGCGGACCTGCGCAAGCACGGCGGCACGCCTGAGGCGGTGTTCGCCGACGCCGAACTGCTGCGGCTGACGCTCGACGTGCTGGACGCCGACTATCGCGTGTGCGAGAGCTTCCGGCGCGGCGACATGCCGCCCCTGAGCTTGCCCGTGCATGTGTTTGCGGGCCTTGACGACCCGATGGCACCGGCCGATCTGCACGCGTGGGCGATCGAGACCCGCGCCGGCCACACCCTCGACTGGTTTCCCGGCGCCCATTTCTTCCTGCACGACAGCCAGGCCGAGGTGGTCGGCCGGCTCATTGCCTGCCTGAACGCAGCGCCGGCATCCGCTGCCCTGCTGCCAGCCTGACCCGCCCCGCGACGCACGACCCAACGCCAACCGTCCTTCCGAAGAGCGATCCAAGCATGCAGTCCGATCCTGACCTGCCGGCCACGCTGGTGGCCCACCTCGGCCGCCTGGCCGCACAGCGCGGCGCCGACACGGCGCTAATCATCGCCGATGAAGGCGGGGAAACCCGCTACAGCTACGCCGCGCTGGACGCGCGCGTGCGGGCCCTGGCGGCACACCTTGCGGCGCAGGCCGAACCCGGCACGCGCGCGCTGCTGCTGATGGACAGCGGCATCGACTACGTCACCGCCTTCTTTGCCTGCCTGTACGCCGGGCTGGTCGCGGTGCCGGCTTTCGAGCCTGGAGCCGTGCGCTCCGCGCAAGTAGCGCGCCTGCGCGCGATTGCCACCGATGCGGAGCCGGCGCTGGTGCTGACCACCAGCGCGCAGGCCCGCGACCATGCCGAGGCGCTGGCCGAGATTGCGCCCGGCGCGGCCGTGGTGGCTGCCGATGCCACTCGGCCCGCCGCAGCGGCAGCCTGGCGGCCCTACCCCGCCCATGCCGGGACGCTGGCGTTCCTGCAGTACACCTCGGGCTCCACCGCCTCGCCGAAGGGCGTCATGGTCAGCCATGGCAACGTCATGGCGAACGAGATGGCGATTGCCGAGGGCATGCGCGTGGGGCCCGGCGACGTGATGGTCAGCTGGCTGCCGCTCTATCACGACATGGGGCTGATCGGCGGGCTGCTGCAGCCCATCCACAGCGGCATTGCGGTGGTGCTGATGTCGCCGCAGTTCTTCCTGGAGCGCCCGGTGCGCTGGCTGCAGGCGATCAGCCAGCATCGCGGCACGCTGTCCGGCGGCCCCGACTTTGCCTTCCGGCTATGTGTGGAACGCGTGCGCGACAGCCAGCTGGCGGGGCTGGACCTGTCAAGCTGGGCGGTGGCCTACTCCGGCGCCGAGCCGGTGCGGGCGGATACCCTGCGCGCCTTTGTCAAACGCTTTGCCCCGGCAGGCTTCCGCCAGCAGGCGCTGTATCCGTGCTATGGCCTGGCCGAGGCCACGCTGTTCGCCACGGGTTCCGAGCGCGGCGCCGGCATGGTCAGCACGCGCTTCGATGCCGCGGCGCTGGCGCACGGCACAGCGCAACCGTCGCAGGAAGGCATGGAGCTGGTCGGATGCGGCTTCCCGCGCGCGGGCCATGCCATCCGCATTGCCGGCGCCGACGGGCAGGCACTGCCCGACGGCCAGATCGGCGAGATCGAGATCGCGGGGCCCAGCCTGTGCGGCGGCTACTGGCGCAATCCCCGCGCCAGTGCCGCGGCCTACGGCGACGACGCCAGGCCCGGCGCGGACCGCTGGCTGCGTACCGGAGACCTCGGCCTGTGGCATGGCGGGCAGCTCTATATCGCAGGGCGGCGCAAGGATCTGATCATCGTGCGCGGCCAGAACCTCTATCCGCAGGACATCGAACGCGCGGTCGAAGACCAGGTGCCCGCCGCGCGCCGGGGCCGGGTGGCGGCCTTTGCCGTTGCAGGCCCTGACGGCGAGGGGATCGGCATCGCCGTCGAAATCTCCCGTCCCGAGCAAAAGCGCGTGGGCCACGCGGCCCTGGTGCAGGCGCTCGCGCAGGCGGTCGGCAACGCCTGCGGCGAGCCGCTGGCGGTCGCGCTGCTGCTCAATCCCGGTGGCCTGCCCAAGACCACCAGCGGCAAGCTGCAGCGCAGCGCCTGCCGTACCGGCTGGCTTGAAGACAGCCTGGACGCGTGCGCGGTCTGGGTGCACGGCAGCTTCGCGCGCGGCGGCACTGCATCACCGCAGCAGGTATCCGCGCAGGACGCTGCCCCGCGCGGCGACACCGAGCGCGCACTGGCCGCGCTGTGGCAGGAATTGCTCGGTATCGCGCCGGCCGGCCGCGATGCGCACTTCTTTGCCAGCGGCGGCAATTCGCTGACCGCGGCGCGGGTGGTGGCGCGGCTGCGCGAGCAATATGGCACTGCGGTGCCGTTGCGCCTGCTGTTCGAGCACCCCACCCTGCACGCCTGCGCCGCCGCGCTGGACTTGTTGCAGGGCGATGCCGCCGAGGCGCCGCTGGCACCCGTGCCGCGCCTGCCGCGCCTGCCGCGTATGCCGCTGGCGCCGGCGCAGCAACGGCTCTGGCTGACCGACCGCATCGCCACCGAAGGGGACCGCTGGATCTATAACATGGCCGGCGGGCTGCGCCTCACCGGCGCGCTTGATACGGCAGCGCTGCGCGCCGCGCTGGACGCACTGGTGGCCCGCCATGAAGTCCTGCGCACCAGCTACCACGCCGATGCGCAGGGCTTGCCGTATGCCCGCATCCAAGCTGAACTGGCGCTCGACCTGCCGCTTAGCGACCTGTCGGCACTAAGCGCGGGGCAACGCGATGCCGCGTTGCGGGAGCTGGCCGAAGGCCAGGCGCGCGAGCCCTTTGATCTGGCGCAGGCGCCTTTGCTGCGCGCCCGCCTGGTGCGGATCGCCGCCGACGACCATGCGCTGCTGCTCACGCTGCACCATATCGTCGGCGATGGCTGGTCCGTGGCGATCCTGCTCGATACGCTCGCCGCCGCCTACAACGCGGCACGGGCCGGCGTCGCGGTGGACTGGGCGCCGCTGCCGGTCCAGTACGCCGACTACGCGGCGCACCAAAGCGCCGCCGACGCCGGTCCGCAACGGCAGGCCGAGGCCGGCTACTGGCGCGACGCGCTGCGCGACGCGCCGAAGCTGACCACCCTGCCCACGCCCAACCGGCGCCCGCGGGTCGCCTCGCGCGACGGGGCCGCCTGCCACACCACCCTGCCCGCCCCGCTGCTGGCGCAGGCGGACGCGCTGGCGCAGGCCCATGGCGCCTCGCGCTACATGGTGCTGCTGGCCGCTTTCCACGCCCTGCTGCACCGGGTCAGCGGCGCCGAAGACCAGCTCGTCGGCATTGACGTGGCCGGCCGGCCACGCCGCGAGCTGGAGCAACTGGTCGGCTTCTTCGTCAACGTGCTGCCGCTGCGCGCGCAATGCCAGGCCGGACTGCCGTTTGCAGAACTGCTGGCGCAGGTACGCACGCGCGCGCTGGCCGCCTTCGACCATCAGGGACTGCCGTTCGAGCGCATCGTCGAAGCGGCCGGCGTGCCGCGCGAGCGCGCCTGGCATCCGCTGGTGCAGGTGCTGTTCGTGCTGCAGAACACGCCGGGCCAGGCGCGCCAGTTCGACGGCCTGCAGGCCGCGCGCCTGCCCACGCCGGTGCACGCGGCCAAGTTCGACCTGGCCGTGTTTCTCGAACCGTGCGACCACGGCCTGCGCGCCGAATGGGTGTATGCCACCGCGCTGTTCCCGCGCGCCACCATGCAGCGCCTCGCCGATGCGTACGGCGCCGTGCTGGCGCAGGCGGTGGCCGATCCCGCCCGTCCGCTGTCCGGCTTCGATGTGCCGGCCGGCCTTTGCGAACCCGCTCCTGAACCGCCCGCCATGACTGCCACCCCCGCGACCCGCCCCAGCAAGCTCGACAAACTCGGCAAGCTCGCCAGCCTGCCCCGGCGCGGCGCAGACGCCCCCCCGGCCGCACCCGCCGCGCTGCCGGTCCGGACCTCGTTCCTGGCGCCGGGCCAGACCTTCCCGATCGTGATGGAACCGGCCTCGCCCGATCTCGATCCGGTGGCGTGGGCGCTGGCGCACCGCGCGCAGATCGAGGCCACGCTGTGCCGCCACGGCGGCATCCTGCTGCGCGGCTTCGGCCTGCGCACGCCGCAGGAGTTCGAGCAGTTCGCCGAATCGATCGAGCCGGGGCTGTACGGCGCCTACGGCGACCTGCCGAAGAAGGAAGGCGGCCGCAACACCTACCGCTCCACGCCGTACCCCGAGCGCGAGATGATCCTGTTCCACAACGAAAGCGCACACCTGCCGCGCTGGCCGCGCAAGCAGTGGTTCTTCTGTGAGCTGCCGTCACCGGTGGGTGGCGCCACGCCGATAGTGGACTGCCGCGAGATGTACCGCCGGCTGCCGCGCGAACTGGCCGAACGGTTCGAGCGCAAGGGCCTGCGCTACGTGCGCACCTTCAACGACAAGCTGGACGTGAGCTGGCGCGACTTCTTCAAGACCGATTCGCGCGAGCAGATCGAAGCGCGGCTGCGCGCCTGCGGCACCGACTTTGCGTGGCTGGATGCCGACACGCTGCAGACGCGCGAACACTGCCCGGCGGTGATCGCGCACCCGGTCACCGGCGAGCGCAGCTTCTTCAACCAGGTGCAACTGCACCACACCGCATGCCTGGACCCCGAAGTGCGCCGTGACCTGCTGGACATCGTCGGCCCGCAGCGGATGCCGCGCCAGGTGACCTTCGGCGACGGCAGCCCGATCGGCGACGACGTCATGGCCCGGATCGGCGAGCTGTATGAAGCCTGCGCCGTGCGCTTTGCCTGGCGCCAGGGCGACGTGGTGATGCTGGACAACATGCTGGCCGCCCATGCCCGCGACCCGTACCAGGGCCCGCGCAAGATCGTGGTGGCGATGGGCGACATGTTCGAGCGCAAGGACCTGCCGCCGCTGCCGGCACAAGCCGGCGCGCAGGACGCCGCCGTGGCGGCCGACACCGCGCTGGAGGGCTGAGCCGATGGACGCCATCACCCAGGATTTTGCGCGGCATGCTCGCGCGCTCGGGCGCGAACAGCGAGCGCTGCCGGCCCACGCGGCCACGCCGGTTACGCTGTCGGCAACCATCGAGGGCCCGCTGGACGCGCAGCGCCTGCAGCGGGCACTGTACCGGGTAGCCGCACGCCATCCGGCCACGGGCCTGGTGTTCGGTCCGGTCGAGGGGCTGCGCGGGTTGCGCCAGCACTTTGCCGGGGCCTTGCCGGCGTGGTCGCTTGCAGGCCCTGCCGGGGCCGAGCCGGCCCTGCAGGCCGCGCTGCAGAGCTGCGACGACCGCCGCGCACAGCTGACCCTGACCGCCCGTGCGCTGGCGGCCGATGGCCCCAGCCTGGTCATCCTGCTGCGCGAAGTGGCGCAGGCCTACGCCGACGATGCGGCCCCGGCGGGCGCGGCGCCCCTGCCCTATGCGGATTATCTCGACTGGACCGACGGGCTGGCGCAGGAGAACACCGAAGCCGGCGCGGGCTACTGGCAAGCCGTGGGGGAACGGCTGGCCGGCCTCGATGCGCCGCGGCTGCCCTGGCAACGCGCCGGCGACGCCAACCATGCGCTGGCGGCACAGTATGCCGAGCTGCCCGCCGCGGAAGCCGGTGCGGTGGCCGAATGGGCCGCGGCGCTCGGCCAGCCGCTGTCGCACGCGCTGCAGGCGGCATGGTGGCTGCTGCTGGCACGCCTCGATCCGGCCGCGGCGTTTTGCGCCGGCTGGCAGCACGACTGCCGCGACGACTTCGATGTACTGGCCGGCGCGGTGGGGCGTTATGAAGCGCTGCTGCCGGTCACGGTGCAGCCCGACATGGCGGCGCCGTTTGCCGACTGGCTGGCTGCGTTCGGCGCGCAACTGCAGCAGCACCTCGACTGGCGCGAGCATTGCCCGGCGGAGGCCAGCGCGGGCGCACCTGCACGCGTTGGCTTCTGCTGCAGCGGCCCTGCCAGCATGCAGTGGCAGCTTGGCGACCTGCATTGGCGCGCCGACACTCCGCGGGCGCTGCTGCCGGGCCTGGCGCTGGCGTTGCAGGTCCACGTTGAAGGCGGCAAGCCGCGTCAGCTGGTATTGCACCACGCCGAAAGTGTCCATGGCGCCGACGCGATGGCATGCCTGCTTGACCAGTACCGCGAGCTGCTGCAAACGCTGCGCGCGGCGCCGCACACCGCCGTGGGCGCGTTGCCGCTCGCCACTGCCGCCGAGCGCGTGCGCGCCGACGCCATGCATGCGCCGGCGCTGCATGTCGGCGCACAGGTGCTGCCGCAGCGGTTGGCCCATTGGGCCGCCGAGCGCCCGCATGCGCCGGCGTTGTCGGCCCCTGGCCTGCAGTTGAGCTACGCCGGCCTCGCCCGCGCCGTGGGCGCGGTGGCGCGGCAGTTGCCGGCACTGGGTTTGCGCCCGGGCCAGCCGGTCGGCCTGCTGCTGCCGCGCTCGGGCGAGCTGGTGGTGGCATTGCTCGCGGTAATGCGCGCCGGCGCCGCGTACCTGCCGCTCGATCCGGCGTGGCCGCCGCAGCGGCGCGCCCAGATCCTGGCCGACGCCGGCGCCACGCTGGTGCTGACTGACGCGGCCCATGCGAGCGCCGCGGGGCCGCTGCCGCACGCCGATATCGCGGCACTGCTGGCGGCCGGCACCGATGCCGCGGCCGCGCAGGCGCTGCCGGCTGTGGACGCTGGCCAGCCCGCCTACGTGCTCTACACCTCGGGCTCGACCGGCACGCCCAAGGGGGTCGCCATCACCCATGGCCAGCTGCTCAACTATGCGGCGGCCTCCGGGCAGGCCCTGCGCCTTGACCGCTGCCAGCGCTTCGGACTGACCTCCACCGTCGCGGCCGACCTGGGCAATACCACCCTGTTTGGCGCACTGTGGCATGGCGCCTGCCTGTGCGTCGCCGACGAGGCCGACATGCGGCACGCCGCCGCCTTCGCCGCGTTCCTGGCGCGCGAGCATGTCGACTGCCTGAAGATCGTGCCCTCGCACCTGGATGCCTTGCTCGACGGCGATACCGAGCCGCTGCCGCTGCCGGCGCACGCCACCATCGTGCTGGGCGGCGAAGCCGCGTCCCCGGCGCTGCTGCAGCGGCTGCGCGCGCGCATGCCGCAGGCCCGCCTGTGCAACCACTACGGGCCGACCGAAACCACGGTCGGCATCCTGGTCCATGATGGCGGGCGCGCGGCCGAGGCGGCGAACGCGCCGCTGCCGCTGACGCAGGTGCTGGCCAACTGCGAGGCCTATGTGCGCACCGCCACGGGCAATCTGGCCGCGGTGGGCGAAACCGGCGAACTCTATCTCGGCGGCGCGCAACTGTGTGCGGGCTATCTGTCCGGCGCCGCAGCCGAGGCGTCATTCGTCGCCCATCCCGACCGGCCGGGCCAGCGCCTGTACCGCAGCGGCGACCTTGCCCGCTACCTGCCGCGGGGCGGCATCGAACTGATCGGGCGTGCCGACCACCAGGTCAAGGTGCGCGGTTTCCGTATCGAATGCGGCGAAGTCGAACAGGCGCTGGCGGTGCTGCCTGGCGTACGGCAAGCGGTGGTGATGCTGGTCGCCACGTCCGGTGGCGCGCCCCAGCTCGCGGCGTGGATCGTTGCCGACGACGCCACCGCCGCCGCGGACACGGGACGCGCGGCCGCCTTGCGCCATGCGCTGCGCCACGCGCTGGCCGAGCGCCTGCCCGAAGCCATGATTCCCGCGCTGTGGTTCGCCGTGCCGGCGCTGCCGCGGCTGCCGAACGGCAAGGTGGACCGCCGGGCGCTCGCGCAGGCCGCCGGCGCGGCCGCGGCCTCGCCTGCCGGACCCGCGCGCGAACCGGAAAGCGAACTGGAAGCGCTGCTGCTGGACCAGCTGCGCGACCTGCTCGGGGCACCCGGCCTGGCGGTGCACCAGGACCTGTTCGAAGCCGGCGGCCACTCGCTGCTGGTGATCAAGCTGGTGGCGCGCATCCGCAAGCTGCTCAGGCTGGAGATCGCCCCGGCCGTGGTCTTCGACGCCCCGGACGCGGCCGCGCTGGCCCGCGCGCTGCGCAGCGCCAGCCCCGACCCGCAAGGCCTCGAAACACTGGCCGGACTGCAGCGCCAGCTGGCCGCGATGTCGCCCGAGGCGCGCGCCGCGCTGCGTGCCTCCGCCACGGCCAACGCCTCCGCATAACGTCTATTCCCTGGAACGCATCCATGACGCAATCCTCGACCCCTGCCGGGCAGGCGGCGCTGCTGGCGCTGCTGCTCGAGCAGGATCCGGAGCCGGCGGCCGCACCGGCCAGCCCCGCCCCCGCCCCGCTATCGTTCTCGCAGCAACGCCTCTGGTTCTTGCTGCAATACGAGCCCGGCAGCACCGCCTACAACCAGACCCGCGCCTTCGTGCTGCGCGGCGCGCTCGAGCGCCGCGCGCTGGAGGCCGCGCTGCGTGCCGTGATCGCACGCCATCCCGCGCTGCGCACCCGGTTCGTCACGGACGACGCCGCGCCGGGCAGCTTGCCCCGGCAGGTGGTCGAGTCCGCGCCATCCTTTGCCCTGGCCGAAGCACCGCTCGCCGCCGGCCCGGATGCGCTGCAGGCGTGCATCGACGCCGAAGCCGCGCGCCCCTTCGACCTCGGCCAGGCACCGCTGCTGCGCGCCACGCTGCTCGCGCGGGGGCACCATGACCACGTGCTGCTGCTGTCGCTGCACCATATCGTGTCCGATGCGGTGTCCAACGCCGTGATCGCGCGCGACCTGGGCACGGCCTATGCGCAGGCGCTCGCGCACGACGGTGACATCGCGCTGCCCGCACCCGCCACGACCTTCGCCGTCCATGCCAGCCGCCAGCGCGAACGCCTGGCCAGCGGTGCCCTGGACGCCCAGCGCGCGTGGTGGCAACGCCAGCTGGGCAATGGCATGCCGGCCCTGCAGTTGCCCACCGACCGACCGCACGGCAGCCCCGCGACGCGTGTTGCGCGGCGCATCGATGCGGCGCTGGACCGGCCCCTGCTGGGCGCATTGCGCCGCTTCTGCGCAGCGCAGCGCTGCACGCCGTTCGTGGTGCTGCTCGCCGCGTGGCAGGCGCTGCTGAGCCGCTATGCGGGCCAGGACGATTTCGCCGTCGGCGTGCCGCACGCGGGCCGCGACGGCGAGGGGCTGGACGAGGTGGTCGGATTCTTCGCCAACACCCATGTCTACCGCTCGCGCACCGCACCCGGCATCACTGGCCGCGCGCTGTGCGAACAGCTGCGCGCCGACGCGCTGGGCGCGCTCGGCCATGCCGAGCTGCCGTTCGAAGCGCTGCTCGACGGCATGCAGGTGCCGCGCGACGCCGGCCGCAGCCCGCTGTTCCAGGTCATGTTCAACCTGCGCACGGCCACGGCACCCGCCGCGCTGGCGCTGCCGGGCCTGCAGGTGCAGGCCGTGGAAGCGCGCCAGACCGGCGCCAAGTTCGACCTGATCCTCGACGCCGAAGACCGCGGCGACGGCATCACCGTCAGCCTGGAGTACGACTGCGCGCTGTTCGATGCCGCCACGGCCCAGCGCATGCTGCGCCATTACGTGACCCAGCTGGGCGGGCTGCTGCACCAGCCCGGACTGCCGCTGGCGGCCACGCCCCTGCTCGGCGACGACGACGCCGCCACGCTGGCGCACCAGCACGCTGCCGGCCAGCCGGCGCGGCACGTTGCCGCCGAGCTCGCCCATCGCCGCATCCAGCGCCATGCCGCGCAGCAGCCGCATGGGATCGCCTTGCGCCACGGCGACACCACGCTGACCTATGGCGAACTGGAGCGGCGCGCGAACCGCCTGGCGCACCGCCTGATCGCACTTGGCGCAGGCCCCGAAGTGCGCGTCGGCATTGCCATGGAGCGTTCGCCGGAGATGATCGTCGGCCTGCTGGCCATCCTGAAGGCCGGCTGCGCCTATGTGCCCTTCGACCCGGCCTATCCGGCCGAGCGCCTGGCCTACCTGTTCGAGGACAGCGGCATCGCCGCCTTGCTGACCCAGCCCGCGCTGCGCGGGCTGCTGCCGCAGCGCGATGCACTGCCGGTGCTGGAGCTCGACGCACAGGACGATGGCGGTGCCTGGCCCGACCACGCGCCCGCGGTCGAGGTCCGTCCCGAACACCTCGCCTACGTCATCTACACCTCCGGCTCCACCGGCCGGCCCAAGGGCGCCCAGCTGCAGCACGGCAACCTGTCGCGCCTGCTGGCTGCCACCCAGCATTGGTTCGGCTTTGGCCCCGCCGATGTCTGGACGCTGTTTCACTCGTACGCGTTCGATTTTTCGGTCTGGGAGATCTTTGGCGCGCTGTGCCATGGCGGGCAACTGGTGATCGTGCCGTTCCATGTCAGCCGCGCGCCGCAAGAGTTCATCACGCTGCTGCGGCGCGAACGCGTCACGGTGCTGAACCAGACCCCGTCGGCGTTCCGCGCACTGCTGGCCCAGCCCGAGCTGTACGGCGCGCCGCTGGCGCTGCGCCATGTGATCTTCGGCGGCGAGGCACTCGATCCGCAGGCGCTGCGGCCCTGGATCGACCACTTCGGCGATGCGTCGCCGCGACTGGTCAATATGTATGGCATCACCGAGACCACCGTGCATGTCACCTACCGCCCGATCACGCGTGCCGACCTGGACCCATCCAGCCGCGCGCGCAGTCCGATCGGCGAACGCATTCCGGACCTGGGCGTGCGCGTGCTGGATCCCGGGCTGAACCCGGTCGCGCCCGGTGTGGCCGGTGAACTCTATATTGCCGGCGACGGCCTGGCGCGCGGCTATCTGAATCGCCCGGGCCTGACCGCGGAACGCTTCGTGCCCGACCCGTTCGCCGGCGATGGCGCGCGGCTCTACCGCACCGGCGACCTGGCGCGCTGGCTGCCTGACGGCGAGCTGGAATACCTGGGCCGCATCGACCAGCAGCTGAAGATCCGCGGCTTTCGCATCGAGCCGGGCGAGATCGAGGCGCGCATCCTGGCGCAGTCCGGTGTCGCCAACGCGGCGGTGATCGCCGCCGAGGGTCCGTCCGGGGCGCGGCTGGTGGCGTATGTGGTCGCCGCTGCAGGGTCCACCATCGATGGCGCGACGCTGCGTACTGCGCTGGCTGCCGAGCTGCCCGACTACATGGTGCCAGCCGCCTTCGTCGTGCTCGACGTCCTGCCGCTGACGCCCAATGGCAAGCTCGATCGTCGCGCGCTGCCGGCCCCGGCCTTCGACAGCGCCCAGGACTTTGTTGCGCCCGAGGGCGACGCCGAAACCGCGCTCGCCGCGATCTGGTCCGAGGTGCTCAATCTGCCGCGCGTGGGCCGCGCCGACAACTTCTTCGAACTCGGCGGCGACTCGATCCTGAGCCTGCAGATCGTCGCCCGCGCCCGCGCCGCCGGCTGGATGCTGACGCCGCGGCAACTGTTCGAGCGCCAGACGCTGGCCGAACTGGCGGCGGTCGCCGCGCCCGTGGCACAAGATTCGATCGATAGCAACACCGCGCCGGCTGGCGCGGTGCCGCTGCTGCCGATCCAGGCCGGCTTCTTCGAGACACCGATGGACCAGCGTCACCACTGGAACCAGTCGGTGCTGCTCGATTGCCGCGAGGCGCCCGGGCTGCCGGCGCTGGCCGCGGCGCTGGCCGACCTGGTCGCGCATCACGATGCGCTGCGCCTGCGCTTCGTCCAGCGCGACGGCGCGTGGCAGCAGGCGTATGCCGACAGCGAGGCCTGCCCGGACCTGCTGTGGGTACGCCACGCCGCGTCGGAAGCCGAGCGGCTGGCGCACTGCGAGGCCGCCCAGCGCAGCCTGGACCTGGCCGAAGGGCCGCTGCTGCGTGCCGTCGCGCTGCAGTGCGGCGAGCGCTGGCAACTGCTGCTGGTGATCCATCACCTGGTAGTCGACGGGGTGTCGTGGCGCGTGCTGGTCGAGGACTTGCGCGACGCTTACCAGCAACGCCGGCAAGGCGAGCAGGCCGTGCTGCCGGCGCGCACGGCGTCGTACCAGCGCTGGTCGCAGGCGCTGCGCGCCAACGCCGCCACGCGCGAGGCCGAACTGGCGCACTGGCAGGCGCTGGCGCCCATCGATGCCAGCCTGCCTTGCGACGATCCGGACGGCGCCATGTCCATCGCCGAACGCGATGCCGTCACGCTGACGCTGCCTGCCGAACTAACCCAAGCGCTGCTGCAGCGCGCGCCGGCGGCGTACCGCACGCGCGTCAACGACCTGCTGCTGACCGCGCTGGCGCGGGCGCTGGCCGGCTGGAGCGGCCGCGCGCGGGTGCTGATCGACCTGGAAAGCCATGGCCGTGTCGCCGGGGTCGACGACACGCTGGACCTGAGCCGCACCGTCGGCTGGTTCACCACCCTGTTCCCGGTCGCGCTCGATGGCAGCGGCACGCTCGATGGCGCGATCAAGGCGGTCAAGGAGCAGCTGCGCGCAGTGCCCGGCGAAGGCATCGGCTATGGCCTGCTGCGCCGCTTCGGCTCGCCCGCGCAACAGGCGGCGCTGGCCGATGTGCCCAGGCCCGAAGTCGTGTTCAACTACCTGGGCCAGCTCGACGCCAGCTTTGCCGACGACAGTCCCTGGCGGCTCTCGACTGACAGCGCAGGCGCCAGCCAGGATCCGGCCACGCCGCTGTCGCATCCGTTGTCGGTCAGCGGGCAGGT
>NZ_JBYOJO010000026.1:0-52825 GCF_057798955.1 Cupriavidus sp. 207A1 | reverse complement strand
CCGCTGACCATCGAAGACGTCGACCTCGACGGCCCGCGCGCCGGCGAAGTGCTGGTGGAAGTGAAGGCCACCGGCATCTGCCACACCGACTACTACACGCTGTCCGGCGCGGACCCGGAAGGCATCTTCCCGGCGATCCTGGGCCATGAGGGTGCCGGCATCGTCACCGATGTCGGCCCGGGCGTGACCTCGCTCAGGCCGGGCGACCACGTGATTCCGCTGTACACGCCGGAATGCCGACAGTGCAAGTTCTGCCTGTCGCGCAAGACCAACCTGTGCCAGGCCATCCGCGCGACGCAAGGCAAGGGCCTGATGCCGGACGGCACCTCGCGCTTCTCGATCGACGGCAAGCCCATCTTCCACTACATGGGCACCTCGACCTTCGCCAACCACATCGTGGTGCCGGAGATCGCGCTGGCGAAGATCCGCCCGGATGCGCCCTTTGACAAGGTCTGCTACATCGGCTGCGGCGTCACCACCGGCGTGGGCGCGGTGCTGTTCACCGCCAAGGTCGAGGCCGGCGCCAACGTGGTCGTGTTCGGCCTGGGCGGCATCGGGCTTAACGTGATCCAGGCGGCGAAGATGGTGGGCGCCGACAAGATCATCGGCGTCGACCTGAACCCGGCGCGCGAGGCGATGGCGCGCAAGTTCGGCATGACGCATTTCATCAACCCCAAGGATGTCGACAGCGTGGTCGACCACATCATCCAGCTCACCGACGGCGGCGCGGACTACTCGTTCGAATGCATCGGCAACACGCAGGTCATGCGCCAGGCGCTGGAGTGCTGCCACAAGGGCTGGGGCAAGTCGATCATCATCGGCGTGGCCGAGGCCGGCGCGGAAATCTCGACGCGTCCGTTCCAGCTGGTGACCGGGCGCGAGTGGAAAGGCTCCGCCTTCGGCGGCGCGCGCGGCCGCACCGACGTGCCGAAGATCGTCGACTGGTACATGGAAGGCAAGCTCAATATCGACGACCTGATCACGCACACGCTGCCGCTGGAGCGCATCAACGAAGGCTTCGACCTGATGAAGCGCGGCGAGTCGATCCGTTCCGTGGTGCTGTACTGAGCCGGGCCTGACGGCTATGCGGGGCTGCGACGCTGCGCCTCAGCCTGCGCCGGCGGCGTCATCGACGCCGGTGCTGGCAAAACGCTCGCGATAGGCGCCCGGCGTGACATGGAGCCGACGCTGGAACGCCTGCCTGAGCTTGGCCTCCGAGCCGAAGCCGCTCTCCACGGCGATCCACTTCAGCGGCTGGCTGCTGTCTTCCAGCAGCCGCCGCGCCGCATCGAGCCGGGTCTGCTCCACATAGGCCGACGGCGTATGTCCGGTTTCCTTCAGGAATACCCGGGAGAAATTGCGCTCGCTCATCGCAAAGCGCTGCGCCAGCCCCTGCACCGAGAGGTCCGCCTTGGGCGTGCGGTGGATATAGTCCTGGATATCGCGCACGCGCGGATGCCCCGTCATCTGGCTGAGCAGGTGTTCACTGAACTGCGATTGGCCGCCCGGCCGCTTCAGGTAGACCACCAGATCCCGCGCCACCGACAGCGCGATGTCGCGCCCGAGGTCCTCCTCGACCATGGCCAGCACCAGGTCGAACACCGCGGTCACGCCGGCCGAGGTCCAGATAGCCGCATCGCGCACGAAGATGGCATCGGCATCCACCCGGATCCCGGGATACCGCTGCCGCATCAGCTCCGCCACGCTCCAGTGCGTGGCCGCGCGCCGGCCGTCAAGCAGGCCGGCCTCGGCAAGGAAGAAGCTGCCCGAGCACAGGCCCACGATGGTCCGCAGCCGGCCGGCCTGGGCCCGGCACCAGCTGACGATGTCGCCGCACGCGCCCAGCACGTTGAGGATGTCGCGGGCGCCCACGACCACCACCACGTCGGCGGGCGCCAGGCCAGCGAGCGCGTGCGTGGCCTCTAGCGATACCAGCGTGTCGGAGCGGACCGCGCCGGGGCGCGGGCCGACCAGGCGCAGCTCGTACTTCGGCTCGCAGCCAAGCTGCCGCAGGCGGGTGTTGGCGTAATCGAAGACATTGATGGCGCCGACCGCTTCGACGGCCTTGAATCCGGGATAGATGACGATGTCTACAGTAGTCTTGATCTTCATGGCGCGCGGCGTCGCGGCAAGGGGCAGCAGAGACGCCTTGCGGCGTGGGTCGAACGCCGATTCTATCCAATCCGCGCACCGCACCCGGCCTGGAGGGCAATGCCGCAGACCCGCGGCGGGCCATCGCGCGGATCCAGGCGATGTCGTCGACGGCGGTGCGCGCGTTCAGGACGGCAGCGGTAATGCTGCGGACCGAGGCGGCAAGTCAGCCCGCCGCCGAGCTCCAGTCCCCGCCCAGCGCCAGCAACAGCGCGATCCGCTGCTGGAGGTGCCGGCCGTGCGCGTCGATGCAGTCGATCTCGGCCGCCAGCAATGACTGGCGCTCCTTCAGCACGCCGCGCATGTCGGACGCGCCTATCCCGGCACGGGCTTCCTCGCGCCGGACCAGCTCCCGGCTTTCGGCTACCCGGTCCTGCAGTTGCCGGGTGCGCCCGGCATGGCTGGATTCGGCCTGCAGCGCCGCTTCGACCTCGCCCAGCGCGGCCAGCGCCTGGTTGCCATAGGCGATCAGGGCGGCCTTTTGTTCGGCGGTGTAGTAGTCGGCCCGGGCCTTGAGTTCGCCGCCGCTGAAGAGCGGCGCGAAGAAGGAGCCGTTCAGTCCCTTGATCGGGCTGCCGGCCTGGTTGAGCAGGAATACGTCGCTGCGGATATCGGTAATGGCCGCGCTGATGGCAATGCGCGGCAGGCGCGCCGCCTGCGCCGACTGCCGCATGTCGAAGGCTGAGGCAACCTGGTGTGCGGCCGCGCTCAGGTCCGGGCGGCGGTCGAGCAGGTCCGCGGGCAACCCGGCCTGCGGCGCCGGGGGCACGGGCGGCAGATCGCGCCCGGACGCCATGCTGCCGATCTCGCCGGCCGGATAGCGTCCCAGCAGCAGTTCCAGCGCCTGCGCGGCCTGGCTGCTGGCCAGCCTTGCCGACTCCAGCGCATCGACCCGCGACCGGCGCGCATTGCGCGCCTGCACCAGCTCGGTGTCCGGCGCGGCGCCGATGGCAACCCGCTGGCCGGCGATGCGCAGCAGCTGGTCGTGGATGGCGACGGCTTGCCGCAGCCGCGCTTCGCGTTGCGCGTGCTGGATCAGCGTGAACCATGCCCGGGCCGTGGCCGCGGCGACGACGCGCCGGGCCCACAGCTGGTCGTCCCGCGCGGCAGCGTAGCGGGCTTGTCCGGCCCGCGCCTGCGCGCGGATGCGTCCCCACAAATCGATTTCCCAGGTTGCGCCGATGGAAAGGATCTGGGTCTCGGAATTGCCCGCCCTGCCCTTGACGACCGCATCCGGCAGCAGGCCGCTGCCCTCGATGGCGACCAGCGCCTGCGCCTGCCGGACCCGTACCTCGGCGAGCCGCAGGTCGCCGTTGTGCGCGATGGCCTCGCGCACCAGCCGCTGCAGTTCGGCATCGTCGAAGCTGGCAAGCCAGCCGTCGGCGGGGTTGCCCGCCACGGCAGGGTTGACCCAGGCGGGCTTGCCTTCAAGCACCGGCACGGCCTGGCGCATCAGGTCGGCGCCTTCTGGCGGCGCCTGCAGGGCACAGCCGCAGAGCATCGCGGCCGCCATCGACAGCGCCGCCGGAACCCTCTTCTTGGCGTATGACGACACGGGCATCCCTCTAGTGAAGTTTGAGTACCAGGTAGTTGAGCTTGGAGCTGACGCGCAGGAACACCATCCGGACGATATGGAACATCTTCAGGTGCTCGGTATAGATCGCGCCGGCGCCGACGGCACCCACGGGCAGGTGCTGCCTTGACTCTTCAAGCAGCGCCAGCTTGACCGCGAAGCGGTTGGGCACGGCGTCGGTGGTGCCCGTGCTCGGGATCATGCCGCCCTGCGCCACCTGCCCCTGCGCTTGCGCCCAGACGATCGAGTCGACCCGCGCCTTGATGATCTGCCCCGGATGCGTAGGCAGAAAGATCTCCGCGAAGTCGCCTTCCCTGACCCGGTAGAGCTCGTTCTGCCGGTAGAAGGCGAGCACCTCCTGCTGGTCCTCGACAAAGCTGAAGGCCGGCGAGAACGGGAACGGGACCAGCATGGTGCCGACGCGCACCTGCAGGTTCACGACCCTGCCATCGGCGGGGGCGCGGTACACCGTCTGCTCCAGCTCCCACCTGGCCTGCTCCAGCAGGACTTCGGTTTCCGCGCGCCGGGCGCGCGCCGTGGCGATGGCCGCGAACTCGCCCTGGCTTTTGGCGGACAGCTTCTGCCTGGCCTCGTCCTCGGCGGCCTGCGCGCTGGCCAGTTCGCCTTCCAGTTCGCGCTGGCGCGACAGCGCCTCATCCCGATCGAACTTCGCGCCCGCGCCGGCCGCGAGCAGCGCATCCTGTTCCTTGAGCCGCTGGCGCGCCAGTGTCAGCCTGGCCGTCACCGTGCTCACCCTGCCGGCCGCGCCACGCACGGATTCGCCGAGCTGGCGCGCCGATGCCTGCGCCTCGGCCAGCGCGGCGTCGTCGGCCATCAGCCGGCGCTCGAGCTGGCGGACCGAGGCCTGATACGGAGTCGGATCGATGCGCAGCAGCACATCGCCCTTCCGGTAGCGCCGGTTCCCCTCGGCCGGGAGCTCGACGATGCGACCGCGTACCTGCGGCACCACCTGCAGGACCTTGCCGACGACGCGCACGTCATGGGAAGACGGCGCGACCACGTTGAGCGTCAGGACCATCAGCGTCAGCGCGACCACCGGGATCGTGACCACGATCACCATCGCGGTCGCGTTCCACGGCAGCCATCTGAACTTGAAGAAGATCAGCCATACAACCAGCGCATAGGCCGCAAGCAGCAGAGCGTCCATTCAGGTCGGCTCCTTGCGCCCGCGCATGGCGCTGGCGACGGGCTGCACCGCGGCTCCATGGTCTTCCGGTGCCTTGTCGGTGCCATAGGCGGCCCGGTAGAACACCGGCTTGGTATGCGCCCAGAGCCAGGCCAGCGGCCATAGCAGCCCGCCGAAGAACAACGAGAGCAGGCACAGCGCGTGGATCGCCTCCTGCTGCGGATGGCGCTTGCGCTGCGCGATCCGCTCCGGCCAGATATGGAGCATCCAGAACAGGTAGATCGCGCCTGCCGGCACGAATACCAGCACCACCCAGGAGATGGCGTTGGCGGCGGTCTCGAGTGCCTTGCCGCTGAGCAGCGAGGCGAACGCGGGTTCAGTCGACGCCAGCAGGGCGATGCCCGCCAGCAGGTGTGGTCGCAGTTTCATGGCGTAACGATGGGGTGGAACACGGGGCGCGGCGCTGCCGCGCACATGGGCCTAGGAGCCTGCCGCCGTGCCGTGCAAGCCCGCGCGGGGCGCGTCCAGCGACGTGCGTCGCGCCGGCTGGTCCGAGGGCGCGGGTTCTGTTTGCGGCACGGTGTCCACGGCTTCCGGCGCGTCGTCGGCGTACAGCAGGTTGTACTTGCTGCGGCCGGGATCGTCCGCAGCGCGGCACGCCGCCGTGGTCGCGGCAAGCCCGGCACCCGTGCATGCGGGCGGCAGGTCCGAGGCCGCTGGCTGCGCGGGCGTGGCCGGGTGCCGGGCATGCGCCTGCGCGCCGGCCATCACCAGCAGTGCGATGGCTGTCGCGGTGGCAGCCGATCGGCAGTTCTCGATCATGTTTGCAGTTTCTCCGAAGTCCTTGCGCGGCCGTCGATGCGCGCCGGCGCGCCGGCCGCTTCCCGGCAGAGCGCACACCTTAGGGCAGCGCCTCGGTCTCCGGCTATCAAAGGAATTAGAAAGTTGGCACGGGCTGCTCGACACATTCACCGCAGCCCGGCCTTGCCACGCGGATTCGAAGTCCTGTGATAGCCCGCGCGCCCCGGCCGCGCATACGCTGACGGCCTTTGCACACACCCGGGTTTCGCCCGGGTCCGCGTGAACCCGTTGCCACCATGAATGCTGTTTCCCTGATGTGCGCCGGCGTCATTGCCGCCGCAAGCACCCTGAGCGGATGCGCGATTCCCACTGCCGAGACCCTGAACCCGTTCCAGGAACCGTGGCCATGGACGCGCATCGTCGCCGTCAACCGTACCGGCCACGACGTGACCGGCGTGCGCGCCGGCCGTTGCGAAACCGGGCCGGTGTCGCGCCACTCGCAGTCGTCGCCGTCGTTCTGCTTCCCTGGCGAGCGGCCCGACAAGGCGATCGAGGTCAGCTGGACCGATGCCGCCTCCGGCGCGCCCGGCGCCGGATCCGCCGGGGGCAAGCGGCACGCCGCCACGGTGCCACCGCCACCGCTGTGGCAGGAAGGCCCACATCTGGAGGAACTCACCGGCGGCTACCTGTGCGTGCTGCTGCGCAGCGACGCGCCGGTCGGGCTGATGCTGGCCGGCAGCGCCGAAGCGTGCGCCGTCCTCTAGCAGCCTTTACGCGGCCGCCTGGCCGGCCACCAGCGCCTCGCACATCCGCCGCAGGCACTGCGCGATGAATCCGGACTGGCATTCGATCTCGTCGTCCCACTCCGCCTCGTTCGCCTTGTCCACCTTTTCCGTCGCATAGTCGCGCAGGTCGGCGCACAGCTCGGCCAGCTGCGAGCCGCCGAGCACGGCCAGGGTGCCCGAGATGCGATGCAGCAGCCGTTCCAGCCGATGCACGTCGCGCGCGGCCCGGATGGCATCGTATTGCGCCAGGTCCGCGCCAGTCTGCGCAAGGAAGGCTTCGGCATATTCGCCGGGCACCGCCGGCAGTTCGGGCAGCGCCTCATCCGCCAGCGTGTCAGCCTGTGCGGCTTGCCGCTGCATCGCCCCTGCCGTAGCGTCGATGCGGGCAAGCACCGAGGCGAGCGCGGCGAGAGACACCGGCTTGGTCAGGTAGCCGCTGAACCCGCCCGCCATCCCGCGCGCGACGTCGCCGGGCTGCGCGCTGGCGCTCACGGCATAGGCCGGGATTGGCATGCCGGCAGCTCTGATTTCGCCGAGCAGGTCGAAGCCATTCATCACCGGCATGTCGATGTCGGTCAGGACCGCGTCCACGCCATCGCCATGTTGTCGCAGCATGGCCATGGCCTCGTTGCCGTTGCCCGCCTCGATCACGCTGGCCCCCAGGGCGAGAAGCTGGTCCCGCAGCAGGTTGCGGTTGAGCTGGTTGTCTTCGGCGACCAGCACCACGCGTCCAGCCAGCGGCGCAGGCACGCACGCCGGTTCATCGAGGCCGGCCTGGCTGGCGGCCGGCTGCGGCAACGGCTGCACCTTGTTTACCACCGCCACGACGGCGGCGTGGATGCCGGTCAGGCTGTAGGCTGACACCTCGCTGCCGCCGTCCGGACGCGTGGTCGCGACGGGCGGCCCCGACTGCTTCAGCCACACGATCGCGGCCGGCCTGCGCCACCAGGCGATGACTTCGGCGGGATCGAAGCCATCGGCCACCAGCAGGCAGTCATGGCTGTCGGCGTCCACCGGCGCATCGGTGTCCGTGCGCGCCGATGGCTCGCATGCGCCCCAGTCGAAATGGTTCAGCAGGCCTTCGAGACATTCGGCCTCGCGCGCCAGCACCAGCGTCCGGCTGCGCGGCAGCCGCAGCCGCGGCGACGGCGCCGCATCGGCCACCGGCAGCGGCAGGCGCACCGTGACCCGCGTGCCGACTCCCACCATGCTGTCCAGCGCGATATGACCCTGCATCCGCTCCACCAGGCGCAGGCAGACCGACAGGCCAAGCCCGGTTCCGCGCGCCTGGCCGAGGCGGCTGTCGCCGACCTGGGAGAACGGCTGGAACAGCCGCCCCTTGCACGCCTCGGCGATGCCGATGCCGGTGTCGGAGACGACGATCTCCAGGTGCCCGTCCACCCACCGCGCGCGCAGCACGACCTTGCCCGCTGGCGTGAACTTGAACGCATTGCCGAGCAGGTTGCCGACGATCTGGGTCACGCGCACCGGGTCGAGTTCGACGCTTGCGGGCAGCTCGCTGCCGTACACCGCCAGGAAGCCCAGCTTGCGCTGCCCCGCCAGCGGCGCGTGCGCGAGCGCGATTCCGCTGAAAAACGTCGTGACGGATACCGGTTCCTCGGCAAGGCTGAAGGCGCCGACATCGATGCGGGAAAAGTCGAGCACGTCGTTGACGATCTGCAGCAGGCCCTCGGCCGACATCTGCATGGCACTGACGCGTGCCCGCTGCGCCGGTTCCAGCGCGCCCATCGCGACCAGCTCCATGTTGCCCAGCAGCGACGCAAGCGGCGTGCGTATCTCATGGCTCATCGACGCAAAGAACGCCACCCTGGCCCTGGCGGCAGCATCGCTGGCGAGCTTCGCCTCGTGCAGCAGCCGCTGCGCGCGCGCCGATTCGGCATAGGTGCCGGTGAGGAAGCGATAGTTCCAGTAGCGGTACATCGCAAGCAGAAAGCCGATAAGCGCGGCGGCGAGCAGGCCGATCACGCTCAGCTCGCCCGCCATGTCCCGAAGCTGGTGGCCGATCGGCAGCGCAAAGATCAGGTGTCCGAAGTCGGCCACCAGCGGCGGGCGGCGCAAGGCCCAGCCATAGTCCGCAACCCAGTGGAACAGTCCGTCCGGCTGCAGCGCCAGCCGCTGGTCCAGGCGCTGCATGCCGGCGCGGGCGGCCGCTGCCACCAGCGGCGTGCCGCCACTGTCGAACACGACCGGTTCGGGAATCGGCAGGTTGGGCCCCGCCGGCCGCAGCAGCTCGCGCAGCGGCATGCGCGTCAGCACGATGGCGTAGAGCGCGTCGCCCTGTGCCACCAGCGATGCGCCAAGGATCTCCGGCTCATGCCCGTCCGTGCCGGCCGGGATGCCCTTCCAGATCACGCGCTTCTCTCTGGCGGCCTGCAGCAGGTCGGGGTCGCGGCCGCGGAAGCTCTCCAGCACCGCGGCGCTGATCGCCGCGGGCGGCATCCGCGGCGGTGCCGCGCGCGTGGCCGCCGGCGCCGGCTGCGCCGCCTCGTAGCGATACATGGCGCCGCTGGCCAGCGAGATCATCTCGATCGAAGGCTTCTGGCTGGCGGCCGTCAGCGTACGGACCGCCTGGTCGCAACTGCGCTGCAGCACCTCGTCCGCGGGCGCAGACGGCGCGACCCGCCTGCACAGGTGGCCGGACGGCCGCCCCGGCGCGGCCGGAAACGTGCCACTGGCGTGCAGTTCCAGGATCAGGTTGGTCGCGGCCAGCGTGCTGCGGCGTGCCAGCAGGGCATCGACCACGCCTTGCTCATACAGGCTGGCCACCTGCTCCTGCGCGCGCAACGAGCCGTTCAGCCGGACCAGCACGGTTGCCGCGGCGCTGGCGATCACGACCAGTGCCAGCAGCAGCACCACCATCGCAAAGACCCGGCGTTCTCGCTGCAGGTTGCGTTCGATGGCTTGCAGGTCGGCCTGCGCTGGCGCCGGCGCAGGCGGCTCGAACGGGCCGGGCGTCATGCCAGGCCATGGTCGCGCGCGTAGGCGATCAGGTCGGCATTGCTGGTGATGTTCAGCTTGCGCATGGCCGAGCGCTTCTGCGTCGCGACGGTCGCCAGCGACCGATGCAGGTAGGCGGCGATGGCCGTGACGGTGCTGCCCGCCGCGAACATGCGCACCACTTCGATCTCTCGGGGAGACAGCGGGCTCGCGGCGCCATCGGCGCGCGCGCCGGCGCTCGCCATCAGGCCGGCGATCGCCGGCGACAGGCGCTGGCGGTGGCCGGCCAGCACGTCGAGGCAGATCTGCCGCAGCACGGCCGGGTCCTCGTTCTTGCCGACGATCGCGGCGACGCCCGCCTCCCTGAGGCGCGTGAGCAGGCCGCCATTGGTCAGCATGGTAAACACAACCACCGGCGTGGCCGGGCTGGACTGCCTGAGCCGCTGCATCAGGCGCAGCCCGTCGTCATTGCCCTCGGAACGGCCCATGGTGAAGTCGGTGACGATCAGGTCGGGGCGATGCGTCACCAGCGCGGCGAACAGTTCCTTGCCCGACGCGCACGTAGCGCAGACGTGCAGGTCCGGGACCGCGCTCAGGGTGCTCCTGACCGCGAGCTGGATGACCGGGTGATCGTCGGCGATCACGACAGAGAAGGTACGTGGGGGCATGCGCGTTATGTCTCGACACTGCGGGCAGGTCCCGGAGAGGACACGCCCTGCCCTGCAGTTCTCGGGGAGGTTCCCGCCGGGGCAGCGTCGCGCTACGGTGCTGAACGGCTGATGGACCGGGGATTCTAACAACTTGCCAGCCAGCCCATTTAGCAATACGGGACGCGCAGTTGACCGTTCGTCCCACCCCCCGCGGCGGCGCGAGGCATCGCGCCGCGAGCATGCCGCCGGCGCCTGAAGGCGCTCGATGCGGTGGCGGGTCCGCTGTTGCCTCCTGCGCCGGACCGTCCACCGTGCGCCAGCGAACAGAACGCCGCACCGGCTGCCGGCATGCTGGAACATCGCCGTCCCCCCCAGCGGGGGCCTGTGCTGTGCAAGCCATGGAGCGCAACGAGGATGAGCCAGCCCGAGCCCCCGGACATCGCGCCGCCGCTGCCCGATCTGCTGATATTCAGCGCGCCGTTCCACCCTTCGGTTGGCGGCATGGAGCGCTTTGCCGAAGACCTGGCGCTGGGACTGACCGAGCTGGGCTATCGCATCGAGCTGGCGACGCGCACGCCGGCGGCCGCGGGCGACGCCCCGGCGTTCCCCTATCCGGTCACGCGCGTGGCGGGCATGGCCGAACTGGCGCGCGCCATGCTTCGGCACCCGCTGGTGGTGTTCGTCGGCCTGACTTTCTACGACGTGTTGCTGGCCACCGTGCTACGGCGCCGCATCGTGCTGACGCATCATGGCCCATACAGCCACTATGGCGAGACGCGGCGTTTCACGGCGGGCAACGTCAAGCGCTGGATGTCGCGCTTCTACCACAACATCTGCGTCAGCCGGTACCTGGCCGGATGGCTGCCAGGACAGCCGCTGGTGATTCACAACGGCTATCGCGACGACGTGTTCAAGCCGGCTGCCGCGTCGCGCCCGGCGGGCAGCTTCGCCTTTGTCGGGCGGCTGGTCACAGAAAAAGGGGTCGACCTGTTGCTGCGCAGCTTCGCCAGTTTGCGCGCAATGCGGCCCGAGGCCCGCCTGACGGTGATCGGCGACGGGCCGCAGTACGCGGTGCTGGTGGCCCTGGCGGCAACCCTGGAGTGCGCCGAGGCCGTGACCTTTGCCGGCGCGCAGCGGCCCGCGGTGGTGGCGACGATGCTGGCGCAGCATGCCTGCCTGGTGGTGCCGTCGATCGGCTACGAGCCGTTCGGCATCGTCGCCCTCGAAGGCCTGGCAGCCGGCTGCGAGGTCATCGTCACGCGTCGCGGCGGGCTGCCCGAGGCCGTCGACGGCTTCGGCTGGGTGGTGGACCCTGGCGTGGACTCGCTGTGCGAAACGATGCTGGCCGTTTGCGCCGGCGAGTCGCGCCGCAGCGAGCCAGGCCTGCGCCTGTTCCTGGCCGACCACCAGCGCCAGACCGTGGTGCGCCGCTATGCCGAAGCCATCTCCGGCTTCATGCGGCACTAGCGCGCGGCACTAGCGCGCTGGCTTCTTCGGCTTGCCGGTATCAGCCTGGTGCTGCCGGCGCGGATCCTCGTTGCGGAAGCCGCCATAGCTGCTTTGCCCCGGATCGGCGCTGCGGCTCTTGATCTCGCTGGCCTCGCGGTCCATGCGCGCGCCCGGGTTCTTCCGCTCGGCGCCGGCCTTGCCAGCGGTCTTGCCTGAGGTCTTGCCTGCGGTCTTCCCGCTCGAACCTGGTTTCATTGCCAACTCCTTGTCGTGACACGTCGGTCGGTCTGAGGACTTGCTCCCCCGTACAGGCCGGCCCTGATTTCCGCAGCGGGCCGCCGGCAGCGGGAAGCCAGAACCACGCAACTTTCGTTCCACGATGCAAGGCCGCACGCTGGCGCCCATGATGGCCTGTACGGCAGTCGTATCGAGCAAGCCGCGGGCAGCGTTGCAGAATTTGCAGGCCGGCGCTTCGCTGCGGCCGTCGAATTGCGCACCCCCCGCGCGGGCCGTGAAGGGCCCGGACGTGGCTTCAGGGCGCGGCGACCATGACCACGTGCGCCTGCATCGGGCCGGCCAGCGGCCCGGCGCCGTAGGCCTGGATCAGCGCCCGCTCGCAGTGACCGGTCGCGCGCGCCAGGGCGTCCGGCCCGCGCGCTTCCAGCTCGGTGCGCAGCGGCGTGCCCTGGCAGAACGCCGTGGCGGCGATGCGCGCGGCGGCTGCGTGGCTGGTTTCGGTGACGGTCTCGAATACCGCGCCGGCCGTAAACCCGCCGCTGCGCAGGTCCTGCTCGATCGCGGCCTGGCTGTGGTAACCGTGCGGGACGCGGACCATGAAATCGGGCGGCGCCTCGGGGAACAGCGTGGCCAGGGCCGCGGTGATATCGCGGGCAAAGGCGTTGAACGCGATCCGGTCCCACACGTTGAACACCAGCGTGCCGCCCGGCACCAGCACGCGGCGGGCTTCGGCGAAGGCTTTGCCCTTGTCCGGGAAGAACATCGCGCCGAACTGGCACGCGACCAGGTCGAAGCTGGCGTCGTCGAACGGCAGCCGCATCGCGTCGGCCTCGCGCCATTGCACCGGGCGCGCGGTGCCCGCGGCCTGCGCGCGCGCCAGCATCGGTGCATTGAGGTCGGTGGCGACCACCAGGGTGTCCGCCGGCAGGCGCCCGGCCAGCTCCCGCGTCAGCGCTCCGGTGCCGGCGGCCAGCTCCAGCACCCGGCGCGGCCGCAGCGCGGCGATGCGCCGCCCCAGGTCGGCGGCATAGGGCGCAAAGATCATCGGCACCATCAGGGCCTCGTAGACCTCGGCAATCGCCCCGGCAAAGACCTTGTCCTGCTGCTGCATGCCCATGGCGCCGTCCTCCCCTTGCCTGCCCGGCCGCAAAGTCGCCGGGGTTGCCTGAGTGGGTGTAGGACACATCGCGGGCAATGTAAACCGCGCCCGCTAGAAGGTCTTGCTCAGCGAGCCCCACACGGTGGCGCGGCCAAGGTAGCGCCCCCTGGCGCTGGTGTACACGGCGCGCCGGGCATTGGTATCGAGATACGCCAGCGCCAGCGCGAAGCCATGGCCAAGCTCCCTGGTCAGGCCCAGCTTCCAGTCGGCGTACGAGGCATCGGCGACCTGCACTTTCTGGTAGCCCACATGCGCGTTGAGCGTCAGCCCCCAGAACCCGAGCGCAACGTTGGCCGACAGGTCGGCATACCAGCTGTGACGGCTGTCGGCCAGCCCGAACAGGTTGGTCGGCGCGTAGGAGTATTTCAGCGTCACCGGGCCGTAGCCGATGCCGGCGTAAAGCTCGGTGGTGTCGGGGCTGGTATAGCGGTCGGGATAGCTGCCCGGATAGTAGTACTGCAGCACGCCCAAGTCGGTGCTCCAGCCGCTGTCGCCAAATGCATGGCGGTAGCCGCCGTAGAAGTCCATCTCGATCGGTGCGGACACGTCCGGGTGGCTGTCGCCCAGCCAGCTGATGCTGGAGTTCCAGTTGCCCAGGTAGAAGCCGCTGGCATGGCTGTAGTCGAAGCCGCCCTGGATCGCCGGGCGGCCGTTGCTTTGGGTCAGGCCGCGGTAGCGGTAGTCGCTGGCGAGCGCGAGGTTGGCGCTGAAGCTGTGGACCGCGGCGTCAGCCGCGTCGGCGGTGGCTTGCGCCAGTACGGGCTTGGCGCCGGCCAGCCACAGGGCGGCTGCCAGCGCGGCAGTTGCGGTTTGTCGGCCGGCGCAGATGCGAGGCAAGGTCATGGTCGAAGGTGGCGGATTGAGGAGCGCGTCCGCATCGGAACGCCCCGCCACGATAGGGACTTCGACATAAAAACGGCGTCAAGAGACGCCGCGACCGTATTGAAATGCGGTAAATGCGCATGTCTGCGCAAGGCGCGAATCTTGCGAGAATCGCCTCGGCAGGCTCGCGCGACGGAACTTCGGGGTCAAACGCATGAACCGTGGCGCCGTCGCTTGCAAAAAGTACAGACCAGGGCATCGCGATGATCCGGATCGGCATTTCAGGCTGGCGCTATGCCGGCTGGCGCGGCGTGTTCTATCCCGAGGGGCTGGCGCAGCGGCGCGAGCTCGAATACGCGTCGCGCGCGGTCGAGACCATCGAGATCAACGGTTCGCACTATGCGCTGCAGACGCCGAAAAGCTATCGCGCCTGGCACGAGGCCACGCCGCCGGGCTTTGTGTTCAGCGTCAAGGGTCCGCGCTACCTGACCCACATGCTGCGCTTTCGCGACGACTCGGCGCGGCCGGCGATGGCAAACTTCTTTGCCTCCGGCGTGCTGGCGCTGGAGGAAAAGCTGGGGCCGGTGCTGTGGCAGTTTCCGCCCAACTTCGGCTTCGATCCGGAGCGCATGGAACGCTTCCTGTCGCTGATTCCGCACGACACGCACAGCGCGCGCGGGCTGGCGCGCCAGCACAACCGCAACGTCAGGGAGCCGTGGTGCGAGACCCGGCGCCGGCGCCCGATCCGGCATGCGGTGGAAATCCGCCACGCCAGCTTCTGCACGCCCGAGTTCCCGGCCTTGCTGCGCCGGCACCGGGTTGCGCTGGTCATCTCGGATGCCGTCGCCGACTGGCCCTATGCCGAGGACGTCACCAGCAATTTCCTGTACCTGCGCCTGCATGGCACCGAGACGCTGTACGGCGGCGCCTATTCCGACGCGGCGCTGGACCGCTGGGCCGCGCGGCTGGTCAAGTGGGCCAATGGCGGCGAGCCTGCCGATGCGCAGCGGATCTCGCCGAAACGGCCTCGCGCCGCCGCGCACCGGGACATCTACTGCTACTTCGATAACGACAAGAAGGTCAAGGCGCCCTTCGATGCGCAACGGCTGCGCGCGCGCATCGAGGAGAAATAGCGCGCAGGACCGGGCTGGCGCCCGCTCCGTTCAATCGCGGATGCGCGGCATCCAGCCGCTGCCGCGCGTGCGCGGGTCTACCGGCAGCTGTCGCTGCAGCGCGGCCTTGGCCAGCATATGGGCGCTGATCGGCGCCGTCAGGAACAGGAACGCGGTCACCAGCAGCTCATGCAGGCTGGCGTCGCCGCGGAAGCTGAAATACGCCACCGAGGCCAGCACCACGCCGCCCACGCCGAGCGTGGTCGACTTGGTCGGCCCGTGCAGGCGCATGAAGAAATCCGGCAGCCGGAACAGGCCGATGGCCCCCACCAGCATGAACACGCTGCCCACCAGCAGCAGCGCACAGACGATGAATTCGGCAACGGGATGCAGCATGGGCCGGCCTCCTAGTATTCGATGATATCGCCGCGCTGCAGGTACTTCGACAGCGCCACGGTGGCAACGAAACCCATCACCGCGATCAGCAGCGCGGCCTCGAAGAACACCGCCGAGTCCAGGCTGATGCCCAGCACCACGATCAGCGCGATGGCGTTGATGTTGAGCGTGTCGAGCGCGACGATGCGGTCGGGCAGGCTGGGCCCGCGCAGCAGCCGGCCCAGCGTCAGCAGGAAGGCCAGGCCCAGGATCGCCAGGCAGACCGGAATCACGATGGCAAGCATTGGAAGATCTCCTTGAGCGGGGTTTCATAGCGCGACTTGATCAGCGCTACCAGCGCGGCCTCTTCCTCCAGGTCCAGCACATGGACCAGCAAGGCGCGGCGGTCGTCGCTCAGTTCGGCGCACAGCGTGCCGGGGCTGAGCGAGACGATGCTGATCAGCGCGGTGGTGGCGAGTTCATGCTCGACATCGAGCGGCACCACGATAAATGCCGGGCGCAGGCGCGCGGTGCGCCCCAGCACCATCACCGCCACTTCCAGGTTGGCCTTGACGATGTCGATCAGCACATGGCAGCTCAGGCGCAGGATCAGGTCCGGACGCGACAGGCGGAAAGCCCCGAGCACCAGCCAGCGGTCGGCCAGCCGGCCGATGGCCCACCCCAGCGCCGCGCCCAGCAGCCAGTGGCCCAACGCAATGCTCTGCGCCAGCATCAGCCACATCAGCATCAGGATCAGGCTCAGCCAGGGATGGGGCAGCAGACGACGCAACATGGCCTACCCCCGCTCGCCGGGCAGCACCGCCCGCAGGTAGGCGGCGCGGTCCAGCAGTTGCGCGGCGGCATCCGCCACGTAGTCGCTGACCGGACTCGCGGCCACCGTCAGCACCAGGTTGCCGGCCAGCAGCAGCACGCAGCAGGCCAGCTTGCGCGCGTCCGGCCGCACCCGCAGGCGCGCCGCGCCGGGATGGTCTTCGTCCAGGTATTCGGCGCCTTCGGCGACACGCTGCGCCTCATGCGGCAGGCGCCACAGCAGCCGCGTGCCGGTGCGCGAGACGGCGATCAGCAGCAGCAGGCTCGAGCCCAGCACCGCCGGCCACAGCACCGGCATCCACGGCGCCGGCGTGGCGCGCAGGATCATGGCCTTGCCGAGGAAGCCCGACAGCGGCGGCAGGCCCACCGCCGCGACCATGCCCACCAGGTACAGCAGCCCGGCCAGGCGCGAGGCAATGACCGGCGCGCCGTCGGTGCGCGCGGCTTCGGGCTCGAGCGCGTCGGCCAGCAGGAACAGCGCGGCGGTGCACAGCGTGGTGCTGAGGAGGTAGTACAGCGCCGCGGCCCAGCCGGCCTGGCTTTGCATCGACACGCACGCCGCCAGCAGCCCGACCGACGCCACCACCAGGTAGCTGGTGGTGGCGCGCAGCGTCGTCGCGGCCAGCGCGCCCAGCGCCCCGACCGCCAGCGTGGCCAGCGCCAGCGCGAACACCCAGTCGTGCAGGAACGGCCCCAGCAGCCCCTGCGCGCCGCCGAAGATCAGCGCATCGCAACGCAGCATGGCATAGATGCCGACCTTGGTCATGATGGCGAACAGCGCCGCCACTGGCCCGGTTGCGCTGCCATAGGCGCGCGGCAGCCAGAAGTACAGCGGGAACAGCGCCGCCTTGAGCGCGAACACCAGCATCAGCATCGCGCCCGCGGCCACCGCCAGCGGCAGGTCCTGGGCCGGCAGCCCGGCCAGGCGCAGGCCCATATGCGCCATGTTGAGCGTGCCCGAGAGCCCGTACAGCACGCCGATCGCGACCAGGAAGAACGACGACGCCACCAGGTTCAGGATCACGTAGTGCAGGCCGGCGCCGACCCGCGCGCGCCCCGCCCCATGCACCAGCAGCGCGTAGGAAGCGATCAGCAGGATCTCGAAGAAGACGAACAGGTTGAACAGGTCGCCCGCCAGGAACGCGCCGTTCAGGCCCATCAGCTGGAACTGGAACAGCGCGTGGAAGTGCCGGCCCTGGCGCGCCGTGCCCTCGCCGGCCGCGGCCAGCGCGGCCACCGCCAGCAGCGCGGTCAGCGCCAGCATGATCGCGCCGGTACGGTCCAGCTGCAGCACGATGCCGAACGGCGCGCGCCAGTCGCCCATGGCGTAGACCGCGATATCGCCGCCGGCCGCATGGCGCAGCAGCAGCACCGCCACCGGCACCAGCAGCAGCGTCGCCACCGCGCTGGCCAGGCGCTGCGCGTGCAAACGCTGCGCAGGCATCGCCGTCAGCAGCGCGCCGGCGAACATCGGGACCAGGATGGGCAGCAGCACCGCATGGTTCATGGCCGCGGCTCCTTGTCACCAGCGTTGCTGCCCGCGGCAGCATGGCCGTCGCGCGACTCCGGCTGGCCGGCGGCGTCGACATGGTCGCTGCCGGTTAGCCCGAGCGAGCGCAGCGCCAGCACCACCGCGAACGCGGTCATGCCGAAAGCAATGACGATGGCGGTCAGCACCAGGGCCTGCGGCAGCGGATCGGCATAGCTGGCTCCCGGCGCGATCACCGGCGGCTGGCCGATCGACAGTCGCCCCATGCCGAGCAGGAACAGGCTGACCGCATACGACAGCAGCGTCAGCCCCAGCACCACCGTGAACACGCGCTCGCGCAGCAGCAGGTAGATGCCGGCGGCGGTCAGGATGCCGATGGCGATGGCGTAGAGCGCGGCCATCAGTCGTCCTCCGTGGCCTGTGCCGGCGGCAGGTTGCGGACGCCCAGGTGAGACACGATCACCAGCGTGGTTCCGGTCACGGTGCAGAACACTCCCAGGTCGAAGATCATGGCGGTGGCCAGTTCCACCTCGCCGATGCCGGGCAGGTGGAAGTGGCCGAAGGCGGTGGTCAGGAACGGATGGCCGAAGGCCAGGCTGCCCAGTCCGGTCAGCCCCGCCACCAGGATGCCGGCGCCGGCGATGGCGCGGTAGTCCGGCGCGATGCGTGCTTCGGTCCAGCGCACGCCGTTGGCAACGTATTGCAGCAGCAGCGCCACCGAGGTGATCAGCGCCGCGATAAAGCCCCCGCCCGGCTGGTTGTGCCCGCGCAGCAGGATGAAGGCCGCCACCAGCAGCGTCAGCGGCAGCATCAGCCGCGCCAGCATCGCCAGCAGCAGCGGATGCGCCTGGCTGGTCCACGGCAGGCCATCCGGCGCCGCCGACGGGGTCGGCAGGCGCATGCCCCTGAGCAGCGCCTGCACCGCCAGGCCGGCGACCAGCAGCACGCAGATCTCGCCGAGCGTGTCGAAGCCGCGGAAGTCCACCAGCAGCACGTTGACCACGTTGTGCCCGCCGCCGCCCGGCACCGCCTGCTCGATGTAGAACGTCGACACCGGGTCATACGGCCGCGTCATCACCGCGTAGGCCGCCACTGCCAGCAGCGTGCCGCCGCCCAGCGCCAGCACGGCGTCGCGCACGCGGCGGCCGGCGCGCGCGCGGTCGTGCGGGTTGTCGTGAGTTTCGCGCGGCAGGTAGAACAGCGCCAGCACCAGCAGCAGGATGGTCACCACCTCGACCGAGATCTGGGTCAGCGCCAGGTCGGGCGCCGAGAAGCGCAGGAACACCAGCGACACCATCAGCCCGCAGCCGCTCAGCAGCACCAGCGCCAGCAGCCGCTGCCGGTGCGTCGCCACCACGGCGATGGCGCACAGCGCCAGCAAGGCCAGCGCGGCGGCGCCGATCGGGTCGATGGCGCCGGCCGGCACGCTGCCGGCCAGCGCCGCCAGGTCGGCCAGGAAATAGGCCGGCAGCGCCAGCATCGCCAGCAGCATCCACGCGATATAGGTTGGCAGCGAGCCGTTTTCGAGCCAGCGCGAGACCGCCGCGGCAAAGCGTTCCAGCGCGCGCATGCCGTGTTCGAACGAGCGTCGCGCGCTCAGGTGCTCGATCGCCTGCTGCCAGCGCCGCAGCGCGTCGCGGCGCAGGAAGAACAGGGTCGCGCCGCCGGCCATCGACACCAGGCTCATCACCAGCGGCAGGTTGACCCCGTGCCACAGGTTCAGGCTGTATTCCGGCAGCGGCGCACGCAGCGTCGCCAGCGACGCGGCCGCGAGCAGGTCGCCCACGGTGTAGGCCGGCACCAGCCCGACCACCAGGCAGATCACCACCAGGAATTCCACCGGCACCTTCATGAAGCGCGGCGGCTCGTGCGGCGGATAGTTGGGCAGGTCGGGCCGGCCCCCGCCGAAGAACACGCCGTAGATAAAGCGCAGCGAGTACGCCATGGTCAGCGCGCCGGCCATGGTGGCCGCGGCCGGGATCACCCAGTTGAACTCGCCCAGCAGCCCCTGCGCCAGGGTCTCGCCGAAGAACATTTCCTTGCTGAGGAAGCCGTTGAACAGCGGCACCCCCGCCATCGACAGCGACGCCACGATCGCCAGCACCGCGGTATGCGGCATATAGCGGGCCAGGCCGCGCAGGCGATCCAGGTCGCGCGTGCCGGTTTCATGGTCGATGATGCCGGCGGCCATGAACAGCGACGCCTTGAACACCGCGTGGTTGATGATGTGGAAGATCGCCGCCACCGTGCTGAGCTGGGTATCGAGGCCGAACAGCAGCGTGATCAGCCCCAGGTGGCTGATGGTGGAATACGCCAGCAGGCCCTTCAGGTCCCGCTGCAGCAGGGCCAGCCCGGCGCCGACGATCAGCGTGGCCAGCCCCGTCATGCTGACCAGGTAGAACCAGCTGTTGGTGCCGTCCAGCACCGGATAGAGCCGCGCCAGCAGGAACACGCCGGCCTTGACCATGGTGGCCGAGTGCAGGTAGGCCGAGACCGGGGTGGGCGCGGCCATCGCGTGCGGCAGCCAGAAGCTGAACGGAAACTGGGCCGACTTGGTGAACACCGCCAGCAGCACCAGCACCAGCATCGGCAGGTACAGCGGGTGGTGCTGCACCTTGCCGGCCTGCGCCAGCACCACCGACAGCTCGAAGCTGCCGCAGATATGGCCCAGCAGCAGCACCCCCGCCAGCAGCGCCAGCCCGCCGCCGCCGGTCACCGCCAGCGCCATGCGCGCGCCCTGACGCGCATCGGCGCGCCACGACCAGAAGCCGATCAGCAGGAACGACAGGATGCTGGTCAGCTCCCAGAACACCACCAGCAACAGCAGGTTGCCCGCCAGCACCACGCCCAGCATCGCCGCCATGAACAGCAGCAGCAGGCAGAAGAAGCGCACCGCCGATTCGTTGCGCGCCAGGTAGTAGCGCGCATACAGGATCACCAGCAGGCCCACGCCCAGCACCAGCAGCGCGAACAGGAAGGCCAGCCCGTCGAGGCGCAGCGACAGGTCCAGCCCGAGCGCGGGCAGCCACGCCACGCGCCAGCCCAGTGCGTGCCCCGGCTGCGCGAAGACCTCGCCGCGCAGGCTCAGCAGCAGCATCAGCCCGGCCAGCGGCAGGCCGATGATGACCGGCGCCAGCAGCCGTGGGGCACGGGTGCCGATCAACCACGTCAGCGCCGCGGCCAGCAGCGGCAGCGCAATCAGCAGCGGCAGCGCCATGCGCGCCCCTTCAGCCGTTGCCCGGGCCAGGGGCCGGCAGGTGCCAGCCTGCCTTGCGGCGCAGGGTCAGCCGGGTCGCCGGTGGGGCGCAGTGTCGGAGTCGGAGTGTCGGGGCGGTGGTCATGGCGTGGCAGATCTCGGTGGGCGATTGCGGCCGCTACTGTCCGGATTCTGCCGGCATTGCGCCGGCTGTGCCAGTCAATTGGCGCGATTTGCAAAAAAAATCATCGTATCGCGCAAGGAACCGGAGGCGTGTCGCGATGGGCAGGCCGCACCCGCGCCAGGTCATCCGGGCTGCCATGCGAGAGGCCCGCACAGCAAGTTGTAAGATGGCGGAACCACCGCGCCCCACGTCCCCAACCTTCCGGAGCCACCACCCATGAGCGACGCGCTTTGCCTTGCCAGCGCAGCCGAACTGCAGCAGCGCATCCGGCGCAAGGAGATTTCACCGGTCGAGCTGACCGCGGCCGTGCTGGAGCGCGCGGCCCGGCTGCAGCCCGCGCTGAACTGCCTGATCACGCTGTGCGCGGACGAGGCCATGACCGCGGCGCGCGCGGCCGAAGCGCAGCTGATGTCGGGCGCGCCGCTGGGCGCGCTGCACGGCATTCCCTTCACGGTGAAGGACATCGTCAACACCGCGGGCGTGCGCACCACCTTTGGCGCAGTGCCGATGCGCGACCACGTGCCCGCCGAAGACGCCGTGGCGGTGGCGCGGCTGCGCGCGCAGGGCGCGATCCTGGTCGGCAAGACCACCACGCCGGAATTCGGCTCCAAGTGCCTGACCGATGCGCCGCTGTTCGGCCGCACCCGCAATGCCTGGCATGCCGGGCGCACCAGCGGCGGCTCCAGCGGCGGCGCCGCGGTGGCGGTGGCGAGCGGCATCGCCCCGCTGGCGGTGGCCACCGACGGCGGCGGCTCGACCCGCATCCCGGCCGCGTGCAATGGCGTGGTCGGGATCAAGCAAAGCCAGGGCGTGGTGCCGCACAGCCAGGCCCAGGACCTGTTCGGCAACCAGACCTACGTGACCCCGACCACGCGCACGGTGGCGGACACCGGCCTGATGCTGCAGGCCATGGCCGGCGAGCACGCCTGCGATCCGTGGTCGATCGGCGTGCCCGTGCCCGACTACGTCGACGCCGCGCGGCCGCACGGCGATCTGCGCGGCCGCCGCATCCGCTATTGCCTGGCGCCGCCGGGGCGGCCGGTGGCCGCCGACGTGGCGCGCGCGTTCGAGGTCAGCCTGGCGCAGCTGCGCGGGCTCGGCGCGGAACTGGAGCCGTTCAGCGGCGATGGCTTCGACATCGAGCCGGTCTGGCGCACCATCAACCATACGGTATGGCGCACGCGCTTTGCGCCGATCGTGGCGCAGCACCGCGACGCGCTGAGCCCGACCTTCGTGCGCCAGGTCGAATCCGCCGCCGCGTTCACCGCGGTGGAATACCAGCAGGCCATGTTCGCGCGCTCCCAGCTGTTTCTGCGCGTGCAGGCGCTGCTGGCGGATGCCGACTGGCTCGCCATGCCCACGCTCACGCGCACCGCGCTGCCGCTGGAGCAGGACCTGTTCGGCCAGATCGAGATCGACGGCCAGGCCTGCCCCGATGTGCGCGCAAGCTGGTTCCCGTGGACCATGCCGTTCAACCTGACCGGCCACCCCGCCATCAGCCTGCCGTGCGGCTTTGGCCAGGACGGCCTGCCGGTCGGCCTGCAGCTGGTGGGACGAATCCGCGGCGATGCCGCGCTGCTGCGCGCCGCCGCCCTGTTCGAAGCCGTCCACGACTTCACCGGCCACTGGCCCGCCCTGCCCTGACCACCTTACCCCATGACCTGCCGACTGCCATGACCCCATCCCTCCGACCGAAGCGCCGCTTGCTGGCGCTGGCCGCTGCCGCCGCCACCGCCCTTGCCGTTGCCGCGCCAGCCAACGCGGCCGACCCCGAGCCGATGCATATCATCGTCGGCTATGCCCCTGGCGGCGCCGCCGACAGCCTGGCGCGCCTGTATGCCGAGCAGTTGCGCCAGGACGGCCACGGCACCGTGGTGGTCGAGAACCGCCCCGGCGCCTCGGCGCGGCTTGCGCTGGACTACGTGAAGCGCGCCAGGCCGGACGGCAAGACCGTGTTCATCGGCCCATCGCCGCTGTTCACCATCTTCCCGCTGACCTACAAGAAACTGTCGTACGACGCCGACAAGGACCTGTTGCCCGCGGCGGTGCTGACCGACGTGCCGACCGCGGTCGTGACCGGCGTGCAGCAGCCGTACCAGAACATGAAGGAGTATGTCGGCTGGGCCAGGCGCAACCCCGGCAACGCCAGCCTCGGCCTGGCCACCATCGGCAGCGCCGGCCACCTGGGCACGGTGGCGCTGGGCAAGGCCGAAGGCATCGCCATCACGCCGGCGGCGTACCGCGGGGCGTCGCCGATGCTGGTCGACGTGGTCAGCGGCAATGTGTCGATCGGCTGGGACGCGGTGGCCAGCATGATGCCGTTGTACAAGGGCGGCAAGCTGCGCTTCCTCGGCGTCAGCGGCGCGCGCCGCGCCAAGGCGCTGCCCGAGGTGCCCACCATGAAGGAACAGGGCTTCAGCCAGTATGAGCACGCCACCAGCTGGTACGGCGTGTTCGTGCCCGCCGGCACCCAGCCGGACGTGCTGGCGCAGGTGGAGAAGATGTTCCTGGCCGCATCGGCCAACCCCGCCACCGCGGCGAAGCTGGAGGCGCTGGGCCTGGAAGTGGTGGCGCGCCCCGGGCAGGAGGGCCGCCGCCGCATCCAGGTCGAGCGCGCCGCGTGGAAGCCGATCGTCGAGGCGACCGGCTTCCAGGCCGAGGACTGAGCTTCGGCGGGGCCGTCCCCGTGCTCAGGGCTTGGGCCGCACCGCGTCCGCGGTGCCCTGGATAAAGGCCTTGATCTTCTCGACGTCCTGCGGCGTCAGCTTGCCGGTGAAGTCCGGCATGCCACGCGCCATCGCCGGACCCTTGAGCACGACCTTGTCCAGGTTCTCGATGAAGGCGGCATCGATATAGCCAAGGTTGGGGATATTGCCGCCGCGGTCGACGCCGGGCACGCCGTGGCACAGCACGCAGTTGCTGACGTACAGCGCGGTGCCGTCCCTGACCAGCGCCGGGTCGTACTTCACGCCCTGCAGCAGCTTGCCGGCACGGTATTCGGCGAACGCCGGCAGCGGCGCCTTGCCGCCGAGCGCGAAGGTGTAGACCGTGCCCGGGCCTTGCCGGTTGGTGGCGCGCTGCGCCTGCCCGTAGACCCCGCCCCAGCCCACCGCCACCGAGACATACTGCCTGCCGTCGAGCTCGAAGCTGACCGGCGCGGCGACCACGCCGGTGCCGGTCGGCGATTCCCACAGCTTGTCGCCGGTGCGCGCGTCATAGGCGACGAAGCGGCCGTCCGCTGTGCCCTGGAACACCAGGTTGCCGGCCGTGGTCAGGGTGCCGCCGTTCCACGGCGAGACCAGCTCCTTGGTCCACGCGGCCTTCTGCTGCACCGGATCCCACGCAATCAGCCGGCCGAAAGGCTTGCTTTGCGGTGGCTCGGCGTTGAGGAACTTGGCCGTGTTCCAGCCCACGTTGCCATGCGGCGTGCCGGGCTTGCCCTGGTTGAACTGCCAGGTCTTGTCGTCCATCAGGTTGAGCGGCACGTGCTGCGCCGGCAGGTAGACCAGCCCGGTCTGCGGATTGAACGACATCGGGTGCCAGTTGTGCGCGCCGTACGGGCCGGGGATCGCGTCATAGGCCCGGTCCACCGCGCGCGCCTCGGGCCGTTCGATCGGGCGCCCGCTGGCGTCATAGCCGGTGGCCCAGTTGACGTCGACGAAATTCTTCGCCGAGATGAACTTGCCATTGGTGCGGTCGATGACAAAGAAAAAGCCGTTCTTGGGCGCGTGCAGAATGACCTTGCGCAGCTGGCCGTCCAGCTTCAGGTCGGCCAGGATCATCGGCTGGGTCGAGGTGTAGTCCCAGTTGTCGCCCGGGGTCTCCTGGTAATGCCAGACGTACTTGCCGGTGTCGGGGTTCAGCGCCACGATCGAGGCCAGGTACAGGTTGTCGCCGCCGGCCGGGCTGCGCTTGCTGCGCGACCACGGCGCGCCGTTGCCGGTGCCGACGTACATCAGGTTCAGTTCGGGGTCGAAGGCGAGCGTGTCCCAGGCGGTGCCGCCGCCGCCCGCTTCCCAGTACCTGCCGCTCGGGTCCCAGGTCTTGGCGGCCGCGGCCATCGACTCGTCCTCGAACGGCTTGGACGGGTCGCCCGGCACGGTGAACCAGCGCCACTGCTGCGCGCCGGTGGCGGCATCGTAGGCGGTGATGTAGCCGCGCACGCCGAACTCGGCGCCGCCGTTGCCGATGATGACCTTGCCCTTGAACACGCGCGGCGCGCCGGTGATGGTGTACGAATAGCGGCGGTCGATGATGGTGTCCTGCTCCCAAACCTTGCGGCCGCTGGCGGCGTCGAGGGCGATCAGCCGGCCATCGTAGGCGGCGACGAACACCTTGCCCTGGTACAGCGCCACGCCGCGGTTGACCACGTCGCAGCAGCCGCGATAGCCGAGCGCGCGGTCCACCTTGGGGTCGAAGGTCCAGAGTTGCTTGCCGGTGCGCGCGTCGACCGCATGCACCACGCTCCACGACGCGGTCACGTACATCACGCCGTCGACCACCAGCGGCGTGGCTTCCACGCCGCGGGTCGACTCCAGGTTATAGCTCCACACCAGCCCCAGGTCGCGCACATTGGCCGCATCGATCTGCCGCAGCCGGCTGAAGCGGGTCTCGGCATAGTCCAGGCCATGGCTGGGCCAGTCGCGCGTGGTGCTGGCATTGGCGCTGATGAAGGCGCCGTCGACCCGGGCCGCCGCGTTGCGCGGCGCCGCGGCGCTGGCGGGCAAGAGTTGCGCCGCCAGCGCCAGGATCGCCAGCCAGACCGCGGCGCGATTCCTGGTACGGCGCCTGGCCGTGGCAACTGCGGAGGCAAATTCGGCGGCAACGGGATCCGTTGCCGGCTTCAACGCATGGCTCATATCGTCTCCTGAAGGGCATTCTTGTTGGAATTCGGGACTGCAGGATTACGGTACTGCGCGGTACTGCGCGATGCCGGGCGGTAGCCGGGGCCCACCGATCATCGGCGAGCCCTCGCGTTATGGGTACAGGGATAACCCCAATCCGGCTCCGCGGCCGGCACTGCCCACCGGAGGTCCGGGCCGCGCGAGCAATATCCCCTGGATATCGGCAGGGAAGAAATGAATATTGGACGCTGCCGGCCACCGTGGCTTAGCCTTGGCGCCAGGACAGACCTTGCATCCCTACCCGGAGCCCCCACATGAGCCAGTTCCTTCTCTACGAGCAGCAGGACCACATCGTCACCCTGACCATGAACGAGCCCGAGCGGCGCAACCCGCTGACCGGCAATACCGCGGTGGCGGAGTTCCTGGAGGCGATCGACCGCATCCACGGCGACGGCAGCGTGCGCGCGGTGGTGATCACCGGCGCTGGCACGGCGTTCTCGTCGGGCGGCAATATCAAGGACATGGAGCGCCAGGCCTCAGGCACGGTGCCCGGCATGGAGATCCGCCAGGACTACCGCCGCGGCATCCAGCGCCTGCCGCTGGCACTGTTCAACCTGGAGGTGCCGGTGATCGCCGCGGTCAACGGCGCGGCCATGGGCGCGGGCCTGGACCTGGCCTGCATGTGCGATATCCGCATTGCCTCGGAGCGCGCGCAGTTCGCCGAGTCCTTCGTCAAGCTGGGCATCATTCCCGGCGACGGCGGCGCGTGGCTGCTGCCGCGCGTGATCGGCCTGTCGCGGGCGGCCGAGATGACCTTCACCGGCCAGCCGATCGACGCCAGGCTGGCGCTCGAATGGAACCTGGTGTCGCGCGTGGTGGCGCCCGACGCGCTGCTGCCCACCGCCTATGAACTGGCCGGCCGCATCGCCGCCAATCCGCCGCACGCGGTGCGGCTGGCCAAGCGCCTGATGCGCGAAGCCATGCATACCCGGCTGGATACGCTGCTGGAACTGTCGGCCGGCTTCCAGGCGCTGTCGCACCAGACCGCCGACCACCGCGAAGCGGTGCAGGCCTTCCTGGACAAGCGCACGCCGGTCTTTACCGGCAATTGAAGCCGCCGCAGCAATGCGCTGGCGCGGCCCTATCCCGCCACGCCCAGCGCGCCTTCGACATTGCGCACCAGGCTGACCAGGCGCGGGCCGATATCTTCCTCCAGCTGCTTGCTCTGCTGGCTGAACACCGGCACCGACGCGGCGAAGATCCACGCCTCGCCGTCGCGGCGCGTGCGCAGCGGCACGGCCACCGATTCCACTTCGCGGTGCAGGTCGCGATGGCCGCGGCAGAAGCCGTGCTCCTGCAGGTCGCGCGCGGCATCGGCCAGGCGCGCCTGCAGCCAGTCGGCGCGCGGCGGGTCGGCGGCACGCAGCTGGGCCAGGTACGCCTCGCGCTCGGCCTCGTCCAGGCGCAGCAGGTACGCGCGGCCCGAGCCGGTGCGCGTGGCCGACACGCGCGTGCCCACCTCTGGCCGGAACACATGGCTGCCAACACCCTGCGCGATCTCGACATAGGTCAGCGCATGGCCGCTGCCGACGATCAGCTCGACCTGCCCGGCGATATGGTCGGCCAGCTCCTGCATCGCCGGCCGCGCTAGCTGGCGGATGGTCATGCGCGCCAGCGCCGGCGCGGCCAGGTTGATCAGCCCGACGCCGGGCACATAGCGCGACAGCCGTTCCGAGTAATGCAGCAGGCCCAGCCCGCACAGCGTGTCGAGCAGCCGGAACAGGGTCGGCTTGGCCAGCCCGGTGCGTTCCATCAGTTCCCGGCTGCTGAGTTCCTGCACCGTTGGCGAGAAGCAGTTGAGGATCGAGACGCCGCGTGCCAGCGCGCTGACAAGGCGCGCCTCGCCGTCGGCATCGGCGGCTGGCGGGGCCACGGAAGCATGTGGAGCATTGGTCATTGCAAGGCCTGAATCTGAGTTTTTTGATACTCGCGTCTCAAAACCCGGATGTTGCCCTTCGCCTTTTCGAAAGTCAAACCGGTTTTTTGCGTTTACATGGCGGTTTTTCGACGCCAGAATCCCAATTCATCGTATCGGACGATCACTTTTCGATACAGACGTCTCAATATCCCGCCACGACTCGCAACGCTCAGCTTTCTCAGGAGACTCCGCATGCAACAAGCCGTCATCGTCGACGCTATCCGCAGCCCGATGGGCCGCTCCAAGCCGGGCTCGGCCTTTACCGAGCTCCATGCCACCGAACTGCTGGCGCAGGTGCTCAAGGCGCTGGTCGAGCGCAACCGGCTGGACCCGGGCCTGGTCGACGACGTCATCACCGGCTGCGTGACGCAGGCGGGCGAGCAGTCCGCCGGCCCCGGCCGGGTGGCGTGGCTGGCGGCGGGGTTCCCCGAGCACGTGCCGGCCACCACCATCGACCGCAAGTGCGGCTCCAGCCAGCAGGCGGTGCACTTTGCGGCGCAGGGCATCATGGCCGGCGCCTATGACATCGTCATCGCCTGCGGCATCGAGTCGATGAGCCGGGTGCCGATGGGTTCGGCGCGCATCGGCCAGAACCCGTATGGCCCGTCGATGGAAGCGCGCTATGCGCCCGGCCTGGTGTCGCAGGGCGTGGCGGCCGAGCTGGTCGCCGCCCGGTACGAGCTGTCGCGCGAGCAGATGGACAGCTACTCGGCCCGCTCGCACGAACTGGCCGCCGCCGCGCGCGAAAGCGGCGCGTTCCGCCGCGAGATCGTCGGCATCAGCACCCCCAACGGCGTGGTCGAGCACGACGAGACCATCCGTCCCGGCACCTCGGTGGAGAAGCTGGGCACGCTGCAGGCGTCGTTCCGCAACGACGAGCTGAGCGCGCGCTTCCCGCAGATCGGCTGGAACGTGACCGCGGGCAATGCCTCGCAGATCAGCGACGGCGCCGCCGCCATGCTGCTGATGAGCGAGGCCATGGCGCAGCGCCTGGGTTTGAAGCCGCGCGCGCGCTTCGTCGCGTTCGACGTCTGCGGCGACGATCCGATCGCGATGCTGACCGCTCCCATCCCCGCCAGCCAGCGCGCCATCAAGAAGAGCGGCCTGACGCTGGAGCAGATCGACCATTACGAGATCAACGAAGCCTTTGCCTGCGTGCCGCTGGCCTGGCAGCGCGCGCTCGGCGCCGACCCGGCGCGGCTGAACCCGCGCGGCGGCGCGATCGCGCTGGGCCATCCGCTGGGCGCGTCGGGCGTGCGGCTGATGACCACCATGCTGCATGCGCTGGAAGACAGCGGCCAGCGCTATGGCCTGCAGTCGATGTGCGAAGCCGGCGGCATGGCCAACGCCACCATCATCGAGCGCCTGTAAGCGGCGCCCTGCCCCATTTCCGCCATCCCGATCCCCCATCAAGGAGACTCACCATGAAACTGACCAACATGTCCGCCGTCGTCACCGGCGGCGCTTCCGGCCTGGGCCTGGCCTGCGTGCGGCGCCTGGTGGAGCGCGGCGTCGACGTGGTCATCGCCGACCTGTCGGAAGAACGCGGCAACGCCGTGGTCGACGAGTTCGGCGGCAAGGTCCGCTTCCTCAAGGCCGACGTGACCGACACCGAGCAGATGAACGCGGTCTACGACGCCGCCGAGGCCGTTGCCCCGCTGCGCGCGCTGATCCATTGCGCCGGCCTGGGTGGCCCCGTGCGCGTGGTCGAGAAGGACGGCTCGCCGGGCTCGCTGGAAAAGTACGAGTCGATCGTGCGCATCAACCTGATCGGCACCTTCAACGCGCTGCGCCTGGGCGCCGCGCGCATGGCCAGGAACGAGCTGGTCGACGGCGAACGCGGCGCCTGCGTGCTGACCGCGTCGGTGGCCGCCTACGAAGGCCAGATCGGCCAGATTCCCTATGCCTCGGCCAAGGCCGGCATCGTCGGCATGACGCTGGTGGCCGCGCGCGACCTGGCGCAGCGCGCGATCCGCGTCTGCACCATCGCCCCGGGGCTGTTCGACACCCCGCTGCTGGCCAAGCTGCCGGAGAACGTGCGCGCCTCGCTCGGCGCCATGGTGCCGCACCCGGCGCGCCTGGGCGCCCCGGACGAATATGCCTCGACCGCGCTGCACATCCTCGAGAACCCCATGCTCAACGGCGAGACCATCCGCCTGGATGGCGCCATCCGCATGGCACCGCGCTGAACCAGCCGACCAGACAGGAGAGAACTCATGAGCGATACCCTGCTGAAGGAAATCCGCGGCAACGTGATGGTGCTGACCATCAACCGCCCCGAGGCCCGCAATGCGATGGACTTCGAGACCGCCACCGCGATTGCCGCCGCGCTGGATGAACTCGATGCGCGCGACGACCTGAGTCTGGCGGTGCTGACCGGCGCCGGCGGCACCTTCTGCTCCGGCATGGACCTGAAGGGCTTCCTGGCCGGCAAGCGCCCGAGCATTCCCGGCCGCGGCTTCGGCGGCGTGACCGAGCAGCCGCCGCGCAAGGTGCTGATTGCCGCGGTCGAGGGCTATGCGCTGGCCGGCGGTTTCGAGCTGGTGCTGGCGTGCGACCTGGTGGTGGCTTCGCGCGCCGCCAGGTTCGGCCTGCCCGAGGTCAAGCGCGGCCTGGCCGCCGCCGCCGGCGGCCTGATCCGCCTGCCGCGCCGCGTGCCCTACCACGTGGCGATGGAATACGCGCTGACCGGCGACATGCTGCCGGCCGAGCGCGCCTACGAGCTGGGCCTGGTCAACCGCCTGACCGATGCCGGCGGCGCGCTCGACGCTGCGCTGCAGCTGGCCGATGCGGTCGGCGCCAACGGGCCGCTGGCCATCGCCGCCAGCAAGCAGGTGGTGGCGCAGTCCGGCGACTGGACCCGCGAGGACATGTTCGTGAAGCAGAAGCCGCTGATCGACCCGGTCTTTACTTCCGCCGACGCGCGCGAGGGCGCCGCCGCCTTCGCCGAGAAGCGCAAGCCGGTGTGGACGGGCAAGTGAAACGCCCGCACCTGACCTGAGAACGCCCGGCCGCAAGCCGGCCGTTCTTGCCTTGCCAAGCAGCCCATAAACATACGTGGAGGAGACCCATGACACCCAAGCTGCCCGCATCGCAGTCCCATACCAGCGCCGCACTGCTGCTCGCCGCCGCGGCGCTGCCCTGCGTGGCCCCCGCGGCCGCGCATGCCGCGGCCTGGCCCGAGCGGCCCATCACCATCATCGTGCCCGGCGCGCCCGGCGGCACCACCGATATCCCGACGCGGCTGGTGGCGCAGAAGCTGTCGGCCATCCTGGGCCAGCCGGTGGTGGTCGACAACAAGCCCGGCAGCGGCGGCATCATCGGCACGCAGGCCTTCATGCGCGCGGCGCCGGACGGCTACACGCTGCTGGTCGGCAATACCGGCTCGCATGCCATCAACTACAGCGCCTACAAGCAGCTGTCCTACCAGCCGCAGGATTTCCTGCCGCTGACCGACCTGATCTCGTTCGCCAACGTGCTGGTGGTCGGCGCGCAGGCCCCGGTGCGCAGCGTGCCCGAGCTGGTGGCGCAGCTCAAGCAGTCGCCCGGCAAGTATTCCTATGCCTCGGCCGGCATCGGCCAGACCACCCACCTGACCGCGGAACTGTTCCGGCTGCGCACCGGCACCGAGGTCATCCACGTCCCGTACAAGGGCTCGACGCCTGCCACCACCTCCGTGCTGGCGGGCGAAACCACCTTCATGTTCGACAACCTGACGCAGGCGCTGCCGCAGATCCGCGCCGGCAAGCTGCGCGCGCTCGCCGTGACCAGCGCCGAGCGCCTGCCCGCGCTGCCCGACGTGCCCACCATGGCGCAAGCCGGCGTCAAGGACTTCGTGGTGATGGGCTGGCTGGGCTTCTTCGCCCCGGCCAAGACCCCGCCGGCGGTGGCCGCGGCGCTGCAGGAGGCGCTGGGCAAAGCCATGCGCGATCCCGAAGTGGCGGCGCGCTTGCGCGACATGGGCGGCGTTGCCGGCGGCGAGCCGCAGCCGAAGTTCGCCGCGCTGGTGCGCGGCGAGATCCAGCGCTGGGGCGAGACCATCCGCGCCTCGAAGGTCAGCCTGGACTGACCCCGCGGGCGCCGCGCCGGGCCGACTTCGCCAAAGCGGAAGGCGGCCCGGCCCAAAGCCAAATTGACATGGCCGGGGGCCGCGGCATACCCTCGCCTTACCCTGCGGTATATTCAGTGCCCGCTTAAATTACAGACATTGCAGACATGGAAGGCGCCCGGGGTCCACAACGATAACGATAACCCCGCGACGAGACCTGCCGTGCCACGCTCCCCCGCCCCTTCCCCGTCTTCATCCCCTTCCCGCTTCGAGGGCCTGCGCCCGGCGCTGCCGATCCTGCTAGGCGCTTCGGTGATGCTGAGCCTGGCCATGGGCCTGCGCCAGAGCCTGGGCATCTTCATGCCGCCGCTGACGCGCGATATCGGCATCTCGGTGTCGGATTTCACCGTCGCCATCGCCGTGCAGAACCTGGCGTGGGGCCTGCTGCAGCCGCTGGCCGGCGCGTGGGCCACGCGCATCGGCTTCCGGCCGCTGATGATGGCGGGCTCGCTGCTCTACGTAATCGGGCTGGTGCTGCTGGCGACCGCGCACAGCATGGTCGGCGTCACGCTGGGCGCGGGCGTGGCCATCGGCGCGTCGATGGCCTGCACCGGCAGCGCGCTGGCGATGGCGGTGGCGGCGCGGCCGGTGCCGGCGGCGCTGCGCAGCACGGTGCTGGGGCTGGTGTCGGGCGCGGGCTCGCTGGGCGCGCTGCTGGCGGCGCCGATCGGGCAGATGGTGACGCAGGCCTACGGCTGGCGCACCGGCCTGGCCGCTTTCGTGCTGCTGGCGCTGGTGATGCTGCCGGCGGCATGGTCGGCCGGGCGCGTCGACCGGCTGCCGCTGGCGACGCCGGCGGGCATCGGCCAGGACAACGCGCGCCAGGCGCTGGGCACCGCGCTGCGCCACGCGCCGTTCGTGGTGATGGCGCTGGCGTACTTTGTCTGCGGCATGCAGCTGGTGTTCCTGACCACGCACCTGCCGTCGTATCTCGACGTGTGCGGCATGGACCCGATGCTCAGCGCCGAGGCGCTGGGCGTGATCGGCGGCTTCAATGTGCTGGGCAGCATTTTCTTCGGCTGGGCCGGTGGCCGCTACAACAAGCTGATGCTGCTGGGCGGCATCTATACGCTGCGTTCGCTGGCGCTGACCTGGTACTTCTCGTCGGCACCGACGCCGCAGAGCACGCTGGTGTTCGCCGCGGTGATGGGCTTCCTGTGGCTGGGCGTGGCGCCGCTGGTCTCGGGCTGGATCGCCGAGACCTTCGGCCTGCGCTGGCAGGCGATGCTGGGCGGCGTGGCCTTCTTCAGCCACCAGATCGGCAGCTTTGTCGGCGCCTTCGGCGGCGGGCTGGTCTATGACGCGCTCGGCTCCTATACCGTGGCCTGGCAGGCCGGGGTGGCGCTGGGGCTGGCGGCGGGGCTCGCGCAGATCGCTTTCGCGGTGGCGACGCGGCCGCGGCCGCCGTTGCTGGCGACGTCCTGAGCGCGGCGGCGGTAAGAACGCGCGCGCATTGTAAATCTGGCGTCACGCGGCGCGCGCCCAGGCCGGTACGGCGCGGGCCGCGCGGCTGGAACGGTTCCTGCCTGTCTGCGCAGAGACGCAATGCCCAGACCGAAGGAGGCCCCATGACCTCGACCGAACAGGAAATCCTGGTGTGCGGCCCGGAAGACGGCCGCTGGCATCTGGAAATGCGTACCGGCAACGGCGCGCCGGAGCGGCTCGACGGCGAGTTCGACTCGCCCGAGATGGCGATCGCCGGCGCCCAGCAGGTCTATCCGTCGATTCCGGTCCGCGTGACCGATATCTCCGGCGCGCCGGCCCCCTCAGCCCCGGCGCATGAAGGCTCGCTGACCGACTACCACTACGGCGGCCACAGCGTGACCCGCGACGAGAAGCTGACCGGCAGAGCACATCCGTCCAGCGATACCTCGCAGCCGCCGCCGGGCCCGCATCCCTATCAACCGACCGATCTCGGCAACCTGCCCGCGGGCACGCCGCGCCACGGCATGTACGGCGTCGCCTCCAGCCCGGCCGAGGCCGAGGCGGCCGACCGCAAGGACCAGGCCGCACGGCGCCCCGCCGGCTCGCGCGACGCCGAAGACTAGGCCCGGCGGCGCCAGCACGCGCGGCAGCACGTACAATCTCGGTTTTCCCTGCGCCTCGCCGCCCCGCCGCCATGACCACCCTCGGAACGCCCCTTTCCCCCTCCGCCACCAAAGTGATGCTGCTCGGCTCCGGCGAGCTCGGCAAGGAGGTGCTGATCGCGCTGCAGCGCCTGGGCGTGGAGACGATCGCGGTCGACCGCTATGACAACGCGCCCGGCCAGCAGGTCGCGCATCACGCCCGCACCATCGCGATGAGCGACCCGGACCAGCTCAAGGCCCTGATCGAAGCCGAGAAGCCGCACCTGGTGGTGCCCGAGATCGAGGCGATTGCCACGCCGATGCTGGAAACCCTGGAAGCCGCCGGCACCGTGCGCGTGATTCCAACCGCCCGCGCCGCGCGCCTGACCATGGACCGCGAAGGCATCCGCCGGCTCGCCGCCGAATCGCTCGGCCTGCCCACCAGCCCGTACAAGTTCTGCGATTCGCTGGAAGAACTGCAGGCCGCCATCGACGGCGGCATCGGCTACCCGTGCGTGGTCAAGCCGGTGATGAGCAGCTCCGGCAAGGGGCAGAGCAAGATCGACGGGCCCGAAGGCGTCAAGGCGGCGTGGGACTACGCCATGGCCGGCGGCCGCGTCAGCCACGGCCGCGTGATCGTCGAAGGCTTTATCGATTTCGACTACGAGATCACGCTGCTGACCGTTCGTGCCATCGGCGCCAGCGGGCAGGTCGAAACGCAGTTCTGCGCGCCGATCGGCCACGTGCAGGTCAGCGGCGACTATGTCGAGAGCTGGCAGCCGCAACCCATGCATCCCGCCGCGCTGGCCAGCGCGCAGCGCATCGCGCAGGCGGTCACCGCCGACCTGGGCGGCATGGGCCTGTTCGGCGTGGAGCTGTTCGTCAAGGGCGAGCAGGTCTGGTTCAGCGAGGTCAGCCCGCGCCCGCACGACACCGGCATGGTCACCATGGCCACGCAATGGCAGAACGAGTTCGAGCTGCATGCGCGCGCCATCCTCGGATTGCCCGTCGACACCACGCTGCGCAGCCCCGGCGCCAGCGCCGTGATCTACGGCGGCGTGGAAGCGCAGGGCGTGGTCTTCGACGGCGTCGACCAGGCCTTGCGCGTGCCGCAGACCGAGGTGCGGCTGTTCGGCAAGCCCGAGAGCTTCGCCCGCCGCCGCATGGGCGTGGCGCTGGCCTATGCCGACGACATCGACACCGCGCGCACGCGCGCCAAGGAAGCCGCCAGCCGCGTGCGCCCGCGCGCGGTGGGCTGAGGCGCGGCGCCGCTAGATCGGATGGCTGCCCGCGGCGGCACCATGCGCCGGGGCATGCTGGGCCGCCTGCACGGCCGCCACCTGCGCGGCCGCCAGCACCGGCGCGATGCGCACGCCGTTCAGGTCGGCGCCCGACGGCGCCTGGTACAGCCGCAGCCCCAGTTCGGGCAGGATCGCCAGCAGGTGGTCGAACACATCGCCCTGGATGCGCTCGTAGTCCATCCACGCGGTCAGCGCGGTAAAGCAGTAGATCTCGACCGGGATGCCCTGCGAATCGGGCTCCATCATGCGCACGTTCAGCAGCAGGTCGTGGTGGATCTCGGGGTGCGCCTTCAGGTAGGCAATGCCGTAGGCGCGGAAGGTGCCGATATTGGTCAGCCGGCGCCGGTTGACCGGGTCGTTGCCGGCGGCGATCAGCAGCCGGTTGGCCTCGTCGACCTCGCGCTGCTTTTCTTCCAGGTAGTCGTGCAGCAGGCGGAAGCGCATCAGCGCGTGGACCTCGCGGTCTTCCAGGAAGCGCACGCTGCCCGCATCCAGCCGCAAGGTGCGCTTGATCCGGCGCGCGCCGGACTCGAACATCTGGCGGTAGTTGCGATAGCTCTCCGAGAACAGCTTGTAGGTCGGCACCGTGGTCACGGTGTTGTCCCAGTTCTGCACCTTGACCGTATGCAGCGCGATGTCCTTGACGTAGCCGTCGGCATTGCACTGGGGCATTTCGATCCAGTCGCCGATGCGCAGCATGTCGTTGGAGGTCAGCTGCGTGCTGGCGACCAGCGACAGCAGCGTGTCCTTGAACACCAGCAGCAGCACCGCCGACAGCGCCCCCAGGCCGGACAGCATCCATAGCGGCGAGCGGTTGATCAGGATCGACAGCACCAGCACCGCGCACACCAGCCCCAGCCCTAGCCGTCCTACCTGGATATAGCCCTTGATCGAACGCGTCTGCGCCCGGCGGCTGCTGGCGTACACGTCCTGCCAGGCGCCCAGCACGCCGCCGAGCATCAGGAAGAAGCACACCCACAGGCTGGCATGCGCCAGGCGCTCGATCGCCAGCGCATAGCGGCCCATATGCGGGACTTCGCCGATGCCGACGGTGATCACGGCAAAGCCCACCGCGTAGCCGAAACGCCGGTAGGCGCGATGGCGCGTCAGCGCCGTGCTCCACGGCGTCTTGCCCCACACCTTCAGCACCCGGTGGGCGATGCGCGACATCACATGGCCGAACAGCCACTGCGCCAGCGCGGCGATCAGGACCAGCGCCACCAGGTATAGCGCGATCTGGGCCCACGGATGGGCAGGAATACGTTGCTGGAACAGCTCCAGCAGGGCATCGAAACTCATGGGGGGCGACTCTGGCCTTTGACTTGGCCTGATAGTGTACCGAACGCGCCCGCCCCGCTGCGCGGCGCCCGGATCCGGCTAGGCAGGCAGCAGCTTCAGCCCGCCGATGCCGACGAAGATCAGCCCGATCAGCACCAGCCGCAGCGGCGACGCGCTCTCCCCCAGGAACAGGATGCCGATCAGCGTCACGCCGATCGCGCCGATCCCGGTCCAGATCGCATAGGCCGTCCCCACCGGCAGATGCCGCAACGCCGCGCTGAGCAGATAGATGCTGGCCAGCGCGGCCCCGATGCCCAGCGCGGTCGGGCCGACGCGGGTCCAGCCATCGGTATGCTTGAGCGCCAGCGCCATCACGATCTCGATCAACCCGGCCAGCACCAGCAGCGTCCACGCCATTGCCATGTTTTTCCTCCCTTCGCTCGTGCGCCGGCACCCATTGCCGGCCACGCCCAGCCACTGTAGGCTGTGCGGATCCGCACGGGAACTGGCCGAACTTGCAAAGGGATTATGCAAACATGCAGGAAGCAGACTGGGACGACCTGAAATACTTCCTCGCCGTGGGCCAGTCCGGCTCGCTGGCCGGCGCGGCCCGCGCCCTGCACGTCAACCACTCGACGGTGCTGCGCCGGCTGGCGCGGCTGGAAGACGCCCTCGGCACGCTGCTGTTCGAGCGCCATGCCACCGGCTACGCCATGACCCCGGCCGGCGAGGCGCTGGCGCAACGGCTGGCCGGGGTGGGCGAACAGATCGATGCGGCGCAGCGCCAGCTGTCCGGCCTCGACAGCCAGCTGAGCGGCCCGTTGCGCGTGACCACCACCGACACGCTGCTGGGCGGGCTGCTGATGCCGTTGTTGGCCGAGTTCCGCGCCCTGCATCCGCGCATCCAGCTGCAGCTGGTCGTCAACAACAGCTTCCTCAGCCTGAGCCGGCGCGAGGCCGACGTCGCGATCCGGCCGGCGAACACGCCCCCCGAGTACCTGGTGGGCCGCCGCATCGGCCGGTTGCAAACGGCCCCGTACGCGGCGCGAAGCTACCTGCAGCAACTCGGGCTGCCCGCCATGGCCGACAGCCCCGCGCTGGCGGACTGGCCCGCCTATGACTGGGTCGTGCCGGACGAAGCGCTGTCGCACCTGACCCAGTCGCGCTGGATCCGCGAGCACGTGCCGGAACCGCGCCGCGTGGTCAGCGCCGACAGCCTGGTGGCGATGGCCGACGCGGTCCGGCATGGCATGGGCGCCGGCATGCTGCTGTGCCTGCTGGCCGGCGACGATCCGGCGCTGGTGCGGCTGGCGCCGCCCGACGCCGCCATGGACACCGACCTGTGGGTGCTGACCCACCCGGACCTGCGGCACAGCGCGCGCGTGCGGGCGCTGGGGGACTTCCTGCATGAGCGGCTCAGGCAAGGGCGATGGCTGGCGGGGTGACGCCACCGCGCAATGGCCGCAGACCGTCTTGGATGTGCTGTCAAAGCGCGGGCCGTCGAAAGTACAACACTGCCTCCGCCTCAGTGTGCTCGCCGGCAATCACCGCCAGTCCTTGCTTGAAATGCTTGAAAGGTAACGCCCTCGGCAAAGCGTAGTGGGATAACGCCGCCACGACCCGCCGAGCGCGCTCACTCCTATTGATCCTGCTACCGCAACGTGCGAACGCGGCGACGCGATCATAGGAATCAGTGAAACTTAGGGGCACAGAGACCCATGTTGGATCTGCTCAAGCATGCGCCGTTGCTTGAGCCGGCTGTTGGGCCATGCAGATGGCTTGGCGGCTCCCTGTCGAGCTTACTTTGGGGCTTAGCCGTGCGGGATAGATGGGTTCGGTGACGCGAGCGCGCGCTGGTAGGTCCGGCCGTGTTCCTGGAGATGCCCAGATTCCTGACGCATTCAGCTGCTGAAGACCTGCCTTAGAGCGCTCATTTCAAAATGAAGACTCGTCACACTGAAGGCGGTACACCAGAATTCCACCTTCCCACCCAAACGAGGGGACATTGTATTGAAGAAATGAATTCAATACATTGAAATTATTTAAATCACCGCTGAGTTTTTTTACTTGCGGCCTTTATCACGATCGCAAACAATCCGAAATCCGTAAGGATTAAATCAACGTCCACCCATTGGAGATTCAACTCCATGGCTCATGCCATCTTTAAGGAGGATTGATGATTAAAAAATGGAATGTCCTGGCCAGCGATGACCTTGTAAAGGACGAGTGGATGCACCTTAGTCGGCATCGTTGCCAAAGGCCCGATGGATCCATCGTCGATCCTTATTACGTTATTGGCGGACGGGATTGGGTCAACATAATGCCGGTAACTCGGACGGGGCTGGTTTATTTGATACGTGAATACCGGCATGGTTTCGGCGAGATACTGATGGGCTTGCCGGGCGGGCTGATCGACGAAGGGGAATCCTGCGCTGCAGCCGCCGTCAGAGAACTGCGGGAAGAGACCGGCTTGGCAGCATGTTCTCCACCTCTTTTGACCGGAACGATGATTGTTAACCCATCGACGCATTCAAACACGGGCTATAGCTTCCTGACGCTTGTAACAGAGCCACAGGGTTCTATAGCAACAAGCCTAGAACCGGATATCGAGGTGGTCACGTACAGTCTTGAAGAGCTGCTCGATATTGTTCTAAGTAACTCTGCAGCACTCTCCGGCTATGACGCGGCCTCGATCCTAAGAGGTCTTTTTTCGCTACGCCAACTTCCGGATTTCAAATATGACATTCTGTCGAGGGTGAGTGAAAGAGAATACGCAGGTTGAAGCGAATCCCAACGTAGAGGGTGCAGATCATGTGGACAACATTAATTGTCGCGGGTGGATTTGGTACCAGGTTGAGCCCGTTCACGAAAGTCATACCAAAACCGCTCATGCCTATAGGAGACCATAGCCTTTTGGAACGGCATATCAGCGCTCTGGCAAAAGCCGGTTCGCAGGATATTTTTATTGCCGTTCATTACTGCGCAGACCTGTTCGGAAGCATCGTAGGAGCACTGGCAGCACGATATGGCGTGAATATACAGCTGCTGCTGGAAGCGGAACCCAGAGGCACGTTCGGGTCGGCCCTGGCACTCTGTCAGGAATTGGTCGGCTGCGAAGAAAGTAAGCCGCTCATGGTACTGAACGGCGACATCGCATCAGATCTGGACCTCATCGACTTTCATCGATTCCACATAGCCAGCGGCGCCGACTTCTCGGTCGCGGTCAATGACTACATATACAGAGTGCCATATGGCGTGGTGGAATCGCACGACTCTCGGATGCTGGGAGTTAGGGAAAAACCCGCCGTTCCATTTCCTGTTCTCGCCGGCTACTACCTGATGCAGCCGTCGATTGGCACGCTTCTGGGCTCCATGAGCAATGGTGAGTTGGGTGTCGACAAGGTTCTCTCATCGCTATTGGAACGAGGATCGCATGTATCGACCTATCAGCATCATGGCAAATGGATCGACGCAGGCACGATTGAAGACCTGCACCGGGCCAACGAGCTTTTCTCACAGAGGGGAATGGCATGAGCAAAGGGAAACGGGTTCTTGTCACTGGTGCGGCCGGCTACATTGGCAGTGGCGTCTGCCGTAGGTTGTTGAGTGCTGGATTTGACGTCATCGGCATGGACAGCCTGATGTACGGGGCAACGGGCCTGCTTCCGCTTCTGGTGACGCCGCGCTTCACGTTTGTCCAACTTGATATCAGGAAATACTCGCGGCTCCAAGAGCACCTAAACCAGATCCGTCCATTTGCTGTGGTTCATCTGGCGGCCATTGTTGGAGACCCCGCCTGCAAGAAGATGCCGGAGGTCGCGCGGCAAACAAATCTGGCCGCCACCAAAGCACTGTTCGGTGCTGCCTCTGAAAACGACGCCAATCGCTTCATTTTTGCCTCGACCTGCAGCAACTATGGCCTGACTGATTCGACGGCCTTGCTCAGCGAAGACGATGCACTAAATCCGCTGTCGCTCTACGCGGAAACGAAAGTTGAGGCAGAGCACTGGCTGATGGAGAACGCAGCCACACTCGAAACCTATATCCTGCGTTTTGGAACGGCGCATGGACTATCGGCGCGGATGCGCTTTGACCTGACGGTCAACGAATTTGCTCGGGCTATCGCAATGGAGGCGCCGTTCGATGTCTACGATTCCCAGACGTGGCGACCGTACTGCCATGTCAATGACTTCGCCGAGCTGATTTGCGGCATTTGCAGCGACACTAATACTCGCACAGGCGCCAACGTTTTCAATGTTGGATCAGACCAGGAAAACTATCGCAAGATTGACCTGATCAATGCAATTGCACAGGCAACGAGCCGTACCGCGCGCTTTTCGGATACCGGCAACGGCTCGGACCGCAGGAATTACCGGGTGAGTTTCGCCAAGATCGTGGACGAACTGAAATTCAAGCCGCGATATGGCGTCGCGTACTCCGCCCGACAGATCAGCCAAGCTTTGAGCCTGGGCCTCCTTCCTTCCCATGAGGCCCACTATGCAAACGCCTGACGACCGGAGCATCGACAACTATGCCCCGCTCCTGAACGGGCGCGAGCGGGAATATGTTCTACAAGCCATCGAATCAGGCTGGGTGTCGTACGGGGGGCGGTACGTAAAGGAGTTCGAGACGTCGCTCGCACAGACGTTTGGTTGTGCCGACGCGGTGACAGTCGCGAGCGGCACCTGCGCCCTGCAACTGGCATTCGAGCTTGCCGGCGAGCGGGACACCGAGATTCTAATGCCCGCATTGACGTTTGCGGCGCCAGCAAGTGCCGCGGTACGGGCGGGTATGCATCCCGTCTTTATAGACCTGAATCCAAGGACATGGCAAATCGACGATGAAGTGCTCGGGGAATTTCTGGAAGAACGATGCGTGCGCCGAGACGGCCGCGTCGTCAACATAGCCTCCGGCAGGCCGGTTTCGACGATCTGCCTCGTACATCTGTGGGGTGCCCTCGCAAGGTTGGATCGCATTCATGCGCTATCCAGGCAATGGAATCTGGTGGTCATTCATGATGCCGCGCAATGCTTGGGCGCCTGCTACAAGGGAATGCCACTGGGCGCCTCCGTGCCCGACGATCAAGCCGATCAGATCATCTTCACAACTAGCTTCAACGCCAACAAGATCATCACGACAGGAGCAGGAGGCGCACTAATCGCCAATTCTCGAATGCTCTGTCGCAAGGCACGCCATCTTTCGTCGACGGCCAAGGCCGATACGATGTCGTTCTTTCATGACGATTATGGATTGAACTTCCGCATGAGCAACGTCAATGCCGCCATAGGTGTTGCCCAGATGGAGCTGCTGTTCGACCGCATTCGTCGAAAGCGAATACTTCACGAATACTACGCTACAGCCATCCAGAAGCGAGTGAATGGTGTGCGGCTTGCTCAGCATACGCCTGAGTCAGGCGGCATCTGCTGGATGACGTGCATCGAGCTGCCGCAGCCGTCCAGATCCGTCATCGAAAAACTTGTGGCACAACACATCATGGCGCGTCCGGTCTGGATTCCCCTTCCGCAGCTTCCTGTCTATTCGCGCTTTCAGTACTATCAGCACGACGCGTTCTCCACACATCTGCATGAGCATGCCATCATGCTTCCCTCAGGTCCCGGCATTACCGAAGCACAGGTGGATCGCGTCGTATCCGCGCTGGCGGAGGCGTGCAGATGACATATCTCGGATATTTTTTCAATTACGCCAGCTGTGTGGAAGAAGGCCGGTACTGCCAATCACCGCACACGACATTGCGCGAGCTCCGAGCGCACACGGATCTGCTTCAGCCGCTTACGGGCTGGTACGAACACACCTATCGCCGCGCCGTCTTCGAAGAAGTGGCAAAGCCTAGGCTCCTGGACCCGTCTGACTTGCGGGGCATACGCTCCGCGAGGGTCACACAACTGGTACTGTTCCTCTGTGCTGCCATGGTGATGCGGCAACACGGAGCGCCAACGCATGTCGCGGGATATTCTCTCGGCTATGGCGCAGCGTTTGCGCTGTCAGGCGTACTGACGTTTCCGACTTTTGTGCACGATGTTTTCAGCGCGAATTTTCCTTATGCAGAGGACAACCATGCGGCACTTCAGGAAGATCGGCTGCGCTCCTGCATCCTGTATGACCCAACGGAGTCCACCTTTTGCGACACCGTCGCAAGTGCCATCCAGCACCATTTTCCCGAAGTGATCGTCAAAGACGACCGCCCCCCATTCTGCATGCAGGTAGTAGCCCCCCAGACGGTACTGGACGCGCTTCGTGCATGGGTATTCCGCTCTTTCCCGGCGGCTGCCTCGCACTCCACAAGGATGATCAGCAGCGATTCCGCCCATCTTTACCCTGACAGATACAGGGCCGTGAAGGCAGCATTCCGGCAGGTAGCCTACGGAAAACCGACTCTGGACATTGTCACGCACCAGCACGGCGTCCTTCGCCAGGGGCAATTGCCCGAAGATGGTGGCGGCGTGCTTTTCGACGCGATCCAGGCGCCGCTCTCGATGCGGCGAGTCGTCGATAACCTCGTCGCCTATCGCGGGCCACTGATCATGTTCGGATCTGCCAGGACGGCAGATTTTGTCTTCTTCGGTTTGGGCAGCAAGGCATTGAACCGGCCGCTCCTTGACTGGGAGCAAGCGCTGCTGCAACGCGACACATCGATTCTCATGCCTAGCGCCGCCGACTGGCGATAGCCGTTCAGACATATTGCAAGGACTCAGACTCCGATGCTGAAGCGGATCGAAAGCGGATCGTATTCTTCCGGCAACCAACCGTCCGAAGACATTTGCGGCTATGTGGCCGATGACACGTCTGTGCACGCCTGGGTCATCGACGGCGCTACCGGAATCGCTCCATCCTTGATGCTGGCGCCCAATCATTCCGACGCCGAATGGTATGCGCTCCGGATCAACTGGCACTTGCATCGCTCGATCGTGTGCAATGGTACAACGCACGATTCGGATGCGCTTCTCGCGTCTGCCATCGACGCTGCGAATGCGGACTGCCGTGAATTGATCAAGGATCGCGCTGCCGATGCGCACCTTCTTCCCTCTGCCTCGGTCATCCTCGCAAAGGTGCAACGGGATTCGGGAGGCCACCGGGTTTCCTTTGCCAAACTCGGAGATTGCTGCGGCGTGTTACGGGCTGGACCTGCATCGGCTCATATCGTGGAATCCACGCTCGGACCATGGTTTGACCTGGAATTCGATGCACTCGCTGCGCGCCTCGCAAAGACGCATGGTGACGACCAACGGCGAAGCGCTGTCCTGACCGAGATTTCGGGATGCCTGCTGGTCAGGCGCAAGACAATGAACCAACCAGGGGGCTATGCCATCGCGGCACCAAACTGGGATCCCTCCACCCTTGCGTTCGAAACTTTCCATTCCATTGAACCGCCATCGCTAATGCTGTTGAGCGATGGCGCTGCCAGGCTGGTCGACAAATATCGCGCCTGTACCTTGGAAGAGGCGCTGGACGAAGTATTCAGGATCGGGGTGGCGGGACTCGTACGCAAGGTCCGAGAAATCGAGCGCGACGATCCGGCCTGCCAGTCGTGGCCGAGATTGAAGGCATCCGACGACGCCACGATTGTCGCACTTCAGGTCGGTGCACATGTTCCATGAAGCCCGCCGGATCGCCGGGCTGGCTGCGCCTACGCTCGGAATGCAACTTACTGCCATTGGCATGATGAGCATCGACTCAGTCATGGCCGGGCGCTTCGGCACTTCGGATCTAGCCGCCATCGGTATCGGCAGTGCCCTTTACGTGGCCTTGCTGGTTATCCTGACTGGGATTGCCAATGGCATCACACCTGTCGCTGCGCGACTCTGGGGGAGCGGTGCAATTACCGAACTGCGCGCCGTGCTATCGGCTGGCATGGTCCTCTCAATCGGATGCGCCCTGCTTTCCTATCCCCTGCTCATGACCTGCCTCGCCATGCTGGTCGACACCGATCCGGTGACCATGGGCAAGACCGGCTCATTCCTCGGCGTACTCTCCATTGGCTTGCCTGCACTCCTGGCCTACCGGCTGCTGTTTGCGATGGAAGCGGCAACTGGACGTCCCGCAGCATTCATGTGGATCAATATTGCCGGTCTGATATTGAAAGTGCCGCTGAATTTCGCCCTGATGAGCGCGACCATCGACGACACGGGCGAACGACTGGGAGTGGTGGGCTGTGCTGCCTCGTCCGTGATCATCTCGTGGGCGAGCCTGGCCATCTGCTGCCATCTCTTGCGACGCAGCAACGTCCTGAGGGGGTTGGGTCGCCGCCAAGATCTCCGGATCTCACTGACCGCGTTAAAGCTTGTTCTGCAAGCCACGATCCCAGTCTCTGCGGTTCAGTTCGTTGAAATCGTCTCATTTTCAGGCATGGCTATCCTGATCGCCAGCGCGGGATCGAATGCGTCTGCTGCACATCAGATCGCGGCCAGCATTGCCACGCTCGTCTTCATGTTGCCGCTATCTGTCGCCATTGCGTCGGGCGCGCTGATTGCCAGATCCGCCGGAGCGAGCGCATTTTCTGAGGAGATCTTGACATTCAGGGCAGGCCTGCTGATGGCCTGCTCTCTAGCGGCAGCAACAACGGTGGGCCTGCTGCTCGGACGGAGCGCAATTGCCGCGCTGTTCACGGCCGATGCCGATGTGGCTGCCCTGGCGTCCAGAATGCTCTTCTGGGTAGCTGCCAGCCAGATGGCCGATGCCATACAGATCTATTTCTGCGTGGTGCTTCGCTCCTACCGCATAGCATGGCCGGCAGTTGCCGTGGCTGGGGTCTTGCGCTGTGGTCTCGGACTTGGCTTGGGTGCATGGATGGCATTCCGCCTGGATGGCTTCGGCCCTGTCGGCGTATGGATAGGCGGATTTATCGCGCTGTGCGCGGCAGCACTTGCCATCGGCGCAATCTTTCATCGGAAGGTTGCATCTCAGCGACGACTTGAAATGGAAGTGGCGCGCTAACGTTCTGACAACCGAGGGACATCCAACATGCGTACGAAGTGACAGAGAATGCCTCAACACAGCGGCGTTAAGCCGCGTCAGGCAACGCTAACAGTAGTGACAGATAAATTGCGCTCTACGATGGCGGGACGGCCTTACGCCGCCGGCGCATACATCTCCAGCAACTGCTCATCCGTAAAGCCCCATTCCGCCGCGTTCTCGAACGCCACCACGGTCTCGTCGCCATGGCGCAGGTCGATCAGTTCGGTCGGCACCGGCCGCGACTGCGACACCGAATAGAACGCCATCACCTTGGGCCGCAGCGGGTCGGCGTCATGCTGGGCGCACACCACCGCCAGCCGGTTGGAGCGCAGCCGCAGCACCGTGCCGAGCGGGTAGATGCCGACTGTGCGCGAGAAGGCCTTGAACACGCGCCGGTCGAACAGCGTGTCGACGCGCACCGCCATGTATTCCATGGCGCGGGCCGGTGACCATGGCTGGTGTCCGGGGTGGCTGGCGGTGAGGGTGTCATAGGTATCGCAGATCGCGCCGATCCTGGCGTGCACGCTCAGTTCGTGCCCGACCAGGCCGAAGGGAAAGCCGCGCCCGTCGACGCGCTCATGGTGGTGGACGCAGACGTCGAGCGGGATATTGGAATAGAGCCGGGCTTCGTTGAGGATGCGGTAGCCGGCGGAGGGATGGCGGCGGTAGGCCTCCTCCTGCTCGGGCGTACGCTCGCCGGCGCGGAGGCTGACGGCGCCGGGCACGGCCAGCTTGCCGATGTCATGCACCAGGCCGGCCAGGCCCAGTTCGCGCACCTCGTCGTCGGGCAGCCCCAGCGTGCGGCCGACCGCGATCATCAGCGCGCAGACCGCGAAGGCATGCAGGTAGTTGTCGTCGCCGCGCGCCTTGAGTCGCGCCAGCGCGAGCAGCGCCTGCCCATGCCGCGACAGCGAGCGCGACGCCGCGTCGACCAGCAGCAGCGCGCCGCTGACGTCCAGCGCCCGCCCCATGCGCACGTCGGCAAACATCGAGCCGATCACGGCCTTGCCGGACTGCAGCAGTTCGCGCGCATGCACGATCTCGGCTTCGAGCGTGGTGGCTGGCGGCGCGTGGGCCGGGCCCTCGGCCCCGGTTGCGGGGTGGGCCGTGGCAAGGCCCGACGCGGCGTTGGCGGCCCCTTCCGGCACCGGCACGTTGCGGCCCTTCAGGATATCGATCCACACTTCGCGTACGCCCGCCGACCGGATCTGCCGTACCTGCTCCTCGCTGGCGACCAGGAAGCGCGCGCGCCAGAACGGATGGTTGATCCAGGGCCCGCCCAGCCTGGCGACGAACATCCCGACCTGCAATTGCTCCGATCCAATGCGTCTCAGCATGCGCCCCCTCGGATGATGGTTTTCTCGTTGTCCTTCCGGATATCGGCGGCGGCGGACATAACTTGAGCGTCGGCCACGGCGGCAGGAACCGTGCCGCGCACCCTTGTCAAGCGCCGCCCGAATGCCCGGACGGCGCCGTCGGGCATTGCCGGGCCGGGCCATGGCCGCCGCTACAATGGCTGGCCCAGTGCTCACAGACGCCAGCCAGTCGCCCCCGTTCACCCATGTCCGGAACGTACACGCTAGTCGGCATCGCCCGTGCCAAGACCCACCGCCGCGACGCGCTGGTCTCCCAGCTCGCTGCGCTGCGCTCGCGCGGGCTGACCGAGCCCGGCTGCCTGGACTATCACGTCGGGCAGGATGCCGAGGACGCGCGGGTGTTCGTCATCTACATGGTCTGGGATTCCAAGCGCGCGCTCGAATCGCACCTGAACCGCCCCTATATGCGCGATTTCCATGCCGCGCGCGCCGACTTCGTCGAGGGCGATTTCAGCTTCCGCTGGCTCAACGCCGCCTGAGCGCAAGGCGCTATCCCGGTCACTTTCCGCTGCTCCAGCGCGCCGGCCGCCGCTTGTCATTCCCGCCGCACCGACCTATCAATCAAGGTGACGCCCGCCCCGGGCGCGGCAGGAGTGCACCATGGAGATCAGGGATGGATTTGCCGGCACCATCGGCCACACGCCGCTGATCCGGCTGGCCGGCCTGAGCGCCGACACCGGCTGCGACATCTACGGCAAGGCGGAATTCCTCAATCCCGGCGGCTCGGTCAAGGACCGCGCGGCGCTCTACATCATCCGCGACGCCGAGCGGCGCGGGCTGCTGAAGCCGGGCGGCACGGTGATCGAAGGCACGGCGGGCAATACCGGCATCGGCCTGGCGCACCTGTGCGCGGCGCGCGGCTACCGCTGCATCGTGGTGATCCCCGACACGCAATCGCCGGAAAAGATGGAGCGGCTGCGCATGCTCGGCGCCGAAGTGCGCGCGGTACCGGCCAAGCCGTACGCCGATCCCGACAACTACCAGAAGATCGCCGGCCGGCTCGCCGACCAGACCGAAAACGCGATCTGGGCCAACCAGTTCGACAACCTCGCCAACCGCCAGGCCCACTACGAGACCACCGGCCCCGAGATCTGGCACGCCACCACCGGCCATATCGACGCCTTCACCTGCGCCACCGGCACGGGCGGCTCGCTCGCGGGCATCGCGCGCTGCCTGAAGGAACACAAGCCGGGCGTGCGCATCGTGCTGGCCGACCCGCACGGCAGCGGCCTGTACCATTTCGTCAAGCACCGAGAGGTCAAGGCCGAAGGCAGCTCGATCACCGAAGGCATCGGTTCCAGCCGCGTCACCGCCAACCTGCAGGACACCCCCATCGACGATGCCGTGCGCATCGACGACCAGACCTGCGTGGACATGGTCTACCGGCTGCTGCGCGAGGAAGGGCTGTTCGTGGGCGGTTCATCCGGCATCAATGTCGGCGCTGCGGTGGCGCTGGCGCGCGAGATGGGACCAGGGCACACCATCGTCACGCTGCTGTGCGACCGTGGCGACCTGTATATGGGACGGCTGTTCAATGAGGCGTGGCTGCAGGGCAAGGGGCTGCAGCCGATTCCGTTCCGCCGGGCCAGCCCCGCCGGATAACGGGATAACGCCCGGGCTAGGCCGCCTTCAGCCGCCGCCACAGCGTGGTCGGGCTGATGCCGAGGATATGGCAGGCGGCGGTGCGGTCGCCGCCGCACTCTTCCAGCACGCGCCGGATATGGTCGACCTCGCTCGATTGCTTGATGCGCGCCAGCGACCGGCGCGCCCGCGCGGCTGGCGCCGCGGCTGCGGCTTCGGGTTCAACCGCGGGCGCGACCTCGCCGAACAGCTCGGGCGCCGCGGCCTGCAGTTCGCGCTGCTGGGCCTCGCCGTCGAGCCGGCGGCCGGCGACCAGGACCGCGATGCGCTCGGTCACGTTTTCCAGCTCGCGGATATTGCCGGGCCAGCGGTAGCGCGCCAGCCGGGCGCGCGCCGCGGCAGGCAGGCGCTGCGGGCGCTCCAGGCCCAGCCGGTCCTGCGCGCGGCGGTACAGCAGCTCGGCCAGTTCGGGCAGGTCTTCGGCGCGCTCGCGCAGCGGCGGCATGGCAATGCGCAGGATGTTGAGGCGGTAATACAGGTCCTGGCGGAAGCTGCCGTCGCGCACCATCGCGGCCAGGTCCCGATGGGTGGCGGCGATCACGCGCACGTTCACCGGCACCGCGTCCAGCCCGCCGATCGGCAGCACCTGTTTTTCCTGCAGCACGCGCAGCAGCCGCGTCTGCAGCGCGGGCGGCATGTCGCCCACCTCGTCGAGAAACAGCGTGCCGTTGTGGGCCGATTCGAACAGGCCTGCCTTGCCGCCGCGGCGCGCGCCGGTGAAGGCGCCCTCTTCGTAGCCGAACAGCTCGCTTTCCAGCAGTGCCTCGGGAAAGGCGGCGCAATTGACCGCCACGAACGGGAACGCGCGGCGCGGGCTGGCATCGTGCATGCCTTGCGCCAGCACCTCCTTGCCGGTGCCGCTCTCGCCGCCGATCAGCACGGTGGAGTCCACCACGGCATAGCGCCGCGCCAGTTCGCGCAGCGCCGTCATCGCGGCCGAGGTGCCGGCCAGGTCGTCCAGGCTGTAGCGCACCGCCGCCGGCCGCGCGCGGCTGCGCGAGCGCAGGTTGCGGTCGACGCGCTGGATCGCGCTGGCGTCCTGGATGGTCAGCACCGCGCCGGTGGTGCCGGCCTCGGAAAGAATGGGAATGCGGTTGACCACCACCATCTTGTCGCCGAGCTTGTGGATCGCCTCGAGCTCCTTGTCGCCGCTCTGCATCACCCCTTCCAGCGCCAGGCTGGGCGCCAGCGTCTGCAGCTTGCGCCCGACCGCGGCGGCGGCCGAGGTGCCGAGGAAGCGCTCCATCGCCGGGTTGAACGACTGGATCCGGCCTTGCGCGTCGACCGCCGCGACGCCCTCGTTCAGGTGCGCCAGGATGGTGTTGACGTAGTCGCGGCGGGTGGCCTCGATGCGGCGCAGGCGCGCCGCCTCGATCGCGTCTTCCAGTGCCATGCGCACCGAGTTGCCCGAGTACAGGAACACTCCGGTCAGGCCATAGCGGTCGGCCAGGTCGGTCACCAGGCCGGGGCCCACCACCACCTGGATGCCCTCCTGCTTGAGCGCCTTCACGCGCGCCACCGCGTCATCCTCGGTCAGGTAGGTGTAGGCCGGCACCGACAGCGAGAACGCGCGCACGAATTCATCGACCTCGGCGTAGGTTGCCGCGTGCGTGACCAGCGCCACCCGCGGCGAGATCCGCCGCGCGGTGGCCAGTGCGCTCATCACGTCGAAGCCCGTGACCTTGACCAGCACAACCGGCACGTCCACATGCTGGCGCAGATAGGCGCCGTTGGAGCCGCCGGCGACGACCACGTCGAGCCGGCCCTCGCGCACCTCGCGCGACACCGCGCTGGCGGCGGCCTCGAAACCCTTGCCGACGATGCGGAATTCGGCGCGGTCGGCATAGGCCGGGATCAGGTCGGCAAAGGCGCGCGCGAGGCGGCTGATGCCGATTGCCCAGATGCGCGGGCGGCCTTGCGCGGAAACGGGAGGAGCCATGATGCGGTGCGGAAGGAAAGTGGGATGAAAGGCGGGATGAACAAGCGTACAGTGCTGTCACATTGTCCGCCACGATGCCCGGGATTTCAACTTTGAATTCCAAAACACAGGTCGTGGATTTCAAAAGTGCGGAAAACCCGGCACGGAACCCGCGGAGGTGCCTGTCGCCCTGCCCGCCAGCCCAGCGCTGGCAAGGGATTCCGGGTTTTCCGGCTGCTTTCGCCGAGCCTGGCACACCCCTTGCAGTATTCGGCTTGTCCTGTTCACCAACGCATACGCCATGACCTACTCCGCTTCCGACCTCGCGCGCTCCGCTGGCGCCCGTTTCCGCCAGGCGCTTGCCGACGAACATCCGCTGCAGGTGGTCGGCGCCATCAACGCCAACCACGCGCTGCTGGCCAAGCGCGCCGGCTACCGGGCCATCTATCTGTCGGGCGGCGGCGTGGCGGCCGGCTCGCTGGGCCTGCCGGACCTGGGTATCTCGAACCTGGATGACGTGCTCACCGATATCCGCCGCATCACCGACGTGTGCGACACGCCGCTGCTGGTCGATGTCGACACCGGCTTCGGCGCCTCGGCCTTCAACGTGGCCCGTACCACCAAGTCGCTGATCAAGTTCGGCGCCGCGGCCATGCATATCGAGGACCAGGTCGGCGCCAAGCGCTGCGGCCACCGTCCCAACAAGGAAATCGTCACCCAGGGCGAAATGGTCGACCGCATCAAGGCCGCCGTCGACGCCCGCACCGACGAGAACTTCGTCATCATGGCCCGCACCGATGCGCTGGCCGTGGAAGGCCTGGACAGCGCCATCGAGCGCGCCGTGGCCTGCGTCGAAGCCGGCGCCGACGCCATCTTCCCGGAAGCCATGACCGACCTCGGCATGTATCGCAAGTTCGTCGACGCGGTGAAGGTGCCGGTACTGGCCAACATCACCGAGTTCGGCGCCACGCCGCTGTTCACCACCGAAGAACTGGGCGGTGCCGGCGTGTCGATGGTGCTGTACCCGCTGTCGGCCTTCCGCGCCATGAACAAGGCGGCGGAAAACGTCTACGCGGCGATCCGCCGCGACGGCACGCAGAAGAACGTGGTCGATACCATGCAGACCCGCGCCGAGCTCTACGAGAGCATCGGCTACCATGACTTCGAGCAGAAGCTCGACGCCCTGTTCGCGCAAGGCAAGGGCAAGTAAGCAACCAGACGCAGGCGCGGCCGGGCCGGGGACATCCCCTCCCGGCCGCTTGCACGACCAAGACAGGCAACACCAGGCATCACACCAAGGAGACCCAGATGTCCGAAGCGCAACCGCTCGTCACTCCCAAGCCCAAGAAATCCGTCGCGCTGTCGGGCGTGACCGCCGGCAACACCGCGCTGTGCACCGTCGGCCGCACCGGCAATGACCTGCACTACCGCGGCTACGACATCCTCGACATCGCCGAGACCTGCGAATTCGAGGAGATCGCCCACCTGCTGGTGCACGGCAAGCTGCCGACCAAATCCGAGCTGGCCGCCTACAAGGCCAAGCTGAAGTCGCTGCGCGGCCTGCCCGCCAACGTCAAGGCGGCGCTGGAATGGGTGCCCGCCAGCGCCCATCCGATGGACGTGATGCGCACCGGCGTGTCGGTGCTGGGCACGGTGCTGCCGGAGAAGGAAGACCACAACACCCCGGGCGCGCGCGACATCGCCGACCGGCTGATGGCCAGCCTCGGCTCGATGCTGCTGTACTGGTACCACTACAGCCACAACGGCCGCCGCATCGAAGTGGAGACCGACGATGACTCGATCGGTGGCCACTTCCTGCACCTGCTGCACGGCGAGAAGCCGTCGGCGCTGTGGGAGCGCGCCATGAACACCTCGCTCAACCTGTACGCCGAGCACGAGTTCAACGCCTCGACCTTCACCGCGCGCGTGATCGCCGGCACCGGCTCGGACATGTACTCGTCGATCGCCGGCGCGATCGGCGCGCTGCGCGGCCCCAAGCACGGCGGCGCCAACGAGGTCGCGTTCGAGATCCAGAAGCGCTACGACAACCCGGACGAGGCCCAGGCCGACATCACCCGCCGCGTCGAGAACAAGGAGGTCGTAATCGGCTTCGGCCACCCGGTGTACACCACCGGCGACCCGCGCAACCAGGTGATCAAGGAAGTGGCGAAGAAGCTGTCGAAGGACGCCGGCTCGATGAAGATGTTCGACATCGCCGAGCGCCTGGAAACGGTGATGTGGGACATCAAGAAAATGTTCCCCAACCTGGACTGGTTCAGCGCGGTCAGCTACCACATGATGGGCGTGCCCACCGCGATGTTCACGCCGCTGTTCGTGATCTCGCGCACCTCGGGCTGGGCCGCGCACATCATCGAGCAGCGCATCGACAACAAGATCATCCGCCCCAGCGCCAACTACACCGG
>NZ_JBYOJO010000025.1:0-75303 GCF_057798955.1 Cupriavidus sp. 207A1 | reverse complement strand
CGCTTCCATGCCGATCTCGGGGCGCCAGCCCAGCTCCTCGATGGTGTTGTCGATCTTCGGCACGCGGTGCTGCACGTCCTGGTAGCCCTTGCCGTAGAAGTCGCCCGACGAGGTCTCGACGATTTGGGTGAGGCGCGCCTGCTGCGCGTATTCCGGGTAGTCGGCGGCCATCTTCAGCATCATCTCGGCGAGCTCGCGCACCGAGTGGATATTGTCCGGGTTGCCGATGTTGTAGATCTTGCCGCTGGCCACGCCGCCGGGATTCTCGATGATGCGCATCAGCGCGCTGATGCCGTCGGCGATGTCGGCGAAGGCCCGTTGCTGCGCGCCGCCGTCGACCAGCCTGATCGGTTCGCCGCGCACGATATGGCCCAGGAACTGCGTCACCACGCGCGACGAGCCTTCCTTCGATTCGAAGATCGAGTCCAGCCCCGCGCCGATCCAGTTGAAGGGGCGGAACAGCGTGTAATTGAGCCCTTGCTCCATGCCATAGGCATGGATCACGCGGTCCATCAGCTGCTTGGAGCAGGCGTAGATCCAGCGCGGCTTGTTGATCGGGCCGTAGACCAGCGGCGAGGCGTCGGGGTCGAATTCCTCGTCGCCGCACATGCCGTAGACCTCGGAGGTCGACGGGAACACCAGGTGCTTGCGGTACTTGACCGCGGCGCGCACGATCGGCAGGTTGGCCTCGAAGTCCAGCTCGAACACGCGCAGCGGCTGGCGCACGTAGGTGGCCGGGGTGGCGATGGCGACCAGCGGCAGCACCACGTCGCACTTGCGGATGTTGTACTCGATCCACTCCTTGTTGATGGTGATGTCGCCCTCGAAGAAATGCATGCGCGGGTGGTCGACGAGGTCGCCCAGGCGGTCCGTGTTCATGTCCATGCCGTAGACCTCCCACGGCGTGGTTTCCAGGATGCGGCGCGTCAGGTGGTGGCCGATGAAGCCGTTGACGCCGAGAATCAGTACTTTCTTGACTTGCATGCGTTAAGGAGTGGCAGGGGGAGTGGCAGGGAAATCGGAAACCAGCCGGCGCGTCTGGCGCTCGCCGGCCAGGGCAAAGTTGGCCACCGCAACGCGGCGCCAGTCGCGCGCGATGACATGCATCGGCACGCGCGCGCTCAGTTCGGCATACGCTTGCGGCGACAGCAGCGCGACGGCGCGCGGGCCATGCTGCCAGGCGTCGACGAAGGCATCGACGGTCGGCAGCCATTTTTGCGGCTCCTGCGCGGTGCCGAAGGCCAGCTCGTCGGCCTGCGCCACCATGGTCAGCGGATGGCGCAGGTAGAACGGCAGCGTGTGGTCGAGCATGCCGACACCGTACAGCGGCATGCCGGGCCGCAGCACCCGCCCGATCGGCGCGACCATGTCGATGCCGGAGGCGGACCGGCCGATGGCTTCGTGGCCGAGCAGCGCGACCGAAAACGCCAGCAGCATGCCGAACGCATAGCCCGTGACGCTGGCCATGCGCCCGTGGCGCCGAAGCAGCCACAAGGCCGCGGCGGCACTGGCCATCACCAGCGCGCAAGCCAGCGCCGCCCAGATCGCGTAGTGGCGGTACAGCGCATTGGGCGTGTTGTTGGCATCGAGGGAGGCCACCACCGGGCTGGCCAGCAGGCCGATGGCACCGAGGGCCAGCATGGCGCGCACTTGCCGGGTCCAGGCACGCTCGCCGGCGTGCGCCAGCGCCACGCCGCCCAGGATGCCGAGCGCGGGGAACACCGGCACGATGTAGCCCGGCAGCTTCGAACCCGACAGGCTGAAGAAGCCGAAGATGGCCAGTGCCCACAGGGCCGCCAGCAGCGCGGGCTGGAACGGCAGGTGATTGCCGGCTGTGTGCGCCACGCCGGCGCGCTGCGTGACCGCGCGCACCATGCCCGGCAGCAGGCCTAGCCATGGCAGGAAGCCGCCGGCCAGCAGCGGCACGAAGTACCACGGCGCGCCGGTGCGCGCGTGCGCGGTCGAGGTATAGCGCTGCCAGTGCTCATGGATAAAGAAGAAGCGCAGGAATTCCGGATTGCGCCGCGCCACCAGCCAGTACCACGGCACCGCCACCAGCAGCATCAGCGCGATCCCGGCCGGCGCATGCAGGCGCCGCCATAGGGCCAGGTCGCGCGTCACGGCGGTGTAGAGCACCAGCACCAGCCCCGGCAGCGCCACGCCGACCAGCCCCTTGGTCAGCACCGCCACGCCCATGGCCACCCAGCACGCCAGCATCCAGCGGCGGCGCGCGGCCGGCGTCGCCGCCGGATGCTGCGCCAGCAGCAGGCTGGCCAGCACGCAGGCCATGGCGCCGGACAGCGTCATGTCGAGCGTGTTGAAATGCGCCGCGATATTCCACATCGGCGCACTGGCCAGCACCAGCCCGGCCATCAACCCGGCGCGCGCGCCGAACCAGCGCGCGGCCGCGAGCATCGATACCCCCATCCCCGCGGCGCCGGCCAGCGCCACGCATAGCCGCGCCTGCCAGTCGCCGATGCCGAACAGCGCATACGACACCGCCGTCATCCACATGTGGAACGGCGGCTTTTCAAAGTACTTCAGGCCGTCGTAGCGGATCGTGACCCAGTCGCCGCTGCGCAGCATCTCGCGCGCGATCTCGGCATAGCGGCCTTCGTCCGGACCCAGCAGGTGGCGCATGCCGAGCGTGCCGAACCACAGCAGCGTGAAGGCCAGCACCACCAGCACCGGCATCGCGGCGGCGCGCGCGGCATGCCCGGGCACGGCGGCCCGGGGGAGCAGCCCGGGCGCGGCGGCAAGGCGGTCGTAACGGTGCGGCATGCGGAAGCGGGACAGCATGGGCAGAGCAGGGTGGCGCGGCTCGCGGGACGCGGCGGGGGGCGGCCGGGCCGGCGCGGGCGCAGACGCCATGTCCACGCCGGCGAGGCGCGCCGCGTTGTACGGGCAGGCAATTGAAAGGTGAGCGGAGCATAATCCGCGAACCTTAATGGCACATTAAGCGGCGCGCGCACCGGGCCGTGATACCTCCGGGCCACTCCAGAGCATGAAACTCCTGATTGTTGAAGACGACCCGATGCTGGGCGACGGCCTGCGGCGAGGCCTGCAGCTGCTCGACTACGCGGTCGACTGGTTCCGCAACGGCACCGATGCCGAGCATGCGCTCGGCCTGGCCCACTACGATGCCGTGGTGCTGGACCTGGGCCTGCCGGGCGACGACGGCATGACGCTGCTGGCGCGCTGGCGCACGCGCGGCAGCCGCATCCCGGTGATCGTGCTGACCGCGCGCGACGCCGTCGACAGCCGCATCGGCGGGCTCGATGCCGGTGCCGATGACTACCTGGTCAAGCCGGTCGCGCTCGACGAGCTGGCGGCGCGGCTGCGGGCGGTCACGCGCCGTGCGGCGGGCATGTCGGCGCCGGTGTGGCAGCACGGCGCGCTGGCCTTCCACCCGGCCGCGCGCCAGGCGTACTGGCAGGGCAAGCCGGTCGAGCTGACCAGCCGCGAAGCCATGCTGCTGGAACTGCTGCTGGCGCATCCCAACCGGCTGCTGACGCGCGAGGTGCTGCGCGACAAGCTCTATGACTGGCAGGGCGGCATCGAGAGCAACGCGCTCGAAGTCCATATCCACCACCTGCGCCGCAAGATCCATCCGAAGATCGTGCGCACCTTCCGCGGCGCCGGCTACACGCTGGGCGCGGCCGAGGATTGCGCATGACGCTGCAGCGCAGGCTGGTGCTGGCGGTGCTGGTGGCCGCGCCGGTGGTATGGCTGTTGACGCTGGGCATGACCTATGTGCGCGCGCGGCACGAGATCAACGAGCTCTATGACACCGACATGGTGCGCATGGCGCTGCAGATGCAGTCGGTGGTGCCGCTGGTCGACATCACCGCCGGCATGTCGCGCGCGCGCGTGCCGCGGCTCGACGAAGGCGACCTGGGCGATGCCGGCCTGGGCGACCTCGCCATCGCCGCCTGGCTGCCCGACGGCAAGCCGCTGCATATCGATCCCGACGGCGACAAGCTGCCGCGCGCCGAAGGCGTCAAGGGCTTTACCGACGTCACGCTGGATCAGCAGCGCTGGCGGCTCTATTACCTCGACGATCCCGACACCGGCTGGCGCGTGTGCGTAGGCCAGCAGCTGGGCGAGCGCAATGAGCTGATCCTGTCCTACATTGCCGCGCAGGTGCTGCCATGGGCGGTGGGCCTGCCGCTGCTGATCGGCCTGCTGATCGGCTTCATGCGCCGCGCGATGGCGCCGGTGCGCATGCTGTCCGCGGATATCGAGGCCCGCGCCGCTGACGATCGCCGTCCGCTCAGCCTCGATGCCGTTCCCGGCGAACTGGTGCCGCTGGTGCACGCGATGAACCGGCTGCTGACGCGCGTTTCCGATTCGATCGAACATGAGCGGCGCCTGACCGCCGATGCCGCGCACGAGATGCGCACGCCGCTGGCGGCGCTCAAGGCGCAGTGGGAAATCGCCGAGCGCTCGCCCGACCGCGACGAACGCGCGCTGGCGCGGGCCAATGTCGCCGCCGGCATCGACCGTATTGGCCGGCTGGTATCGCAGTTGCTGACGCTGAGCCGGCTCGAAGATGCCGCCGGGCTGCCGTCGCGCCAGCCGGTCAACTGGGTGCCGGTGGCACAGCAGGCGCTGTCCGACTGCCTGCTGCTGGCGCAGCAGAAGCAGGTCGACGTGGAGCTGGCCTGGCCGCCGCCGGACCAGGCTGCGTTGCCGGTGGCGGGCGATCCCGCGCTGCTGTCGCTGCTGCTGCGCAACCTGCTCGACAATGCGATCCGCTACAGCCCGCCGGGCGCGCTGGTGCTGGTCGATTTCCGGCCCGACAGCATCACCGTGCGCGACCAGGGGCCCGGCGTCGCGCCGGCGCTGCTGGCGCGCCTCGGTGACCGCTTTTTCCGCGGCGGCGCCGGGCAGCACGAGCAGGGCCACGGCCTGGGCATTTCCATCGCGCGACGGGTGGCGCGGCTGCATGGGCTGGAGCTGGCGTTTGCCAACCGGGCCGGCAGTGGCGACGGTACAGACAGGGGCCTGTCCGTGCGCATCGCCCGCGGCGCCTGAAACGAAAACGCCCCGCACGGCAAACCGTGCGGGGCGTTGTACCCGGGGCAGGCGCGCTCAGCGCTTGAGCTTGGCGAACGCGGCGGCCATGGCGCCGGCCGGCTCCGGCTCGCGACGGCCGCCGCCGAAGCCCTTGCCGCCGCCATTGCGCTGGCCGCCACGGTCGTTGCGGTCGCCGCCCCCCGCGCGCGCCGCGGCCTGGCCGGGCTCGTCGTCTAGCCGCATCGACAGGCCGATGCGGTTGCGCTTGACGTCCACCTCCATCACCTTGACCTTGACGATCTGGCCGGCCTTGACCACTTCGTGCGCGTCCTTGACGAACTTGTTCGACAGCGCCGAGATATGGACCAGGCCGTCCTGGTGCACGCCGATATCGACGAACGCGCCGAACGCGGCCACGTTGGTGACCACGCCTTCGAGCACCATGCCGGGCTGCAGGTCCTTCACGTCCTCCACGCCATCCTGGAAGGTCGCGGTCTTGAACTCGGGACGCGGGTCGCGGCCGGGCTTTTCCAGCTCGGACAGGATGTCGCGCACCGTCGGCAGGCCGAACGATTCGTCGGTGAACTTCTCCGGCGCCAGGCCGCGCAGCGCCTCGCGGTTACCCATCACGTCGCGCAGGCCTTTCTTGACGTGGTCCAGGATGCGCTGCACCACCGGGTACGCTTCCGGGTGCACCGAGGAGCGGTCGAGCGGATTGTCGCCGTCGTTGATGCGCAGGAAGCCCGCGGCCTGCTCGAAGGTCTTGTCGCCCAGGCGCGGCACCTGCTTCAACGCGTTGCGGTTGGCGAAGGCGCCATTGGCGTCGCGGAACTCGACGATATTGCGCGCCAGCACCGAATTCAGGCCCGACACGCGCGCCAGCAGCGGCGCCGAGGCGGTGTTGACGTCGACGCCCACGGCATTGACGCAGTCCTCGACCACCGCGTCGAGCGCGCGCGCCAGCTCGCGCTGGTTGACGTCGTGCTGGTACTGGCCCACGCCGATCGACTTCGGATCGATCTTGACCAGCTCGGCCAGCGGATCCTGCAGCCGCCGCGCGATCGACACCGCCCCGCGCAGCGACACGTCCAGGTCCGGGAATTCCTTGGCGGCCAGCTCCGACGCCGAATAGACCGACGCGCCGGCTTCGCTGACCACGATCTTGGTCAGCTTGAGCTCGGGCATCTGCTTCATCAGGTCCTGCACCAGCTTGTCGGTCTCGCGGCTGGCGGTGCCGTTGCCGATCGAGACCAGCGCCACGTTGTGCTGCTTGGCCAGGCGCGCCAGCGCGGCGAGCGAGCCGTTCCAGTCGCGGCGCGGCTCGTGCGGATAGATGGTGGCGGTCTCCAGCAGCTTGCCGGTGCTGTCCACCACGGCCACCTTGCAGCCGGTGCGGATGCCCGGATCGATGCCCATCACCGACTTGGGACCGGCCGGCGCCGCCAGCAGCAGCTCATGCAGGTTGCGGCCGAACACCTTGATGGCCTCGCTCTCGGCGGTTTCGCGCAGCTGCGTCAGCAGCTCGGTCTCCAGGTGCGGCTGCACCTTGACGCGCCAGCACCAGCGGCACACGTCGCCCAGCCACTTGTCGGCGGGGCGGCCCAGCTGCTGGATGCCGACATGGCGCGCAATCATGCCTTCGCACGGGTGCGGCACCAGCGCGTCCTGCTCTTCGCCCAGGCCCAGCTTGACCATCAGCACGCCGGCATTGCGGCCGCGGAACAGCGCCAGCGCCCGATGCGACGGCACCGTGCGCAGGGTCTCGCTGTAGTTGTAGTAGTCGCGGAATTTCTCTTCCTCCGCGGTTTCCTTGCCTTCCATCACCGACGAGGCCACCACGCCGTGGTTCCACAGGTGCTCGCGCAGCTTGCCCAGCAGTTCGGCGGTTTCACCGAACTGTTCCGACAGGATGTCGCGCGCGCCGTCCAGGGCCGCCTTGACGTCGGGCACGCCGCCGTCGGCGGTGGGGTTGCCGTTGACGTACTTCGCGGCCTCGGCCTGCGGGTCGAGCGTAGGGTCTGCAAGCAAGGCCAGCGCCAGCGGCTCCAGCCCGCATTCGCGCGCGATCTGGGCGCGGGTGCGGCGCTTGGGCTTGTAGGGCAGGTAGAGGTCTTCCAGCGCCTGCTTGGTCTGCGCGGCTTCGATGGCGGCCTGCAGCTCGGGGGTGAGCTTGCCTTGCTCCTCGATCGACGCCAGGATCGCGGCGCGGCGGTCCTCCATGTCGCGCAGGTACAGCAGGCGCTCTTCCAGGTTGCGCAGCTGCGTGTCGTCGAGGTTGCCGGTCACTTCCTTGCGGTAGCGGGCGATGAAGGGGACGGTGGCGCCTTCATCGAGCAGCGCCACGGCCGCGGCCACCTGGCGGGGCTGCACGGACAGTTCGGCCGCGATGAGCGCGACGATCTTTTGCGAGACGGATGCGGGCAGGTTGGACATCTTGGAACGCAGCGTGAGACGCAGTCAGTCGAAAGCGGGGCATTTTGCCACAAGCGCGCGGGCGTCCGGTGGGGCCCGTGCCGCGGGTCGGGCGGGCGGCGTTGCGCGCACGTGCGCGGGCGCCCGGGGGCGGGCCGCGGTCCGGCCCGGATGCTAGAATCCGGACATGATCGTCAAGTCCCGCCCGGCCGTCGCCAAGGCCACCCTCCCGGCCATGCCAACCTTCGCCAACGTGCCCGATGTCTTCCTGATCCGCCGCGGCGCCCTGGCCGCCGTGGCCGTGGCGGCGTGCGCCGCGCTGATGCCGCTGCGCGCGGCGCAGGCGCAGGCCTCGGCGCCCGGCGCCGCGCCCGCTGCCGCGCGCGATTTTGCCGCCGAGCGCAAGGCCATCGGCGATTCGCGCGCCTGGACCAACTACCGCTTTGCCGCCGCCGAGCGCGAGTGCTACAGCAAGTTCTTCGTCACCCGCTGCATCGACAACGCCAAGGAAATCCAGCGCGAGGAGCTGCAGGTGCTGCGCAAGCGCGAGCTGGAAGTGGGCGAGGCCGAGCGTGCCCACCGCGCCGCCGAGCGCGACCGCGAGCAGGCCCTGCGCCGCGCCGAGTTCGAGGCCAGCCAGCCGCGGCGCGCCGCCAGCGAGCAGTCCAGCCGCGAGGCGTACGACAAAAAGCAGCAGGAACAGCAGCTGCGCGACGCGCAGCGCCAGGCCGAGGCCCCGCAGCGCGCCGCCAACGCGCAGGCCTACGAGCAGAAGCAGTCCGACTTCGATGCCCGCATGCGCGAGGCGCAGCAGCAGGGCGCGGAACAGGCCCGCCAGCGCCAGGAGAACGTGAAGGCATACGAAGCCAAGCAGCGCGACCTCGAACAGCGCCAGAAGGCGCTGGAAGAGCGGCGCGCCAAGGCCAGGGAGCAGCAACAGGGCGCGGCGTCGGCGCCGCGCCCGTTCGGCTTCTGAGCCCCGGCACGGTGATGGCAGCGGAGGCATAGATGGACAGCAACCTCAATACCCTGGAACGGCGCATCATGGAGCTGCAGATCGAGCACCGCGATCTCGATTTCCTGATCGACCGGCTGGCCGGCGATGTGGTCCATGACGAATTGCAGCTGCGCCGGCTGAAGAAGCGCCGTCTCAAGCTGAAGGACGCCATCACGCTGCTGCAGCTCCAGCTCGAACCCGACGTGCCGGCCTGAGCGCCGACGCGCCCCGGGGCGCGGCGATGGCCGGCAATTGCTGCCGGTTTGCCGCAGCCCATACAACATTCCCCACCTTGTCCGATCTTCCCGATTCCCGCCAGTTGTCCCTGGACAGCGATTCCAGCGACCCCAGCGACGCCGCGGCGCCCGCCCATGCCGCGCAGGCCGATGCCGCCGCCAGCCGCGGCGCCGAGCTTGCCACCATCTTTGCCGATACCGGCACGCTGGCCCAGGCCATTCCCGGCTACCGCCCGCGTGCGTCGCAGCACAAGATGGCCGAGGCCGTCGCCGGTGCGATCGCGCAGTACGATTCCGTGATCGTCGAGGCCGGCACCGGCACCGGCAAGACCTACGCCTACCTGGTGCCGGCGATGCTGTGGGGCGGCAAGGTGATCCTGTCCACCGGCACCAAGAACCTGCAGGACCAGCTGTTCCTGCGCGACATCCCGACCGTGCGCCACGCGCTCAACGTGCCGGTCTCGGTGGCGCTGCTCAAGGGCCGCGGCAACTACGTCTGCCACTACCACCTGGAACGCGCGCAGGCCGGCGGGCGCCTGGCCTCGCGCCAGGATGCGGCGTGGCTGCGCGAGATCGGGCGCTTTATCAAGGAAACCGCCACCGGCGACAAGGCGGAACTGGCGTCGGTGCCCGAGAACGCCCCCGTGTGGCAGATGGTGACCTCCACGCGCGACAACTGCCTCGGTTCGGAATGCCCGTATTACAAGGACTGCTTCGTGATGCGCGCGCGCAAGGAAGCGCAGCAGGCCGACGTGGTGGTGGTCAACCACCACCTGTTCTTTGCCGACGTGGTGCTGCGCGACACCGGCATGGCCGAGCTGCTGCCCGCGGCCAATACGGTGATCTTCGACGAAGCGCACCAGCTGCCCGAGACCGCCACGCTGTTCTTCGGCGAGACCCTGTCGACCAGCCAGTTGCTGGAGATCGCGCGCGATACCGTGGCCGAGGGCCTGTCGCATGCGCGCGATGCGGTCGACTGGGTGGCGCTGGGCGCGCCGCTGGAACGCGCCGCGCGCGACCTGCGCCTGGCCTTCGGCAAGGACAACGCGCGCCTGGCGTTGGGCCAGATCGAGGCCGACCGCCGCATCGCCGAACCCTTCAACGAGACCCTCGATGCGCTCGACGCGGCGCTGTCCGACTTCGTCGAGATGCTCGAGAGCCAGGCCGAGCGCGCCGAATCGCTGCAGCAATGCCACCGCCGCGCGCTCGAGCTGGCCAACAAGCTGGCCGCCTGGCGCACCGATGCCCCGGCCGCGCCGGCACCGCAGCCAGCCGACGGCGAGGAGCAGGGGCAGGAGCAGGGCGGGGCCGCGCCATCCGCCGGCCCGGAAACCGTGCGCTGGGTCGAGGTGTTCTCGCACACCGTGCAGCTGCACCGTACGCCGCTGTCGATCGCGCCTATCTTCACGCGGCAGCGCGGCGGGCAGCCGCGCGCGTGGGTCTTCACCTCGGCGACGCTGTCGGTGAAGGGCAATTTCACCCACTACGCCGCGCAGCTGGGGCTCGACAAGGACCGTTCGCTGACGTTGCCCAGCCCGTTCGACTACGCGAAGCAGGGCCTGCTGTACGTGCCGCGCGACATGCCTGCGCCGCAGTCGCCGCAGTTCACCGATGCAGTGGTGCAGGCCGCGCTGCCGCTGATCGAGGCGGCCGGCGGGCGCACCTTCCTGCTGTGCACCACGCTGCGCGCGGTGCAGCGGGCCTCGGACCTGCTCTACGATGCCTTTGCCGAGCGCGGCCTGAACCTGCCGCTGCTGGTGCAGGGCCAGGCCAGCCGCACCGAGCTGCTGGACCGCTTCCGCGAGCTTGGCAATGCGGTGCTGGTCGGCAGCCAGAGCTTCTGGGAGGGCGTGGACGTGCGCGGCGAGGCGCTGTCGCTGGTGATCATCGACAAGCTGCCGTTCGCGCCGCCCGACGATCCGGTGCTGGCCGCGCGCATGGAAGTGCTGCAGAAGAAGGGCCTGAGCCCGTTTGCCGTGCACCAGCTGCCGCATGCGGTGATCACGCTCAAGCAGGGGGCGGGGCGGTTGATCCGTTCCGAATCGGACCGGGGCGTGCTGGCGATCTTCGACACGCGCCTGGTCGAGAAGCCCTATGGGCGCCAGATCTGGCAGAGCCTGCCGCCCTTCACGCGCACGCGCGAGGCGGCCACGGTGGTGCGCTTCCTGGAGTCGCTGCGCGGGGCCGGTAAGACAAGCGCGGGTGAGCCGGCTGAAACCGGTGACGAGGATCCGGCCGCCGACTGAGCACGACGGGCCGCAGGCAAAAGAAAAACGGGACGGTCATCCGACACGTCCCGTTTTTTATCGCTGCCGGCGCAGCGGCATCTGGTCACTTCCCGTCAGAACACTTCCCACCAGGACTTGTCCTTGCGGCGTGCGCCGTACTTGATGAAGTCGCTCTCCGGGAAGTTCTTCTCCATCACGCGTGCGGTGTCGTCGCGCAGGTCCTTCATGCCCATCGCGTCGTACGAGCGGATCATGATGTACAGCGCCTCTTCGTTGGCGGGTGCGCCGTCGTAGTCCTTCAGCGACTGCTGGGCGCGGTTGACCGCGGCCAGGTAGGCGCCGCGCCGGTAGTAGTAGCGCGCGGCGTGCACTTCATGCTGGGCCAGCGAGTTGACGATGTACTGCATGCGCAGCGTGGCGTCCGGCGTGTACTTGCTTTCCGGGTAGCGCGTGATCAGCGTATGGAAGGCATCGTAGGCGGCGCGCGCGGCCTTGGGATCGCGCTCGCTCAGGTCCTGCCCCGAGAAGCGGCCCAGCCAGCCGAGGTTGTCGTTGAAGTTGATCAGCCCCTTCAGGTAGTAGGCGTAATCGATGGTGGGATGGTTCGGGTGCAGCTGGATGAAGCGGTCCACTGCCGCCAGCGCGGCCGCGGTCTCGCCGTCCTTGTAGTTGGCGTAGGCGGTGTCGATCTGCGCCTGCTGCGCATAGCGCCCGAACGGATAGCGGCCCTCGAGCTTTTCATACAGCTTGACGGCGCGGGTGTAGTCGCCGCCATCCAGGGCATCCTTGGCTTCCGAATATAATTTGTTGGCCGACCAGCCGGCGGTCTCGTCGGGCTGGTCCGCTAGCAGGCCGCATGCCGACAGCATGACGCAGCCGCCTGCGAGCAGAACCGCTCCAATTGTCGTGCGCCAGCGCGCGCGTTTCATGCTCTGCAATTGCATGGGCAATCGTATCCCGGATGAAGAAAAATAGCGTCAAGCATTATAGCCCAAGCCCCCAGCCCAACCCGCAAGCCGGAGATGGCGTGGGAGGACTGCCACCCGAACGGGTGCGCGCCGCCGCGGTGGTGGCCGATTTCGAGGCCAGCGCGGAAGCATTCGACGATGCCGCCGACGCGCCGGCTGCCGCGGCCGACCCGGCCGTGACCCTGTCGCTGGAGGTGGACAGCGCCTCGCATGGCGAGCGTCTCGACAAATTGCTGGCGCGTCACTTCAGCGAGTTTTCGCGCAGCCGCCTGCAGCAATGGATCGAAAGCGGCGCGGTGCGCGTCGACGGGCAGGTGCGCCGTCCGCGCGACGCGGTGCAGATGGGCAACCGGATCGAGGTCCGGCCGCAGGCCGCGCCGGAATCGTCGGCGTTCGCCCCCGAGGACGTGCCGCTCGACGTGGTCTACGAGGACGACACCCTGCTGGTGATCAACAAGCCCGCCGGGCTGGTGGTGCATCCTGCCGCCGGCAACTGGAGCGGCACCGTGCTCAATGGCCTGCTGCATCGCGACCCCGGCGCCGCGTCGCTGCCGCGCGCGGGCATCGTGCACCGGCTCGACAAGGAGACCTCGGGGCTGATGGTGGTGGCGCGCACGCTCACCGCGCAGACCGACCTGGTGCGGCAGCTGCAGGCGCGCACGGTCAAGCGCACCTATATCGCGCTGGTGTGGGGCCGCACCTATGACGAGGGCACCATCGACGCGCCCATCGGCCGCGACCCGCGCGAGCGCACGCGCATGGCGATCGTGCAGACCGCCAGCGGCAAGCCGTCGCGCACGCATTTCCGCACGCTGGCGACGGTGCCGCTGGGGCGGGGTTTCGTGTCGATGGTGATGTGCAAGCTCGAGACCGGCCGCACCCACCAGATCCGCGTGCATTTCGAATCGATCGGCCATCCGCTGGTGGGCGACCCGGTCTATTTCCGCGCCACCCAGCGCGGCCAGCGTCCCGCCATCCGCGTGCCGCTGCCGGTGCCGTACGAGCGCCAGGCGCTGCATGCGTACAAGCTCGGCCTGGTGCATCCGGCCACCGGCAAGCACATGTCGTGGACCGCGCAGCCGCCCGAGGACCTGCAGGCACTGATCGATGCGCTCGACTTTGAAAGCGCGCAGGCCGACGACGAAGACGACGCCTGGGACGAAGTGTGGGAAGGCGGCGAAGCCCACTGGGAATACGCCGGCGATGATGACGATGACGACGACGGTGACGGCGATGAGCGCGACGCCTGATCCCGCCTGGCTGGTGCCGGACTGGCCGGCGCCGGCGCGCGTGCGCGCGCTGTCGACCACGCGCCAGGGCGGGGTCAGCCAGGGGCCGTACGGACTCGCCGGCGGCATGCCCGGCGGCCTGAACCTGGGCACCCACGTCGGCGACGATCCGGCCGACGTCGCGCGCAACCGCGCGCGGCTGGCCGCGTGCCTGCCGTCGATGCCGCAATGGCTGGAACAGGTGCATGGTTGCGCGGTTGCCACCGTCGACCATGTGGGCGCACCGGGCGATCCCGTGCCGCAGGCCGATGCGAGCCTGGCGCTGGCGCCGGGCCACGTCTGCGCCGTGATGACGGCCGACTGCCTGCCGGTGCTGCTGTGCGATACGCAGGGGACGGTGGTGGGCGCCGCGCATGCGGGCTGGCGCGGCCTGTGCAATGGCGTGATCGAGGCCACGCTGGCGCGGATGCAGGCGGCCGCCGGCGGCGCTGCCACGCGCTGGCTGGCATGGCTGGGTCCGGCGATCGGCCCCGAGTCCTTCGAGGTCGGCGCCGAGGTGCGCGAGGCCTTCCTCGCGCAGGCACGCCCGGACGAGCAGGCTGCGGTGGCCGCGGCGTTTCGCGCCGGCGCTCCGGGCAAGTACTTCGCCGACATCTATGCGCTGGCGCGCACACGCCTGGCCCGCGCCGGCTGCGTCGACATCCACGGCGGCGCTGCCTGCACCGTTACCGATGCCGAACGCTTCTACTCCTACCGGCGCGACGGCGTGACCGGGCGCATGGCCAGCCTGGTCTGGCTGGCCGACTGAGCGGCGCTGCCTTACTCGTCCGCGCGCTTCGCCGCCTCGCCGGCCGGGGCGCTTTGCTCCAGCGCGCGTTCGGCCTCGGCCTTGCGCCGGCGCCGGCCGGGCGTGCCCATGATGTAGAGCACCAGCGCCACCGGCGCGACCCCATACATCAGGAAGGTGGCGATCCCCGCCACCACGTTGTGCTCGGTGATCGCCATCATCAGCGCCACGTAGAGCCAGCCAATGGCCACGATGTACATCAGAATTTCATCCTTCTCGACTATGCTCGATGGCCTCGGCAGGTGCGTGTGCTGCATTACCGTCCGGTAGGTCGGGCAGCGCGCGGCGCCGGGGCGGATTTCCGCATTGACAGCGCGCGCGTTGCAAGGCAACAATGGCCTCGAATGTCTCGGAATCGCTGACGATTCCCAGGTTTTTCCGGCAAGCATAACGCATGGCGCTGGCAACCAAGGCGCCGCGCCCGCCGGATAAAAGGGAGCCGCTATCGGAATGGATGCAAGCCCTGGCCGCAGCTTGTGCGAGCCTGGGTTCCAGGCCAGTTCCAGGGCAGATGTGCCGGCTGACCCTCCCGCTTGGGAAGGGCTGGAGCCGGATCCAATCGGATAGCATCTCCCCATGCATAGTGCCGGCCAGGGCAATGCCCGGAGCCGGTTCGAATAGTGACGGCAGAGAGACAAAACTGATCATGGCGACCGGCAAAGGTGCGGCAGCTTCCACGCAGGAAGGCAAGTCCCAACCACCCAAGTTCACGCCGGGGCCATTCGATCCAGCCACCTGGCTGGAATGGTCCCGCCAGTGGCAGGGCACTGAAGGCAACGGCCACGCGGCCGCATCCGGCATGATGGCCGGCATCCCGGGCCTCGATTCGCTGGCAGGCGTCAAGATCGCGCCGGCCCAGCTGGCCGACATCCAGCAGCGCTACATGAAGGACTTCGCCGCCCTGTGGCAGGCGCTGGCCGAGGGCAAGCCCGACGGCACCGGGCCGCTGCACGATCGCCGCTTTGCCGGCGACGCGTGGCGCAACAACGTGCCGTACCGTTACGCTGCCGCTTTCTACCTGCTCAACGCCCGCGCGCTGACCGAACTCGCCGACGCGGTCGAGGCCGATGCCAAGACACGCCAGCGCATCCGCTTCGCGATCTCGCAGTGGGTCGATGCGATGTCGCCCGCCAACTTCCTCGCCACCAATCCCGAAGCGCAGCGCCTGCTGATCGAATCGGGCGGTGAATCGCTGCGCGCCGGCGTGCGCAACATGATGGAGGACCTCACGCGGGGCAAGATCTCGCAGACCGACGAGACCGCGTTCGAGGTGGGCCGCAATGTTGCGGTGACCGAAGGCGCGGTGGTCTACGAGAACGAATACTTCCAGCTGCTGCAGTACAAGCCGCTCACCGCCAAGGTCCATGCGCGCCCGCTGCTGATGGTGCCGCCTTGCATCAACAAGTACTACATCCTTGACCTGCAGCCGGAAAGCTCGCTGGTGCGGCATACGGTGGAGCAGGGCCATACGGTATTCCTGGTGTCGTGGCGCAATCCCGATGCCAGCATGGCGTCGCGCACCTGGGACGACTACATCGAGCACGCCGCCATCCGCGCCATCGAAGTCGCGCGCGACATCAGCGGGGAGGACCAGATCAACGTGCTCGGCTTCTGCGTCGGTGGCACCATCATTTCCACCGCGCTCGCGGTGCTGGCCGCGCGCGGCGAGCATCCGGCCGCAAGCCTGACGCTGCTGACCACGCTGCTGGACTTTGCCGACACCGGCATCCTCGACGTCTTCGTCGACGACGGCCACGTGCAGCTGCGCGAAGCCACGCTGGGCGGCGGGGCCGGCGCGCCGTGCGCGCTGCTGCGCGGGCTGGAGCTGGCCAACACCTTCTCGTTCCTGCGCCCGAACGACCTGGTGTGGAACTACGTGGTCGACAACTACCTGAAGGGCAATACCCCGGTGCCGTTCGACCTGCTGTTCTGGAACGGCGACGCGACCAACCTGCCGGGGCCGTGGTACTGCTGGTACCTGCGCCACACCTACCTGCAGAACGAGCTGAAGGTGCCCGGCAAGCTGACCGTATGCGATGCGCCGGTGGACCTGGGCAGCATCGACGTGCCGACTTATCTCTACGGCTCGCGCGAGGACCATATCGTGCCGTGGACCGCGGCCTATGCCTCGACCGCGCTGCTGAAGAACAAGCTGCGCTTCGTGCTGGGCGCCTCCGGCCATATCGCCGGCGTGATCAATCCGCCGGCAAAGAAAAAGCGCAGCCACTGGACCAATGACGCCTTGCCGGCGTCGCCGCAGCAATGGCTCGCCGGCGCCACCGAGCATCCCGGCAGCTGGTGGCCGGACTGGTCGGCATGGCTGGCCAGCCATGCCGGAGCCAAGCGCGCCGCGCCTGCGCAGTACGGCAACGCGCGCTTCCCTGCGATCGAACCCGCGCCTGGGCGCTACGTCAAGGCCAAGGCATGATGCCCGCGCGTCCGCCGGCGTGCGCCCCGCGCGCGCCGGCGGGCTGCGGGTCCCTGTTTCCATTGAGAGGACTACACCATGACTGACGTTGTCATCGTATCCGCGGCCCGTACCGCGGTTGGCAAATTTGGCGGCTCGCTGGCGAAGATTCCGGCGCCGGAACTGGGGGCGATCGTGATCAAGGCCGCGCTGGAGCGTGCCGGCATCCAGCCGGACCAGGTCAGCGAAGTGATCATGGGCCAGGTGCTCACCGCCGGCTCGGGCCAGAACCCGGCGCGCCAGGCTTCGATCAAGGCCGGCCTGCCGGCGATGGTGCCGGCCATGACCATCAACAAGGTATGCGGCTCGGGCCTGAAGGCTGTGATGCTGGCCGCCAATGCGATCATGGCGGGCGACGCCGAGATCGTGGTGGCCGGCGGCCAGGAAAACATGAGCGCCGCGCCGCACGTGCTGCCGGGCTCGCGCGACGGCTTCCGCATGGGCGACACCAAGCTGGTCGACACCATGATCGTCGACGGCCTGTGGGACGTGTACAACCAGTACCACATGGGCATCACCGCCGAGAACGTGGCCAAGGAATACGGCATCACGCGTGAAGCGCAGGACGAATTCGCGGTGGGCTCGCAGAACAAGGCCGAGGCTGCGCAGAAGGCCGGCAGGTTCGACGAAGAGATCGTGCCGGTGCTGATCCCGCAGCGCAAGGGCGATCCGGTGGCCTTCAAGACCGACGAGTTCGTGCGCCACGGCGCCACGCTCGACAGCATGGCCGGCCTCAAGCCCGCCTTCGACAAGGCCGGCTCGGTGACCGCGGCCAACGCCTCGGGCCTGAACGACGGCGCCGCCGCGGTAGTGGTGATGTCGGCCGCCAAGGCCAAGGAACTGGGCCTGACCCCGCTCGCCACCATCAAGAGCTACGCCAACGCCGGCGTGGACCCGAAGGTGATGGGCATGGGCCCGGTGCCGGCGTCCAAGCGCGCGCTGTCGCGCGCGGGGTGGACCCCGCAGGACCTGGACCTGATGGAAATCAACGAGGCCTTCGCCGCGCAGGCGCTGGCGGTGCACCAGCAGATGGGCTGGGATACCTCCAAGGTCAACGTCAACGGCGGCGCCATTGCCATCGGCCACCCGATCGGCGCGTCTGGCTGCCGTATCCTGGTGACGCTGCTGCACGAAATGAAGCGCCGCGATGCCAGGAAGGGCCTGGCATCGCTGTGCATCGGCGGCGGCATGGGCGTGGCGCTGGCGGTCGAGCGCAATTAAGAAGGGGTGCGCCGGGCGCGCGCATGGCGCGGCCTGGCGGCAAATAACGAAAAGCCAATCAAGGAGTGGACATGACTCAGCGCATTGCGTATGTGACCGGCGGCATGGGTGGTATCGGGACCGCCATTTGCCAGCGGCTGGCCAGGGATGGCTTTCGCGTGGTGGCCGGCTGCGGCCCCAACTCGCCGCGCCGTGAAAAGTGGCTGGAGCAGCAGAAGGCCCTGGGTTTCGACTTCGTCGCCTCCGAAGGCAACGTGGCGGACTGGGACTCGACCAAGGCGGCCTTCGACAAGGTCAAGGCCGAGGTCGGCGAAGTCGATGTGCTGATCAACAATGCCGGCATCACGCGCGACGTGGTGTTCCGCAAGATGACCCGCGCCGACTGGGATGCGGTGATCGACACCAACCTGACCTCGCTGTTCAACGTCACCAAGCAGGTGATCGACGGCATGGCCGATCGCGGCTGGGGCCGCATCGTCAATATCTCGTCGGTGAACGGGCAGAAGGGCCAGTTCGGCCAGACTAACTACTCCACCGCCAAGGCCGGCCTGCACGGCTTTACCATGGCGCTGGCGCAGGAAGTGGCGACCAAGGGCGTGACGGTGAACACGGTGTCGCCGGGCTATATCGCCACCGACATGGTCAAGGCCATCCGCCAGGATGTGCTCGACAAGATCGTCGGCACGATCCCGGTGAAGCGCCTGGGCGAGCCCGAAGAGATCGCCTCGATCTGCGCCTGGCTGTCCTCGGATGAGTCCGGGTTCTCGACCGGCGCCGACTTCTCGCTCAACGGCGGCCTGCACATGGGCTGACCCTGGCGCCCAGCCAGCCGCGCCGGCGACCGCGTTTTGCGGTGCAGCCAGCGCGGCGCACAAGGCGGCGGAGCTTGTATTTCGCCGCCGGTTTCGCGGGCCGTCAAGGCCCGCGAATCATTTCCGGGCGTGCAGCATCGGCTTCGCGGCGCGCCGGTCTACCGGGTTTTCCTTAAGCCTCGTCGCTTTTCTTAGTGCTTTGTTGGGCATAGAATCAGGGCAGCGGCGCAGCCAGCACCATAGTCGTGCAGCATCGCCCTCGCGGGGGCGAGACGGCGGGCCGCGGCGCGCAGCCATGCGCGAACAGCCGCAACACGGCCAACACGACTACAGCAGATGGCGCGGGCGGTACCGATTTGCGCACTGCACCCCATGCGGTGCAGCAGCGCGCAATCAGCGACGACACAAGGACAGAGCACCGATGGCCACGACCAAAAAAGGCGCAGAGCGACTGATCAAAAAGTATCCCAATCGCAGGCTCTACGATACCCAGACCAGCACCTACATCACCCTGGCCGACGTCAAACAGCTGGTGATGGATTCCGAGGAGTTCAAGGTCGTCGACGCCAAGTCAGGTGACGAACTGACGCGCAGCATCCTGCTGCAGATCATCCTGGAAGAAGAGACCGGCGGCGTGCCGATGTTCTCCAGCGCGATGCTGTCGCAGATCATCCGCTTCTACGGCCATGCCATGCAGGGCATGATGGGCACCTACCTGGAAAAGAACATCCAGGCCTTCATCGACATCCAGAACAAGCTGGCCGAGAACTCCAAGGGCTTGTATTCCGGCGAAGCGTTCAGCCCCGACATGTGGTCGCAGTTCATGAACATGCAGGGCCCGATGATGCAGGGCATGATGAGCAACTACATCGAGCAGAGCAAGAACCTGTTCGTGCAGATGCAGGAGCAGATGCAGAACCAGGCCAAGAACATGTTCGGCACGTTCCCGTTCAACCAGCCGGACAAGAAGTAGCAACAAGCGGCGGCGGGCGGTGTGCCCGCCACGCATTCGCACCCGGGCCGGCGCTCAGCCGGCGCTTGCGCGCAGGCGAATCCCCAGCGCCCGCATCACCTTCCAGATCGTCCCGAATTCCGGATTGCCTTCGCCCGACAGCGAACGGTAGAGGCTTTCGCGCGACAGGCCGGTTTCGCGGGCCAGCCGCGTCATGCCGCGGGCGCGTGCGACCACGCCGAGCGCGTAAGCAATGAAGCGATCGTCGTCGCCGGCCTCGGCCAGGCAGGCGTCCAGGTAGGCGGCGATTTCTTTTTCGTTGCGCAGTTGTGCGGCCGAGTCCCAAGGGCGGGTTGGTTCTTTCATGGCTCACTCCAGATCAAGATTCACCGCGAGGTGGCGTGCCCGTTCGATATCAGCGCGCTGGGTCGACTTGTTGCCGCCGCAGAGAAGAACGACAAGAACTTCGCCGCGTCGCTGAATATAGATGCGGTAGCCGGGACCATGATCCACCCGCATTTCGAAGATGCCACCGCCAAGGGCTTTCACGTCGCCTGGATTTCCGTTCAGCATGCGGTCGATTCGGACCTGGATGCGAATCCTGGCGGCGTTGTCGCGCAAGGCGGAGTACCAGCGGTCGAACGTTTGAGTTGTGCGGATGCTGAGCATACCACACCGTAGCCTTTAGGCTACAGGTGTGGAATCACCGATTCCCGAAAAACCGCCCCATCCCAAAGCAGGTAGAATGCGCGCTTTGCCCCATCCGGGGCCACGGTATCGCATCTTTCGGCGGCTCAGTCTGGGACTCGCCTTGTTTGCGCGGCGTCCCATGTTCCACCTTCTCCAATATTCCTGTCCGACGCCGGTGCCCGCGGCGCGGTGCCTGCCATGAGCCGGCTGTTCCTGGCCCCGATGGAGGGGCTTGCCGACTACGTGCTGCGCGATGTGCTGACCGATACCGGCGGTTACGACGGCTGCGTGTCTGAATTCGTGCGGGTGACGGGATCGCTGCTGCCGGCGCGGGTCTATGAGCGCGACACGCCCGAGATCCTGTCCGGCGGCTATACCCGCAGCGGCACGCCGATGGTGATCCAGCTGCTCGGCAGCGATCCCGAGTGGCTGGCGCGCAATGCCGCCTATGCCGCGACCCTGTCGCCGCACGGCATCGACCTGAACTTCGGCTGTCCCGCCAAGGTGGTCAACCGGCATGGCGGCGGGGCGATGCTGCTCGCCGATCCGCCGCTGCTTAACCGGATCGTCGCGTCGGTGCGCGCCGCGGTGCCGGCCAATATTCCGGTGACTGCCAAGATGCGGCTGGGCGTGTCGGATACCGCGCTGGCCATCGATTGCGCCACCGCGCTGGCCGAAGGCGGCGCGGCCTCGCTGGTGGTGCATGCCCGCACGCGCGACCACGGCTACCGGCCGCCGGCCCACTGGGACTGGATCGCGCGCATCGCGGCGGCCGTCGACATACCCGTGATAGCGAATGGCGACGTCTGGACCGTCTCGGACTGGGCGCGCTGCCGCGAAGTCAGCGGCTGCGACGACGTCATGATTGGCCGCGGCGCGGTCTCGGACCCGTTCCTGGCCCAGCGCATTCGCGGCCAGATGGCCAGCACGCCGTCCGCCGAAGAATGGCCGCTGGTGCTGGGCCAGATCGCAACGTACCTGGACAAGCTGCATGCGCGCATCGCCTCGTGCCACGAGCATGGACGCGTCAAGCTCTGGCTCAGCTACCTGAAGCGGACCTGGCCGCAGGCGGACGAACTGCATGCGGCGATCCGGCGGATGCAGGACTCGCTGCAGATCGCGCAGGTCCTGCAAGCCCTGCAACGCGCGGAGTGACTTCGGCGTAACCGTGGCCCGGCAGCATGTCGTGCGTCAGGCGCCGGCAAATTCCGGCAAACGGTTAAAATGCGCGATTGCCTGTTTCGCGCCTGGCGGCCTTGTCTCAGTGATCGACGGTCCGGCCGCCGCGCCTTGCCCCACATTCGGATTCCAACGTGAAAAACCCCTCAGAAGCAACGAACCAGAAAGACCATAGTCCGCGTGTGGGATTCGTTTCCCTTGGCTGCCCGAAAGCGCTGGTCGACTCCGAGCAGATCATCACCCAGCTGCGCGCCGAGGGCTACGCCATCAGCGGCACCTATGACGGCGCCGACCTGGTCGTGGTCAACACCTGCGGCTTTATCGACGAAGCGGTGCAGGAAAGCCTGGACGCGATCGGTGAAGCGCTGACCGAGAACGGCAAGGTCATCGTCACCGGTTGCCTGGGTGCGAAGAAGGATGCGGCAGGACACGACATCGTGTCGTCGGTGCATCCCAAGGTGCTGGCCGTCACCGGCCCGCACGCGCTGGGCGAGGTGATGCAGGCGGTGCACACGCACCTGCCCAAGCCGCACGACCCGTTTACCGACCTGGTGCCGGCCGCGGGCATCAAGCTCACGCCCAAGCACTACGCCTACCTGAAGATCTCCGAGGGCTGCAACCACCGCTGCTCGTTCTGCATCATCCCGTCGATGCGCGGCGACCTGGTCTCGCGCCCGGTGGCCGAGGTCATGCTGGAGGCCGAGAACCTGTTCAAGGCCGGGGTCAAGGAACTGCTGGTGATCTCGCAGGACACCAGCGCCTACGGCGTCGACGTCAAGTACCGCACCGGTTTCTGGAACGGCCGTCCGCTCAAGACCCGCATGACCGAGCTGGTGGCGGCGCTGGGCGAGCTGGCGGCGCAGTACGGCGCCTGGGTGCGCTTGCACTATGTGTACCCGTACCCGCACGTCGACGAGATCATCCCGCTGATGAACAATGGCCACGTGCTGCCGTACCTCGATGTGCCGCTGCAGCATGCTCATCCGGACGTGCTCAAGCGCATGAAGCGCCCGGCCAACGCCGAGAAGACCATGGACCGCATCCGCGCCTGGCGCGAGATCTGTCCGGAACTGACCATCCGCAGCACCTTTATCGCCGGCTTCCCGGGCGAGACCGAGGCCGAGTTCCAGACGCTGCTGGATTTCATTGCCGAGGCCGAACTGGACCGCGTCGGCTGCTTCGCGTATTCGCCGGTGGACGGCGCCACGGCCAACGACCTGCCGGGCGCGCTGCCCGACGAAGTGCGCGAGGAACGCCGCGCCCGCTTCATGGAAGTGGCCGAGGCGGTGTCCGCCCGTCGCCTGCAGCGCAAGATCGGCCAGACCCTGCGCGTGCTGGTCGACGAGGTCAACCAGGATGGCGGCATCGGCCGCTCGTCGGCGGATGCGCCGGAAATCGACGGTCTGGTCTATATCGCGCCGCCGCAACGGACTTCGCAACGCTACCGCGCCGGCGAGTTCGTCGATGTGAAGATCACCGGCGCCGACGGCCACGACCTGTGGGGCGAGGTCTGAGCTAGTCCCGGCGGACGATGCCGGCAAGGCGGCCATTAGGTAAAAGTACGACCGTTCGCTTCGGCTGCGCTGCGGCTATACTGTGCGGTGCAACATAACCTGGATGGAGACAGTCATGACGCGTGAAGTGGTAGTAGTGAGCGGTGTCCGCACCGCGATCGGAACCTTTGGCGGCAGCCTGAAGGACGTGGCCCCGGCCGAGCTGGGCGCGCTGGTGGTGCGCGAGGCGCTGGCCCGCGCGCAGGTATCGGGCGACGACGTCGGCCATGTGGTGTTCGGCAACGTGATCCAGACCGAGCCGCGCGACATGTACCTCGGCCGCGTAGCGGCCGTAAACGGCGGCGTTTCCACAAATGCCCCGGCGCTGACCGTCAACCGGCTGTGCGGCTCGGGCCTGCAGGCCATCGTCAGCGCCGCGCAGACCATCCTGCTGGGCGATGCCGACGTCGCCATCGGTGGCGGTGCCGAAAGCATGAGCCGCGCCCCCTACCTGGCCCCGGCGGCACGCTGGGGCGCGCGCATGGGCGATGCCGGCCTGGTCGACATGATGCTGGGCGCGCTGCACGACCCGTTCCACCGCATCCACATGGGCGTGACCGCCGAAAACGTCGCCAAGGAATACGAGATCTCGCGCACGCAGCAGGACGAGGCCGCGCTGGAATCGCACCGCCGCGCCTCCGCCGCGATCAAGGCCGGTTACTTCAAGGATCAGATCGTCCCGGTGGTGACCAAGGGCCGCAAGGGCGAGGTCAGCTTCGACACCGACGAGCATGTGCGCCATGACGCCACCATGGATGACATGACCAAGCTCAAGCCCGTCTTCGTCAAGGAAAACGGCACCGTCACCGCCGGCAATGCCTCGGGCCTGAACGACGCCGCCGCCGCCGTGGTGATGATGGAGCGCGCCGAGGCCGAGCGCCGCGGCCTGAAGCCGCTGGCGCGCCTGGTGTCCTACGGCCATGCCGGCGTCGACCCCAAGACCATGGGCATCGGCCCGGTGCCGGCGACCAAGATCGCGCTGGAGCGTGCCGGCCTGCAGGTGTCGGACCTGGACGTGATCGAAGCCAACGAGGCCTTTGCCGCGCAGGCATGTGCGGTCAGCAAGGCGCTTGGCCTGGACCCGGCCAAGGTCAACCCGAACGGCTCGGGCATCTCGCTGGGCCACCCGATCGGCGCCACCGGCGCGCTGATCACGGTCAAGGCGCTGCATGAGCTGAACCGCGTGCAAGGCCGCTACGCGCTGGTGACGATGTGCATCGGCGGCGGGCAGGGCATTGCCGCCATCTTCGAACGGATCTGAGGATTGCCTTGCGCGTGGCCCGGCTGACCGACCTTTGCACGACCCTTGGCGCCGCCGCCGTGCTCGCCCTGGCGGGCGCGGCGCAGGCGGCGCCGGCCACCGAGCTGTCGACCGGCCCGGTGAGCGGCGCCACCGCTGGCGGTGAAGCGCTGGGCCTGAACCAGGCCATCCGCGACGGCGAGGCCCGCCGCGGCGCGGCGCTGTCGACCGGCGCCGCCCGGCCGCTGGCGCCGCGGCCGGAGTACGCGTCGCTGCCGGTCTATGTCGGCAAGGTCGGCGACCAGCCGGTGCGCCTGCGCCTGGGCCCCAAGCCCGACGAACGCGACAGCGTGCGCGGCGAATACAGCGGCCGCGGCGCCGGCGTGCGGCTGCTGGCCGGCGAGTGGGAGGACGGCGCCTTCCTGATGGAGGAGTCCGACGACGGCACCCGGGTGTCGGGCAACTGGGAAGGCAGCATCGACGCCAGCGGCGCGGTGCGCGGCACCTGGACCGATGCCTTCAATCCGGCCATCGTGCTGCCGTTCTTTATCCGCCCGCTCGGCATGCTGGTGATTCCCCCGTTCGACATGACGCCCAACAGCGGCGTCACCTACGCGCCGCCGCCGCCAAAGTCGTCGATTTCCGGCTGGTAAGCCTTTTCCGGCGCCACGCGCTGAAGCCTCCCGGTGGCGCGGGCGGCATTTGCTGGTAAGCTCGGAGGCTCATCGCGTCTCATGCCTGACCGTGCCGCACTCTAAAGCACTCCGCCGCATTGGCTGGATGACGCGGCCGCCCGGCAGCCAGCAAGGAAACCGCCGTGTCCGATTCCCCATCCGACAAGCCCGCATCCCATTACCTGCAGACCGTCGCGGTCCAGCCTGAGCTGGACATCGCTCCCGGCTTTGCCTCGTTCTCCCCGGCCACGCACCGCGGCTCGACCGTGGTGTTCCGCAACCTTGCCGAACTGCGCGCGCATGGCGACGGTGCCACCACCTACTGGCGCTACGGCCTGCATGCCACGCCGACCAGCGAGGCGCTGTGCCAGCACCTGGCGCTGCTCGAGGGCGCGCGCCACACGCTGCTGCAGCCGTCGGGACTGGCGGCGATCTCGCTGGTGTATTTCGCGCTGCTCAAGAGCGGCGACGACGTGCTGGTGCCGCATAACGTCTACGGCCCCAACCGCGACCACGGCGAGTGGCTGGCGCGCGACTTCGGCGTGACCGTGCGCTACTACGATCCCATGGACGCCGCCGCGGTGCCCGGGCTGATCCAGCCCAACACGCGCCTGATCTGGATGGAGTCGCCCGGCTCGGTGACGATGGAAGTGCCCGACTGCGGCGCCATCGTCGCCGCGGCGCGTGCGCGCGGCGTGCTGACCGCGATCGACAATACCTGGTCGGCCGGCGTCTACTTCCGCCCGTTCGAGCACGGCATCGATATCTCGGTGCAGGCGCTGACCAAGTACCAGTCGGGCGGCAGCGACGTGCTGATGGGCGCGGTGCTGACCTGCGACGATGCCCTGCACGGCCGGCTCAAGCGCGCCCGCATGCTGATGGGCTGGGGCGTGTCCGCCGACGACTGCCACCTGGTGCTGCGCGCGCTGCCGAGCCTGCCGGTGCGGCTGGCGGCGCATGACCGCGCCGCACGCGAGGTGGCCGAATGGCTGCGCCAGCGGCCGGAGGTGGCCCGCGTGCTGCATCCCGCGCTGCCGGATTGTCCCGGCCATGCCAACTGGCGCCGCGAATTCACCGGCGCCAGCGGGCTGTTTGCCATCGTGCTGCGCGAGCGCTATACGCGCCAGCAGGTCGATGCCTTCGTCGAGGCCCTGCAGCTGTTTGCCATCGGCTGGTCGTGGGGCGGCGCGCACAGCCTGGCGGTGCCGTACCACGTGCAGGGCATGCGCCCGGCCGGCACCTGGCCGCCGGCGGGCTGGCACGATACCGGCGAGCTGGTGCGGCTCTATATCGGCCTGGAAGACACGCGCGACCTGATCGCCGACCTGCGCCAGGCGATCGAGGCCACGCTGTCCGCCTGAGCGGGCGACAATTTCAGGCTGGCTGCCTCAGCGCCAGGTTGAGCTGGTCGACGACTTCGGCCCAGTCGGCGTCATCGAGCAGCTCGTCGCGCAGCAGGGCGGCCTGGGCGGGCGTCCAGAACGGGGCTTCGGCCAGCTCGAGGGTCTCGGGCAGCGGCGCATGCTTGCCGATGAAGTTGCGGATGCTGGCTTCGTCGGACGCCAGGCCAAGCTGGTCGAACAGTTCTGAAAACTGGTGGAAGGTCGGTTCCATGATGGTTGGGCTCGCGGTGGTTGACCTCTGCTAGTGTAGGGCAGTCCCGACAACAAAAAACGGACGCCGCGGCGTCCGTTTTTTATTGCGGCAGCGCTTCAGCGCGACTCGGTGCCGGACATCGCCTTGGCCCCGGCAGCGGCGCTGGCGCCTGGTTGCGCCAGCCCTGCCCGCGGCATGGCCCAGACCGACTCCGCCGGCCCGCTGCGGGCCCGCCGCGCGGTGGCGCGGGCGAGGGCGACAAAACCCGCGGCCAGTGCGATCGCGCCGAGGTCGAAGCCGGCGATGATCCAGTGCCCGCTGGGGATGCTGTGCAGCAGGTGGTCGCCGGTCAGAATCGCGTTCGACAGCGGCACCGTCAGCGCGGCCAGCGCGGCGGCATAGAGCAGCTCCACCGCGGCGCGCACGGGCGCGCGCAGCAGCGCCCAGGCGCAGGCCAGGCCGAACACGATGAAATAGGTCTGGCTGACGGCGCGCTCGGGCCACAGCAGCGCCGCCGGGAAGCATAGCGCCACGCCGATGCAGCAGCCGATGCAGACGCCCACGGTGGCCTGCGCCAGCAGGCGATGCACGCGCGGCTGCTCGGCCTGGCGCAGCTTGCGCCGCGATTCGATCCACAGCAGGTTGCCCGAATAGAACAGGAAGGCGCCGGCCAGGCCGGCCAGCAGGTAGACCAGCCGCACCGGCAGCTCGCCGAAGGTGCCGAAATGCAGCGCGTACAGCGCGCTGTAGAGCCCGTGGTTGCCGTCGCGCGCGCCGGCGGTCTGGTTGGCCGTCAGCTGGCCGGCATTGGGTTCGCCGCTGGCGGCGTGGATGCCGACCGAGCCCAGGTTGCCGAGCGCCCGCGTGCTGGTGCCGCGCACTTCGACCACGGCGTTGGCGCCGCCGTAGCGCTGGAAGCGGAACGATTCTGGCGTGAAGCGCTCGCCGCCGTGTTCGCGCGCAATCTGCATCAGCGTGGCGGTGGGCAGCGTCGGCACCGCGCGCCCTGCGGCGACAACTTCCGGCACCGCGGTGGTGGCGGTCGGCACCGCCTCGAACAGGCGGCCGTTGAAGGTCAGCGTGTTGAACACCATCATCAGCACCAGCGACAGGCAGAACAGCGCCCCGGTGATGGCAAAGACCAGGTGGAAGGGCAGGCTGAACAGGCCCAGCACGTTGTGCGTGTCCATCCAGAAGCGCTTGAGGTTGCGACCGGGGCGCACCGCGAACAGGTCCTTCTTCAGCCGCGGCAGGTGCAGCAGCACGCCGGACACCAGCGCCAGCCCGTACAGCACCGAGATCGCGCCCATGAAATAGATGCCGCCGACCGGGATGCCGAGCGAATAGTGCAGGCTGTTCAGGAACGCCGACAGCTCGCCCATGACGTGGTCGCGCGAGGTGTCGCGCTGCATCGCCGCGTTGCCGGCCAGGCGCGCATCGGTGGTCATCTGCCACTCGCCGGCCTTGTCCTGCCAGTAGGCAGAGATACTGGGCTCGCCCTCCGACGGCATGATCACGTAGGCACTGGCCGCGGCTTCGGGATGGATCGCGACCAGCTTCTGCATGAAGCGGTCGACCGCGGCCGGGTCCGCCTGGGCCTCGACCGGCGCGCTGCCCTTGAGCCGTGATGGCGACTGCCAGACATGCAGCTCGTGGTGGAATACGGTGATCGCCCCGGCAAAGAAGGCGATAAACAGGGCCCAGCCGGCCATCAGGCCGACCCAGGTGTGCAGCGTCTGGTACAGGCGCAGGGTTGCGGTTTTCATGATGGCAATCTCAGGGGGTGGGCAGGGCGGCCAGTGCGGCCGGCGCCAGGCCGGCCAGGCGCAGCGCCCACAGCACGCCGAAGCCGAGCAGGTTGGCGCCGCCCAGCCATAGCCACGCACTGCGGCTGGAACGGAACAGCAGGCTGGCGCTGATGATCGCTACCCACACCGGCAGGCAGGCCGTCACGGCCGCGACGATGCCGGTTTGCCAGCCGTCCGGCAGGGCCAGGATCGCCAGCGTGCACAGCACCATCGCCAGCGGCAGGCCGAGCAGCGTGCCGGCCAGCCACTTGGTACCCATGCCGGAGGTGTCCGCGCTCATGCTTGCTGCCCCCGCGCGCCGTGGCGCTTGCGTGCCGCCCAGGTGCCGATGAATGGCCATACCGACAGGGCGCACGGCACCGTGACCAGGCTGGCGGCGATGGCGACCGGCCAGCCATCGCTGAGGCTCCACAGCCAGGTGCTGACACAGGTCAGCGCCAGCCCCAGCCAGCCGGCCAGCCGCGGGCGGGTCAGGGTGCCAGGCGGCAGCAACACCTGGTTGGGCGCAGCCAGGTACAGGCACGCGGCCGCAGCCAGGCCAAGAAGGACGGCCAGAACTTGCATGGGGCAATGTCAGATCAACGAAACATTAATAATAATGATTCGCATTTGTGTGCGCAAGCACCGGCTTGGGGGGTGTTCAGTTTGCCACTGTCGTTGCCGCGCCAGCGGGAACCCCGTGGCAGCAAAAGACGCTGGATTCCCGCCTGCGCGGGAATGACGGCGGTGCCTGATACCTTTTCGGGGAGTTCACTGCACCGGAAACGTCCCGCGCGGCGACGGCGCGCGAGCGGCGTCCGCGCGCGGCGGACGCTTCAGAAGGCGGGGCGCCTGGCGGGGGATCAGTGCGGGAACAGCGCCAGCAGGCCGTCGAGGCCGACGTGGTTGAAGGCGACGCTGGCCTGTGCGCGTACCACCGGCTTGGCGCGGAACGCCACCGACAGCCCGGCCACGGCCATCATCTTCAGGTCGTTCGAACCATCGCCCATGACGATGGCCTGGTCCGGCGTGGCGCCGATCTGCGCGCAGATTTCCTGCACGGTGCGGGCCTTGACGTCGGCGTTGACGATCTCGCCGACGACGTTGCCGGTCAGCTTGCCGTCGACGATCTCGAGCGTGTTGGCGCGGGTGAAATCGAGCTGCAGGCGCGGCTTGAGCTGGTCGGTGAAGTGCACGAAGCCGCCGGATACCAGCAGCGTCTTCAGGCCCAGCGCGCGCACCGTTTCCAGCATGCGCTCCGCGCCCGGCGACAGCCGCAGGCGCTCGGCATAGACGCGCTCCAGCACGGTGGCGTCCAGCCCCTTGAGCAGCGCCACGCGGCGGCGCAGGCTTTCGTTGAAGTCGGTGATCTCGCCGCGCATGGCGGCTTCGGTGATGGCGGAAACCTCGGCCTTGAGGCCGCAGAAGTCTGCGATCTCGTCGATGCACTCGATCGTGATCAGGGTCGAGTCCATATCCATCGCCACCAGGCGGAAGTCGGACAGTTTGCGCCCGGCCGGCACCACTGCCCAGTCGATCGCGCGCGGGCCGCAGAAATCATCGAGCGCGTCGCGCAGCGCCGGCGTCAGTGGTGCGCAGTCCTCGGCCACGGCCACGGTGTCGCTGCGCGGCACCAGTGCGGAAGCACGGGCCAGGGTGCGGGCGGTGTCGAGGTCGGCGGGGGACAGCGGGGCGAGGCTCTGCAGGATCAGGGGCATGGCGGACGGAAAATCGGGCGCTTGCCGCGGTCGTCGGCAAGGCGGAGGGGGCTGCAACGCGGCAAAAACGCTATTGTAGCCCCCCGCGGCGCGCACGGGCGATGCGCTCAGCGCTGCGCCATCACCATGTAGTCCACGGTCAGGCTCGACAGCGCGCGCACGCCGTTGATCAGCGCCGGCTCATCCACATAGAACTCTGGCGAGTGGTTCGACGGCGCCTTGGTCACATCCTGTCCCTTGGGCGTCACGCCGAGATTGAAGAACAGGCCCGGCACCTTCTCCTGGTAGAACGAAAAGTCCTCGGAGGCGGTGGCCTTGGGCGTGATCATCCAGTTGCCGTCGCCGGCCACGCGCTGCAGCGTGGGCGCCATCTTCTCGGTCAGCGCCGGCTGGTTGATGGTGGCGTTGTACAGCTCGACCACGCGGAAATTCGCCTCGGCGCCGGCGCTCGACGCAATCGCCTCGGTGGTGCGCTTCATGCGGGCGTGGATGTCCTTCTTCATGCCTTCGTCATAGGTGCGGATGGTGCCCATCATCTCGACCTTTTCCGGCACGATATTCATGCGGTTGCCGCCGTGGAAGGTGCCCACGGTGATCACCGACGGTTCCAGCATGGCGTTGACCTGGCGGCTCTGGATGGTCTGCAGCCCCATCACGATCTGCGATGCCACCACGATCGGGTCGATCCCGCCCCACGGCCGCGCGCCGTGCGTCTGGCGGCCCTTGACGTCGATCCAGAACTGGTCGGCCGCGGCCATCGACGCGCCGCTGCGCCAGCCCAGCTTGCCCGATTCGATGCCGCTGGTGACGTGCAGGCCGAAGATCGCGTCGACCTTCGGGTTGTCCAGCACGCCCTCGGCCACCATCTGCTTGGCACCCCACATGTTCGAGCCGTTGGGCTCGAAGTCGGCGGGGCTTTCCTCGGCCGGCTGGAAGATGAACTTGACCGAGCCGGGCAGCTGGTCCTTCATGCCGGCCAGCACCTCGGCCGTGGCCATCAGGATTGCCACGTGCGTGTCATGGCCGCAGGCGTGCATCACGTCGACTTCCTTGCCCAGGTACTGGCCCTTGGCCTTGGACGCGAACGGCACGTCGACGCGCTCCTTCACCGGCAGCGCGTCCATGTCGGCGCGCAGCGCCACCACCGGTCCGGGCTTGCCGCCCTTGAGCACGCCGACCACGCCGGTCTTGGCCACGCCGGTCTTTACCTCCATGCCGAGCTTGCGCAGGTGGTCCGCCACCAGCTTTGCGGTGCGGGTTTCGTAGTTGCCCAGTTCGGGATGCTGGTGGATATCGCGGCGCCAGGCGATCAGCTGCTTTTCCACCGCCCTGGCGCGGGTTTCGATCTGGGCATGCAGCGCATCGGCGCCGGCGGGTGCGGCAGGCGTCTGCGCCTGCACGCTGTGGCACAGCAGGCCGGCGGCCAGGGCCAGGCCGGCGAGGGCCAAGCGGGTGGTGGAGCGGGATGCGGTGCGACGTGCGGCCATGCAGGATCTCCTTCGTTGTTGTTGGTCTGATGCTGGCGGTGTGGTTGGCGCTCTGCAAAATGCAATGCACCGTGGAATGTAAAGTGGTTTCTCCCCTCTCCCAAAGGGAGAGGGGAGCAAGGGTTCGATACGCCGGCAGTCAGCTCACGCGCAGGCTGTCCACCACCTTGTGCAGGAACGCCTCGCACGCGGCCAGCTGTTCCAGCGCAACGAACTCGTCCGGCTTGTGCGCCTGCTGGATATCGCCGGGCCCGCATACCACCGCCGGAATGCCCGCGCGCTGGAACAGCCCGGCCTCGGTGCCGTAGGCCACCTTGTTGGTGTCGCGGTCCGCGGTCAGCGCGCGTACCAGTTGCGTGATCGCTTCCTGCTCGGCCACGTCGAGCGACGGCGCGGCGGCGATCTTGCTCAGCGTCAGGTCGGCATCGGCATGTTCGGCGCGCATCTTCGGCAGCAGCACGTCGTTGGCATAGGCCTGGATGCGCGCGTAGATCGCTTCCGGATCGACGCCTGGCAGGTTGCGGAACTCGAACACGAACTCGCACAGCGCCGGGATCGTGTTGAGCGCAATGCCGCCCTGGATGGTGCCGGTCTGCGCGGTGGTGTAGGGCACGTCGAAGGCCTGGTCGTAGGGGCCGTTGGCCTTGAACTCGTCGGCGATGTCGCGGATGAAGCAGATCAGCCGCGCCGCGTATTCGATGGCGTTGACGCCGCGCGGCGTCAGCGACGAATGCGCGGCCTGGCCGCGCACGCAGCAGCGGTAGGCATTGATGCCCTTGTGCGCGACGATCACGCGCATGCTGGTGGGTTCGCCGACGATGCAGCCGCCGGGAGTCACGCCGCGCTCGCGCAGTTCGGCCAGCAGGTAGGGCGCGCCCATGCAGCCGATCTCTTCGTCGAACGACAGTGCGTAGTGCACCGGCTCGCGCAGGCGGGCGTCGAGGATGGCGGGCAGCAGCGACAGGCTGGTGCCGATAAAGCCCTTCATGTCGCAGGTGCCGCGGCCGTACAGCTTGCCGTCGCGCACCACCGGCTTGAACGGGTCGGTGGTCCAGGCCTGGCCGTCCACCGGCACCACGTCGGTATGGCCCGACAGCACGATGCCGCCGTTGGTTTCGCCATTGGCCGCGGGCACGGTGACGAACAGGTTGGCCTTGTCCCGTTGCGGGTTGTAGCTCAGATGCGGCTTCAACCCCTTGGCCAGGAAATGGTCGCGCACCGACTCGATCAGTCCCAGGTTGGAATTGCGGCTGGTGGTGTCGTACGCGACCAGACGCTGGGTCCATTCCAGCGCGCTGCCGCGCGCGGCGGTTTCAGGGACGGGCTGGCGGGAATGGGCTGGAGCGGCTTGGGCGGGGGCGGCTTGGGTCGGCATGGGGCGTTATCGCTAACTTGTTAAGGAATCGATGCTACACCCGGCCGCGCGCCGCGTCCATGCACGCCCGGCATCGGCGCTACGCCAGTTGCCGCAGCGTATGCTTGATGGTCTGCGCGCGCACCGCCACGTCCGGCATCTTGGCCTCGATGCGCAGCTTGTCCTGACCCGCCAGCTTGATATGGCGGTTCTTCTGCACCAGGTCGATGATGCGCATCGCGTCGATCGGCGGGTTGGGCACGAACTGCACGCTGATGGCGGCTTCGCCGGCGTCGATCTTGCGCACGCCCAGCGGCGCCGCGGCGATGCGCAGCCGGTGCGTTTCCACCAGCGCCTGCGCCTGCGCCGGCAGCCGGCCGAAGCGGTCGACCAGCTCTTCCTGGATATCGTCGACGCGCTCGGGGGTCTCGCAGTTGGCTAGCCGCTTGTACAGCGACAGGCGCTCGTGCACGTCGGCGCAGTAGTCGTTGGGCAGCAGCGCCGGCGTGCCCAGGTTGATCTCGGTGGTGGCGGCCAGCGGCGCCATCAGGTCGGGCTCCTTGCCGGCCTTCAGCGCCTTGACCGCATGGTTGAGCATGTCGGTGTATAGCTGGAAGCCGATCTCGTGGATCTCGCCCGACTGCTTGTCGCCCAGCACCTCGCCGGCGCCGCGGATTTCCAGGTCGTGCATGGCCAGGTAAAAGCCCGAGCCCAGTTCCTCCATCTGCTGGATCGCCTCGAGCCGGCGCTGCGCCTGCTTGGTCAGGCCGTCGACGTCATGCACCAGCAGGTAGGCATAGGCCTGGTGGTGCGAACGCCCGACGCGGCCGCGCAACTGGTGCAGCTGCGCCAGCCCGAACTTGTCTGAGCGGTGGATCAGGATGGTGTTGGCGGTCGGCACGTCGATGCCGGTCTCGATGATGGTGGTGCACAGCAGGATGTTGTCGCGGCGCGAGACGAAGTCGCGCATCACGCGCTCCAGCTCGCGCTCGTGCATCTGGCCGTGCGCCACCGCGATGCGCGCCTCGGGCACCAGCTCGGCGAGCTTCGCGCGCTTGTTCTCGATGGTCTCGACCTCGTTGTGCAGGAAGTAGACCTGCCCGCCGCGCTTGAGCTCGCGCAGGATGGCCTCGCGGATCACGCCGTCTTCCTCGCGCCGCACGAAGGTCTTGATCGCCAGCCGCTTCTGCGGCGCGGTAGCGATCACCGAGAAGTCGCGCAGCCCTTCCAGCGCCATGCCCAGTGTGCGCGGGATCGGCGTGGCGGTCAGCGTCAGCACGTCGACCTCGGCGCGCAGCGACTTCAGCGCTTCCTTCTGGCGCACGCCGAAGCGGTGCTCCTCGTCGATGATGACCAGGCCCAGGCGCTGGAATTTCACCTGGTCGGACAGGATCTTGTGGGTGCCGATGACGATGTCGACGCTGCCCTCGTTGATCTGTTTGATGGCCGCGTCGATCTCTTTCTTGGTCTTGAAGCGCGACAGCTCGACGATGCGCACCGGCCATTCGGCGAAGCGGTCGGACAGCGTCTGGAAATGCTGTTCGGCCAGCAGCGTGGTCGGCGCCAGCATCGCCACCTGCTTGCCGCCGAGCACGGCGACAAAGGCCGCGCGCAGCGCCACCTCGGTCTTGCCGAAGCCGACGTCGCCACAGACCAGCCGGTCCATCGGCTTGCCCGAAGTCATGTCGGCGATCACCGCGGCGATCGCGGCGGCCTGGTCGGGGGTTTCCTCGAAGCCGAAGCTTTCGGCGAAGGTCTCGTAGTCTTTCGGCGAGAGCGGGAAGGCGAAACCCTCGCGCGCGGCGCGGCGCGCGTACAGGTTGAGCAGTTCGGCGGCAGTGTCGCGGATCTGCTGCGCAGCGCGGCGCTTGGCCTTGTCCCATTGGCCCGAGCCGAGGTGGTGCAGCGGGGCGGTATCGGGATCGGCGCCCGAATAGCGCGAGATCACGTGCAGCTGGTGCACCGGCACGTACAGCTTGCTGCCCTTGTCGTAGTCCAGGTGCAGGAACTCTTCGTCGCCCTGGCCCATGTCCAGCGTCACCAGGCCCTGGTAGCGGCCGATGCCGTGCTCGCTGTGCACCACCGGGTCGCCGATCTTCAGCTCGGCCAGGTCGCGCACCATCGAATCGACGGCCGAGGCCTGCTCCTGCTTGCGGCGGCCGGTGCGGCGCGCGGTGCCGGCGTAGAGCTCGGCTTCGGTGACGAAGGCCAGTTGCGCCTGCGGCAGCGCAAAGCCGCTCTGCAGCGGCGCCACCGCGATCGAGAAATGCGCGTCGCCGGCCAGGAACGCGGCAAAGTCATCGACCGGATGCGGACGCAGGCCGCTTTCGGCAAACAGCTGCAGCAGCGTCTCGCGCCGGCCGGCGGAGTCGGCGCACATCAGCACGCGGGTCTGCCGGTCGAGCAGCAGCGACTCCAGGTTGACCAGCGGGTCTTCGGCGCGGCGGTTGACCGCGACGTCGGGCAGGATGCCCGAGAACGCCGGCATCTCCGCGCCGGCTTCCACCTGCAGCACCAGCCGCGCCATCGGCTTGGCGGCGACGAAGAACTGCTCCTCGGACAGGAACAGGTCCGCGGGCGGCAGCAGCGGGCGCTCGCGGTCGTGGCGCATGAAGTTGTAGCGCTGCGTGGTGTCGGCCCAGAAGCGGCGGATGGCCTCGTCGATGTTGCCGGCGAATACCAGCTGGGTGTCGGCGGGCAGGTAGTCGAACACGGTGGCGCTGTGCTCGAAGAACAGCGGCAGGTAGTATTCGATGCCGGCCGACGGCACGCCGTTGCCGATGTCCTTGTAGATCGGCGACTTGGTCGGGTCGCCTTCGAACACCTCGCGCCAGCGGCCGCGGAAGGCGGTGCGCGCGGCTTCGTCGAGCGGGAACTCGCGCCCGGGCAGCAGCCGCACTTCCTTGACCGGATACAGGCTGCGCTGCGTGTCCGGATCGAAGGCGCGGATGGTCTCGATCTCGTCGCCGAACAGGTCGATGCGGTATGGCAGCGCCGAGCCCATCGGGTACAGGTCGATCAGGCCGCCGCGCACGCTGTATTCGCCGGGCCGCATCACCGCGCTGACGTGCTCGTAGCCGGCCAGCGTGAACTGTGCCTTGAGCGCGGCCTCGTCGAGCCGCTCGCCCTGCTTGAAGAAGAAGGTGTAGGCGGCCAGGAAGGCCGGCGGCGCGAGCCGGTACAGCGCGGTGGTGGCGGGCACCAGCATCACGTCGCACTGGCCGGTCTGGATGTCGTGCAGGGTCGCCAGGCGCTCGGACACCAGGTCCTGGTGCGGCGAAAAGCTGTCGTAGGGCAGGGTTTCCCAGTCGGGCAGCAGGCGCACGCGCAGCTCCGGCGCGAACCACGGGATCTCCTCGGCCAGGCGCTGCGCATCGACCGCATGCGAGCACACCACCGCCAGCATCGGCGCGCGCTCGCGGTGCTGGCGCGCATAAGCGGCCACCGCGAGCGCATCGGCGGAGCCGCGCAGGCCGGCCACGCTGTGGCGCAGCCCCGGCTTGACCAGCGGCAGGTTGACAAAGGGAAAGGCGGGCGTGGCGTCAGGCATGTCGGCAGGGGGCGTTCAAAACGACGACGCCCCGCCGGCATTGCGGGCGGGGGTCGGAACCGGGGACTCCAGGTGCCGGTGGCGCCCTGCCGGTTACGGCGAAGCGGCATGGCGACCGGCAAGGGCCGTATTATAGAATGCGCACCGGTTGTCCCGCAGCCGCCCGTGGTGCCGCACCATTGGCCGGGCCGGCCGGCAGTCCCGCGCTTCTTTTCACTCCACGCCGATCCTGTGTCCGCTCGCCGCTTTGCCCTGATTCCCTGTGCCGGTACCGGCAGCCGTGCCGGCGGCGCCGTGCCCAAGCAATACCAGACCGTGGCCGGCCGGCCGATGATCTGGTACGCGCTGGCGGCGTTCTCGGCGTGCGACGCCATCAGCGCCAGCGCGCTGGTACTGGCCCCCGACGACATGCCGCTGGAATCGCGCTTCGGCGCGGCCGCCTTTGCCGGGCTGCGCTTCGATACCGCCTTTGTCGGCGGCGACAGCCGCCATGCCTCGGTGCTGGCGGGCCTGCACCACCTGGCGCAGCTGGGCGCGACCGACGCCGACTGGGTGCTGGTGCACGATGCCGCGCGCCCGGGCCTGACCCCGGCGATGATCCACGCGCTGGTGCGCGCGGTGGAAAGCGACGGCGACGACGATCCCGACGCCGCCATCGGCGGCATCCTGGCGGTGCCGGTGCCGGATACGCTGAAGCGGGCCCAGGACGATGCCCGTATCGGCGCCACGGTGCCGCGCGAAGGGCTGTGGCAGGCCCAGACGCCGCAGATGTTCCGCCTGGGCGTGCTGCGCCAGGCGCTGCAGGACGCCATGGCGGCCGGCGCGGTGGTGACCGACGAGGCCAGCGCGATCGAGCGCCTGGGCTTGCATCCGCGGCTGGTCAACGGCTCGCTGCGCAATTTCAAGGTGACTTACCCGGAGGACTTCGCGCTGGCCGAAGTGCTGCTGGGCAGCCACGCCAAAGGAGCATGACCGCATGATGCCTTTCGATATCCGGGTGGGACAGGGCTATGACGTCCACGCGCTGGTGCCCGGCCGCAAGCTGATCCTGGGTGGGGTCGAGATCCCGCACGACCGCGGCCTGCTGGGCCATTCCGATGCCGATGCGCTGCTGCACGCGGTCACCGACGCGCTCTTCGGCGCGGCCGCGCTGGGCGATATCGGCCGTCATTTCCCCGACACCGACGCACGCTTCGCTGGCGCCGACAGCCGCGCGCTGCTGCGCGAGGCGGCACGCCGCGTGCGCGAGGCCGGCTATGAGATCGGCAATGTCGACGCCACGGTGATCGCGCAGGCGCCCAAGCTGGCGCCGCATATCGGCGCCATGGTGGCCAACCTGGCCGAAGACCTGGCGATTGCGCGCGGGCGCTGCAACGTCAAGGCCAAGACCAACGAGAAGCTGGGCTTCGAAGGCCGCCAGGAAGGCATCGTGGCGCAGGCCGCGGTGTTGCTCTGGCGCGCCTCGGTGGCGGACGCGCAGGACTGAACTCAGGCGCGCGGCGTGTCCGCCGCGGTGTCTTCGGGCGGGATGGCGTAGGTGTAGTCGATCAGCCGCGCCATCGCGCCGCTGCGTGCGCCGGCCTCGGTGCGCTTGGTGAATCCCATTTGCTGGCACAGGCGGTTGGCCGACGCCATTTCGGGCATGGTGCGCACCACCAGCGTCGACGCGCCGATATCGCGCGCGCGCTGGATGCAGATCTGCATGAGCGTGCGGCCCAGCCCCAGGCCGCGCGCCTGCGGGCTGACCGACAGCAGCCGTGCTTCGGGCTGGGTCAGGGTGATGGTGCTGCCGTCCAGCGCCGGCAGTGTCGCGCCCGGGTGGCAGAACAGCACCGCGCCCATGATGCCGTGATCGGTCTCCGCCACCCACCATTCCATGTCCGGGTGGCTGGTCGCCAGCACGGCCTGCATGCCGCGCTGGAACGAGGCGCGGCAATCTTCCATGATGGCGAGCTCGTATTGCCCGTAGGCCTGTTGCGTGACGGCGGCGATATCGCCCCAGTCATGCACCGCCGCCAGGCGGTAATGGAAGCGGGGGGAAGTCGGCGAAGGCAGGGTCATGGCAGGCTGAAAGTGCGGATCCTGCCTGGATTGTAGGCGGATCGCCGCGCCCGCGCAGGATGCGGCCATGACGGTTGCAGGATGGGGACAGCCGGCAAGTTCCGATGGGAAGCTGCCGGCTGTTGTGCTACGGCGCCCGTTGCCGGGCCGCCAGGGAGGGCGCGGGGGCGCGCGGATGCCTTACTGGGCCGCGATCACGTTGGCCGCGGCCACGATCACCGCGGCAATGCGGCCGACGTCGCGCAGCTGCTGCGCGGTCATGCCCTGTTCATTCTTCAGCAGCTGGTAGTGCGACTTCACGCAGAAGTGGCACTTGCCCACGATCGATGCGGCCAGCGCGTACATCTCGAAACGGCGCTTGTCCACGCCGCCATGGGTGGCGTAGGCGTTCATGCGCAGCCCGGCCGGCTGGCTGGCCAGGTCCGGATCGTCGGCCATCTCGACATACGGATACCAGGTGTTGTTCATGCCCATCAGCGCGGCCGCGGTCAGCGCGCCGTTGGTTTCCTCGGGCGACAGCACGCCGGCATTGCGGATGGCGTCCACCAGCACCTTGCTCTGCGCCGCGAATGCCGCCGCCAGCGCCACGCCGACCGCATCGTTGCCTTCCAGCGAGGAACGGGCGATGGTGCCGTCGACGTTCAGGCGGATGTCCTTGGCGTAGTCGGGGATAAGATTCTTAATCGTGCTGAGGAATTCCATTTATTTCTCCTATCGATCAGGGCTCAAAAAACCCGCGCAAGCGGGTTTCGATGCGGAGGGCGGGGCCCTCCGCGGATCGCCACGGCGTCTGGCGACGGTCAGAAATTACAGCGTGGCGCCACCAACCGCACGGTTGCACGGGCACAGCTCGTCCGTTTGCAGGCCGTCCAGGATACGCAGGACTTCGTCCGGGTTGCGGCCGACGTTCAGGTTGTTCACCGAAACGTGCTGGATGGTGTTTTCCGGGTCGACGATGAAGGTCGCGCGCAGGGCAACGCCGGCGGCGTGGTCACGCACGCCCAGCTGGTCGATCAGCGAACCGGTCACGTCGGCGAATTGCCACTGGTTCAGCTTGTTCAGGTCCTTGTGTTCGCGGCGCCATGCCAGCTTGACGAACTCGTTGTCGGTCGAGCCGCCCAGCACGATCGCATCGCGGTCGGCGAAGTCGCCATTCAGCTTGGCGAAGGCCACGATTTCCGTCGGGCACACGAAGGTGAAGTCCTTCGGGTAGAAGTAGATGATCTTCCACTTGCCTTCGAACGACTTCTCAGTGATGTCTTCGAAAGCCGACTGGCCGTTCTCTTCGTGATTGTTGAAACCCGGCTTGACACCGACGACGTGGAAGGCTTCGAGCTTGTCACCAACGGTCTTCATAGACTTCTCCTGATACGGTTGCAATGAGAGCGGTGCCGCTGCCGCGTGCCCCGGCGTGGGACCGGTGAGTCGGCTGCTGCGGCGGCGTACCGCGACAAAACGTGATTATGCGTCATCATCCGGGCCCGGGCTAATTGATATTCTCAAACGGCCCGATAGGCAAAGCATGTGGCGCGTCGTCGCGCCAGCCCCGCCGATCCGATGGGGCAGTATGCCATGCACGATGACACCGTACATGGCAACTTGGTGACGGTTACGGGGAAATCAAGCCGCCTGCATCGCCGCCTCGCTGCCGCGGCGCGCGCGGAAGATCACCAGCGTGGCAACCAGCCCGCACAGCGCGGCGAACATCAGCCACAGCCCGGGCGCGGCCTTGTTGCCGGTGGCGTGGATCAGGTAGGTCGAGATCGCCGGCGTGAAGCCGCCGAACAGCGCGGTCGCAAGGCTGTAGGCCAGCGAGAAGCCGGTGGTGCGCACCGCGGGCGGCATGATCTCGGTCAGCGCCACCACCATCGCGCCGTTATAGCTGCCATACAGGAACGACAGCCACAGCTCCACCATCAGCAGCCGCGCGAACGACGGCTCGGCCACCAGCCACGACACCGCCGGATACGCGGTCAGCAGCGTCGCCACCGTGAAGCCCAGCAGCAGCGGCTTGCGCCCGACCCGGTCCGACAGCGCGCCCATCAGCGGCAGCCAGATGAAGTTGGACAGGCCCACGCACATGGTGACGATGAGGTTGTCGGTGTCGTCCAGCTTCAGCACGGTCTTGCCGAAGGTCGGCGTGTACGCGGTAATCATGTAGAACGACACCGTGGTCATCACCACCATCATGCAGCCGGCCAGGATGATGCGCCAGTTCTGCAGCATCGAGCGGTAGATCTCGCCGATCGCCGGGCGGTGCTTGCGCGCCTTGAAGGCCTCGGTCTCTTCGAGCGAACGGCGGATCAGGAACAGGAACGGCACGATCAGGCAGCCGACCAGGAACGGGATGCGCCAGCCCCATTCGTCCATCTGCGCCGGCGCCAGCGTGGCGTGCAGGATCACGCCGAGCAAGCCGGCGAAGATCACCGCCACCTGCTGGCTGCCCGATTGCCATGCGACATAGAAGCCCTTGCGCCCGGGTTTGGCGATCTCGGACAGGTAGACCGAGACCCCGCCCAGCTCCACCCCCGCGGAAAAGCCCTGCAGCAGCCGGCCGGCCAGCACCAGCAGCGGCGCGGCCACGCCGATGGTGGCATAGCCCGGCACGCAGGCGATCAGCAGCGTGCCCATGGCCATCAGCACCAGCGTCATGATCAGCCCCTTGCGGCGGCCATGGTGGTCGATATACGCGCCCAGCACGATCGCGCCCAGCGGCCGCATCAGGAAGCCCGCGCCAAAGGTGGCGAGCGAAAGCATCAGCGAGGCAAACTCGTTGCCGCTCGGGAAGAACGTCCTGGCAATGGCGGCGGCGTAGAAGCCGTACACCATGAAGTCGTACATTTCCAGGAAGTTGCCGCTGACGACGCGAAACACGGTGCGGAACCCGTGCTGCGAGCCGGCGGACGCTGCGGTGGTCTCTGACATGGCTGTCTCTCAGTCACCGCCGGTGCGATCCGGCGGCATGATTCTCGGGAGGTATCAGCCAGGCGCGCGCGGGCCGCGCCATGTGGGAGGGGAGTTGCCGCGGGCCTGACGGGCGCCAGTGTGCGCCGCGCCCCTGTCATTGCCCTGTCAAATGCCTTTCAGGAAGCTATCAGCGGCTGTCGAAAACCTGTCAGTGCGCCGCTCAGGCGCGCCGGAAGCATGCGCTGACCACCAGGCCGGTGGCCGGCGCGGCGCGGTTGGCCAGCAGCAGCCGGCCGCCGTTGCGCTGCATGATGCGGTTGACGATGGACATGCCCAGCCCGGCGCCCTTGGCCTCGCTGCGCGCGGCGTCGAGCCGGTAGAACGGCCGCGTCAGCAGCGACAGCTGGCCGTCGGGCACGCCGTTGCCGTGGTCGGCCACGGTCAGCACGGCTTCCTTGTCATCCACGCGCGTGGAGATTTCCACCACCGCCATGCCGGTCTGCTCGTCCTTGGCATAGCGGCGCGCGTTCTCGACCAGGTTGTCGAGGATGCGCTGCACTTCCATGCGGTTGGCCACCGCCATCACCGGCTCCTTCGCGCGCACATGCACGCGCACGTCGTCGTGGGCGGCATAGACGCCGACCGCATCGTGCACCAGCGCCGACAGGTCCACCGGCTCGACTGTCTCCAGCGGCGGGCGGGCGTAATTGAGGAACTGGCCGATGATGGCGTCCATCTGCTCGATGTCGGCGATCATGGCGTCGCGCGTGGTGCCGTCCATCGGCGACATCTCGGTTTCCAGCCGCAGCCGCGTCAGCGGCGTGCGCAGGTCATGCGAGATGCCGGCCAGCATCACCACGCGGTCGTCGTCGAGCTGGCGCAGGTCGCGCACCATCTGGTTGAAGCTGTGGTTGGCCAGCGCCACTTCGCTGGCGCCATGCTCGGGCAGCGGCGGCGGATCGCCGCCGGCGCCGATGGCGCGCGCGGCGTTGGCCAGCCGCTTGAGCGGGTAGTTGACGCGCGCGGTGATAAAGGCCGCGCCGATGATCGACAGCAGCAGCGCGGCGATACTCCACCACAGCCACTGGATGCCGGGCACGCGCTCGAAGCGTTCCGGGCTGATCGCGACCCAGTAGTCATCGCCCTCGATCTCGAAGCTGACCCACACGCCGGGGATGTCGTTGACGGTGGTGGCCAGCACGGTGTCCTCGCCCAGGCGGCTGCGGATCTCCTGCTGCACCAGCGAGGTCAGGAACGGGTTGGCGGTGGGCGCGGCGAAGTCGTCGTCCTTCTCGCGCGGATAGACCTTGATGCCTTCGTTCTGCACCAGGTCCAGCAACAGGAAGCGACGCCGCGCGGGATCGGAATAGAGCAGCGCGGCGCGCGTGAGCTTGACCACGCTGACCACCTGCATGGCGATCTGCTGCGCGCGCGGGGCGCGTTCGAACAGCCGGTAGCTCTGGAACCAGATGCCCAGCGAGATGGCCAGCAGCAGGGCGATCAGCATGAAGGTCCGCCAGAACAGCGAACCAAAGAACCGCGTTGCGGTACGGCCGATTACGGTCGCCACGATAGGAACAGCGGCCGCAATCGGTTATTTCACGCCATCGGGAATGAAGACGTAGCCCAGGCCCCATACCGTCTGGATGAAACGGGGGTTGCTGGGATCCGGCTCGATCAGCTTGCGCAGGCGCGAGATCTGCACGTCCAGGCTGCGGTCGAATACTTCGTATTCGCGGCCGCGCGCCATTTCCATCAGCTTCTCGCGCGACAGCGGCTGGCGCGGATGGCGCGCGAACACCTTCAGCACCGAGAACTCGCCGGTGGTCAGCGTGATCTCTTCGTCGTTCTTGGTCAGCGTGCGCGTCGCCAGGTTCAGCACGAAGTCGCCGAAGGCAAAGGTCTCGGGCGTTTCCGACGGGGCGCCTGGCACTTCGGCCGGGCCCTTGCGGCGCAGCACCGCATGGATGCGCGCGATCAGCTCGCGCGGGTTGAACGGCTTGGGCAGGTAATCGTCCGCGCCCATCTCCAGGCCGACGATGCGGTCCACGTCCTCGCCCTTGGCGGTGAGCATGATGATCGGGGTCTGGTCATTGGCGCCGCGCAGCCGGCGGCAGATCGACAGGCCGTCTTCGCCGGGCATCATCAGGTCCAGCACCAGCAGGTCGAAACGCTCGCGCAGCCAGAGCTTGTTCATCGCGGTGGCGTTCTCCGCCACCAGCACGGTAAAACCCTGTTCGCCCAGATAGCGGCGCAGCAGATCGCGCAGACGCGGGTCATCGTCGACGACAAGAATCTTGTGGCTGGTATTTTCCATGGCGGTATCTTAGCGACTATCGCTTTCGCTCAAAATGGCTTAACAAAACGTTACATACTTTACCCCGTGGTATGGCAGTGTGCATCAATCGTGCGATTACACTGCGCAATCCGTCCATTTCGGCGCCGTGCGCGGCGGTTTTCCGCGCATTTTCGCCGGACGCTCCACGGCTTCCGCCAGCCCGTCCAGCGCCAGCTGGCGCAATGCTTGCAGAGGGCGCGGTGCCGGACGGGGTACCGGAATTCCCGGCTTCAGGCAGTCCAACAGGCAGTCCAACCACTGCCTTTTCGCGAAGCCAAGACCGCCATTATCAATGAAAGTGAACCGAACCCGGCACGGGCATCCGCAGCATGGTATCGCCGGCGCATGCCTTGCGCTGGCGCTGGCCGTGCTGGCGCTGTGCATGCCGGGCGGGACGGCACTGGCGCAATCGGCGGGTATGGCCAACCTGCTCAAGCGCTATCCGTCGGCGCAGGCGAGCGACCCGGGCAACAGCCAGCGCGAAGCGCGCGCCCGTGCCGAGCGCCACCGCACCGAACAGCGCGAGGCCGAGCGCCGGCGCGGCGAGGAACGCGGCGGCTCGCGGCTGTCGCCGGACGAACGCCGCCGGCTGCGCAAGAATCTCTACGACTTCGGACGCGACATCTACCAGGGCGGCTAGCCGCGCGGCTGGAAGTGGCGTAGGAAATCCACGAAAACCTCCGCGGCCAGCTGCGCATCTTCGGCGGTGATGGTCTCCAGCGGGTTGTGGCTGATGCCGCCGTTGCCGCAGCGCACGAACAGCATCGCCACGTCGGTGACCCGCTGCATCATCATGGCGTCATGGCCGGCCCCTGACGGCAGCTCGAACGCCTGCAGCCCGCGCTTTTTCAGCACCGCCCCGAACTGATCCATCAGCCGGCGCGCGCACGGCGCGTTGTTGACCGGCGGCACGCGCTCCACCTGCGCGCTCAGGCCGCGGCGTTCGGCAATCTGCGCGATGCCGGCGACGATGTCGGCGATAGCGGCCTCGCGGATGGCATCCTCGCCGGCGCGAATATCCATCGAAAAGGTGCAGGCCGCGGGGATGACATTGCTCGAGCCGTCCGGCACCTGCAACTGGCCGACGGTGCCGACCAGCGTCGGCGCCGCCGCGCAGCGCTGCTCCACCAGCAGGATCATTTCGGCCGCGCCCGCCGCGGCGTCGCGGCGCATGCCCATCGGCGTGGTGCCGGCGTGGCTGGCCACGCCTTCGACGCGCACCGAGAAACGGCTGCTGCCGGCAATCTGCGTGACCACGCCCAACGGCAGCTCATGGTGCAGCAGCACCGGACCCTGTTCGATATGCACTTCGACAAAGCCCAGCAGCGACGCCGGATCGAGCGCCGCGTCGCGCAGCGCCTGCAGCTCGCCGGCGCCGGGCAGGCCGGATGCGGCCAGCGCTTCGCGCAGGGTTACGCCGTCGGCGTCCTGACGTTCGAGCAGCGCGGCGTCGAAGCGGCCGGCCAGCACGCTGCTGGCCAGGAAGCTGGTCTTGAAGCGCAGTCCTTCTTCCTCGGCGAAGGCCACCACGTCGACGTGATAGGGCAGGCGGATGCCGGCCTGGTTGAGCGCGCCGAGCACGGCGATCGGCAGCAGGATGCCAAGCCGGCCGTCATAGCGCCCGCCATTGCGCACGGTGTCGAAATGCGAGCCGGTCAGCAGCACGCGCGCGTCACGCACTGCGGGATCGGCGGCATAGCGGCCGATGACATTGCCGATGGCATCGATGCGCACCTGCATGCCGGCGGCTTCCATCCACTGCGCCAGCAGGGCCTGCGCAGAGCGGTGGGCGGGCGTCAGGTAGGCGCAGGTCAGGCCGCCCTCCATGTCGGAGAAACGGGCGAGTTCGTCGGCATGGGCGAGGATGGTGTCGCCGAGGGAGGCGGAGGTCTGCGTCATGGCGGTACGGCTTGGGACAGGTGGTCGGAAAAGGCGGCGTAGTCCGCGCGCTAGCTGTTGCGCACCCAGGTCTTCCAGGCGATCCACAACTTGCGCAGCGGCGTCAGCGCAATGCGCTGGTTCAGCACCTGGAACTGGCTGGCTTCGAGTTCGTCGAGCAGCGCGTGGTAGATCGCGCCCATCAGCAGGCCGGCGCGCTGGGCGCGACGGTCCTGCCGCGGCAGCAGCGCGAGCGCCTCATGGTACAGCGCGCGGGCCCGGCCGGCGTGGTACTGCATCAGCGCGACAAAGCGACCGGAATGCTCGCCCTTCAGGATCTCGGAAGCCGGCACCTGGAACTGCTGCAAGGTATTGACCGGCAGGTAGATGCGCCCGCGCCGGGCGTCCTCGCCGACATCGCGCAGGATATTGACCAGCTGCAGCGACTGGCCCAGCTTTTCGGCAAAGACCAGCGTCTGCGGATCGGTGTAGCCGAACAGGCGCGCGCTCAGCGTGCCGACCACGCCGGCCACGCAGTGGCAGTAGCGCGCCAGGCCGGCCTCGTCCAGGTAGCGGGTCTGGGTCAGGTCCATTTCCATGCCCTCCAGCACCTCGGCCATCTCGGCCTGGCTCAGGCCGGCGCTGGCGACATGCGGCTGCAGGGCCTGGGTAGTGGGGTGGGTCGGCGCGCCGTCGAACAGGCGGCGCAGCTCGGCACGCCACCAGTCGAGCTGCTGGTGCGCCAGGCCGGCGTCATGGGTGTCGTCGACCACGTCGTCGACTTCGCGGCACCACGCGTACAGCGCGGTGATCGCGCGGCGGCGCTCGGCCGGCAAGAACAGGAAGCTGTAATAGAAGCTCGAGCCGCTCTGGGCGACTTTCTCTTGGCAATACTGATCGGGCGTCACGCCGGTCTCGGGTCGAAGAAGTGGGGAAACCGCTGGGGAACCGCTGGGGAACCGCGCCGGATAAGCGGGGTGCCAGGCCGATGGGGGCAGCCGCGTCGCGGTGCGCCGCCGGCGCGCCGGATTGTAGCACCGCGGCCGGGCTGGCCCGCGCGCGTCCGGCGCGGTTCGCCACCCTGTAGCGCCGCTTGAAGCTTCATTCCAGGCGTTTCGTCGCCTGCCGTTTGACGCACCCCGGGGCGGTCGTTATATTACTGACCGGCAAGTTATTTAGTGCCCGTGCCGGCTTCCGGACACCCGCCGGCTGCCCGCCGGCCTGCGTCAGGCTGCCACCTCGGCGCGCCCGATCGGGCGGCGTGAACCATGGTGGAGCGCGGCCCGCCCAGCAGTTGTACCCATTCCGACTCGTTGCCTACCGATGCCAGTGCTTTGCCAAGTGCCGGAAGTTGCGGCTGCAGATTCCTCTGTCACCTCCGTCGTCACCACGCCGCAGCGGCAGGCCAGGCGCCCCGGCCCGGTCGTGGCGGCGCTGTCGCTGGCCGGTGCGCTGGTCCTGGCCGGCTGCGGCAAGGCGCCCGAGCCCGCGCCGGAGATCCGCCCGGTGCGCATGATGCAGCTCAGTCCGCACAGTGGCAAGACCGCCTTCGAGTTTTCCGGCGACGTGCGCCCGCGCGTGGAGTCGCGGCTCGGCTTCCGCGTCGGCGGCAAGATCGCGGCGCGGCTGGTGGACGTCGGCGCCGTGGTCAGCAAGGGACAGCCGCTGGCCCGGCTCGATCCCGCCGACCTGTCGCTGGCCGAAGCGGGCTCGCGCGCGCAGTTCGAGGCCGCCCGCACCGATCGCGACCTCGCCGCGGCCGACCTGAAGCGCTACAACGACCTGTTCGCGAAGGGCTTTATCAGCGCCGCCGAGCAGCACCGGCGCCAGGCCAGTTTCGACGCCGCCGAAGCGCGGCTGCGCCAGGCGCAGGCCGGGCTGCGCAGCCAGTCCAACCAGACCGCCTATGCCGTGCTGCATGCCGACGCCGACGGCGTGGTCACCGCCATCGACGCCGAGGTGGGCCAGGTGGTCACCCCTGGCCAGCCGGTGGTGCGGGTGGCGCAGACCGCCGAGAAGGAAGTCGCGATCGGCCTGCCCGAGGACCAGGTCGGCCTGCTGCGCGGGCTGACCGAGGTGACCGTCCATACCTGGGCCGAGCCGCAGCGCGCGCTGCCCGGCCGCGTGCGCGAGATCGCCGCCGCGGCCGACCCGGTCACGCGTACCTACGCCACCCGCGTAAGCGTGCCCAATCCGCCCGCCGACCTCAAGCTGGGCATGACCGCGGTGGTGACCTTCGTTCGCAACGGCGCCGCGCCGGCGCTGCGCGTGCCGCTGACCGCGCTGCTGCAGGAGCAGGGCCGCGACATGGTCTGGATCTACGATGCCGCGTCGGGCACGGTCAAGCCAGTGGCCGTGACGTTGGGCGAAGCCTTCGGCAATGACATCGAAGTGCGCCAGGGCCTGGCGCCGGGCCAGACCATCGTCACCGCGGGCGCGCACCTGCTGCGCCCGGGGCAGAAGGTGCGACCGCTGCAGACGGTCGCGCCGGCGTCGGCAGCGGCCGCCACCCCGAAGCAGGGGTGAGCGGATGGACCATTCCCGCTTCAACCTGTCGCGCTGGGCGCTGGAACACCAGCCGCTGACCCGTTACCTGCTGGTGGTGCTGCTGCTCGGCGGCCTGCTGGCATTCTTTCAGCTCGGCCAGGACGAGGACCCGCCGTTTACCTTCCGCGTGATGGTGGTGCAGGCCTTCTGGCCCGGCGCCACCGCCGAGCAGATCGCGGTCCAGGTCACCGACAAGATCGAGCGCCAGCTGCAGGAAGTGCCCTATGCGGACAAGATCCGCAGCTTCTCCAAGCCCGGCGAGACCACGGTGATCTTCCAGCTCAAGGACACCTCGCCCGCGAAGGAGACCGCGCAGGTCTGGTACACCGTGCGCAAGAAGATCGGCGACATCCAGCAGACCCTGCCGGCCGGCGTGCGCGGGCCGTTCTTCAACGACGAGTTCGGCGACGTCTACGGCACCATCTACGCGCTCTCGGCCGATGGCTTCAATTACAAGGAGCTGCGCGAATATGCCGACCTGGTGCGCCAGGAACTGCTGCGCGTGCCGTCGGTGGCCAAGGTCTCGCTGATCGGACTGCAGGACGAGAAGGTCTACATCGAGTTCAACCAGGCGCGCTTTGCCCAGCTGGGGCTGGACATCAACGCCATCGCCGACCAGATCTCGCAGCAGAACAACCTGACCGGCAGCGGCGTGCTGGTGACCCCGAGCGACAACCTGCAGGTGCGCCTGTCGGGCCAGTTCGCCAGCGTGGCAGACCTGGAGAACCTGGTGCTGCGCGGGCCCAACGGCATCGCCAATATCCGCCTGGGCGACATCGCGCACGTATACCGCGGCTATGTCGACCCTACCCAGCAGCGCATGCGCTTCAACGGCAAGGACGTAATCGGGCTCGGTATCTCGATGCAGAAGGGCGGCGACATCATCGAGCTGGGCAAGAACCTGCGCAGCGCCTTCGAGCGGCTGCGCGGCCAGTTGCCGGTGGGCATCGAGATGGACCAGGTGCAGGACCAGCCCGAGGCGGTGCAGCGCTCGGTCGGCGAGTTCGTGCGGGTGCTGATCGAGGCAGTGGTGATCGTGCTGGCGGTGAGCTTCGTCTCGCTTGGGCTGCACACGCGGCCGCTGCGGCTCGATGTGCGCCCCGGGCTGGTGGTGGCGCTGACCATCCCGCTGGTGCTGGCGGTGACGTTCCTGTTCATGAACATCTTCGGCATCGGCCTGCACAAGATCTCGCTGGGCGCGCTGATCGTGGCGCTGGGGCTGCTGGTCGACGACGCCATCATCGCGGTCGAGATGATGGTGCGCAAGCTGGAAGAGGGCTTCTCCAAGATGGAGGCCGCCACCTTTGCCTATACCTCGACCGCGATGCCGATGCTGACCGGCACCCTGATCACCGCGGCCGGCTTCCTGCCGGTGGGACTGGCGCGTTCGACGGTGGGCGAGTACACCTTCGCCATCTTCGCGGTGACGGCGCTGGCGCTGGTGCTGTCGTGGCTGGCGGCGGTCTACTTCACACCTTACCTGGGCTACCTGCTGCTCAAGACCCGCGGCCCGGGCGCGGGCGAGGCCCACGAGGTCTTCGACACGCCGTTCTACGCGCGCTTCCGCCGGCTGGTGGACTGGTGCGTCACCTGGCGCAAGCTGGTGATCGCGATCACGCTGGTGGCCTTCGCGCTGGGCATCTACGCCTTCAAGTTCGTCGAGAAGCAGTTCTTCCCGGATTCCAGCCGCCCGGAACTGATGGTGGAGCTGTGGATGCCGGAGGGCACCAGCTTCGCCCAGATGGAGACCGAAGCCAAGCGCTTCGAGCAACGGATCGGCAAGGACCGCGACGTCGCCAGCCTGACCACCTTCGTCGGCACCGGCGCGCCGCGCTTCTACCTGCCGCTGGACCAGATCTTCCCGCAGTCCAACGTGGCGCAGGTGATCGTGATGCCGGCCAGCACCGAAGTGCGCGACGCGCTGCGCCGCCGTGTCATCCAGCTGCTCGATGCCGAGTTCCCGTACCTGCGCGGGCGCGTCAAGCTGCTGCCCAACGGGCCGCCGGTGGCCTATCCGGTGCAGTTCCGCGTGATCGGCCCGGACGCCGCCGCCGTGCGCCGGCTGGCCGACCAGGTCAAGGCCGAGATGCGCGCCAACCCCAACACCGTCGGCGTCAACGACAACTGGAACGAGAACGTCAAGATGCTGCGCCTGGAGATCGACCAGGACAAGGCGCGCGCGCTGGGCGTGACCACGCAGGCCATCGCCCGCGTCACGCAGACGGTGCTGAGCGGCGTGCCGGTAGGGCAATACCGCGACGGCGACAAGCTGATCGACATCCTGATGCGCACGCCGCGCAACGAGCGCGATGCAATCTCGGACCTTAACAACATGCTGGTGCCGACCAACACCGGCCGCGTAGTGCCGCTGACGCAGGTGGCACGCGTGACGCTGCGCGCCGAGCCCGGCGTGGTCTGGCGCGAGAACCGCGACTTCGGCGTGACCGTGCAGGCCGACGTGGTCGACGGCATCCAGGGCCCGACCGTCACCGCGCAGATCAACCCGAAGCTGGACGCGCTGCGCGCGCAGCTGCCGCCGGGCTACCGCATCACCGTGGCGGGGGCGGAAGAAGAGAGCGGCAAGGCCGGGGCCTCGATCGCGGCGCAGCTGCCGCTGTGCATCTTCATCATCTTCACGCTGCTGATGCTGCAGCTCCACAGCTTCTCGCGCGCGGCGATGGTGTTCCTGACCGGCCCGCTCGGGCTGATCGGCGCCGCGGCCACGCTATTGCTGCTGCGGGCGCCGATGGGCTTCGTGGCGCAGCTGGGCATCACCGCGCTGCTTGGCATGATCATCCGAAACTCGGTGATTCTGGTCGATCAGATCGAGCAGGACATCCGCGCCGGCGTGCCGCAATGGACTGCGATCGTCGAAGCCGCGGTGCGCCGCTTCCGCCCGATCATCCTGACGGCGGCCGCGGCCGTGCTGGCGATGATCCCGCTGTCGCGCTCGATGTTCTGGGGGCCGATGGCGGTGGCCATCATGGGCGGGCTGATCATCGCCACGGTGCTGACGCTGCTGTTCCTGCCGGCGCTGTACGCGGCCTGGTTCCGCGTGCGGCGGCCCGAAGACGGACCGGGCGCCGTGGCCGTGTGACGGCCGGCGCCAGGGTCCTGCGCTACGTCACCAGGCGTGCGCCTAGTTGCAGATCGTGCCGGGAACCGGCTTGCCGGAGGCGGTCAGCCCCTGGCATGCGTCGCCGCTGGCCAGGCTGGTATCCGACGCCGAGGCCGGCGACAGCTTCAGCTTGCCGGCCACGGTGCAGCAGCCGCGCGGCGGTGGCGGGTAGGGGCTGCGTTTGATAGTGGTCCCGGTTATCGTGGCTGGGGCGCTCGGGGTTACCGAAGTGGTCGGTACCGGAGTCACCTCCGCCGCCGGCACGGCAGCCGCTGCGGCAGCACCGGACTTTGGCGGACCGCCCGCTTCGGCGGACTCTTCCACTTCGGGATAGACGCATTGCCCGTGGTGGCAGATCCGCTCACCTTTGCACTGCATGTCGTACTGGCATCCGGCGGCCTGTGCGAGCGATGTCCAGCCAGCGGCCATCGACGCTGCCAACAGCAAGGCAGGGAATTTCATATGCCCTCCGCGGGGCTGAGGTGATCATGCCGGGCACCACCTGCGCAGTGCGCACGGCGGCTCCGACATCTTCAGCATAGATCGCCGCACGGGTCCGCGAAAGGCGCTGCCACTCAGGTGTTCTACCACCTGCGCCAAGCGCCGCGAATCGGCGCAAACGCGCGCGTCGTCGCTTCGACACGCAGCGGTTGCCGCATGGCCGATCGATGTCAATCGAAGTCTTTTTTGGGGGGAGGTTGTCAGCCCGCCACTTGTCGGGCGGGTGGTGCGAGGGAGGGGACTCGAACCCCTACACCATTGCTGGCGTCAGGACCTAAACCTGGTGCGTCTACCAATTTCGCCACCCTCGCGGTCCTTGCGGCGCTGCCCGGGCGGGCGGCCGCGATGCTCGTTGCCGGAGACGAAAGCAAAAAAGGCGGCTGGAAGTGCCCGCCTTTGCCGTCTTCTTGCCGGATCTGCCGCAGGCAGCCCGCAGTGCAACGAGGTTGCGGATTGTAGCGCAAGGCGCGGGGGGAATCCAGCCCCGTGGCGACTGCGCGCCCCGGCGGGCCCGTGCGGCTATATTGTCGGCTTTCCAGACCTTGGTCCCCGCCCATGATTGCCGTTCCGACCCTGACCCCGCTGCGCTGGCGCCTGCTGTTCTGGGCCTGCGCCGCCGCCGTGCTGGCGCTGTCGCTGATGCCGCCGACGCAGCCGCTGCCGACCACTGGCTGGGACAAGGCCAACCACGCGCTCGGGTTTGCGCTGCTGGGCCTGCTGGGCGCTCGCGCCTACGCCGCGCGTGGCTGGCCGCTATGGCTGGGCCTGGTCGCGTATGGCGGCGTGATCGAGCTGTTGCAAGGGCAGACCGGCTACCGCGAGGCCGACTGGCTCGACCTGCTCGCCGACACGGTCGGCGTGGCCGCGGCCATGGCGCTGGACTGGCTGGTGCGCCGGCTCAGCGCTCCTCGGCTTCGAGCGTAAAGCCGGCGCCGTCGTCCTGGCCGAGCAGGTCGACCAGCACGGGCATGGCCTGGCGCAGCGATTCCTGCAGCCGCCACGGCGGGTTGACGATGAACATGCCGCTGCCGTGCAGGCCCAGGCCGCCCTCGACCGGGCGCTTGACCGTCAGGGTCACGTGCAGCCAGCTCTTGAGCGGCAGGCCCTGCAGCTGCACCGGCAACTGCACTGCCTCGCGCCGCTGCACCTGCGGGTACCACACCGCATAGACGCCGGTGGCAAAACGCTCCAGCCCGTCGCGCACGGTCTGCACGGTGCGCGCGTAGTCCTGCTTGTCTTCGTACGACGGATCGACCAGCACCAGCGCGCGCCGCGGCGGCGGCGGCAGGATCGCCTTGATGCCGCCGAAGCCGTCGCCGTCGTACAGCATCACGCGGCGGCCGGCGCCACGGAAGTTGTCGCGCAGCACCTGGATCTCGGTGCTGTGCAGCTCGAACAGCCGCAGGCGGTCGTGCTCGCGCAGCATTTGCCAGGCCAGCCAGGGCGAGCCCGGGTAGTGGCGCAGGTTGCCGTCCGGGTTGAGCGCGCGCACCTGGTCCAGGTATTCGTCCAGCATCGGCGGCAGCGGGGTGCCGCTTGCCGCGGCGCGCCACAGCGGCGCGATGCCGGTCTCGAATTCCGCCTTCTTCTGCGCGTAGGCGTGGTCCAGCGCATAGAGGCCGGCGCCGGCATGGGTGTCGATGTACCAGAACGCCTTGTCCTTCTGCGTCAGGTGCTCCAGCAGTTGCACCACGACGGCGTGCTTGAGGACATCGGCGTGATTGCCGGCATGGAAGGCGTGACGATAGCTGAGCATGTGGAGCAGGGCGCCCTGGCGGCGCAAGATTCGGGGCAGACGGCGGCGTCCGCGGAAAGGCCGCTATGCTACCATCCGCCGCGAGTCGCCCCTGCCACGCTCCCGACGCTGCGTCCGGGGCATTCCGCTTTCGAATTTCCTGTCCCATGCCGCGCGCACTCGAGCCCGCCGAGCCCATCCTGTCCGCCCAGGGCACCCCGTATTCGCCCCGCTACGACGACGTCTACCACAGCACCGAAGGCGGCCTGGCGCAGGCCGCCCATGTCTTCCTCGGCGGCAATGGCTTGCCGGATGCGTGGGCCGGGCAACGGCAGTTCGTCATCGTCGAGACCGGCTTCGGCCAGGGGTTGAATTTCCTCGCGACCTGGCAGGCGTGGCGCGACCATCCGCAGCGCTGCGGCACGTTGCACTTCGTCTCGATCGAAAAGCATCCGTTCACGCGCGACGGGCTGGCGCAACTGCATGCCAGCGTGGAGGCGTTGCAGCCCCTGGCGCAGGCGCTGCAGGCGCAATGGCCGCTGGCGCTGCCGGGCCTGCACCGGCTCGCGTTCGACCAGGGCCGCGTGGTGCTGACGCTGGCGCTGGGCGATGCCGAAGCGATGCTGCCGCGGCTGGCCGCGGGGGCAGATGCCTTCTATCTGGACGGCTTCTCGCCGGCGCGCAATGCCGAGATGTGGTCGGTGCCGGTGTTCCGCGGCCTGGCGCGGCTGGCGCGTCCCGGTGCCACGCTGGCGACGTATACCGCCGCGGGCTTTGTGCGGCGCGGGCTGAAGGAGGTCGGCTTCGAGGTCGCCAAGGTCCCCGGTTTTGGCGGCAAGCGCGACATGACCGTCGCGCGCTTTCGCCCGCAATGGAAATCGCGTCGCCACGCGCCGCCGCTGCCGGCGCAATGGGCCGAGCGCCATGCCATCGTGATCGGCGCCGGACTGGCCGGCTGCGCCGTGACCGAGCGCCTGGCCGCGCGCGGCTGGCGCGTGACCCTGTTCGATGCCCATGACGGGCCGGCGCGGCAGACCTCGGCGCATCGCGCCGCGGCCATGCATGCGCATGTGTCGGCCGACGACAGCCTGCTGTCGCGGCTGTCGCGCGCCGGCAACCAGTACGCGCTGCGCGCCTGGGCGGCGCTGGCCGAGGCCGGGCACGCGGTCGGCTGGCACGGCTGCGGCGTGCTGCAGATCGGCGCGGACGAGGCCGAGGGCGAGGCCCAGCGCGCGGCGCTGGACGCCATGGGCTTGCCGCAGGATTTCGTGCGCTGGATGAGCGCTGATGAGGCGGCCTCGGCGCACCACGCCGGCGTGCCGCGCGGCGGTCTGTGGTTCCCGCTGGGCGGATGGGTGGCGCCGCCGGACATCTGCGCGGCGCAGCTTGCGCGCGCCGGCGAGGCGGTGGCGACGCGCTTCGGCTGCCGGGTCGGCGCGATCGCGCGCGTCGACGGGCAATGGCGGGCGCTGGCGCCGGGCGGCGCCGTGCTGGCGTCGGCACCGGTACTGGTGTTGGCCAACGCACACGAGGCACAGCAACTGCTGCCCCAGCAACACTGGACCCTGCGGCGCGTGCGCGGACAGCTGACCACGCTCGCGGCCGCGCAGGTCGACGCGCTCGGCGGCTGGCCCGACTGCGTGGTGACCGGTGCCGGCTACCTGTTGCCGCGTGCCGCCGACGGCAGCGGGCGCGTCGGCTCGAGCTATGACGAAGATGTCGGTCCGCTGGTGGCGCAGCCGGCGGTCCACGCCGCCAACCTGGCCCGGCTGGCCGGGCTGCTGCCCGGCCAGGCCGACGCGGTGGCCGCGATCGATCCCGCCAACGTGTCGGGCTATGTCGGCGTGCGCACGGTCACGCACAACCGGCTGCCGCTGATCGGGCAAGTGCCGGACGAGGCCGCCGCGGTGGCGCAGGCCGCGTCGCTGCGCGGCGCGCACCTGCGCGACCTGCCGCGCCAGCCCGGGCTCTATGCGGCGCTGGCCTATGCCTCGCGCGGCCTTACCTGGGCCGCGCTGGGCGCGGAACTGCTGGCCAGCCAGATCGAAGGCGAGCCGCTGCCGCTGGAGTCGGACCTGGCCGATGCGGTGGATCCGGCACGCCTGCTGCTGCGCGCGCTGCGCCATGGGCAGGCGGCGTAGCGCGGCGCGGCCAGGCAGCGGGGGCGGGGCGCGTTCCGGGCAAAATCTGCCGGAAGCGAATCAAAACCGTGCGATAATCCCCGTTTTCCGTTTGCGCGGAGCTTTCCGTTCGCCGGTGCGCTGCCCTGGCCGTCCTCTGGTGACGGCGCCGTGGCGGTAAAGCGGGCGGTACGCGTACAAGACGGCAGCACCTACGAACACAACTACATTTCTGGATTGGATCTACGACCATGTCGAACGTGATTGAGAACCTCGGCAAGCTGGACCGCAAGGTGACCCTGGCCATCCCCAAGGCCGAAGTGGAGAAGGAAAAGCAGGAGCGCCTGGTTCGCCTGTCGAAGACCGTGAAGATGTCGGGCTTCCGTCCGGGCAAGGTGCCGATGAAGATGGTCGAGAAGCAGTACGGCCAGCAGGTCGAGTTCGAAGTGCGCTTCGACAAGGCCGCACGCAAGTTCTTCGACATCACCAAGGAACAGGACGTCAAGGTTGCCGGCCAGCCCAAGTTCGAGATCAAGAACGAAGGCGTGGGCGAGGACGAAGTCGCCTTCGACGCCACCTTCGAGGTGTACCCGGAAGTGAAGATCGGTGACCTGTCGGCTGCCGAAGTCACCCGCACCGGCACTGAAATCACCGATGCCGAAGTCGACAAGACCATCGACATCCTGCGCAAGCAGCGTGTGCACTACCACGCCCGCGGCGAAGCCGGCGAGCATGGCGACGGCGGTGCCGACGTCACCGCGCAGAACGGCGACCGCGTGACGCTGGACTTCGTCGGCAAGATCGACGGCGAAGAGTTCGCCGGCGGCAAGGCCGAGGACTTCCCGTTCGTGCTGGGCGAAGGCCGCATGCTGCCCGAGTTCGAGCAGGCCGCGCTGGGCCTGAAGGTCGGCGAAAGCAAGACCTTCCCGCTGGCCTTCCCGGCCGACTACCACGGCAAGGAAGTGGCCGGCAAGACCGCCGAGTTCACCGTGACCCTGAAGAAGATCGAGTGGGCCCACCTGCCGGAAGTGAATGAAGCCTTCGCCAAGTCGCTCGGCATCGCCGACGGCAGCGTCGACAAGATGCGCGCCGACATCCGCGAGAACCTCGAGCGCGAAGTGAAGCGCCGCACGCACGCCATGCTGAAGGACCAGGTCATGGAAGCGCTGCTGAAGGCCAGCGAGCTGGACGTGCCCAAGGCCCTGATCGAGCAGGACCAGGAGCGCCTGGTGGAAATGGCCCGCCGCGACCTCGAGCAGCGTGGCATGCCCAACGCCAAGGACATGCCGATCCCGGCCGAGATGTTCGCGCAGCAGGCCGAGCGCCGCGTCAAGCTGGGCCTGATCCTGGCCGAGATCGTCAAGGCCAACGGCCTGGAAGCCAAGGCCGACCAGATCAAGGCCGAGATCGAGGACTTCGCCAAGAGCTACGAGGACCCGAAGGAAGTCATGCGCTGGTACTACGGCGACCAGCAGCGCCTGGCCGAAATGGAAGCCTACGTGCTCGAAAACAACGTGGTAAATTTCGTGTGCGGCAAGGCCAAGGTCACCGACAAGAAGGTGTCCTTCGAGGAACTCACCGCCGAAGGCAACGCGCAGCAAGCCTGAGGCCGGAAGTGACCGGCAGCCCCGCGCCACGGTGCGGGGCCGGAACTTCCCGAGTTACCCGGATTGCCTTGCGATCCGACGAATCCATGGAGAACATGCATGACCCGCAATGATTTGCTTGACCGTCTCGCCACCACGCAGGCTTCGGCACTGGAAACCCAGGGCCTGGGGCTGGTGCCGATGGTCGTCGAGCAGTCCGGCCGGGGCGAGCGCGCCTATGACATCTACTCGCGCCTGCTGAAGGAGCGCGTGGTGTTCATGGTGGGCGAGGTCAACGACCAGACCGCCAACCTGGTGGTGGCACAGCTGCTGTTTCTGGAAAGCGAGAACCCCGACAAGGACGTGTCCCTGTACATCAACTCGCCGGGCGGTTCGGTGTCGGCGGGGCTGGCCATCTACGACACCATGCAGTTCATCAAGCCGGACGTGTCGACGCTGTGCATGGGCATGGCGGCCAGCATGGGCGCCTTCCTGCTGGCGGCGGGTGCCAAGGGCAAGCGTTCGGCGCTGCCCAACTCGCGCATCATGATCCACCAGCCGCTGGGCGGCGCGCGCGGCCAGGCCTCGGATATCGAGATCCAGGCGCGCGAGATCCTGTACCTGCGCGAGCGGCTCAACACCATCCTGTCGGAAGTGACCGGCCAGCCGGTCGAGAAGATTGCCCGCGACACCGATCGCGACAACTTCATGAGCGGCGACCAGGCGGTCGACTACGGCCTGATCGACAAGGTTCTCGCCCGCCGCGGCTGATGCGGCGCGCCGCCGTGGCCATGGTGCAACGGCGGCCTGCCACGCTGGCTGGGCCCAAATGGCGAAGGCTATACCGGAACGAGGCCCCATGCCTCGTTTTTTGCATCGGAACCTGTGAAACGGGGCCTTGGCCCCACAGCCGGGGGGAACCGCCGGTGGTGCCAATTGTTTTGGCGTATGATGCGTTTGAAGCGTATCGCCGAGGAGCCTGTCGCCCCGCGGTGTGCGCACTGCAAAAGTGACTGATTCCTATGGCGGACAAAAAAGGTTCATCCAGCGAAAAGCTTCTGTACTGCTCCTTCTGCGGCAAGAGCCAGCATGAGGTCAAGAAGCTGATTGCCGGCCCGTCGGTGTTCATTTGCGACGAGTGCATCGACCTGTGCAACGAGATCATTCGCGACGAGGCCACGGCATCCGAGAAAGACGCCGCCACGGCCGCGCGCTCCGACCTGCCCACGCCCCACGAGATCCGCGAAAGCCTGGACCAGTATGTGATCGGCCAGGAACAGGCCAAGAAGATTCTGGCCGTGGCGGTCTACAACCATTACAAGCGCCTCAAGCACCTCGGCAAGAAGGATGACGTCGAGCTGTCCAAGAGCAATATCCTGCTGATCGGGCCCACCGGCTCGGGCAAGACGCTGCTCGCGCAGACGCTGGCGCGCCTGCTGAACGTGCCGTTCGTGATCGCCGACGCGACCACGCTGACCGAAGCCGGCTACGTCGGCGAGGACGTCGAGAACATCATCCAGAAGCTGCTGCAGAACTGCAACTACGAAGTCGAGAAGGCGCAGCGCGGCATCGTCTACATCGATGAGATCGACAAGATCTCGCGCAAGTCGGACAACCCGTCGATTACGCGCGACGTGTCCGGCGAAGGCGTGCAGCAGGCCCTGCTCAAGCTGATCGAAGGCACCATGGCATCGGTGCCGCCGCAGGGTGGCCGCAAGCATCCGAACCAGGACTTCCTGCAGGTGGACACGACCAACATCCTGTTCATCTGCGGCGGCGCCTTCGATGGCCTCGAGAAGGTCATCATGCAGCGCTCGGACAAGACCGGCATCGGCTTTGCCGCGCAGGTCAAGAGCAAGGAAGAACGCGACGTCAGCGAGGTGCTGCCGCAGACCGAGCCGGAAGACCTGATCAAGTTCGGCCTGATTCCCGAACTGATCGGCCGCCTGCCGGTGGTGGCGACGCTGGCCAAGCTGGACGAGGCCGCGCTGATGCAGATCCTGGTCGAGCCCAAGAATGCGCTGGTCAAGCAATACCAGAAGCTGCTGGCGATGGAAGGCGTCGAGCTCGAAATCCGTCCCGGTGCGCTGAGCGCCATCGCGCGCAAGGCGATCCGCCGCAAGACCGGTGCCCGCGGGCTGCGCTCGATCCTGGAGCAGTCGCTGATGGACGTCATGTATGACTTGCCTAATTACAAGGGCGTGCAAAAGGTGGTGATCGATGAAAATACGATCAACGGCGATGCACCGCCGCTGCTGATGTACGAAGAGCAGCAGCCCAAGGTGGCAGGGTCTAACTGACGCGAGGCCTGCCAGAGTGGTCAGAGGTCGGCACCACACGGGCAGCAGGTCGAAAAAGGCCGTTCGCGTAGAAGCGAGCGGCTTTTTTTGTTTATTTCTACCGACGAGAGGGAGGAAACGCGGGTATGCTGTTTCAGAGGGGCCACCAAGTGCAGGTAGCGGCATCTGCCTGTCTTGATGAATCGATTGGCACGTATCTTGTAATCGATTCGGGCGGCCCAATTTACGCCTTAAATGACTGACTTGGGGAAAATGATGTCCGGAACACAACTCCTCCCGGCCGAGCCGATTCGCCTCCCACTGTTGCCGCTGCGCGACGTGGTGGTGTTTCCGCACATGGTGATCCCGCTGTTCGTGGGACGCCCAAAGTCCATCAAGGCGCTTGAGACTGCGATGGAGGCGGGCAAGAGCATCATGCTCGTGGCCCAGAAGACGGCGGCCAAGGACGAGCCGACCGCCGACGACCTGTACGAGGTCGGCTGCATCGCCAATATCCTGCAAATGCTGAAGCTGCCCGACGGTACCGTGAAGGTGCTGGTCGAGGGCACCCAGCGCGCAAATATCCGCGAGGTGAGCGAGGACGATTCGCACTTCATGTGCGAAGCCGTGCCCGTGCCGCCCGCACCTGGCGAAAGCGCCGAGACCGAGGCCCTGCGCCGCGCGATCGTGTCGCAGTTCGACCAGTACGTAAAACTCAACAAGAAGATCCCGCCGGAGATCCTGACCTCGCTGTCGGGCATCGACGAGGCCGGGCGCCTGGCGGACACCATCGCCGCGCACCTGCCGATCAAGCTCGAGCAGAAGCAGAAGATCCTGGAGATGGTCAACGTGACCGAGCGCCTGGAAAGCCTGCTGTCGCAGCTCGAGGGCGAGATCGACATCCTGCAGGTCGAAAAGCGCATCCGTGGCCGCGTCAAGCGCCAGATGGAGAAGAGCCAGCGCGAGTACTACCTGAACGAGCAGGTCAAGGCCATCCAGAAGGAACTGGGCGAGGGCGAAGAAGGCGCCGACCTGGAAGAACTCGACAAGCGCATCAAGGCTGCGCGCATGCCGAAGGAAGCCAAGAAGAAGGCCGACGCCGAATTCAAGAAGCTCAAGCTGATGTCGCCGATGTCGGCCGAAGCCACCGTCGTGCGCAACTACATCGACACGCTGGTGAACCTGCCGTGGCGCAAGAAGAGCAAGGTCAACAACGACCTCGCCAACGCCGAGCGCGTGCTGGATGAAGACCACTACGGCCTGGAGAAGGTCAAGGAACGCATTCTCGAGTACCTCGCGGTGCAACAGCGCGTGGACAAGGTGAAGGCACCCATCCTCTGCCTGGTCGGGCCTCCCGGCGTGGGCAAGACCTCGCTCGGCCAGTCGGTGGCGCGCGCGACGAACCGCAAGTTCGTGCGCATGGCACTGGGTGGCGTGCGTGATGAGGCCGAGATCCGCGGCCACCGCCGTACCTACATCGGGTCGATGCCGGGCAAGATCTTGCAGAGCCTGTCCAAGGTTGGCGTGCGCAATCCGCTCTTCCTGCTCGACGAGATCGACAAGATGGGCCAGGATTTCCGCGGCGATCCGTCGTCGGCGCTGCTCGAGGTGCTGGACCCGGAACAGAACCACACGTTCCAGGACCACTACATCGAGGTCGATTTCGACCTGTCCGACGTGATGTTCGTGGCGACGTCGAACTCGCTGAACATTCCGCCGCCGCTGCTCGACCGTATGGAAGTGATCCGCCTGTCGGGTTATACCGAGGAAGAGAAGCTCAACATCGCCACGCGTTACCTGCTGCCGAAGCAGATCAAGAACAATGGTCTGAAGGCGGGCGAGATCGAGGTCACCGATGCGGCGATCCGCGACATCATCCGCTACTACACGCGCGAAGCCGGTGTGCGTTCGCTCGAGCGCGAGGTCTCCAAGATTGCCCGCAAGGCGGTCAAGCTGCTGCTGCTGAAGAAGGAGTCGGGCACGATCAAGGTCGATTCGGACAACCTCGACAAGTTCCTGGGCGTACGCAAGTACGACTTCGGCCTGGCCGGCAAGGAAAATCAGGTGGGCCAGGTGACCGGCCTGGCGTGGACCGAGGTGGGCGGCGACCTGCTGACCATCGAGGCCGCGATCATGCCGGGCAAGGGCAACATCACCCGCACCGGCTCGCTGGGCGACGTGATGAAGGAATCGGTCGAGGCCGCGCGCTCGGTGGTACGTTCGCGGGCACGCCGCCTGGGCATCACCGATGAGATGTTCGAGAAGCGCGACATCCACATCCACGTGCCCGAAGGCGCCACGCCCAAGGACGGCCCGTCTGCGGGCGGTGCCATGACCACGGCGCTGGTGTCGGTGCTGACCGGCATCCCGGTGCGCGCGGATGTCGCCATGACCGGCGAGATCACGCTGCGCGGCGAGGTGCTGCCCATCGGCGGCCTGAAGGAGAAGCTGCTGGCAGCCCACCGCGGCGGCATCAAGCTGGTGCTGATCCCCGAGGAAAACGTCAAGGACCTGGCCGAGATCCCGGACAACGTCAAGAACGCCATCGAGATCGTGCCGGTGCGCTGGATCGACAAGGTGCTGGAACTGGCACTCGAGCGCAAGCCCGAGGCGTTGCCGGAAGAAGATGCCAAGCCCGCCGAGGTGGCGGACAAGGCCACCGCCAAGGTCGAGCGACTGCATCACTGACGACGCCTTAGCCGCATGAACCAAACGCCGCAGGGCAGCGATGCCCGGCGGCGTTTTTTTGTCCGCGCGGGCCTTGGCAAACCGAAATCACATGTATTAAACTTGCGCCCTCGCAACGCAAACCACGGCATCTGCCGCGAGGTGCGGAGCGTTCAGCAAGTTGCAGGCAGGCAGCCTGCGATGGTCGAGCGGGTGCTTAGCTCAGTTGGTAGAGCGGCGCCCTTACAAGGCGTAGGTCGGGGGTTCGAACCCCTCAGCACCCACCACCGCTCCACCAGCAAGAATCAAGGACTTAGAGCGATCTGGGTCTTTTTTTGCCTGTTTCACCACCCTGCATCCGAGCCCAAAAGAGCCTCTGCCACCCAAAGAGAGCTGCTCGACGAAATCACCGCTGATATCGGTGCCAGTGCTAGCCGATGCCGCGCTCTGCAAGAATGCCAGCCACCCGCGCTAGCCACTGCGCGGAAGCCTTAGTCGTACTGAAAGCGCTTCACCACGCTCTCGTCCCACTCGATTCCAGATCCGGGCCTGTCCGGCACCACCAGGTGTCCATCTGCAAGCGCAAAAGGCTCCTTCAGCACGGGATAGGCCCAGTCCTGCCATTCCAGCCAGTGCGCCGTTTCGGTGATGCGCATCAGATGTGCGCAGACTTCCGGATACAGATGCGTGGAGACAGGGATTCCTGCCGCCGAAGCGATCGGCGCAGACCGCAGCCACCCCGACACGCCGCCGATCCGCATCATGTCCAGCATGACGCAGTCACACGCCTCGGCCTGCACTGCCTTCAATAACTCGCGCGGACCATAGAAGTTCTCGCCCAGCTGGATCGGCGTCTTGATCTCGCGCGCCAGCCGCGCATGGCCGCTGGTGTTGTTGTATGCGAGGGGCTCCTCGAACCAGTACAGCCGCTCGTTATCAAGGGCATGGCAGCGGCGCAGACCGTCATCAAACGACAAGCCCTGGTTGAAATCCACCATTAGCTTGATCTCGTCGCCAGCCGCTTCGCGCACCGCGCGAATGGCATCAAGGTCGTCTTGCAGCTTTTGGCGGCCCAGCCGCAGCTTCAAAGCGCTGAATGCTCCTTCTGCAACGAGCGAACTAGCTTCTTCTGCAACGCCATCCACGTGGCTCAACCACAGCCCATTACTGTTGTACGCCTGCACGCTGCCCACTGTTCCGCCAAGCAATGCTGCGAGAGGCAGGCCTGCGGCCTTGCCGAGCGCGTCCCACGCGGCCATGTCGAGCCCTGCGATGGCGATCATCGTGATGCCTTCGTAGCCGAGGAGATGCGTTGAACCTCTGGCGTTCTGGAAGTCATCAAGCGGTGCGATCCTGCTACCGGCCCGTGATGCGGCAAGATCCCGGATCGCAGGCACGATGTACCTGGGCGCCTGTATCAGATATGGCTCAAGATAACTGCGACCGACAACGCCTTCCCGAGTGTGAAGATCAACCAGGATCAGCGGCCACTGGTCGAATGCGCCGACCTTCGAAATGATTGGTCGATTTAACGGAATCAGAACCGCACGGACCTCAACGCTTTGGTAAGTGAGGGGTTCGAAATCCATGGCGACACCTCCTGACGACCAGTACAACCCGCGCGGCACCGGACCAGGAACTCCTTATCGGAGTTCCTCGAGTCTGGCCAGCGCTCGCGCAGGCTGTAACCCGCACAGTACGCCGCGATCGGTGGGATCCGCAACTGGAATCAGTCGCCGCCCGTGCGCCGACGAGATGCCGTTTGTTGCCGAAATCCGCTTCCCAGGAGCACTGCCGCGTTCCCTCGTCGTCATTGCGAGCGGACCAGCCCGCGCTCGCTGAGGGCGTCGAACACGTGATTGACCACCGCGTCGCAGCGCGTACCGGCAAAACTGAACGTGCTCTGCAGATAGGGACTTACCTCCGCGGCCAGGGATTCGCGCAGCATCATGCGGGCCCGCAGAAAGCGCGTCTTGACCACGTCGCCGCTAACGCCAAGGCAATAAGCCGTTTCCTCTACGCTCAAGTCTTCGACCGCCCGAAGGATGAACACGCAGCGGTAGATCGGCGGCAGCTTTTCGACCGCAAGCTGCAGCAGTTCCCGCACCTGACCGCGTTCGGCCATGGCTTCAGGTGATTCGTCGTCAGCGGCGCGGAAGGACATCATGTTCTCCTGTAAAGGTCCGCCAGGAAGATCTTCTTCTTCGCCCCGGGCTTCGATCTGAAAGAGCCGGCGTCTCTTGCGCTGCGCTGTCAGGGCGACATTGATGGCTATGCGCGCCAGCCAGGTGCTCAGCGCGGCCTCGCCGCGAAACGAATCCAGGCTGGTAAAGGCGCGCAGGTAGGTTTCCTGCACGACATCCTGGGCTTCGGCATCGTCCGCAACCACGCCACGGGCCGTGCGGAACAACAGGCGGTTGTTGCGCCGCATGATGGCCTCGAAGGCAGACGCGGCGCCGGCGCGGGCGCTGGCGACCAGTTCGGCGTCTGTGGTGGCACTGGCGCCAGACGGCAGGGGCGGCCTGAGATCCCGGTTCTTGTCCATTTGGAGATCTGGCTCCTTTTCCGTTGCAGATCATTAGACGGCACAGCTGCCAAAAGGTGACAGTCGACTGGGCGCATACGCGACTGCGGTACCTCGCCTGGGGTCGAACCACGCGTCAGTAATCATAGGCAGATGCATGCAGCCACAACTCATCGCAATGTGGCTCAGACCTCGTGTCACCTTCCGGCGTCTGCAAACGTCTAACGCCTATGCAACGGACAAATTCGAGCCACTGCCGTCGGAGACCTGTCGGTTGTTTTTTTTCAGTTGCTGCATCTCCTCCTGACAAGGACGTCGATCATGAAAAGGCAACCCTCCGCACTGACATCTGAAACTGAAGTGCAGCCGGTACCGCTGCGGCAGCCAGCGATGCCGCAGCTGGCTCGACGGAGGCTGGCAAATGCACTGCTCACGGCAGCCGCAGTGGCGGCCGTGGCGGCATGTGGCGGCAGTTCTGGAGGGGGCGGCACGGATGCGGCCAGCACGGAGGCGGCGCAGAAGGCCCTGGTCGAGCAGGGCAAGCAGATCTTTCGCTTCGACACCTTCGGGGACGAAGCGAAGTGGACCGATCACCTGAGGATGCACGAGGTCATCGCCAGCTCGGTGGATCCCTTGACTGCACTCTCCGTGGGCCTCAAGGTGGACGCCGAGGCCTTGCCCGAGGCTATCGCAAACGGCATCCGCAATGGCACGATCGACCTGAAGAGCCCGGCTACGACGGTGGCGCTGCTGAAACTGAACGCGGTCGTCGGCCTCCAGGGGACCGTCGAGACCGTCAATGGGGTCGACAAGCTGACCCGCGTCGGCACCACCTGCGCCCTCTGTCATTCGACGGTGGACAACTCGTTCGCGCCGGGCATCGGCAAGCGGCTGGACGGATGGCCCAACCGGGATCTCAATCCCGGCGCCATCATCGCGCTGTCACCGGCCATTGACGAGGCCATGAAAAAGGTCCTCAACGCCTGGGGCGCAGGCAAGTACGACCCGCGCAATAATATCGACGGCCTCAGCAAGCCGGTCGTGATACCGCCCGCCTTCGGGCTGGCCGGCATTCACCGCATTACCTTTACCGGCGATGGCGAAGACATCATGTACTGGAACCGGTATGTCGCCGTCTCCCAGATGGGCGGCCTCGGCTCCGTATCCGAACCGCGCCTGAATATCTCCATCACCAATGGCTCGGTGGACCTTGTCACCAGCAAGCTTCCGGCCCTGCAAGCGTATCAGCTATCCCTGGGCGCTCCGCCGCCACCGGCTGGCAGTTTCGACCCGGCGGCGGCGCTGCGGGGCAAGGCCCTGTTCGAAGGCGCGGGCCGATGCGCCACGTGCCATAGTGGCCCGGCATTTACCGATGCCAACTCGCTGCTTCACCCGCCCGCCGACTCGATGGCGGAACCGGAGAGCCCGAGCTACGCCTCGCGCTCCGCAACCAAGCAATACCGGACCACGCCGCTGAAGGGCGCATGGCAACACCCTCCCTATTTCCATGACGGCTCTGCGGCGACTTTGCCGGAGGTCGTGACGACCTACAACACCAAGCGGGGACTGGGGCTGAGCAGCCAGGATATTGCCGACCTGGCGGAGTATCTGAAGTCGCTGTGACGTGAAGCCCAGGCGGAATGTGCCGCGACGGCGGCGCGCATCGCCTCCGTCTGCGGCTGCGCGCGCGTCTGACGCGCGCAACAGGGTGTTATCGGCTTGCAGGACTTTACGAAAACTTGCGGATCAATTGCTGCAAGCGGTCGCAGGCAGCGGGAACCTGGTGCTCAATCGCCGTCGCGACACCAAGCAGCAGGCCGGACCGTTGTGTGGAAGCAGAGCAGAACCAGCCCGATAACGGTGCGGGCGCCAGCCCGTAGGCATAGGCTTCCCGGGCGATCCTTTGGTCGTCGGCGCCGTCCGGCAGTCTCACCACTACGGCGAGGCCTGCCGCATAGGCCTGGAATTCCCTGGCGTTGAGCGCAGCCAGAAGCGCATCGCTGCGGGCTGCGTAAATGCGTTTCATGCGCCGCAGGTGCCGCAGATAGTGTCCATCGCGCATAAACTCGGCGGTCGCCATTTGCACCGCCGGCCCTGGCGCGGAAGCGAGGCAGGCGACGACTTCTTCGAAGCGCGATACCAGGACAGGCGGCACGACCACGAAGCCGAGCCGCAGCGTGGGGCTGAGTGTCTTGCTGAAGGACCCGATATGGATGACCCGCCCGGCCCGATCCTGCGATGCCAGTGCGGGAGCCGCGCGACGCCTGAGCTGGAGTTCGCCAAGGTAGTCGTCCTCGATGATCCATGCACCCGCGCGGCTGGCCCACTCGAGCAGTTGCACGCGGCGACCGAGTGAGAGAGTCGGGCCCAGGGGCGCCTGCTGACCCGCCGTAACCAGCGCCACCGCGGCATCCGGTGCATGTGCCTGGCCGTAGCCGACATCGATGCCGTTTTCATCCACCGGGATGGGAACGGTCGTGAGCCGGGACAATGCCATGGCTCTGCGACTGGGAAGAAATCCCGGATTCTCGACCCAGGCTTGCCGGCCCTCGGCCTGGATCACCCGCAGCGTGACACCGAGCGCGCCGGTAAAGCCCGCGGTGATGAAGACCTGCGAGGGCTGGCAGTCCATCGCCCGGGACAATGCCAGGTGCGCCGCGATCTCTCTGCGGAGTTCATGCTCGCCGCGCGGATCCGGGTAGGTCGCCGGCGCCTCCACCTCGTCACGTGCCGCCCGCGATCGCAGCCGTGCGAACAAGGGGGCAGGGAAGCAGTCCGATGCCGGCACGCCCATCTGGAACACTGCCGGGCCCGGCAGAAAGTGCTGGTACAGCTCCGAGCGCAAATCGGTTTCGAGCGAACGCGCCTGTTCCGCGTGGGGCCTTGCGGCTCCGGCGTGGTCGGAAACCCTGGTGCCGCCGGCGCGCGATGAAACCACCAGTTGCGCATCGGACAGCCGCTCGTAGGCGGTCCTGACAGTGCCTCGCGCCACGCCAAGCTGGGCAGCGAGGTCGATCCACGACGGCAACCTGGCGCCTGGAACCAGCACGCCACTCTCGATCGCGCCGGTGATGCCGAGCCGTATCTGCTCCGCCAGTGAGGTTCTGGACGCACGGTCCAGCTTCAGGTCGAGGATGCTGGTCATCGCCGCTGGTACATTCAAAAATCGTGTTTTTGGTTCTTTTTTGTGAACCAGATGGGGTGCATGATTCTAGCCTCCAAGGAGCCAAACATGAAACTGCAACGCATTCTTCTCTCCCTGCTGGCGGCAACGGGCATCGCCTTTACCGGGGTCGCAGCGGCGCACGGCGCCGGTGACACGGTGAAGCCCAATTTCTCGAAGGAGATCCCCAATATCCCGGGCAAGTCGCTCGTCGCCGTCGAGGTCTTTTATCCGCCCGGTGGTGCATCGCTGCCGCACACCCATGCCAGGTCGTCGTTCATCTATGCCTACGTCGTTTCGGGCAGCATCGCCAGCAAGGTGAACGACGAGCCGGAACGAGTCTACAAGGCGGGCGAGAGTTTCTTCGAGAATCCGGGCTCCCGCCATCCGGTGAGCCGCAATGCGAGCAAGACCAGGCCGGCAAAGCTGCTGGCCGTGTTCGTAGTCGATACGGCCGACCAGGAACTGACCATCTACGACAACTAGGAGCTTGAAATGAGACTGGACTACACCAAGGTATCGGCGGGCGGCGTCAAGGCATTTGGCGGCGTATACGGCTATGTCATGCAATCGGGCCTGGAAGACGTCCTGGTCGACCTGGTCTATCTGCGCGTAAGCCAGATCAATGGGTGCGCGTATTGCCTCGACATGCATACGCGCGACCTGATCAAGAAGGGCGTTACGCCGGCAAAGCTCGCGCTTGTGCAGGCCTGGCAGGAAGCGGGGCCGCTGTTCAGCGAACGCGAGCAGGCGGCGCTGGCCTGGACGGAATCCGTCACCCGCGTCGCTGACACCCATGTGCCCGACGAAGACTTTCGACGGGCCGCGGCGGTGTTCAGCGAAAAGGAACTCGCCGACCTCACCATGGCCATCGGGCTGATGAATGCCTATAATCGGCTCGCCATCAGCTTCCGCCGTGCCCCCGAATCTGCCCTCGCTGCTGCAGCCTGAAGCGGTTGGGTCTCGAACACCGGGCGGATCTCGATGCCATCGCGGGAGCCACCAACGTGCAATCGACATCCCCAGATAGCGTGCCGGGCAATGACGCGCGCGAGCGCGCAGGGCAGGCGTCGGGCGACGCCGCCCAGCGCCTGTCGTGGGACGACCTGCGCATTATCAAGACGCTCAGCGAAAGCGGCAGTCGTGCGATCGCCGCCAGCAAGCTGGGCATCAACGTATCCACGGTGTCGCGCCGGGTGGCGCAGGCCGAAGCGGCGCTCGGCGTCACGCTGTTCGACCGGCGGCGTGCCGGCTACAGGCTCACGGCCGAGGGATTGGAGTTGCGCGCGCTGTGCGAGCGCGTCGAGCTCGATGTCGTCAGCGTCGCCAGACGTGTCTCGCGCGGCCTGCACGGACCGCTGGGGACGTTGCGGATCACGACCAGCGACTCTCTGTTGCTGTACTTCCTTACGCCCATCATCGCGGACTTCAAAACGCGCAATGCCGCGGTGGCGGTCGAGGTGCTGGTCGGCAACGGCGCCTTGAACCTTGCCCGCGACGAATCCGATATTGCATTCCGGGCGACCCGGCGCCCGTCGGAAAGTCTGGTCGGTCGAAAACTCGCGACCATCGCGTGGGCGCCTTACGGCTGTGCGACGCAGTTCGGCCGCAACGTGCCCGCGGCCGATGGCCTCTACGATCGCGCGTGGGTGTCCTATGCAGGCCAATTGTCCGCTCTCAAGGCATCTCAATACGTAGAGCGCCGGGTCGCCTCCGCCAATATTTCATACCGTTCCGACTCCGTCGCAGCGGTCAGCGCGGCCATCGCGGCCGGGCTCGGCCTGGGGTTTCTGCCGTGCATGCTGGGAGATATCATGCCCGGGCTGGTGCGCGTCGGTCCCGTCGTGCCCGAGCTGCGGGATGAACTCTGGCTGCTCACCCATCCGGATATCCGAAGGTCTCGCCGCGTTCAGGCATTCATGAGCTTCTGCGCAGCCGCGGTCGCCGAGCGCAAGGCATTGATCGAGGGCCGGGAGCCTGTCGGCGGCGCGTAGGCCGAAGCCCGGCCGCCGCGGTCAGGCTGCCGCCGCCGGCCTCAGCACCGCCTTGCAGGCGATCTCGATCAATTGCGGTGCCATGGCCAGCCTGGAAACGCCGATCAGATTGCTTGCGCATTGCGGCCGTTCGGTACCGTACGCCTCCTTGCGCACCGAGCCGGCGGCAGCGAATGCCGCATCCACGTCCAGCACATACAGGGTTTCCTCCACCACGTTGTCGAGTGTGGCGCCAAAGCGCGCAAGAATGCCCGACAGGTTTTCGTAGGTGGCGCGCATCTGGGCTTCCATCATGGAAAAATCGCGCGGCCGGCCGCTTGCGTCGAGGGATGCCGGTGCCACCAGGTTGCCGCCGCTGTCGTGGCTGAGCTGGCCGGAAACATAGATATCGTTGCCCACCTGCACCGCCTGCGCATAGCCGTATGCCTCTTCCCACGGGACACCCCAGTAGGTCGCTTTCTTGTCGATTGAACGCGCATTGCCAACCATGATCTGCTCCTTGGGCGAAGGACCGCCAGGGAGAGACGATCCGGCACCCAGACTAGCATTGCGGGGCAATCCGATGCGCGGCATTTGTGCATTTTCAACGCGCAAGAATGCGATCAGATCTCGTGCGCGGGATCTCCGGCGGTCGAAGGCGGAGTGATCCAGATATGGGATGAGGTGTCTGATTTTGGTGGTCTACCGCCCTTATCCGGAACGGTCTAACGTTCACACCACGCGTCAGGCGCTCTTCCATTCATCCTTCTGGAGTAATCAATGACCACCATCTGGGATCCCGTCCGCGTAGGGCGCATGACCCTGAAGCATCGACTGGCTATGTCTGCGCTTACGCGCAGTCGCGCGCTATCCGATGGCACGCCGGGACCGCTGGCTGCCGAATACTATGCGCAACGGGCCTCGCTTGGACTGCTGATTACCGAAGGCACGCAGCCATCGGAGGACGGGCAAGGGTTTCCCAATTCCCCTGGCATCCATACCGAGGCGCATGTCGCCGCCTGGCGCAAGGTAGCCGATGCGGTGCACGCTGAAGGCGGTCACCTGTTCATCCAGCTTATGCATGCAGGCCGCATGTCGCACCCGGCCAATACACCGCACGGCCGGCAGGCCGTTGCGCCATCGGCGATTGCGCCGAACCTCGAACTCTACACCCCCTCGGGCATGCTGCCGGTTCCGGTGCCGCGTGCCTTGACGCAAGTGGAGCTGCTGGCCACCGTTTCGGAGTTTCGACGTGCTGCCGCAATGGCGGTGGAAGCGGGGGCCGACGGCGTGGAAATCCACGGCGCCAACGGCTACCTGATTCAGCAATTCCTCGCTCCTAACGCCAACACGCGCATGGACAACTATGGCGGTTCGATCCCGAACCGGATCCGGTTCGCGATGGAAGTCGCGGCCGCGGTATCGGCCGAGATCGGCGCCGATCGCACCGGCATCCGTCTGTCGCCCGGCTCGCGCCTGGGCGGCATCGACGAGGGCGAGCATTATGGCGACTTGTACCGTCACCTGGTTGCCGAACTGGCGAAGCTGGATCTTGCCTACCTGCATCTCGCGCACGGCGGCGACGAGCCATTGCTGAAGGACATTCGCGCCATCTGGCGCGGAATACTGCTTGTCAATCGAATCAACCGGCCGGTCAATGCCGTCGGAAAGGATATTGAAGCAGGACTGGCGGATATGGCCCCGATTGGCCGATGGGCGCTTGCCAATCCTGACGTCGTGGACCGGCTTCGCATCGGCGAACCGATGAATGAGGCCGACCAAATGACGTTCTACGGCGGAGGTGCCGAGGGTTACACCGACTATCCCAGGCTGGCCACGTCGAACGTTGCGGCCAAGGTAGCCTGATCGCCGGCGATTCGGTGGCTGAGAGGGCGCAGACTCGCCCGCCTCGGATACGGGCGCCACAATGGTGCTCCATATGGAGCGTTGAGCCATCCTGCGGGATGGCTCTTTTTTGTTTGCTTGGCAATGCGCGTGGCCGGTGACGGTGCTGGTTCTATCCGTCGGCGGTAAAACGGGTTGCCAGCATCATCGCGCCGCAAACAGTTTCCGCGCAGGAAACGCGTTGCTCAGATAGGCGATGAAGGCGTTGACTTTTGAACTCGAGAGCCGTCGGGATGAATGCAATACCCACAACTCAATGGGGCGGTCCGGGACAGGACCCCATATGTTCAATGCTGCCTCGTCCACGCATGGCAAGGTGAGCAACGAGCGCGGCAGCAGGCCAACACCGGCACCAGCCAGCACCGCATCGCGAACCGGGATAAGCGACGACATGCGCAGGCGTTCCCGCGGATTGAGCGTGATTTGCCGGCCTTCATGCGTGAAGATCCAATGCCCGCTGTCGAAGCCACTGGCGAGCACCACGGCCGGCACGTCGAAGACATCGCCGTCCTGACCTTCCGGAACTGGCATGGAGGCGGGCGCGACTACCAGCATCTCGTCACGCGCAAAACAGCGCCCCACCAGCATTTCGTTAGGCCGTGGATTCACACGAATGGCCACATCGTAGTTCTCTTCGACCAGATCGACATTGCGGTCCTCGGCGTTGATCTCCAGCACCACATCGGGGTAGGCCCTGGCGAAGCCAGCGGCAAGCTTGCCGATCATGGTGTGGGAAAACAGCACTGGCGCGCTGATACGCAGGCGTCCTCTGGGTGTCGACAAGCCTGTTGCGGCAAGGTCCCCGGCTTCCAGGATTTCCGCCACGAGCGGGTGCGTGCGTTCGTATAGCGCGCGGCCTGCCTCGGTAAGCTTGAGCGATCGGGTGCCGCGCTCGAATAGCCGTACACCGAGGCTATCCTCCAGATCCATCACGCGCCGGGACAGCGTCGCCTTGGGGCGGCCGCTGTATCGGCTGGCCTTGCCGAAGCCTCCTTGGGCAGCAACCAGATTGAAGTCAGCCAGGGCCGCCAGGTCCACGGTAGGTCCAATGTTGAGCTTGTTGCCAAATCTTACCTTCCTTATCCAGCAAATGAAAACGTTGTGCAGGTGGGGAACGTGTGACTACCCAGCGCGTATCCCCGCGTCATGGTGGCTGGTGGCGATTTGCCATAAAGCCGGTCGCTGCCAGTGCCCGCTACCGACAGGCTTGAATCCTATCAATGCCGGTGGGAACCAGACGCGGATGCCGGCGCCGAGCCCGAGGCCTTGACGTCAGGCACCGTGACGGTGACCACCTCGGTGGCGAGGATCTTGTGGCCGGGATCGGCCAGCTCCAGGCGCAGCCTGTGCGGCCCCGGCGTGAGGCCGACCACGATGATCGGATCCTCGCTCGTATGTGCCCAGGTGCCAGGAGTATCGTCAACCGTCACGTGCAAGTGCCCGATGCGAGGCGAGATCCCGGCGGCGGCATTGCCGAATATCGGCATGACGCGGAAATTCCCGGTGCGAAACTGGACGATGACTACGCCGCGCGCGAGCGGCTCCGGCAGCGCCGCATAGGGCAGCAACTTTGGTGCGGGTTCGCTGCCGAGGGGAAGAATGGCAGGCGGGCGGATGGCGTCTTGTGCAGGTTGCGCGGAGACACTCGCGCAGAACGCGGCTGCAATGCCGGCGGCTGAAAGGGACTTGACGATAGGGTGCATGGCGTTTTCCTTTGATGCGGAGGGTTGCCTCCACACGCACATCCAGGTCGGATGTGACGGGCGATTTCAGGATAGGCCTTGCATCTGAACACGCCGCCGCGGCGGGCTGTCGGCAGTTTTGTATGACAACGTAGCGGCACAACTGGCTGATACGAACAAATACATTAGGTGCCGCGGTTCGCTACAGCGGGGATACATCCGCATCGTTCAATGCTGCTTATGCAACGTATATCCGCTGCATGCATATATCCCAACCGGAACTGAGGACACGCCCAAATGAATCTCGCCAAGTTTGCAACCGCCGCCATGACCGTAGCCTGCCTTGCCGCAACGTTCCACCACGCCCACGCACAAGCACCGGGGATCCATCGGGCCGACCTGGTCAGCCATGAACTCAGCGTCGCGGGCAAGGAAGGCATTCAGGTGCGCGTGGATTTTGAACCGGGCGCGTTCGCGCCCAGGCACGCACACCCGGGTGAGGAGATCGCTCACGTGCTGCAGGGCAGCCTTGAGTATCAGCTTGGCGATCAGCGGCCGGTGACGCTGAAGGCAGGGGAATCGCTGTTCATACCGGCAGGCACGCCGCATTCAGCCCGGAATGTTGGCGGCGGCCTGGCATCGGAATTGGCAACCTATATCGTCACGAAGGGTTCGCCGCTGGTTGTGCCCGCGAAATAGGGTTTCCGGCCGCTGACCAGGAGGGGGTGGAAGACTTGTGATTCCACGGGTCGTTTCACCACCCCGTATTGGCGTCTACCTGGCGGCGCTGTGCAGCACGGCATTGCGCCGCGCATAGGCGAAGTAGATCACCAGCCCCAGCACCAGCCACACCAGGAAGGCGGCCCAGGTCAGCGCCTGCAGGTGCGCCATCAGAAACAGGCAGAAGCCGATCGACAGCAGCGGCACCACCGGCACGCCCGGGCAGCGGAACGCGCGCGGCAGCTCGGGCCGGGTCTTGCGCAGCACCAGCACCGCCACCGAGATCAGGGTGAAGGCGGCCAGCGTGCCGATATTGATCAGCTCGGCCAGCACGTTCAGCGGCACGAAGGCGGCAATCGCGGCAAATACCACGCCCACGGTCCAGGTGGCGAAATACGGCGTGGCATGCACCGGGTGCACCGACGACAGCCGCTCGGGCAGCAGCCCATCGCGCGACATGGCAAAGATCACGCGGGTCTGGCCGTAGGTCATCACCAGGATCACCGTGGTCATGCCCAGGATCGCGCCCAGGTCGACAAAGCCCGCCACCCAGTTCTGGCCGGCGAACTGCAGCGCCAGCGAGACCGGGTGGTCCACGCCGGCAAACTTCGCGAACGGCACGATGCCGGTCATGATCGCTGCGACCACCACATACAGCACGGTGCAGACCGCCAGCGAGCCGATGATGCCGATCGGCAGGTCGCGGCGCGGGTTGCGCACTTCTTCCGCGGCCGAGGTCACGGCATCGAAGCCGATAAAGGCGAAGAACACCAGCGCCGCCGCATTGAAGATGCCGGCAAAGCCGAACGGCGCGAACGGCTGCCAGTTGGCCGGCTGCACGTGCCACACGCCCACCGCGATAAACAGCAGCACCACGCCGATCTTCACCGCCACCATCAGGTTGTTGACGCGCGCGGACTCGCGCACGCCGTACGACACCACCCAGGTGATGGCCAGCATGATCAGGCACGCCGGCAGGTTCAGCACGGTGTGCACGCCCGGCACCGAGCCCGGCGCCGCGCTCAGCGCCGCCGGCAGCTTCATGCCGAAGCCCGCCATCAGCGACTGGAAATAGCCCGACCAGCCCACCGACACGGCCGAGGTGGCCAGCCCGTATTCCAGCAGCAGGTCCCAGCCGATCATCCACGCGACGATCTCGCCCAGCGTGGCGTAGCTGTAGGTATAGATCGAGCCCGACACCGGGATCGCCGAGGCGAACTCCGCGTAGCACAGCGCGGCAAAGCCGCACGCCAGCGCCGCGATCACGAACGACACCGTCAGCGCTGGCCCCGCGGTCAACGCGCCGGTGCCGGTCAGCACGAAGATGCCGGTGCCGATGATGGCGCCGATGCCCATCAGCACCAGGTCGACCGGACCCAGCAC
>NZ_JBYOJO010000024.1:0-79790 GCF_057798955.1 Cupriavidus sp. 207A1 | reverse complement strand
TTCTCCAGCGTCGAGGTGTCCTGCGTAATCTCTTCGCCCTTGGCCAGCGACCGCAGCAGCCGGCGCATGATCTTGCCCGAGCGCGTCTTGGGCAGGTTGTCGCCAAAGCGGATGTCCTTGGGCTTGGCGATCGGGCCGATCTCCTTGCCGACCCAGTTGCGCAGCTCGGTTGCGAGCTTGGCCGCTTCCTCGCCGCTCGGGCGCGAGCGCTTGAGCACGACGAAGGCGCAGATCGCTTCGCCGGTCATGTCGTCCGGGCGGCCCACCACCGCGGCTTCTGCCACCAGCGGGTTGGCCACCAGCGCCGACTCGATCTCCATCGTGCCCATGCGGTGCCCCGACACGTTCAGCACGTCGTCGATGCGGCCCATGATGGTGAAGTAGCCGGTGTCCTTGTCGCGGATCGAGCCGTCGCCGGCCAGGTAGAGCTTGCCGCCGAGCTCTTCGGGGAAATAGCTCTTCTTGAAGCGCTCCGGATCGCCCCAGATGGTGCGGATCATCGCCGGCCACGGGCGCTTGACCACCAGGATGCCGCCGCTGCCGTTGGGCACGTCCTGTCCGGTCTCGTCGACGATGGCGGCCATGATGCCCGGCAGCGGCAGCGTGCACGAGCCCGGCACCAGCGGCGTCGCGCCCGGCAGCGGCGTGATCATGTGGCCGCCGGTCTCGGTCTGCCAGAAGGTGTCGACGATCGGGCAGTTCTCATTGCCGACGTTCTTGTAGTACCACATCCACGCTTCCGGGTTGATCGGCTCGCCCACGGTGCCGAGCAGGCGCAGGCTCGACAGGTCGTACTGCTTGGGGTGGATCTTCTCGTCGGCCTCGGCGGCCTTGATCAGCGAGCGGATCGCGGTCGGCGCGGTGTAGAAGATGCTGACCTTGTGGCGGGCGATCATGTCCCAGAAACGGCCGGCGTTCGGGTAGGTCGGCACGCCCTCGAACACCACCTGGGTGGCGCCGGCCGCCAGCGGGCCGTAGGCGATATAGGTGTGGCCGGTGACCCAGCCGATGTCGGCGGTACACCAGAACAGGTCGTCGGGCTTGATGTCGAACGACCACTTCATCGTCATCAGCGCCCACAGCAGGTAGCCGCCGGTGCTGTGCTGCACGCCCTTGGGCTTGCCGGTGGAGCCCGAGGTGTAGAGCACGAACAGCGGATGCTCGGCGCCGACGGGTTCGGCCTCGCAGGTATCGGGCTGGCCCGCGCAAAGATTGCGCATCCAGCAATCACGTCCCTGCGTCCAGGCCACCGCCCCACCGGTACGTTTGTGGACAATGACATGCCGTACCGCCTCGCAGCCGCCCAGCGCCAGCGCATCGTCGGCGATGGCCTTGAGCGGCAGCGCCTTGCCGCCGCGCATCTGTTCGTCGGCGGTGATCAGCGCCACCGCGCCCACGTCCACCAGCCGCTCCTGCAGCGATTTGGCCGAGAAGCCGCCAAACACCACCGAGTGCGTCGCGCCCAGGCGCGCGCAGGCCTGCATCGCGACCACGCCCTCGACCGACATCGGCATGTAGATCACCACGCGGTCGCCCTTCCTGATGCCGAGCGACTTCAGGCCGTTGGCAAAGCGGCACACCTTGGCATGCAGGTCGCGATAGGTGACGCGGCTGACGGTGCCGTCGTCGGCCTCGAACACGATCGCGACCTTGTTGGCATTGCCGTTCTGCAGGTTGCGGTCCAGGCAGTTGTACGAGGCGTTGAGCTCGCCGTCCTCGAACCATTGGTAGAACGGCGCGTTGCTCTCGTCCAGCACCTTGGTGAAGGGCTTGTTCCAGTGCAGCAGCTCGCGCGCGTGGCGGGCCCAGAAGCCTTCGTAGTCGCGCCCGGCTTCGTCGCACAGCGTCTGGTAGGCCTCCATGCTGGGAATGGCGGCTTTGGCGCTGGCTTGCGGGGCAGGCGGAAACAGCCTGGCTTCGAGCAGGATGGATTGGAGGGAAGTCATGGATGGTGCGGTCATGGCGCAATGGATGCGGCGCCGATGGAAAAAAAGCCGCCATGGGGCGGCCAGAATCCGGGGGCGACAGTGCTGGAGTACGCCGGGGCCCCGACTACCCGGAGACACAGTAGAGGCGCTTGCCACGTACCGGCGGCGCAGGGACGAACTGCCCCGCCGGCGCGCGCTGCTTACCAGGGCAGCGAGTAGGTCTTGGTGTTGCAGAAGCTCTTCATCGCCTCCAGCACGCCCTCCTTGTAGCCCAGGCCGGAATCCTTGATGCCACCGAACGGCGTCAGCTCCAGCCGATACCCCGGCACCTCCCGCACATTGACACTACCAACCTTGAGCTCCCGCACGAAGCGCGTGATGTAGTCGAGCCGGTTGGTGCAGACCGATGACGACAGCCCATACGCCGTGCCATTCGAAATCCGGATCGCCTCATCAATATCCCTGAAACGGATCACCGGCGACACGGGCCCAAAGGTTTCATGCTTCACCACCGTCATCTCCGGATCCACGTGGTCGAGCACGGTGGGCGAATACAGTGCGCCGCGGCGGATATTGCCGTAGCGCAGCGTTGCGCCAGAGGCGATGGCTTCGTTCACCACCTGCTCGAACTGGATCGCCGCCGCCTCGTCGATCACCGTGCCCATATCGACCTTGGGGTCCATCGGATCGCCATAGTTGAGCACCTCGGTCTTTGCCACCAGCAGGTCGACAAAACGCTCCGCTACCGACTCGTGCACCAGCATCCGCTTGATCGCCGTGCAACGCTGCCCGGAATTCTTGTACGAGCCGCTCGCCGCCAGCGTGGCGGCTTCTTCCAGGTCGGCGTCTTCCATCACGATGATGGGATCGTTGCCGCCCAACTCCAGCACCTGGCGCTTGTAGGTGGCCTTGGCGGCGATGTACTTGCCGATCGGCACGCCGCCGGTGAAGGTGACCAGGTCGACGTCGGGGTGCGTCAGCATCTCGTCGGCGATCTCGCGCGGGTCGCCGGTGATGACCGACAGCATCTGCGGTGGCAGCCCAGCCTCATACAGGATGTCGGCCAGCAGGTACGCGGCAAGGGGCGTTTTCTCGCTGGGCTTGAGCACCATGCGGTTGTTGGTGGCCACTGCCGGCGCGACCTTGTGGATCACCTGGTTGAGCGGGTGGTTGAACGGCGTGATCGCGGTGATCACGCCCAGCAGCGGCTCGCGCAGGGTATAGACCTTGCGGCTCTTGCCGTGGTGGGTCAGGTCGCACGAGAACACCTGGCCGTCGTCGACCAGCGCCTGGTTGGCGGCGAACAGCAGCACGTCCGAGGCGCGGCCGACTTCGTACAGCGAGTCCTTGCGGCACAGGCCGGATTCCAGCGTGATGGTGCGCGAGATCTCGTCCAGCCGCGAGGCGATGATCTCGCCCGCGCGCATCAGGATCTTGTAGCGCTCGTAGCGCGTCAGTGTGGGCTGGTAGTCGCGCGCGATGCGGTAGGCGCGGCGCACGTCGTCGAGCGTGGCCTTGGGCACCGTGGCGATGACTTCGCCGGTGTAGGGGTAGGTCACCTCGATCACGTCTTCGCGGTAGATCTTTTCGCCGGCGATGCGAAGGGCCTCGTGGCGGATATCGGGAATGGCATGCAATGCGGTCATGGTTTTACCCTCGCGGGTTTCTGAGCAGTGTGTTGAAAGACAATGCGGGCGTCGCAGGCGGGCCGGCGCGGTGCCGGCCCCGCCCGGCTAGCGTTAGCGGCGGATGAACGCCGCGATCACGGCGCTGATGATGCAGCTGGCTGCCACGATCGGGAACACCAGCGAGGTATTGCCGGACTGGTCCAGGATGCGGCCGATCAGCGGCTCGCCTAGTCCGGCGAGCAGGTAGGAGAAGAAGTTGAGGATGCCGGTGGCCGTCCCCGCCCGCTTTGCGCCGACCAGGTCCGGACACAGCGCCCAGAACGACGAGGCCGGGCCATAGACGAAGAAGCCAGCGAGGAACAGCGCGACGATGGCGCCCATGCCCGTCGGCAGCTGGTACATCACCATCGATGCGATCGCGCCCAGCACCATGTAGAGCATGATGGCCTTGCTGCGGCTGGAGCCGAACAGCCGGTCCGAGATCCAGCCGTTGGACAGCGCGCCGAACGCCATGCCCACCGGCAGCGCCACCGAGATCCAGGCCGGGTCGATCAGCGTTTCCGCGGTCTTCCAGTTCTTGCCCAGGAAGTGCACCGGGACCCAGACGATCAGGCCGTAGCGCGCCGCGTTCTGGAAGCCGATCGACAGCCCCGCGATGATCAGGCGCGGATTGCGCAGCACCGCCTTGTAGCGCGACCACGAGCTTTCCTCGGCATCGGTTTCAGGCGCTGTGTGGGCCGCTGTGTGGGCCGTTGTGCGTGCCGTTGCGCGCGGGTCGTCATCCTCGCCCTTGGCCACGCCGGTATCGGGCGACTTGTAGCCGAGGTCTTCCGGCCGCTCGCGCACGATCAGGTAGAAGGTGATGCCGCCCACCAGCATCAGCAGCACCGGCAGGCGGAAGATCCAGCGCCAGTCCAGGTGCAGGATGTTCACCACCACGATCGAGGTCACGAACGACAGCACCGAGGCGCAGCCGGCCGCGAACACGTAGAAGCCATAGACCTTGCCGCGTTCCTCGGCGCCCCACCAGTTCGACAGCAAGCGGCTGCCGGGCGCCCAGCCGAGTGCCTGGAAATAGCCGTTGATGCCCCACGGAATCGCCAGGCTCTTGAAGCCGACGGCGAAGCTGACCACCCAGTTGGCCGCGCACGACAGGATTGCGCCGGCGGTCATCACGCGGCGCCCGCCGAACTTGTCGCCGAGGTTGCCGTTGATGGCCTGGCCGATGGCGTAGCACCACAGCAGGCAGGTCGAGGCCCAGCCCAGCGCCGCCTTGGACAGGCCGAACTCTTCCTGGATGCCGGGGATGGCAAAGCCGAAGGTCTGCCGGCCGGTGTAGAAGAAGAAGTAGCAGAACATGGCGGCCAGCAGCATCCGCCACTGCGCGCGCCGGAACGATTGCTCGGCCGGGGCGACGTACGCCCCCACCTGGATGCGGTCGGCTGTTTCCATGGTTGTCTCCTTTTATATTGTCGGCCCGTCTGTCGGGCTCGTGTGGCCGGGTAAACACCGGCCGTGGGGAACCGCTACGCAGGCACGGCGCCGATGAAGTTCTTGCCGCGGGCGCCGTCCAGCGCACGCGCGATCATGGCGCCGGCCTCGTCGTCGCTGACGCCGTAATCGGCAAACTCGGTCTTCACTCCCAGCCCTTGCAGCAAGGCGCGCAGGCGCTGCTGCCCGCCGTCCAGCGACGGCCCGAACAGCCGCTGCAGCGTGCGGTCGCGGTCGGGGCGGCGTGCCCACGCCTTTTCCAGCACCAGCGGCAGCGTGAACGAGCAGGCAATGCCGTGCGGCAGGCCGTGGCGCAGCGTCATTTCGTAAGAGATCGAGTGCGCCAGCGCGGTCTTGGTGTTGGAAAACGCCAGGCCGGCCTTGAGTGCGGCCAGCGCCATGCGCTCGCGCAGCGACAGGTCATCGAGGTTCTGGACCAGCTGCGGCAGGGTCTCGAAGATGTCCTCGACCGCCGACACCGCGAAGGTGTCGGAGACCGGATTGGCGTTGACGTTCCAGATCGATTCGAGCGCATGCGACAGCGCATCGAGGCCGGTGGCAATGGTGGTGCCGCGCGGCACCGACAGCATCAGCTGCGCATCGACGATGGCGGCTTCGGGCCAGGTCTGCGGCAGGTGCAGTGAGTATTTCTTCTGGTTCGCCGCGTCCCAGATGGTGGCCCACGGCGTGACTTCGCTGCCGGTGCCGGCGGTGGTCGGCACCGCGATCAGCGGCTTGACCTGCGCCGGCGTGAACGACTTGCCGCTCGCCAGCAGGCTGACCAGCGAGTCGAAGCGGCCCGAGCGGGTGCCGGCCATCAGCGCCTTGGCGGTATCGATGGCGCTGCCGCCGCCGACCGCGACGATGGCGTCGCAGCGGTCGGCGTGTTCCCAGAAGCGGTTGTACAGGCCGGACAGATGCGCCACGTCCGGATTGGGCTGCACGTCTTCGATCAGCCCGGCCAGGTCTGCGCCCAGCAATGCTTCCAGCCGCGCCACCAGTCCCAGCGCGCGCGCTTCAGGGAAGGTCACGACCACGGCGCGCCGGCCGTGGAGCAAGGCCGGCAACTGGTCGAGCGCGCCGGCCCCGCAATGGATCGACACGGGGTTGTGGTAGGCATGGGTCATGGGGTCTCCTCGGTTCTGGCTCTGGGTTGCGTTGGCCGCGGTTGGCACCGCGCGCCTGGTTGCCAGAAGTGTGGGAGACGCCAAAGCCCCGGTCCAATCGCATCTTTGACGCCCGACTGCGCCAAAACCGATGGATCGCCGCGGCGCCGCGCCGGCCTCGGGGAAACCCTGTACGCATCGGCGCGCGGCTGTGGGAGACTCGCCGGACACGCCGCCGAAGCGGCGGCCAGCCCCTATCCGATCCATGTTCCACCAGTACTACAAGTCGATCCGCTGCTTCCACGCGGTGGCGCGCACTGGCGGCTTCACCGCCGCGGCGCAATACCTGCATATCGGGCAACCCACCGTGACCGACCAGGTCAAGGCACTGGAGACGCGCTTCGGCGTGGAGTTGTTCCTGCGCAGCGGGCGCAGCGTGCGCCTGACCGATACCGGCGAGCGGCTCTATGCGATCACGCAGGGGCTGTTCGGGCAGGAAGAGGAAGCCATGCAGTTCCTGCACAGTGCGCACAAGCTCAAGACCGGGCTGGTGCGGGTGGGCGCGGTGTCACCGCCGATCGCGCTGGGGCTGGCGCGCAGCTTCCGCAGCGCGCATGCGGCGCTGGAGCTGACCGTCACCATCGGCTCGGAGGCGTCGGTCCTGCGCGGCCTGCAGGACTTCGACATCGACGCCGGCATCCTTGCCGAGCCTGACCCGGTGGCGGGGCTGCATGTGGTGCCCTATCGCAAGGAACGCATTGTCGCGGTGATGCCGGCGGGCCATGCGCTGGCCGGGCGCACCACGGTCACGCTGCGGGACCTCGCCGGCGAACCCGTGATCCAGCGCGAGCCGGGCTCGAAGACGCGCGACCGTGTCGAACGCGCGTGCGCGCAGCATGGCGTGGCATTGCACTGCGCGATGGAGATCAACAGCCGCGAGGCCATCCTGCATGCGGTGGCCAGCGGCATGGGACTGAGCTTCGTCACCGAGATCGAATGCATCCCGTTGCCGGGGCTGCAGGTGGTGCCGGTGGACGAGCCGCTGCTGTCGATCGACTATTCCCTGTGCTGCCTGGCGGTGCGCAAGGAACGCCCGTTGATCTCGGCGCTGTTCGCGGTGGCGCTGGGCGGCGGCTGAGACTGGGACCTGGCGCGCTCGCGTTCGAGTTCGCGCTCGCGCTCGGCCGCGGCCTCATGGCGGCGCGAACCGTAGCGGCGTGCGTACTGCCAGGTGAACTCGGCCCCCAGCAGGAAGATCTGCGCGGAGTAATACACCCACAGCAGCAGCACCACCAGCGAGCCGGCGGCGCCGTAGCCGTTGGCGACGCCGCTCTTGCCGATATACAGGCCGATCAGGAACTTGCCCAGCGTGAACAGCAGCGCCGTCACCGCCGCGCCCAGCCACACGTCGGGCCAGCGCACCTTGGCGCGCGGCATGATCTTGTAGATCATGGCGAACACCACCGTGATCAGCACCAGGCTGACCACGGTGTCGAGCACATGGGCGATCAATTCCTCCGCGCCAAACAACGGCCCCCACAAACGGTTGAGCGCGGAGATCCCCGCGCTCAACAGCAGCGACACCACCAGCAGGAAGCCGATGCCCAGGATCATGCCGAACGACAGCAGCCGCGCGCGCAGCAGCGCAAACAGGCCGGAGCTCTTGCGCCGCTCGGGCACCTCCCAGATCCGGTCGAGCGCGGACTGCAGCTCGGCGAACACCGTGGTCGCGCCGATCAGCAGCACCACCACGCCGACCACCGCGGTCAGCGCGCTGGCCGCGGGCTTGCTGACCGCCAGCAGCATGGCTTCGACGGTCTTGGCGCCCTCCGGGCCAAGCAGCCCCTGCAACTGCGCCACCACTTCGCCGCGCGCGGCCTCGTGGCCGAACACCACGCCCGCCACCGAGATCACGATCAGCAGCAGCGGCGCGATCGAGAACACCGTGTAATAGGCCAGCGCCGCGCCCATGCTGGGGGCGTAGTCTTCCACCCAGGCGTTGACGGTATCCCGCAGCAGCCCGTAGAGCGCGCGGGGCGAGGACAGCAGAACCGACGAAATGGAAGGCATCGCTCGATCCCCAGTCACGATACTGCCCTGCCCCCGCAATTCCCGTTCCTGCCCGCGCCCATGTGTTGCGGCGATGTGCTGCGGCGATGGCAGGCGTGGCGCCGCGGCGCCGCCAGAGCCCCACAGGCGCCCCACCGACGCCCCGCCGGACCGCCGCGGGTGCCTCAGGCCCGCGCCAGCGTGGCGACCCCGCAGTGCCGGATCGCGTGCATTCTTTACAACATCCGCTTCACGGCGCCTGCATCGACACGCCGTAGCCTCCGAAGATGCGCGCCAGCTCGCCGTTGGCGCGGATCTTGTCCAGCGCCGACTGCAGCGCTTCGGCCAGCTCGCGTTCGCCCGCCTTGACCGCCATGCCGACGGCCCAGCCGCGCGGCGGCAGCAGCGGCGCGCTGATGTCGGCCGCGGCATAGCGGCCGCCGGCGTGGCCGCCCGCCTTGAGCGCGCTTTCATACTGCGCGCGCGTCACCAGCGCCGCGGCGATCTCGCCCGAGAACAGCGCGTGCAGCGCCAGCCCTGCCTCGGGAAAAATCCTGACCCGGTCACGCAGCGCGCCGCCGCCGGCGGACAACAGCGCGTTGGCCCCGGCCGAGCCCGCGGCCGCGCCAGTGGGCTGGCCGGCCAGGTCTTCCAGGCCGCGCACCTCCGGCACCCGCTCGCGGTCGTGCACCAGCACGAAGGTCTCGCGGTAGTAAGGTGCGACGATCAGCGCCTTGTCGTTGGCGCGCATGAAGGCCCGGTCCACCGGCACGTGCAGCATCACGTCGGCCGGGCCGTAGCCCAGGTAATGGCCGCGCCAGACCATCGCGCGCAGGTCGTCGGCCATGTTCTCGTCGGCATCGAACGGCAACAGCGCCACCGACAGGCCCAGCGCCTTGCCCAGCGCCTGCGCCAGCGCCACGTCGATGCCGGCGTACTGGCTGCCGGCCAGCGCCGAGAACGGCGGCAGGCCCTTGTACACTGCCACCTTCAGCGTGCCGGCCTGGCGGATCCGGGCCAGGTCGGCATGCGCCGGCGACACGCCGAGCAAGGCGGCGGCAGCCAGCAGGATGCAGCCGAGCCAGCGCAGCATCCGCGCCGACGGCGCGGTCAGGACGGAAACGGTAAGCCGTGGGCCGCGGACAGGGCTGTCAGGCATGGCATTGCTCCAGTTGGACGAAGGGGATCGGCGGCATCGATGGCGTTGGCGCGGCGCTTACTCGTGGCGCGATTCCAGGTAGGTCTTGATGGCCCAGACCGCCTCCTGGCTCAGCACGCCGTCGAACGGCGGCATGTAGACGCGGCCGTCGCGGGTGCGGCCCTTGCGCACGGTGGTGGTGTAGAACTGCGAGATCTCGCTCTGGCAGGCCTGCTTCTTTTTGGCGTCGGCCAGCGCGACGCAGTCGCCGTCCAGCTTGCGCAGGTCGGGGGCAATGCCGCCCGACACGGCTTCCAGCCCGTGGCAGCGCGCGCAGTTCTGGTTGTACGCCGACGAGCCGATGCGCAGCGCCTCTTTGTGCGCATCGCCGCTGCGGTAGGGATTGTCCGGACGCCATTCGTCGCCCAGCTGTGGTAACGCTTTGGTGTCGACGGCCTGGGGCGTGACATCGCCGTGGGCCAGCACCGGGCTGGCGGAAATAGCGGTCAGGGACGCGCAAAGCGAGAGCAAGGCAAGCAGGCGGCGCTGCGTTTTCATGGATGTCTCCTACAGTGATGGGGCTGGCTTTGTTTGCCCTGTTTCCGCAAGAGCCATACCAACACCGAGGCAAGGCGAAAATGCCGCGTTTTCCGGGCAAGATCCCCCGGGTCAGCCCAGCGGTGTCCCGGAATGCCACACCCTGGCAAGTGTTTTGCTTCACCACGCAACACTGTCGAGCGCGCGCCTGGCGCGGCCGGCAGCGACCCGCGCAAAGATCGCGGGCGGATTTTCCACAAGGAGACCGAGACATGACCATCCAGCCGGATCCGGCCCGTCCGCAGGCGGACGCCCCCGTTGATGCCGGGCAGCACGAGCGCGCCGAGCTGATCGCCCAGGCCCACCAGCGCTCGGAGTCTTATGGCCTGCGCCCCTATGAGTCGCCCGATTTCTGCCCGGTGCTGCAAAGCGAGCTGAAGACCCGCATCGAACGCAGCCAGTCGCTGTTCACCTATGCCCTGCCGGTGATGGAGACGCTGCACGACCAGATCGTCGACACCCAGAGCATGATCGTGCTGACCGACGCCGATGGCCTGATCCTGCACGCCATGGGCGACGACGACTTCCTTGCCCGCGCCGACAAGATCTCGCTGCGCCCGGGCTCGGAGTGGTCGGAGGCGCGCCGCGGCACCAACGCCATCGGCACGGCGCTGGCCGAGAACCGCGCCACGCTGGTCCACGGCGCCGACCATTACCTGGAGGCCAACCAGTTCCTGACCTGCTCGTGCATGCCGATCCTGGACCCTTACGGCAAGACCGTGGGGGCGCTGGACGTGACCGGCGACCAGCGCGGCTTCCACAAGCACACCATGGCGCTGGTGCGGATGTCGGCGCAGATGATCGAGAACCAGCTGTTCGGCAACGCCTTCCGCGACATGGTGTGCATCCGCTTCCATTCGCGCGCCGAGTTCCTCGGCACGCTGGTGGAGGGCATCGTCTCGTTCACCCCCGGCGGGCGCTTCCTGTCGGCCAACCGCAGCGGGCAGTTCCAGCTGGGCCTGTCCAACGGCGCGCTGCAGGCGCATACCTTCTCGTCGCTGTTCGGGCTGTCGATGTCGCAGCTGTTCGACGCGGCGCGCGCGGCCCATGCGGGCATCGTCCAGCTGCACCTGCCCAGCGGCGTCAAGGTCAGCGCGCGCGTGGAATGGAAAACCCCGGCCGCGGCGCTGCCCGGCGGCAGCGAGGCGCGTCACGCGGGCGCGAGCGGCGCCAGCGGCATGCCGCGCAGCCTGGCGGCGGGCCCCGCGCCCTCGCCGGGGCTGGATGAGCTGGACACCGGCGACGCGCAGATCCGCACCGTGATCGGCAAGCTGCGCAAGGTCATCGGCAAGGACATCCCGGTGATGGTGCTGGGCGAAACCGGCACCGGCAAGGAGCTGCTGGCGCGCGCCATCCACGCCGACAGCGGGCGCCGCACCGGCCCCTTCATCGCCGTCAACTGCGCCTCGATTCCGGAAAACCTGATCGAGTCGGAGCTGTTCGGCTACGAGGAAGGCGCCTTCACCGGCGCGCGCAAGAAGGGCGGCATCGGCAAGATGCTGCTGGCCAACGGCGGCACGCTGTTTCTCGACGAGATCGGCGACATGCCGCTGCACCTGCAGGGCCGCCTGCTGCGCGCGCTGCAGGAGCGCGCGGTATCGCCTTTGGGCAGCAGCAAGGTGATCCACATCGACGTCTCGCTGGTGTGCGCCACCAACCGCAACCTGCGCGACCTGGTTGCCAGCGGCCAGTTCCGCGAAGACCTGTACTACCGCCTCAACGGGCTGGTGGTGCGGCTGCCGGCGCTGCGCGAGCGCAGCGACCTCGACGTGGTCGCCGGCAAGCTGCTGCGCCAGGACCACGGCGGCGGCGCCGGTGCGGCCGGTGCGGCCGGTGCGGACGATAGCGCGCCCCGCATCAGCGACGCGGTGATGGCGCTGTTCCGCCGCTACCACTGGCCGGGCAATATCCGCCAGCTGTGCAACCTGCTGCGCACCGCGCGGCTGATGGCCGAGGGCGAAGCCGAGATCACCGAGGAGCACCTGCCGGACGACTTCCTCGACGACCTGCGCGAGGCGCAGCCACCCGTGCCCGCGGCCGCGCCGGCCGTGGCGATGGCGCACGGCACGCAGCCCACGCGGCTGGCCGAGGTCGAGGCGATGGCGATCGTGGCCACGGTCAAGGCCCACAACGGCAATATCTCGGCGGCGGCCAAGGCGCTGGGGATCTCGCGCAACACGGTCTACCGCAAGATGGAGGAAGCGCGCGGGCTGCCGCACCAGGGCGGCTGACTCGCGCCCGCGCGCCAGGCCGCCGGTTCAGGCCGGCGGCTCGCCCTGCATCCACGCGTCTTCCAGCTGACGCCAGGCGCGCTGCAGGTTCAGCGGATGGCGGGTCGGGAAATGGCGCCAGTGGCGGAACGGCGCCGCCACCACGGCGTCGGCCGCTTGCGATGCATCGCGGCCCGCGGCCAGCGCGGCGCCAATGCCCTGCGCCAGCACATCGAGATAGGCCAGCGTCGGCGCCAGCGTCTGCGCGGACGTGCCGGTTGCGGTGGCGACGACGGTGTCCGCCGGCAGCGCGATCAGCTGGCGCAGCGCCTGGCGCCAGCCTTGCAGCGACGCCTCCTGCATCTCCGGCACACGTTCGCGGTACCCCAGGCCGCCGGCACACAGCAGCCGCAGCTGCGGCGCGTACAGCACGGTATCGGACGCGCTGTGGGCCGGCGCATGCACCTGCACCTGCCACGCGGTATCGCCGGTCTGCAGCCAGGCGCCGTGCTGCAGCACCGGCTCCGGCAACACGATCGCGGTGCCGCGCATGGCCGCGTGCCCGAGCTGCGCGCCCAGCCGGGCCAGGCAGTCCGAGCATCGTTGCCGCATCAACGCGGCGGTGGCCGCCGAAGCCAGGAACTGCGGCCGCGGCCGCAGCCCGGCAAAGGCGGCATTGGCCAGCACGTTCTCGGGATGGGCGTGGCTGTTGACCACCCAGCGCACCGGCTGCCGCGTCAGCGCGCGGATCGCGCCGAGCAGCGCCCTGCCCCACGCCGCCTGCGGCCCGGGATCGACCACCAGCACCCCCGCGCGCGTGACATGGACCAGGCTGGGCACCACCGCGCCGGCGTTGGCGCGCATGGCTTCGGCATTGGCGGCCCGGGCGACGTAGACGCCGGGCTGCAGCGGGTCCAGCACGACCCGCGTGCCGGCCGCCGCGGCCGGCTGCCACGCGTCGAGCGCCAGCGCCAGCGAGGTCCCGAGAAAGGCACGACGCGTGGCCATCAGCGCTGCCAGGCGCTGGCACGGATTGCGTCCGCGAGCGCAGCGCGCATGGCGCCGTCGGCCAGGTGCCCGGCGTCGACCCATGCCAGCCGCGCGTCCGGCATGGCTTGCCGCAGCCGCAAGGCATTGGCGGGCCGGCACACCGCGTCGGCACGGCCATGCAGCAGCGTCACCGGCAGGCCGTGCGCGGCGATGTCCCGCGCCGCGCGCAGCAAGGCGGGCTTGCCCAGCCCGGCGCGGTGGCGCAGGTAGTGCGCCTGGATGCGGTATTTGCGTACCGTGGCCAGCCGTTCGCGCGCGGGCTGCCGGCGTTCTTGCGCAAGGCCGCGCAGGCCGAGCCGGTCCAGCTCGAGCCCGCGCCAAGCGGTCGCGGTGTCCCGTTTTTGAACAGCCGTCCCACTTTGCAACAGTCGAGACACTGTCAGCAGCCGCGCGCGCGCCTCGGGCAGCCGCTCGCCCGCCGGCGCGGCGCGGCGCAGCAGCCCGGCGCCGGCGCGCGGCGCAAACAAGCCCAGCACGTCGTCGCGGCCGGTCAGGAAGGCGCCGCGCAACACCAGCGCGGCGACCGCATGCGGATAGCGCGCGGCATAGGCAAGCGCCAGCGCCGCGCCCCACGATCCGCCCACCACGCCCCAGCGCGCGATGCCAAGGGCCGCGCGCAGCTGCTCCAGGTCCGCCAGCAGCGCGCCGACGTTGTTGCGCCGCACCCCGCCGGCCGGGGTCGAGCGGCCGGCGCCGCGCTGGTCAGGCATCACCACGCGGTGCCGTTGCGGGTCGAACCACGCCGCCATCGACGGGGTACAGCCGCTGCCCGGCCCGCCGTGCAGGACCAGCCAGGGCTCGCCGTGCGGCGGGCCGCCCAGCCGCACGTGCAGGCGCTGCGCGTCGGGCGTGCGCAGGTAGAAGACGGTGTGGTCCAGGGTTGCGTCGGGCATGGTTGTTGCCTTTCCGGGCATTGCGGCAGACACGCTGCCATGCCGCGACGCTAATCACTAACCATGCCACCCAAGGAGACCGACATGACCTGGACCACGCCCGCCTATACCGAGCTGCGGCTCGGCTTTGAAATCACCATGTATATCGCCAACCGCTGACCGGCCGCGACGTTCCGCGGGCGGGCGCCGCCGGTGGTTGCCGGCATGGCGCCTGTGCGCGGGGCAGCTGTGATCAACCCTCGAGCGCTCGCGCCATGACAACCATCCGGGTACTGGGATCGGCCGCCGGCGGCGGCTTCCCGCAATGGAACTGCAATTGCCGCAACTGCGACGGCGTGCGCCGCGGCACCGTGCGCGCCACCCCGCGCACGCAATCGTCGATCGCGCTGTGCGGCGATGGCCCGGATGCGATCCTGGTCAATGCCTCGCCCGACATCCTGCAGCAGCTGCGCCAGACCCCCGCGCTGCAACCCGGCCGCGCCGGGCGCGACACCGCGATTGCCGCGGTGCTGCTGATGGACGCGCAGATCGACCACGTCACCGGCCTGCTGATGCTGCGCGAGCACCGGCGGGCGCTGCCGCTCTACGCCACCGCCAGCGTGCTCGAAGACCTGGCCGGGGCGTTCCCGCTGACGCGCATCCTGTCGCACTACTGCGGGCTGCAGTGCCACGCGCTGCCCTGCGACGGCACGGCGTTCTCGGTGCCGCCGCTGGACGGCGTGGCGCTGACCGCGGTCCCGCTGCAAAGCAAGGCCCCGCCCTACTCGCCCAGGCGCCATGCGCCGCAGCCCGGCGACAACATCGGCCTGCGCATCGAAGACCGCCGCAGCGGCCGCAGCGCCTTCTATGCGCCCGGGCTGGGCCAGGTCGACGACCACGTGTTCGCGCAGCTGCGCCGCGCCGACGTGGTGCTGGTCGACGGCACCTTCTGGCGCGACGACGAAATGCAGGCGCTGGGCTTCTCCACGCGCAGCGCCGCCGACATGGGCCACCTGGCCCTGTCCGGGCCGGGCGGGATGATCGAGGTGCTGGACCGCCTGCCCGCCAAACGCAAGATCCTCATCCACATCAACAACACCAATCCGGTGCTGGCGGAAGACTCGCCCGAGCGTGCCGAGCTGGCCCGGCACGGCATCGAACTGGCCTACGACGGCATGGACATCGCGCTATGACAGCCACCGTTGCATGGAGCCCGGCCGAGTTCGAGGCGCGCCTGCGCGCGCGCGAAAGCGGCTACCACATCCACCACCCGTTCAACCAGCGCATGGCGGCGGGCCAATGCACGCCCGCGCAGATCCGCGCGTGGGTAGCCAACCGCTTCTACTACCAGGCCAGCATCCCGCTGAAGGACGCCGCGATCCTGTCCAACTGCCCCGACCGCGCCACGCGCCGCGAGTGGGTGGTGCGCATCCTCGACCACGACGGCACCGACACCCAGCCCGGCGGCATCGAGGCCTGGCTGCGGCTGGGCCAGGCCGTCGGCCTGGAGCGCGGCGCGCTGCTGGAGCACCAGCAGGTGCTGCCCGGCGTGCGCTTCGCCGTCGACGCCTATGTCAATTTCGCGCGCCGCGCGCCGTGGCAGGAAGCGGTGTGCTCGTCGCTGACCGAGATGTTCGCGCCGAAGATCCACCAGGAGCGGCTGGCCGGCTGGCCCACGCACTATCCGTGGATCGAGGCCGGCGGCCTGGATTACTTCCGCTCGCGCATCCCGCTGGCGCAGCGCGACGTCGACCACGGCCTGCGCGTGACGCTGGACTACTTCCGCAGCGCGGCGCAACAGCAGCGCGCCCTCGATATCCTGCAATTCAAGCTCGACGTGCTGTGGTCGATGCTCGATGCCATCCAGCAGGCCCAGCCATGACCGCCGGCACGCAAGACCTCGCCACCCCGACCCTGCACCGCACTTTCCGCCTGCAGTGGGAGGACTCGCAGCAAAGCTGGGTGCTGCTGTATCCGGAAGGGATGGTCACGCTCAACGACAGCGCCGCCGCGATCCTGCAACGCTGCGACGGCAACCATACGCTCGACATGCTGATCGACGACCTGCAGGCCGCCTTTGGCGTGCAGGGCATCGCGCCGGAGGTCCATGCCTTTGTCAAACATGCCACCGAACGCGGCTGGCTGGTCTGAGCCCGCGCCGCCCGGCCCGCCGCTGTGGCTGCTGGCGGAGCTGACCTACCGCTGCCCGCTGCACTGCGCGTTCTGCTCCAATCCGGTCGACTATGCCCGCCATGCGCAGGAACTGGATACCGCGCAGTGGTGCGACGTGTTCAGCCAGGCGCGCGCGCTGGGCGCGGTGCAGCTGGGCCTGTCCGGCGGCGAGCCGCTGCTGCGCAAGGACCTGGAGACGCTGGTGCGCCATGCGCGCGGCCTGGGCTTCTACACCAACCTGATCACCTCCGGCGTGGGCCTGACCGATGCCCGGCTGGCGGCGCTGCGCGAGGCGGGCCTGGACCATATCCAGCTGTCGTTCCAGGACTCCACCCGCGAGCTCAATGATTTCCTGTCGAGCACGCGCACGTTCGAGCTTAAGCAGCGCGTGGCCAGGCTGATCAAGGCGCACGGCTATCCGATGGTGATGAACTGCGTGCTGCACCGGCATAACCTGCCGCATGTCGGCACCATCATCGAGCTGGCCTTGCAGCTGGGCGCCGAGTACCTGGAGCTGGCCAATACGCAGTACTACGGCTGGGCCTGGGAGAACCGGCAGGCGCTGATGCCGACCCGGGAACAACTGCGCGAAGCCGAGGCCGTGGTGCAGCAGTACCGCGCGCGCATCGGCCGGCAATGCCAGATCCTGTTCGTGGTGCCGGACTATTTCGAGGAACGGCCGAAGAAATGCATGAACGGCTGGGGCACCACCTTCCTGGGCGTGGCGCCCGACGGCACCGCGCTGCCGTGTCACGCGGCCCGCATGCTGCCGGACCTGGCACTGCCCGACGTCAGGACGGAAACCCTTCACGACATCTGGCACCACAGCGACGCCTTCCGCCGCTTTCGCGGCACGCAATGGATGCCGCAGCCGTGCCGGTCCTGCGAGCACAGCGAGGCAGACCTGGGCGGCTGCCGCTGCCAGGCCTTCCTGGTCACCGGCGATGCCGCCGCGACCGACCCCGCCTGCGCCAAGGCGCCCGGGCATGGGCGCCTGCGCGAGATCGCGTTGGAGGGGCGGCTGGCGGTGGCGCAAGCGCGCGAGTATCCGATGGTGTTTCGCAGCGATGCCAACTCGTTGAGATTGGGTTCATCGCGGAATTCCGGACGATGAGGTTGGGCCGCGTGGACAGACGCGGTTGACTTCGTGGATGCGCCGGCCCTCACCCCCGGCCCCTCTCCCGCAAGCGGGAGAGGGGAGCAAAAAACAAGCGGGCACGAAAGGCCTGAGGTATCGCCCGCGACAACGCGTGCGAGCGCAGCGACGCACTCCGTGCCCGAGCAGTAGACCTAAGATTGGGAGCGCGCGCAGCGCAGCCGAAGGCGTCCCACCAATAGCGCCCGCAGCAGGTTGCCTACACCCTGTTGGGATCGTTCAAAAGTGGGGGATCGTAGGCACCGTCCCTGACTCACATAGCGTTAGCAGGTTCGAACGGGCACCCACGCCAAACGGAAATCACCACCGCCCGAATCACCAACGCCGCGGAATTGATTGCCAGCCGCACAGGCGACGCGTTTCTTGCCTACTTCTTGGCGCTCGGCCAAGAAGTAGGTCGCCGGCTGCGCCGGCGAAACAGCCACGCCCGCCAAGCACGACAAACCAAGAACCGACGGATGGGAGCAAGCGCTGAATCAACGCCCGCGCCGGCGCCGCCGCAAGCGGGTCTTGCGCCGGCCGCCGACGCCCGCAACGGCCCCGCGTCCGACGCAGCGTCCGCCGCCCACGCCCCGCCCCCCCTCAGCCGACCCCAAGCACCCACTCCGCCAGCTTCTTCGCATCATCCTCTCCCAGATTTCCATGCGGCGGCATGGGGATCCTGCCCCACGCCCCCTTGCCGCCCTCCCGGATCTTCTTCGCCAGCGACGCGGCCGCCTGGCTGTCGCCCTTGTACCGCGCCGCCACCTCGGCAAACCCCGGCCCCACCAGCTTCGACTGCATGCCATGGCAGGAAAAGCAGCCGCTCTTGTCCGCCAGCGCCTGCATCTCCGCCGCCGTGGCGGCCAGCGCCGCGCCCGGCAACATCGCGCCAACCGCAGCCAGCGCCATCCATTCTTTCTTCATACCTGTATCCCGATACCGTGGCGACCGGGCCCCGCGCACGCCATGCATCGCCGCTGCGATGCCATGTACGCGGGGCTGAATCACCGTTGATTCCCTCAGCTCTTGTGCAGCTTGAACACCCACACCGAGCCGCCCTGCTCCAGGAAGTTCACGCGCTTGGCCACCTCGCCGCCCCACAGCGGCACCGCGCCGCCCCAGCCGGAGACCACGGCGACGAACTGCTCGCCGTTCTCTTCCCACGTGACCGGCGGCGCGACCACGCCGCTGCCGGTCTGGAACTGCCACAGCTCCTTGCCGGTCTTCGCGTCGGCGGCCTTCAGGTAGCCTTCCGGCGTGCCCCAGAACACCAGCCCGCCGGCGGTGGTCATGGCGCCGCCCCACAGCGGCGCGCCGTTCTTGACCTCCCAGACGATCTTGCCGGTCTTGGGGTTGATCGCGCGCAGCGAGCCGATGTAGTCCTCGTTGAGCGGCTGGATGGTGAAGCCCGCGCCCAGGAACGCGGCGCCCTTCTTGTAGCTGATGGGCTCGTTCCAGATGTCCATGCCCCACTCGTTGGCGGGCACGTAGAACAGGCCGGTCTGCGGGCTGTAGGCCATCGGCTGCTGGTTCTTGCCGCCCAGGAAGCCGGGCGCCGCGAACACCGACTTGCCCTTCTTCTCGCCGTTGGCGGCGGCCGGGTCGCCGGGGCGCCCCTCGGCGACGTAGTTGGGGCGGCCGCTCTTCAGGTCGATGCCGGTGGCCCAGGTGATCTTGTTCACGAACGGGAAGGCATTGACCAGCTTGCCGCTGGTGGCATCGTTGACGTAGAAGAAGCCGTTGCGGTCGGCCTTGCCGCCCATGCGCTTGCCGTCCAGGTCGAAGGTGATGAACTCGTTCACGCCGTCGAAGTCCCAGCCGTCGTTGGGCGTGTTCTGGTAGTGCCAGACGATCTTGCCGGTGGCGGGATCGAGCGCCACGGTGGAGGCGGAGTAGAGGTTGTCACCCTTGCGGATATGGCTGTTCCACGGGCCCGGGTTGCCGGTGCCGAAGTAGGCCAGGCCGGTGGCCGGGTCATAGGTGCCGCCCAGCCACGTGGCCGCGCCGCCGGTCTTCCAGGTCTCGCCGGGCCAGCTGGCGTTCTGGGTGCCGGTCATGCCGATCTCGGTCTTGTTGCCGTCCTTGTCGTACTTGTAGCCCATGTGGCCTTCCACCACCGGCCGCGACCACACCAGCTGCCCGGTCTTCGCGTCGCGCGCCTCGACGCGGCCGACCACGCCGAATTCGCCGCCCGAGATGCCGGTCAGCACCAGGCCCTTGGCCACCAGCGGCGCGGCCGTGTACGAATAGCCGGCGGCGTAGTCCTCGAGCTTCTCTTTCCAAACCACCTTGCCGCTGTTCTGGTCCAGCGCCACCAGTTGCGCGTCGAGCGTGCCGAAGATCACCAGGTTGTCGTACAGCGCCGCGCCCCGGTTGACCACGTCGCAGCACGGCATGATGCCTTCGGGCAGGCGGTGCTCGTACTTCCACAGCTTGCGCCCGGTCTTCACGTCGAGCGCATAGATGCGCGAATACGACGCGGTGACAAACATCTTGCCGTCGTGGATCAGCGGCTGCGACTCCTGCCCGCGCTGCTTCTCGCCGCCGAACGAGAACGACCACGCCGGCACCAGCCGGCCCACGTTCTTGGTATTGATGCGCGCCAGCGTCGAATAGCGCTGCCCCTGCGGGCCCATGCCCCACGACAGCACGTCGCCGGGGGACTTCGCATCGTTCTCGATCATGGCGTCGCTTACCGCCGCCTGCGCGGCAACGCTCGCCGCGGCGGCCGCGATTGCCGCCGCGGTTGTCGCAATTGCCAGCCCTACTCGTAAGGTCCTCATTGCCATCTCCTCTCTTGTTTTCGATTTCGCTGGTGCGCCACTGCGCCACACACCAGCACGCAAATGGCAAATCCCATGCCAGTGGGGCGGGGCCCGATCACGCGCCCTGCAAGCCCGCCGCAAGGCTGCGGCCCGCGCCAGCGTGCAACACTGCGTTGCAGCTGCGCCAGAATTGAACAGGCACCGTCGGCCCCGTCACTGGCCCAGCGCGGCTTCTTCGTGCGCCGGGTAGAGATGGATCACGTTGCGCAGGTACTCGGCCGGCAGCGCGCCCCAGCGCGCATAGGGCTCGGGCACCGGCATGGCCATGACCTCGGCCAGGTCGCGTCCCTGCGCCGCGGCCTCGCGCAGGCGCGCGTCGAGCCATTGCAGGTAGGCACGCGTCTGCGCGATGGCTTCCGTGCCGCCCAGCGCGGGCCCGTGGCTCGGAACCAGCAGGCGCGCCCCGCTCTGCTCCATCAGCGCCTGCAGCCGCGCCAGGCTGTCGAGCCAGCGCCCGATATGCGCGTGCGGCGTGGTCGGAATGCGCTCGCGGAACACCAGCCCTCCGGCAAAGACGATGCCGGCGGCGCGGTCCAGCAGCACCAGGTCTGCGTCGGTATGGCCTTCCAGGCGGATCAGTTCCAGCGTGCGGCGCCCGATCGTCCGTGTGCCGGCCTCCAGCGCGTGCAGCGGCGGCGCGGGCTCGGTGCCGCGCATCCAGTCGCCGCACAGGCGGTAGAGGTTGCCGGCATAGGCCGCGCCCTCGCGGCGCGCGCCGTCGATGGTGGCGGGCAGCGCGCTGGCACCCACGTCGGCATAGGCCTGGTTGCCGAAGAAGTAGTCGGGATGCAGGTTCAGGTTCAGCACCAGCCGTACCGGCGCGCCGGTCAGCGCGGCGATGGCGCGGCGCTGCTGCTCGCCATACTCGCGCGAGGGGCCGGTGTTGATCACCACCACGCCGTCGCCGGTGTCGATGAAGGCGGTATTGATGATGTTGCAGCCATTGGCCGGGGCGAAGTCGGCATTGGCGCCTTCCAGCAGCCACACGCCGGCGGCGATCTCGCGCGGCGCCAGGCGGTAGTCAGGTGGCTGCGCGGGCGCCGCGAGGACCGCAGCAGTGGCCAGCCACAGCAGCAGCGCCGGCAATACGCGCTTCATGGCGACACCCGCGCCGCAATGCGGTTGCCGTTGTTGTCGTGGCCGGACACGGTCATGCCGGGCACCACCGCCTCGCGCAGGTCGAACGAGAAGATCGGGTTCTCCGCCACGGGCTCGTGCAGGGTCAGCCGCAACAGCGGCTGCCGCGTCGCGTCGGCCAGCACCAGCGTCTCGAGATAGAACGCCGGGATGCCGGCGACCAGGCCGGTATCCATCGGGTGCATCACGCGCAGGCGCACGCGCGCGCCGGCCTGGTCCTGGCCGTGACCCAGGCCAGGGAACATGCGCGCCTCGACCCGGTTGAGGGTGCGGCTCCAGCTGCCGTCGCGGCGGGTCGCCCCGGGCACGGTGCAGCCACCGCCGCCGGCGTCGACCCACGCGCTGCCGACATGCCAGGTGCCGTCGCGCGTGCGCGCCGCCACCCGCACCGGCGAGGCCTGCTCCAGCTTGAAGCGGAACGACAGCGACGGCCGCACCCGCAGCGGCTCGAACGCCAGCACCGGGCGGATCGGGTTGCGGTCCACCGCCACCACGATGCGCTCGACCTCGCCCAGCGCCGACGCGTCGAAGGCAATCGGCACGCGCATCGGGTCTTCCGCGAAGGCGGGCCCGGTCACGCGCACGCGGCTGTCGAACACTACCGGGCCCTGCTGCAGCAGCTCCTTGTGGATCCAGGCCCATTGCGGCGACTGCATCGGATCGCTGTGCACGATGCCGGCACCGGCGCCCGGTGCAGCCGACACCGTCGGGACAGACAGCGCCAGCCATGCCAGCGCCAGCAACGCCATGCCCTGCCGGTGGCCGGTCATGCCGGTTGCCCGCGACGCGCCATGCCGCGCTGCGGGTCGTAGCCGCGCAGCGCCAGCGCGAAAAACACCACCGCGCTGGCCGCGACGATGGCCAGGCTGTGCGGCGCCAGCTGCCCGTACAGCGCAAAGCGGATCGCCTCGACCGCATGCGTGAACGGGTTCAGCCGCGCCAGCTGGTACACCGCCTCGGCGCCCGACTCCTGCAGGCGCCACAGCGGATACAGCGCCGAGCTGATGAAGAACATCGGGAAGATGACGAAGTTCATGGTGCCGGCAAAATTCTCCAGCTGGCGCACATGGACCGACAGCAGCAGGCCGAGCGCGCCCAGCATCAGCGCCGCCAGCGTCATCGCGCCCAGGCCGGCCAGCAGGTGCAGCGGCGCGAAGCGGATGCCGAACGCCGCCGCCACCAGCAGGAACGCCGCCATCTGCAGCAACGACAGCAGCGTTCCCGCCGCCAGCTTGCAGCCCAGCAGCCAGCCGCGCGGCAGCGGCGCGGTCAGCAGCAGCCGCATCACGCCCATCTCGCGGTCGTACACCATCGCCAGCGACGACTGCATGCCGTTGAACAGCGCGATCATGCCCAGCAGCCCGGGTGCGACATAGACCTGGTATTCGATGTAGCTGTCGTACGGCGGCGCGATCGCGACCCCCAGCGCATTCTGGAAGCCTGCGGCGAACACCAGCAGCCACAGCAGCGGCCGCACCAGCGACGACAGCAGCCGCCCGGGCTGGCGCAGGTATTTGTGCAGTTCGCGGCCGCAGACCGCGCGCAGTGCGCGCCAGCGATGGCGCATCGACGGTGGCAGGGTGGCGGGCATGGTCATGGGGTCAGGTCGGGGCGCGGCACGCGGTGTCGGCTTCGTCGGCGCCCAGGGTGTCGAGGTTGTTCTTCGGATGCAGCACGCCTTCGACCGGCGCCGTGCCGACCACGCCGTCCGGGTGCGCCAGCATCAGCGGCTGGCGCAGCTGGCGGTCCCAGCGCCGGAACGACAGCGGCGGGCCCTTGAAGCCGTCCACCACCACCTGCCCCGCGGCCAGCGCCTGCGCCTGCGCGGCAAAGCCCCCGGGCTGCCGCACCACGCTTTCGGCAATGGCCTTGACCGCGACCCACGCGGCCCAGTCGTAGCCGGTCATCGGCCGGCCCGCGGCGCGGGCGAAGCGCCGGTTGAGCTGCGGCCCGCCGTTGCGCTCCCAGGTCCAGTGCCAGGCCTGCGCACCCAGCCCGCTGGCGCCAACCACCGGGCGCGGCAGCTGCGTGGCATAGGGCAGGCCGCGCGCGAATTCGCCGTCGGCGTCGGCCACCACCACCACGTCGTAGTCCGCGCCACCGGTCAGCAGCCTGACATTGGCCTGGTCGCGCTCGCGCGGATCGTTGGACAGCCGGAATGCGCGCTGCGCGCTCCAGGCAATGCCGAAGCGCCGCGCCGCGCCCGTCAGCGCGTCGCGCTGCGCGGCGTCGGTCGGGGACGGCCCGCTCAGCAGCAGCGCGCGGCGCCACTTGCGCGCGGCCAGGTATTGCATCAGCGCGTCGGCGCGCATGCGCAGGCTCGGCAGCGTATGCAGCAGCACCGGCGCGCAGCCGGCGCCGCGCAGCGCATCGTCGTCGGCCGAGACATTGAACAGCAGCGCCTCGCCCGGCCTGACCGCGCCCACCGCGGCCCGGACCGCGGCCGCCGGCAGGTCGAGCACGATGTAGCGCGTGCCCTGTCGCGCCAGCGCCGCGACCAGCGTGGCCACCTCGGCTTCGGTGCGGGCCTGCTGCGCCTCGAGCCGGAGCGACTGGCCCGCGGCCTCCAGCGCAAAGCGCGCTTCCGCCGCGGCCACCTGGGCGGCGTCGAGCGCGCTGCCCTGCGGCTGGTCGGGATAGCGCTGCGCCAGCCGCCGCGGCGCGTGGCGGGCATCGTCGGCCAGCGACACCACCGCCACGCGCACCTCCGCGCCATGCAGCGGCGACGCCAGCGCCGCCGCAAGCGTAAAGGCCAGCACGGCCAGGGCCCGCTCAGTCATCGATCGCCACCGAATGCGGCACGCGGCCCGCCTTGAGCGTGGCCACCGCCTTGCGGCTGGCGGTGTCGACCACGCTGACATCGTCGGACAGCCCGTTGGCAACGTAGAGCCGGGCGTTGTCGCGGCTCAGCGCCAGCCCCCATGCGCGCCGTCCCACCAGCACGTAGTCCTGCACGCGGCGCGACGCCACCTCCACCACCGCGACATGGTTGGCGCGGCCCAGCCCGATATAGGCGTGGCTGCCGTCGCTGCGCGCCGCCATCCCGACCGGGGTCACGTCTTCGGCGCGCATGCCGCGCGGCGCGAAGGCAATGGTCTGCACCACCTCCAGCGTATCGGTGCGGATCACGCTGACGCTGGCCGACAGCTCGTTGGAGACCCACAGCTCCTTGCCGCCGCGCACCAGCAGCAGCCGGCGCGGCCGGTTGCCGACGCGGATATTGCGCACCACCTTGCGCGTGGCGACGTCGACCACGTGGACCAGGTTAGCCACCTCGGAAGCCACGTACACCTGCCGTCCGTCCGCGCTGACCCTGACGCCCTCCGGTTCCTCCCCCACCGCGACCGCGAACACGCGCTTGCCGGAGCCGGTGTCGTAGGCCGACAGCAGCGCGTCCTCTTCATTCGACACGTAGAGCGTGCGGCCGTCCTGGCTGAGATCGAACAGCTCCGGGTCGTCGCCCACCGGCAGGGTTGCCACGGTCTTGCGGGTGGCCACGTCGACCACGTCGACGCGGTGGTCGTCGCTGCAGGCCACGTACAGCCGCGCGCGATCCGGCGACAGCTGCAGGTGGCGCGGCCGCCGGCACTGGCGCCACGACGCCAGCTGCTGGCCGCTGGCGGCAGCGTAGGCGGTCAGCGCGTCGTCCTTTTCGCTGGAGACAAAGACCTGGCCGGTGGCGGCGCGCGCGGGGCCGCCCTGGGCGCCCTGCGCGCCCTCGGCCAGGCCGGCGGCAACCAGCAGCGCCGTGGCCAGCAGCCAGGCGCCGGCAAGCCAGGCGGGGGATGGCATCGGCTTCATGCGGTCAGCTCCGTTTGCGCCGCGCGGCTGATCGACGGCGTCATGGCGAGGAAAGCGGCTTCCAGCGTCGCGGCCGCGGTGACGCCCAGCAGCGCGGCCGGGGTGCCGTCGAAGCGCACCGCGCCACGGTCCAGCACGATCACGCGGTCGGCCTGCTCCACCTCCTGCACCAGGTGGGTCGCCCACAGCACGCCGGCGCCTGCGTGCCGCGCCAGCCGCCGGGTCTCGGCCAGCAGCTGCACGCGCGAGGCCGGGTCGAGTCCCACCGTCGGCTCGTCGAGCAGCAGCATGGCCGGCTCATGCAGCAAGGCGCGCGCCAGTTCGACCTTGCGCCGGCTGCCGCCCGACAGCTCGCGCACCGGCGCTTGCGCGCGCGGCGCCAGGCCGAAGGCCTGCAGCAGGCGCGCGATCCGCTGCGCCGCCTCGCGCCGCGGCAGGCCATGCAGGTCGGCATGGAAGCGCAGGTTGGCCAGCACCGGCAGGTCCAGGTCGATGGCGGGCTGCTGGAATACGATGCCCAGCTGCGCCAGCGCGCGCACCGGGTCGCGCCGCATGTCGCAGCCCATCACCATGACCTGCCCGGCATCGGCGACGAACAGGCCGCCGAGGATCTGGAACAGCGTGGTCTTGCCCGCGCCGTTGGGCCCCAGCAGCGCCACGAACTCGCCGCGCCGCACGCACAGCGAGACCCCGTCGAGCGCGACGCGCCCGCCGAACGCCTTGCGCACCGCGTCGCAAGCAAGCGCCGGCGCTTCCTGGATTGGCAGTGCGTTCATAACTGCTCCTTCGCCCGGGCCGTGCCCGCACGCTGGGCAAAGCTGCGTTCGGTGTCCCAGGCCTGGCGCAGGAAGGCTTCGTATTGCGCGGTGCCCAGGTAGGTCAGCTCCTGGTCGTAGCGGGCCAGCTCGGCGAGATGGCGCGGGTGCTGCATGGCGGCGCGGAACGCGTCGTGCAGGCGCCTGACGATGGCCGCATCGGTGCCGCGCGGCACGCCGATGCCATAGGGCGAGTTGTGGACCGCATCGGCGAAGCCCAGCTCGGCCACGGTCGGCACCTCGGGCCAGCGCGCCGAGCGCTGCGCGCTGAACACCGCCAGCAGGCGCAGCTTGCCGGCTTCGACGAACGGCGCGAAGCCGGTGGAATTGACCCCCGCCATCAGCGAGCCGTTGGCCACCGCCAGCATCTGGTCGGCGGTGCCGTGGTACGGCACGTGCAGGTAGCGCACGCCGCTGCGGCCCAGCACGTCCTCCATCGCCAGGTGCGCGGTGGTGCCGATGCCGGTCGAGCCCACGGTCAGCCGGCCCGGATGCGCGCGGCCCCAGGCAATCAGCTCGCGCAGCGAGCGCCACGGGCTGTCGGCGGGCACCACGACGCCGAAGGTATAGCCCGAGATCATCAGCACCGGCTGGATGTCGCGCAGCGGCTGCCACGCGGTCTTCTGCTGATGCGGGAAGCGGTACACCGTCAGCGGCAGCTGGCCGATGGTGTAGCCGTCCGGCCGCGCGGCGGCAAGCAGGCCGCCCACCAGCGTGCCGCCGGCGCCGGGCCGGTTCTCCACCACGATCGGCTGCCCCAGCTCACGCCCGGCCAGTTCGGCCAGGATGCGCATCGAGATATCGGTGGCGCCGCCGGCTGGCCACGGCACCACCAGCGTGACCGGACGCGACGGATAGGCGTGTGCGCCCTCGGCCCGCGCGAAGCCCGCCGGCAACAGGCCGAGGCACATCGACAGCAGGCAGGCAAGGCAACGGAACATGGCGAAGCACCGGACCGGGTTGGGATGCGGTGTGACAGAGCAAGGCCGATACCATGTGCGATGCAACACGGCATGCCGCATCCCCGCGGACCTTGCCTGGCCGGCGCTGCACCGCTGCCGGCCGCCGGCTCGCAGCGACGCGTGCTGCGATGCGCCGCGCGGCACTGTGCCGTGATGGAACACTGTCCCGCTGATGGCAACGCCCCCTTGTCCTGTTTTGTGACAGGGCGCAGGCCCATGCTGCCGCCCGGTACGAAAACTGCTGAAGCCCTGCCCACAGGCGCGGCCCGATGCAGGCATGCGCCGCTATCCCGAGGAGACCGACCATGCCAGCCATCCCGCGCCCTGCACCGCCAGGCCAGCGGCCATCCCGACTTCCGCGCGCCGTCGCAGCCCGCCCGTGCCGCTGCGCCGCGGTGCTGTCCGCGCTGATCACGCTGCTGTGCCAGCGTGCCGCTGTGGCGCAACAGGACACTGTTGCGCCAAACCAGGACAGTACGCTGCTGCCCGAAGTGCTGGTGGTGGCCGCCGCGCCGCTGCCCGGCATCGGCGTGGCCAGCGACCTGGTGCCCTACACCGTGCAGACCGTGCGCGGCAGCGAGCTCGGCGGCGCGCGCGCCGGCAACCTGGCCGACTACATGAACCGCCACCTCGCCGGCGTCAACGTCAACGACATCCAGGGCAGCCCGTTCCAGACCGACATCACCTACCGCGGTTTCCGCGCGTCATCGATCCCAGGCGTGCCGCAGGGACTGTCGGTTTACCTTGACGGCATCCGCGTCAACGAGCCCTTTGGCGACGTGGTCAGCTGGGACATGATCCCGGAGGCGGCGCTGGCGAGCGCGTCGCTGGTGTCCAGCGCCAACCCCGCCTACGGTCTCAACACGCTCGGCGGCGCGCTCGCCATGACCACGCGTTCCGGGCTGGACTCGCCCGGCTTCACCGCCGACCTGTCCTACGGCAGCCATGCCCGCAAGCGCGCCGACCTGTCCGGCGGCATACGCAGCGACGGCGGCTGGCATGCGTTCGCCGCCGGCACGCTGTTCCAGGAGCATGGCTGGCGCGACCATTCCGAGGGCCGGCTCGGCAATGTCTTTGCCAAGGCGGGCTACGCCGGCGCCAGCAGCAGCTGGGACGTGTCCGTGCTGCACGGGCGCAGCACGCTGACCGGCAACGGCCTGGTGCCCAGCTATCGCGCGGCTGACGGCGGCACGCTGCCCGAGCTGTACCAGTCCAACCGGCGCGCGGTCTACACCTATCCCGACCAGACCCGCAACCAGGTCACGCAGGCCGCGCTCAACGGCCGCCACTGGTTCGACGACAAGACCAGCGCCGCGGCGCTGGCCTATGTGCGCAACAGCCGCCGCGACACCGCCAACGGCGACGTGAACCCGGACTACGAGGCCTACGCCGAAGACTGCGAGGACGGCTTCGACGCCGACGGCAGCCCGCTCGGCGACGACTGCGGCATGACCCGCGCCGAAGGCGCGGCGCTGCACCCGGCGGTGCTCAACACCAGCCATATGCGGCAGCAGACCGTCGGCATGGCGCTGAGCCTGGCGCGGGAGAGCGAGCACCACGTGACCAATGCCGGCCTGACGCTCGACCGCAGCCGCCTCACCTATTCGCAATACGCCCAGCCCGGCAGCTTCACCGACGACCGCGGCGTGGTCGCCGACCCTGCCGCGGCCAACGCCCTGTTCTCCGGCGTCAGCGGCAACGCGCGCACGCTGGGCCTGTACCTGTCCGATACCTGGTCGCTGACGCCCACCACCTTCCTGACCGCGTCGGCGCGCTGGAACCATGTCACCGTCAGCAATACGCTGCGCAACAGCGACGGCAGCGAGCAGCCGCGCGAAAGCTTCACCTATCGCCGCCTGAACCCGGCGCTGGGGCTGGCGCAGAAGCTGGGCGGCGGCGTCACGGTGTTCGGCGGCTATGCGCAGAACAACCGCGTGCCGACCGTGCTCGAACTCGGCTGCGCCGATCCGGAACGGCCGTGCCGGCTGCCGGCCGGCCTGCAGGCCGATCCCTACCTGAAGCAGGTGGTGTCGCATTCGTTCGAGGCCGGCGTGCGCTGGCACCCGCGCCCGCACACCGAGCTCACGGCGTCGCTCTACCGCATCGACAACCACGACGACATCCTGTTCGTGCGCGCGCCGAACACGCAGCTCGGCTACTTCGCCAACTTCGACCGCACCCGCAATCAGGGGCTCGACCTGAGCGCGCGCCACCGCCTCGGCCCGGTCACGCTGCGGCTGGCCTACAGCTACCTGCAGGCCACCTACCAGTCCGCCGGCGCGCTGGCCGCCGGCGAACGCACCATCGACATCCGCCCGGGCATGCGCATGGCCGGGCTGCCGCGCCATACGCTCAAGCTGGGTGCGGACTGGCAGGCGCTGGCCGGCCTGGTGCTGGGCGCCGACCTGGTGGCGGTATCGGGCTCGGCTTCCAGCGGCAACGAGGACGGCCTGCGCAGCGACCCGCAGGCGGGCGCAGCCCCGCAGGCGGCCGACTGGAGCACGCCCGGCTACGCCACCATCAACCTGCGCGCGGCGTATCAGGTCAGCAAGCGCTTCGAGATCTACGCGCGCGTGGCCAACCTGCTGGACCGGCGCTACGAGACCTATGGCCAGATCGCCAACGACGTCTTTCCCGGCGGCAGCCTGGTGCGGCCGCACGTGGCGCCGGGCGACGCCGCCAGCGCGCTGTTTGTGGCGCCGGGGGCGCCGCGCAGTTTCTGGCTGGGTGTGGTGTTCCGGATGTAGCGCCGCGATCTTCACGATTCCTTACAGACAACGGCGCCGGCACAATCTATTCTCCTGTCGCAAATGGAATCCCCCACAACAAGGAGAATGCAATGAAATCCGTCCTGGCCCTTCTGGTTGCGTGCAGCGCGCTGCTCGGCGGCTGCGTGGTCGCCCCCTATGACACCTACGGCGGAGGCCCGCAGGGCTGCCCGCCGGGCCAGGCCAAAAAGGGCAACTGCCGCATCGACGCGTACGGCAACGAGTCGTTCTGCCCGCCGGGCCAGGCCAAGAAGGGCCGCTGCTAAACCGGCACGGGCCGGCGCCCGCCTCGCCGGCCGCTTGCGCCAGGCGGGCCGGCAGCCGGACAATGGCGGCTGCGGACATCCTTTTCGCAGGAGCGCGCCATGCCAACCCGGTCCCTGCCCCGCCGTCACCTCGTCCTCTTTTGCATAGCCGCCGCCCTGCTCGGCGCCTGTGCCACGCTGCAGCCCGAGCAGACTGGCCAGCAGATGATCGGCAGCCCCGAAAGTGCGGTGCGACAGACTTTCGGGCCTCCCACCGAGACCCACCGCCTGGCCGACGGCACCAGCCGCTGGCTGTGGTCGCGGCAGCCTTTCGGCCATGAGGTCTATGCCGCCGATTTCGACGCCGCGGGCAAGCTGACCCGCTACCGCCAGATGCTGACCGAGGCCGAAATCTATCGCGCCCAGGTCGGGGTCTGGACCAAGCAGGACGTGCAGCAGCACTTCGGCCTGCCGCGCGAGCCGGTGCAGTATTACCCGCTGATGCAGCGCGAAGCCTGGTCCTGGCGCATGTACAAGGACGGCCTGCAGACGGCGCACTTCAGCTGCTATTTCGACAACGCCGGCGTGCTGCGCCAGACCATGATCATCGTCGACCCGCTTGGCGGCGACGCGCGCCGCGCGCGCTGACGGCTGACGCTGAAGCCGCGTCCGGTGCCAATGCCGGCAGCAGGGGCTCCCCGGCCCCGCCACCGTTTTGCGCGCAGAATGGAGGCGATGCGGCAATGCCCGCCAACCCTCCATGCGGAAAACCAACGTGACCACAGCCATCCTGCTCGAGAACATCCACCAGAGCGCCAACGCCCGGCTGGCCGAAGCCGGCCTGCAGGTCGAGCGCCGCACCGGCGCGCTGGCCGGTGCCGAACTGCGCCAGGTGCTGGCCGACCATGAGGTGATCGGCATCCGCTCCGCCACCCACCTGCGCGCGGACGATATCCGCAGCGCGCCCGGGCTGCTTTCGATCGGCTGCTTCTGCATCGGCACCTCGCAGGTCGACCTCGACGCGGCCACCGCCGCCGGCATCCCGGTCTTCAACGCGCCCTTTTCCAACACCCGCTCGGTGGCCGAGCTGGTCGTTGCCGAAGCGGTGATGCTGCTGCGCCGGATCCCCGAGAAGAACACGCTCGCGCATGCCGGCAAATGGGCCAAGGGCGCAGCCGGCGCGTTCGAGACGCGCGGCAAGACCATCGCCATCGTCGGCTACGGCAATATCGGCTCGCAGGTAGGCGTGCTGGCAGAATCGATGGGCATGCGCGTGGTCTACTACGATGTGCTCGCGCGGCTCTCGCACGGTTCGGCCCGCGCCGCGGGGTCGCTGGAAGAAGCGGTGTCGCAGGCAGAGGTGGTGACTCTGCACGTGCCGGCCACGCCGCGCACGCGCAACATGATCGATGCCAACATCCTCGCCGCATTCAAGCCCGGCGCGATCCTGATCAATGCCTCGCGCGGCAGCGTGGTCGACATCGCCGCGCTGGCCGCGGCGCTGCGCGAGAAGCGGCTGGGCGGCGCGGCCATCGACGTGTTCCCCGAAGAGCCCAAGACCAACCAGGATCCCTTCACCAGCGAACTGCAGAACCTGCCCAACGTACTGCTGACCCCGCACGTCGGCGGCAGCACCGAGGAAGCGCAGGAGAACATCGGCACCGAGGTCGCGGCCAAGCTCGCGCACTTCCTCGCCACCGGCGGCACCATCGGCGCGGTCAACTTCCCCGAGGTCGACCCCGGTCCGCTGCATGCACCGGCACGCCTGCTCAACGTGCACGGCAACGCGCCCGGCGCGCTGGCCGCGCTGAACACGCTGCTGGCGCAGGAAGGCGTGAACATTACCGGCCAGCACCTGCAGACGCGTGGCCACACCGGCTATGTGGTGACCGACCTGGACCGCGCGCCGTCCGGGCAGTTGATGCAGGCGTTGCAGACGCATGCCGGCTTCGCGCGCTCGCGGCTGATCCTGCGCGGGGCGGCTTAGCATTGGCCAGGATCGCGGATCATGGGCGCCCCGCCATGGTCGCGGCTGCGCTCTCTTCAATCTCCACCAAACTGTCTGAAACTCCAAAACTGCTCTGAACCAGGGACTATGCTGAATGCAGCCCACAAGCGCATTAGTGGGCCTGCACGCTAGCGATGTCAATGGCGGCCCGCGTCGGCGCCGCACCAACAATCGTGAGGTTCAGCTATGTCGCTTGAACGGAGCAGGAAGGCCGCCGCCCTGGTCGGCCGGCTGGCCGGGGTCGCGCTGCTGGGGAGCGCCGGGATTGGCAGCGCCGCAGCGCAGACCGGCACCATTACGTTCCTGGGGGCGATCACGAATCCCTCCTGTGCACTGCGCCCCTCCGCCGGCATGGTGCAGGCCAGTTGCCAGCAGCCGTCCGGGCAGATGCTCTCGGCACCATTCGCCGTGACTCCGCCGCGACAGGCAGGACCCGCGCGCATCGGCATCGCCAGGCTGAACGTGGAACCCGCCCGCGCCGCCCGGCGCGGGGCGGCGCCCGCCTACCTGGTTGTGGTGACCTATCACTAGATGACATATCCGGCCGGCATTGCGCCCGGCCCGCGCTACCGCAATCGGGTCACCGCACAGCCGGCGCCGCGGCCTATGCCGCATCTCGCGCTGGCGCGGGCAAGTGCAGTCTTGACACCTTGCCCTGCGCTTCCTTTAATGGTGTAACGCATCGGGCCGCGCCTGATCCCTTTTGCCGAGGACGTCAACGACGATGGATACCGGTGAAACCCACGATCCCCAACGCAAGCAAGAAGAACTGCGCAGCTTCCTTTTCCTGACCGCGGTCATGGTGCCGGTGCTGTCCGTCATCATCGTCGCGGGCTATGGGTTCATTGTCTGGATGACCCAGTTGATCAGCGGACCGCCGTCCCACTAGGCGGCCCACGCAGGCCGGTGTTGCCAAGCGGCGCCACCGGGGCATTGAATTGATAAAAACAAGCTGCAGCACAGACTGAAACGGCATCGAACCGGAGCTTGCGCATGCCCGCTGCAAGACGTGCCATCCCCATCCAGCCACTGCCGACGGGCGCAGAGTGGCATATAGCCGGCATCGTGGTCCATGCACTTCCCGCCAGGCTGCCGCAGGTGCGCGCGGCGATCGACGCCATCGCCGGCGCCGAGATCCATGCCGCCAGCGACAGTGGCAAGCTGGTAGTCACCATCGAAGCGCCCACCTCGCGCGCCATCGCCGCGCATCTGACCTTTCTGCACCAGCTCGACGGCGTGCTGTCGGCCGCGCTGGTCTACCAGCACAACGAAGATGCCGAGGCCATGCACGAGGCCGTGAATCCCGCAATGAACGAGGAGGCTGGCATATGACCCTCTCCCGCCGCGATTTCATCAAGCAGACCGCCGTCGCCGCAACGGCATCGGTAGCCGGCGTCACGCTGCCCGCCGGAGCCGCCAACTTTGTCACGGACAGCGAGGTGACAAAGCTGAAATGGTCCAAGGCGCCGTGCCGCTTCTGCGGCACCGGCTGCGGCGTCACGGTGGCGGTCAAGGACAACAAGGTGGTTGCCACCAACGGCGACCCGCAGGCCGAGGTCAACAAGGGGCTGAACTGCGTCAAGGGCTACTTCCTGTCGAAGATCATGTACGGCCAGGACCGGTTGACCAGGCCGCTGCTGCGCATGAAGAACGGCCAGTACGACAAGAACGGCGAATTCGCGCCGGTCACGTGGGAGCGCGCCTTCGACGAGATGGAGCGCCAGTTCAAGCGCGTGCTGAAAGAGAAAGGCCCGACCGCGGTGGGCATGTTCGGCTCGGGCCAGTGGACCGTGTGGGAAGGCTATGCCGCGTCCAAGCTGTACAAGGCCGGCTTCCGCTCCAACAATATCGATCCCAATGCACGCCACTGCATGGCGTCCGCGGTACAGGGCTTCATGCGCACCTTCGGCATGGACGAGCCGATGGGCTGCTATGACGATTTCGAGGCCGCCGATGCCTTCGTGCTGTGGGGCTCGAACATGGCCGAGATGCATCCCATCCTGTGGACCCGCATCACCGACCGGCGCCTGAGCCATCCCAAGACCCGCGTGGCGGTGCTGTCGACCTTCACCCACCGCTCGTTCGACCTGGCCGACATCCCGGTCATCTTCAAGCCGCAGACCGACCTGGCGATGATGAACTACATCGCCCACTACATCATCAAGAACAACAAGGTCAACAAGGACTTCGTCAACAAGCACACGGTGTTCAAGGAAGGCGTGACCAACATCGGCTATGGGCTGCGTCCCGAGCATCCGCTGCAGAAGGCGGCCAAGAACGCGGCCGATCCCGGCGCCTCGCGCCCGATCACGTTCGACGACTTCGCGCGCTTCGTGGCCAAGTACGATGCCGATACCGTCAGCAAGCTGTCGGGCGTGCCCAAGGACAAGCTCGACCAGCTGGCCGAGCTCTATGCCGATCCCAACATCAAGGTGATGTCGCTGTGGACCATGGGCTTCAACCAGCATACGCGCGGCAGCTGGGCCAACAACATGATCTACAACCTGCACCTGCTGACCGGCAAGATCGCCACGCCGGGCAACAGCCCGTTTTCGCTGACCGGGCAGCCGTCCGCCTGCGGCACCGCGCGCGAGGTGGGCACCTTCTCGCACCGGCTGCCGGCGGACATGGTGGTGACCAATCCCAAGCACCGCGAAGAAGCCGAGCGCATCTGGAAGCTGCCGGCGGGCACCATTCCCGACAAGCCGGGCTACCACGCCGTGCTGCAGAACCGCATGCTCAAGGACGGCAAGCTCAATGCGTACTGGGTGCAGGTCAACAACAACATGCAGGCGGCGGCCAACCTGATGGAAGAGGGCTTGCCGGGCTACCGCAATCCCGCCAACTTCATCGTGGTGTCTGACGCCTACCCCACCGTCACCGCGCTGGCGGCCGACCTGATCCTGCCGAGCGCGATGTGGGTCGAGAAGGAAGGCGCCTACGGCAATGCCGAGCGCCGCACGCAGTTCTGGCACCAGCTGGTCGATGCGCCGGGCGAGGCGCGCTCCGACCTGTGGCAGCTGATGGAGTTTTCCAAGCGCTTCAAGGTCGAGGACGTCTGGCCCGCCGACCTGATCGCGAAGAAGCCGGAATACCGCGGCAAGACCCTGTTCGACGTGCTCTACCGCAACGGGCAGGTCGACAAGTTCCCGCTCAAGGAAGTCAGCACCGAGTACCACAACGCCGAGGCCAAGGCCTTCGGCTTCTACGTGCAGAAGGGGCTGTTCGAGGAATACGCCACCTTCGGCCGCGGCCATGGCCACGACCTGGCGCCGTTCGACGCCTACCATGAGGCGCGCGGCCTGCGCTGGCCGGTGGTCAACGGCAAGGAAACCCGCTGGCGCTACCGCGAAGGCAGCGATCCCTACGTGAAGGCCGGCACCGGCTACCAGTTCTACGGCAACCCCGACGGCAAGGCGGTGATCTTCGCCCTGCCCTACGAGCCGCCGGCCGAATCGCCCGACAAGGAGTACCCGTACTGGCTGGTCACGGGCCGCGTGCTGGAGCACTGGCATTCCGGCTCGATGACGCGCCGCGTGCCCGAGCTGTACCGCGCCTTCCCCAACGCCGTGGTGTTCATGCATCCGGAAGATGCCAGGGCCATGGGACTGCGCCGCGGCGTGGAAGTGGAAGTGGTGTCGCGGCGCGGGAGCATGCGCTCGCGCCTTGAGACCCGCGGGCGCGATGCGCCGCCGCGCGGGCTGGTGTTCGTGCCGTGGTTCGACGCCAGCCAGCTGATCAACAAGGTCACGCTCGACGCCACCTGCCCGATCTCGCTGCAGACCGACTTCAAGAAGTGCGCGGTCAAGATCGTCAAGGTCTAGCGCGGCCGATACAACGGGAGACGCCATGAAACCGAGTCGATCCTGGGCGCCACTGCTGGCCGTGCTCACGCTGCTGCTGGCGGTGCTGGCGGCATTGCCGCTGCCGGCGCGTGCTCAGCAGCAGCAGCAGCAGCAGCAGCAAGGCCTGGTCGATGCCATGCGCGGCAGCACGCCCATCGGCAACGAGACCAAGGCCCCGATCATATACCCGACCGAAAACAAGGACATCCGCCGCAACCGCAACTACACCATGCAGCCGCCGACGATCCCGCACAAGATCGACGGCTACCAGGTCGACAAGGACTTCAACCGCTGCATGTTCTGCCACGCGCGCACCCGCACCGAAGAGACCCAGGCGATCCCGGTCAGCATTACGCACTACATGGACCGCGACAACAACGTGCTGGCCGAGGTGTCGCCGCGCCGCTATTTCTGCACGCAGTGCCACGTGCCGCAGGCGGACGCCAAGCCGCTGGTGGGCAATACCTTCATCGATGTCGAGCAGATGCTCAAGCGCAAGCCCGGCGCCAAAGGAGCGGCCGACACCAAGGGAGCGGCCAAATAAAGGCGCGACCAGATAGCAGCGCCCGGCCCCGACCTCAACCTCATTGCGGATGCGCGCCATGCTCGACCTGCTCAAGCGCTACTGGCGGACCATCAACCGGCCCAGCGCCTACTTCAGCCTGGGCTTCCTGACACTGGGCGGCTTTATCGCCGGCGTGGTGTTCTGGGGCGCGTTCAACACCGCGCTGGAACTGACCAACACCGAGCAATTCTGCACCGGCTGCCACGAGATGCGCGACAACGTCTACCAGGAGCTGCAGGGCACCATCCACTTCACCAACCGCAGCGGCGTGCGCGCCAAATGCTCGGACTGCCACGTGCCGCACAACTGGACCGACAAGATGGCGCGCAAGATGCAGGCGTCCAAGGAAGTCTGGGCCAAGATCTTCGGCACCGTCGACACGCGCGAGAAATTCCAGGCGCACCGGCTGACGCTGGCGCAGCACGAGTGGGCCCGCTTCAAGGCCAACGATTCGCTGGAATGCCGCAACTGCCACGATTACCAGTCGATGGACTTCACCCGGCAGAGCCCGCGCGCGCAGGCCATGCATTCGACCTACCTGGCCAACAAGGAGAAGACCTGCATCGACTGCCACAAGGGCATCGCCCATCATCTTCCGGACGTATCCAAGGCCGAGGAGAAATGACGCGTGCTGCTACCCGCCGCCCGGCCAGATCATGCGCCCGCGCTGAGCGTTGAAGGGCTCGGCCTGTCGCGCGCCGCCCGCCCGGTGCTGCGCGGCATCGACCTGGCGCTGTCGCCGGGCTGCCTGCTGCAGGTACTGGGGGCCAACGGTAGCGGCAAGACCAGCCTGCTGCGCGTGCTGTGCGGCCTCGCCGTGCCGGACGAAGGCACGCTGCACTGGCACGGCCGGCCACTGCGCGCCGGCGATCCTGCCTACCTGCAGGCGCTGGCCTATGTCGGCCATGCCAATGGCATCGACCCGGATTTGAGCCCGACTGAAAACCTGCGCTTTGCCGCACGCATGGCCGGCAGCGACGCGGCCGGCGCGGTCGCGAATGCACTGGCCGCGCAGGCACTGGAGCGTCTCGCGCACACGCCGGTGCGCGCGCTGTCGCAAGGGCAGCGGCGGCGCGTGGCGCTGGCACGCCTGTCGCTGGCGCGGCGCGCGCTGTGGCTGCTCGACGAACCGGTGGCGGCGCTGGATGCCGACGCCTGCGCGCGCTTCGACGCACAGCTCGACGCGCACCTGGCAGCGGGCGGCATGGCGGTGATCGCCACCCACCAGTTGCTGCGCAACGGCGGCGCGGTGCTGCGGCTGGAGGCGGCGGCATGACCCGCACCCTGGCCGCCATCGTCGCGCACGACGTGTCGCTGTCCTGGCGCCGGCGTGGCAGCCTGCTCGGCAGCGTGGTGTTCTTTGTCATCGCCGCGAGCCTGTTCCCGCTGGCGCTCGGTCCCGAGCCGCAGCAGTTGCGCGCGCTGGCGCCCGGGATCCTGTGGGTCACGGCGCTGCTGGCGTCGATGCTGTCGCTGTCGCGGCTGTTCGCGCAGGAGCACGCGGATGGCAGCCTCGACCAGTTGCTGCTGTCACCGCATCCGCTGGCGCTGCTGGTGCTGGCCAAGATCGCGGCGCACTGGCTGACCAGCGGGCTGCCGCTGTTGCTGCTGACACCGTTGCTGGCGCAGCAGTACGGGCTGCCGTGGGGTGCCTCGCTGCTGCTGTCGGCCTCGCTGCTGGTCGGCACGCCGACGCTCTCCCTGATCGGCGCCGTGGGCGCGGCGCTGACGCTGGGCGTGCGCGGCGGCGCGGTGCTGCTGTGCATCCTGGTGCTGCCGCTGTGCGTGCCGGTGCTGGTGTTCGGCGCCAGTGCCGCGGCGGCGGCCGACGCCGGGCTCGACGTGGTGCCGCAGTTCTCGTTGCTGGGCGCGTGCCTGGCGTTGTCGCTGTTCCTGTGCCCGCTGGCCGCCGCCGCGGGGCTACGCATCGCCATGGAGACGCCGGCATGAGCCAGCCGCTGCCCTCGCTGCATACCGCCGGAGCGCCGCGGGCGCGCTTTGCCTGGATGGCATACGCGGCGCCGGTGCGGTTCTATCCGCTGGCCGGGCGCATGGCACCGTGGTTCTTCGCCGCGGCGGCGGTGCTTGCCCTCGCCGGCCTGTATGTCGGCTTTGCCGTGGCGCCCACCGATGCGCAGCAGGGCGAGGTCTACCGCATCATCTTCATCCACGTGCCGGCGGCATGGATGTCGATGTTCATCTACCTGGTCATGGCCTGCTACTGCGCGCTGGCGCTGGTGCTGCGCACGCGGCTGTCGTCGATGATGGCCTCGGCGCTGGCGCCCACCGGCGCGCTGTTCACGGCGCTGGCGCTCTGGACCGGTGCGCTGTGGGGCCAGCCGACGTGGGGCACTTGGTGGGTCTGGGATGCGCGGCTGACCTCCGAGCTGATCCTGCTGTTCCTGTACCTCGGCTTTATCGCGCTGGAATCCGCCATCGACGAGCCGCGCCGCGCCGAGCGTGCCTGCGCGGTGCTGGCGCTGGTGGGCGTGGCCAATATCCCGGTGATCTACTTCTCCGTGCAGTGGTGGAACACGCTGCACCAGGGCGCTTCGGTCAGCCTGACGGCGGCGCCGTCGATGGCGGCCACGATGCTGGCCGGCATGCTGCTGATGACGCTGGCATGCTGGATGTACACCATCGCCGTAGCGCTGGTGCGCGTGCGCTGCATCCTGCGCGAACGCGGCGAGGTGCCGCCCACCGGAGAGACATCATGACCCTGTCGTCGCTGCTCCCCTATGGAGGCCATGGCATCTTCATCGCCGGCGCGTTCGGCATGAGCGCGCTGCTGCTGGCGCTGGAACTGGCGCTGCTGGCGCGCCGCTGCCGCGCCGGTGCGAAACAGGCCGGCACGCGCCGATGACGCCGCGCCAGCGCCGCTTCGGCATGCTCGCCGCGGCCCTGGCCTGCGGCGGCATCGCGCTGGCGCTGGTACTTAATGCCTTCCGCTCCAACCTGGTGTTCTTCTTCAGCCCGAGCCAGGTGGCGGCGCAGGAAGCGCCGGTGGCGCGCAGCTTCCGGCTTGGCGGACTGGTCGAGCCCGGCTCGATCCGGCGCGAGGGCGACGGCATGACCGTGCGCTTCGTCGTCACCGACACCGCGCGGCAGGTGCCGGTGCTCTACCGCGGCCTGCTGCCCGACCTGTTCCGCGAGGGCAAGGGCGTGGTCGCGCGCGGCAAGCTGGAAGCCGACGGCACATTCATTGCCAGCGAGGTGCTGGCCAAGCACGACGAGAACTACATGCCGCCCGAAGCCGCCGACGCGCTCAAGCAGGCTGAACAGGTGAACCGCCGCATGGCCGGGGCCCCCGCGCAGGGAGCGCGCCAATGATCGCCGAACTGGGGCACTTCGCGCTGATCGTCGCGCTGCTGGTAGCGCTGGTGCAGGCGGCAGTGCCGCTGGCGGGCGTGGCGCGCGGCAGGCTGGCGTGGATGGCGGTGGCGCGGCCGGCTGCGCGCGTGCAATGCGCGCTGGTGGCATTGTCGTTCGCGGCGCTGGCATGGGGCTTCGTCGCCAACGACTTCAGCGTGCGCTATGTCGCCGCCAATTCCAACAGCGCGCTGCCGCTTGCCTACCGCATTGCGGCGGTATGGGGCGGGCATGAAGGTTCGATGCTGCTGTGGACGCTGATGCTGGCGCTGTGGTCGCTGGCGGTGGCGCGCTACAGCCGCCAGCTGCCGCTGGCCACGGTGGCGCGCGTGCTGGGCGTGATGGGAGCGATCAGCGCTGGTTTCGTGCTGTTCCTGCTGTTTGCCTCCAACCCCTTCGTGCGGCTGCTGCCGCCGGCGATGGCGGGGCGCGACCTCAATCCGTTGCTGCAGGACCCCGGCATGGTCTTCCACCCCCCGCTGCTCTACATGGGCTATGTCGGCTTCTCGGTGACCTTCGCCTTCGCCGTGGCGGCACTGCTGGCCGGGCGCGTCGACGCCGCCTGGGCGCGCTGGTCGCGGCCGTGGACCACGGTGGCGTGGGCCTTCCTGACGCTGGGCATCATGCTGGGCAGCGCCTGGGCGTATTACGAACTGGGCTGGGGCGGCTGGTGGTTCTGGGATCCGGTCGAGAACGCCTCGTTCATGCCGTGGCTGGCGGGGACCGCGCTGATGCATTCGCTGGCGGTCACGGAGAAGCGCGGGGCGTTCCGCGCGTGGACCGTGCTGCTCGCCATCTTCACGTTCTCGCTGAGCCTGCTCGGCACCTTCCTGGTCCGCTCCGGCGTGCTGACCTCGGTGCATGCGTTCGCGGTCGATCCCAGGCGCGGCATCTTCATCCTGGCCCTGCTGGGCCTGGTCACCGGCATTGCGCTGGCGCTGTACGCATGGCGCGCGCCGCGCTTGTCGGGCGTGTCGCGGCGGGTCGAGTTTGCCGCGGTCTCGCGCGAGTCGCTGCTGCTGGCCAACAACGTGCTGCTGGCGGTGGCGGCGGCAACGGTGCTGCTCGGCACGCTCTACCCGCTGCTGGTCGATGTGCTGGGGCTGGGCAAGATCTCGGTCGGGCCTGCCTACTTCGAGCAGGTGTTCGTGCCGCTGATGGCTCCCGCGGTGCTGCTGATGGGCGCGGCGCCGCTGGCGCGCTGGCGCCATGGCAGCCTGCCCGACATGGCGCGGCGGCTGCGCTGGGCCGGCATCGCCAGCGTGGCCATCGGCCTGGGACTGCTGCTGGTGCTGCGCAACACCTCCGCCATGACCGGGCTTGGGCTGCTGCTGGCGGCATGGTGCGTGCTGAGCGCGGTGGCGAGCCTGGCGGGCAGGCTGCGCCATCAGCAGGGGCGCAGGTTCAGCGCGCTGCGCCAGCTCGCGCCCAGCTACTGGGGCATGCTGCTGGCGCACGCCGGCGTCGGCATCTTCATCGCGGGCGTGACGCTGGTCACCGGACAGGAAAGCCTGCGCGAACTGCCGATGCGCGCGGGCGATACCGTCAGTGTCGGCGGCTACGACTTCCGCTTCGCCGGCGTGAGGCAGGCCGCCGGTCCCAATTACGACGCGCTGCGCGGCACGCTGACCGCCTCGCGCGACGGCAAGCGCGTGGCAGTGCTCCATCCCGAGCGCCGCATCTACCGCAGCCAGGACATGCCGACCACCGAGGCCGCGATCGACAGCGGCCTGACGCGCGACCTGTACGTGGCGCTGGGCGAGAACGTGTCCAACGGCGCCGACGGCAGCGCCTGGGCCGTGCGCATCCACGTCAAGCCCTTCGTCGACTGGATCTGGGCGGGCTGCGTGCTGATGGCGCTGGGCGGCCTGCTGGCCGCGTGCGACAAGCGCTACCGGCTGCGCCGCCGCGCCGCGGCCGAAGCCGCTCCCGCGCCGACGAGTGCCCCTGCCGCGCCCGCACTGGCTTCCACGCGCGAGGAGACGCCGGCATGACGCGTTTCCTGCTGCCGCTCGCCGCCTTCCTCGCGCTCGCTGTCGCGCTGGCCGCGGGCCTGCGCCACGATCCGCGCGAACTGCCCTCGCCGCTGGTAGGCAAGGCCGCGCCCGCCTTCACGCTGCCGCTGCTGGAACCGGAAGGCCGCACGCTGGCGTCCGCCGACATGCGCGGCAAGGTGTGGCTGCTGAATGTGTGGGCCTCGTGGTGCGCGGCCTGCCGCACCGAACATCCGGTACTGGTCGACTTCGCCGCGCGCGCGCCGGTGCCACTGTACGGCCTGAATTACAAGGACGAGGCCGGCGCCGCGCGCGACTGGCTGCAGCGGCTCGGCGACCCCTACACCGCATCGCTGGTCGACGCCGACGGGCGCGTGGGGATCGACTACGGCGTCTATGGCGTGCCCGAGACCTTTGTCATCGACCAGCACGGCGTGGTGCGCTACCGCCAGGTCGGCCCCGTCACGCGCGAGGTGCTGGAGCAGAAGCTGATCCCGCTGATCGAGCGCCTGCAGCGCCAGGGAGGTGGCCATGCATAGGCTTCGCGCTGCGCTTGCCCTGTGGCTATGCTGGCTGCCAGTGCTGGCGGCTGCCGCGCCGACCGAGGCCGAGCTCGATGCGCGCGTGCATGCGCTGTCCAATGAACTGCGCTGCCTGGTGTGCCAGAACCAGACGCTGGCCGACTCCAACGCCGACCTGGCCGTCGACCTGCGCCGCCAGATCCGCGAACAGCTGCGCGGCGGCGCCAGCGAGCAGTCGGTCAAGGACTACCTGGTACAGCGCTATGGCGACTTCGTGCTGTACAAGCCGCCGCTGCGGCCGCTGACGTGGCTGTTGTGGTTTGGCCCGCTGCTGCTGGTTGCCGGCGTCGCATGGGCAGTCGTGCGGGCTCGCGCAAGTCACCGCGGCACGGGCGCTGCACTCGACGACAGCGCCCGGCGCCACCTTGAAAGACTGCTCAACGACGCCACCGATCCTGCCAGCCCCCGACAACCATGACGACCTTCTGGCTGCTCGCCGCCGCGCTGATCGCCGCCGCCATGGCCGGGCTGTTGTGGCCGCTGCTGCGCCGCCTCGCCACTCCTGACCCTGGCACGCCGGAGCGCACGCTGCTGGTCGACCTGTACCGCGACCAGTTGCGCGAGCTCGACGCCGACCTGCGCACCGGCACGCTGAGCGCGACCCGGCATGCCGAAGCCCGCGACGAACTCGGCCGCCGGCTGCTGGATGAAGCCGCGGACACCGCCACCGGCACGCACCGCGCCAGCACTTCCCCCCTGCTCGCCGCGGCATTGCTGGCGGCGTTGCCGAGCGCCGCCATCCTGCTCTACCTGCACCTGGGCAACCCCGTCGCGCTCTGGCGCGCCGGCGACATGCCGGACGTTGGCGGCAGCCAGCACCAGCTCAGCGGCGCGCAGGTCGAAGGCATGGTCAACCAGCTGGCGCAGCGGCTGCGCGAAGCGCCGGCCGATCCCGAAGGCTGGGCCATGCTGGCGCGCTCCTACAGCGTGCTGGAGCGGCATGCCGACGCTGCGGCGGCCTACGCCCGCGCCGTCGAGCTGGCGCCAGAGGTGGCATCGCTGCGCGCCGATTACGCCGATGTGCTGGCCAGTCTCAACCATGGCTCACTGCAAGGTCTGCCAATGGCGGAGATCGGCCGGGCGCTGGCGCTGGACCCGGATGACCCCAAGGCCCTGGCGCTGGCGGCCAGCGCGGCGGTGGAGCGCGGCGACAAACAGGCGGCGATCGGCTACTGGGAACACCTGCACCGGCTGCTGCCCCCGGATTCGCAGACCGCGGCGCGCGTGGCCGCAAACCTTGTCGCGGCGCGCGGCGATTCCGCCGCGCCGCCGGCGAAGATCACCGGCATGGTCACCCTTAGCGAAAGGGCCGGGCGCACGCCGCAGCCGGGCGACACCCTGTTCGTCTACGCCCTGCCCGCCGACGGCTCGCGCATGCCGCTGGCGGTGGTGCGCCGGCAGGCGCGCGACCTGCCGCTGACGTTCACGCTGGACGACGCAATGGCGATGCGGCCCGACCGCAAGCTGTCGGCGCACACGCAGGTGGTGGTGGAGGCGCGCGTTTCAGCAAGCGGCAATGCCATGCCGCAGTCGGGCGACCTGGTCGGGCGCAGCGGTCCGCTGGCAGTCGGCAGCGAAGGCGTGCGGATCGCGATCGACGCCGCCGTGCCATAGCGCTCAGGCGGCCAGCGTCGCCCTCAGGTTGGCCAGCATGTCCGCGACCATTTCCTCCAGGCCGTACTGCGCCTTCCACCCCCAGTCCGCGCGCGCCACCGAATCGTCGATCGAATCCGGCCAGCCTTGCGCGATCGCCTGGCGGTAGTCGGGTTCGTAGCGGATCTCGAAGTCCGGCACATGCTTGCGGATCGCCGCGGCGATCTGCGCGGGCGTGAAGGTGGTGCCGGCGATGTTGTAGCTGCCGCGTTCGCCCAGCCGTTCCGCAGGTGCCTCCATCAGTTCGATGGTCGCGCGCAGCGCGTCGGGCATGTACATCATCGGCAGGGCCTCGTCTTCCTTCAGGAAGCAAGTGTAGGGCTCGCCCTTCACGGCAGCATGGAAGATATCGACCGCATAGTCGGTGGTGCCGCCGCCAGGCGGCGTCTTGTGCGAGATCAGCCCCGGATAGCGCACGCTGCGCACATCGACGCCGTGGTTGGCGTGGTACCAGCGGCACCAGCCCTCGCCCGCCTGCTTGGAGATGCCATAGACGGTGGTCGGCTCCATCACGGTCTTCTGCGGCGTATCCACCGATGGCGTGGTCGGGCCGAACGCCGCGATCGAGCTGGGCCAGAACACGCGCTCCAGCCCGGTCTGCCGCGCCAGTTCCAGCACGTTGAGCAGGCTCGTCATGTTCAGGTTCCAGGCCCACTGCGGCGCCTTTTCGCCGGTGGCCGACAGCGCCGCCGCCAGCAGGTAGACCTGCGTGATGCCATGGCGCTCGACCACGGTGGCGAGTTCGCCGCGGTCGGTGGCGTTGAGCATCTCGTGCGTGATGTGCACGTGGCGGCCGGTCGGCACCACGTCGGAGGTAATGACGCTGCCGCGGCCGTAGCGCTCGGCCAGCGCCAGTGCCAGCTCGGAGCCGATCTGGCCGTTGGCGCCGACGATCAGGATCCTGGGAGTGCCGTCGGTCATCGGATCAGCCCCAGTTCGCGGCCGGCCTGGCCGAAGGCGTCCAGCGCCGCCTGCAGCGTGGCCTCGTCATGCAGCGCGCTCATCTGCACGCGGATGCGGGCCTGGCCCTTGGGTACCACCGGGTAGAAGAAGCCCACCACGTACACGCCCAGCTCCAGCAGCCGCTGCGCCAGCTGCTGCGCCTTGTCGGCGTCGTAGACCATGATCGGGATGATGGGGTGGTCGCCGGCCTTGACGTCGTAGCCCAGCTGGTCCAGCCCGGCGCGGAAGAACCTGGTGTTGCGCTCGAGCCGGTCGCGCAGTTCGGTGCTGCCTTCAAGGATATCGAGCACCGCGATCGACGCGCCCACGATGGCCGGCGCCACCGTGTTCGAGAACAGATACGGCCGCGAGCGCTGGCGCAGCAGCCCCACCACTTCCTTGCGCGCACTGGTGAAGCCGCCGGACGCGCCGCCCAGCGCCTTGCCCAGCGTGCCGGTGATGATGTCGATCTTGCCGAACACGCCGCGCGCCTCGTGCGTGCCGCGGCCGCGCTGGCCCATGAAGCCGGTGGCATGGCATTCGTCGATGCCCAGCAGCGCCCCGTACTCGTCGCACAGCGCACGCATCTGGTCCAGGCGTGCCACGGTGCCGTCCATCGAGAACACGCCGTCGGAGAACACCAGCGTGTAGCGCGCGCCGTCGGCGCGGGCCTGCTCCAGCTGCGCGCGCAGGTCGTCCATGTCGTTGTGCTGGTAGCGGTAGCGCCGCGCCTTGGACAGGCGGATGCCATCGATGATCGAGGCGTGGTTGAGCGCATCGCTGATGACCGCGTCTTCCGCCCCCAGCAGCGTTTCGAACAGGCCGCCATTGGCGTCGAAGGCCGAGCCGTAGAGGATGGTGTCCTCGGTGCCGAGGAAGCTCGACAGCCGGGCCTCGAGCGTCTTGTGCAGGTCCTGCGTGCCGCAGATGAAGCGCACCGAGCTGAGGCCGAAGCCGTGCGTGCGCAGCGCTTCGTGCGCGGCCTCGATCACGCGTGGGTGCGACGACAGGCCCAGATAGTTGTTGGCGCACAGGTTGATGACCTCGCGGCCGTCGCTGGTGCGCACGCGCGCGCCTTGCGGCGTCGCGATCACGCGCTCGTTCTTGTACAGCCCGGCGTCGCGGATGGATTGCAGCTCGTCGCGGATGGACGCATAGAACGCCTGGGCATTCGGCATGGCTTGGCTCCTGGGTCTGGGTGGTGGATCGGTCGATTGGTGTGCAGGCGGATGTGCTACGATCCGATCGATAAATCGAACATGTTCTGTATATCGAACATTTTGCGCAATATAACGAACATCATTCCATGACGCAAGCCCTGCTCCAGACCCCGCCGGCCGACGGGCCGCCCGCCGTCGGCATGGCGCTGCAGGCGCTGCGCCAGCAGCAGCGGCTGTCGCTCGACGAACTGTCGCGCCGCGCCGGTGTGTCCAAGTCGATGCTGTCGCAGATCGAACGCAACCTGGCCAATCCGACCGTGGCGGTGCTGTGGCGGCTGGCCAATGCGCTCGGCGTGAGCCTGACCGACTTCCTCGCCGGCGGCGCCGCGGAGCGTCCCGGCGGCGGCATCACCGTGGTCCAGCCGCACGCGATCCCTTCGCTGAAGAGCCCGGACACGCGCTGCGACCTGCGCATCCTGGGGCCGATCGATCTGGCCGGGCGCTTCGAGTGGTATGAGCTGACGATCCAGGCCGGCGGCGTGCTGGCCTCCGAGCCCCACGAGGCCGGCACCCAGGAGCACCTGTCGGTGCTGAGCGGATCGATGACGGTGCGCGCGGGCGCCGACGAGAAGAAGCTGCGGCACGGCGAGACCGCGCGCTATGCGGCCGATGTCGCACATGCGATCTCCAATGGTGGCAAGACCACGGCCACCGCACTACTGGTTGTAGTGCATCCGGGCTGACACGCAAAGGCAGGCGGCCGCGCGCCTGCGCGGCGGCCCGGGCCGCTCAGCGTGCGCCGGCGGCCGTGAGGATCTGCTGTATCTGCGTATAGCCGCGCTGGCGCGCATGCTGCAGCGGCGTGACGCCGTCGCCGTCGGCCAGGTTCACGTCAGCGCCGGCCTGGACCAGCAGGCGCACGATCTCGGTATGGGTGGCGCCGCCGTTGCCGAGGATGATGGCCTCGAGCAAGGCCGTCCACTTGAGCCGGTTCACATGGTCCACCGACACCCCGGCCGCGATCAGCAGGCGCACGGTCTCGACATGGCCGCGCTCGGCGGCGGGGATCAGCGCGGTGCCGCCGTAGCGGTTGGTGCTGCGCAGGTCGGCGCCGTGCGCCAGCGTCATGCGCAGGATCTCGTTGTGGCCGCGCGCGCCGGCATACAGGTAGGGGCTGTCGTGGATCGCGTCCTGCGCGTTCACGTCGGCGCCGGCATCGATCAGCACCCGCGCCGCCTGCACGCGGTTGTGGTGCGTGGCCAGCAGCAGCGCGGTGCGTCCCTGCGCGTCGCGCGCGTCGATGCTGGCGCCCTGGGCCAGCAGCGCGCTGACCTGCGCGGCGTCGCCGCGCGCCGCGGCGTCGCGCAGTTGTTGCTCGGGCGTTGCACGCGCAGCGGCGGGAACGGATGTCAGCATGGCAATGAACAGGGACAGGGAAACGAACAGGCGCGCCACCAGCATGTGGAATCCTTCAGGAATACATCGGGCGCATTCTGGCACGCCGCCCGCGCCACGCGAAGTTAAGGATTCGAATGCGCGCCAGTGCCAGCCGCAATAGCCCGCCGGCGCCCGAATACGCTCTATAACAACCCGCGCCACCGTGCCCGCGCAAGCTGTCCTATAGTCGCGAGGCCCGCATCATGTCCGCCTGCGCGGGCCAGGCCTGAACGGAGACAACGCGTGTCGACAACCGAAGCCTATCTGCTGGATTCCATCCGCCTCGCCATGGAGAACGTGCGCGAGCGCAATACCTGGCCCTTTGGCGCCGTGGTGGTCAAGGACGGCACGGTGCTGGCGCGCGCGGTCAACGAGGTCGATGCCACCTGCGACCCCAGCGCGCATGCCGAGATGCAGGCGGTGCGCGCCGCCAGCCGCGCGCTCGGCAAGCCCGACCTGAGCGGCTGCACTGTATACGCCAGCGGCTATCCCTGCCCGATGTGCCTGACGGCGATGTACCTGGCCGGGGTCGAGGCGGTCTACTACGCGTATTCCAACGAGGATGGCGCCCCTTACGACCTGTCCGCCGAGCGCGGCTACGTCGAGCTGGCCCGTCCGCTCGAGCAGCGCGAGATGACGCTGGCCTACGTGCCGGCGCGCGACGAGGGCGTCGACCTGTACGAAGCCTGGCGCGCGCGGCAAGCGCAATAAGGGCGAGGGGCAAGCCCGGGAGCGGACGGCTGCCGCTCCCTTTGCCCACGATGCCGGCATGGCCATCGCTTTGTCACCGGGGCCGGCTAGTATGGAGATGACGGCGCTGCGACAGTGGGTCACATGTAACGGCCGGCGGCAGCAAGGAACCGCGCGCGGAGCCTCCCGTCAAACCAATGGATTGCGAGACGGCGGCAGCGCTGCGCATTGCGGCGCAACATGTGCAACGCATGTGGCCGCGTCGTCCCGACGATCGTTTTACGCCTTCCCGCCGGCGCGATGTCGCCGCGCAGACTCCCAGCAAACGCCCCCCTCTAGCCAAGGAGACGAACGTGCTGAGCCCGCATGAACTTGCCACGCTGCTGTTGCTGAGCGACGGCCCCGATTCCCTCGATTCCACCGATTCCCGCCAGATCGATCCCACCGACCTCAAGGCCCTGGTCGACAAGCGATTGGTTCACCTCGAAGTCCTGCACGGTCGCCGCCAGGCGCCGCGCATCACCAGCCACGGTTATTCCATGCTCAAGGCCATGGGACGCTGAGGCCGCGTTGGCCGATTCGCGGCAAGCGCCGTCCAGCCCACCCGCAACCCCACGGAGGCCTCCATGACAACGGGCCCGGCGCCTGATGCCGGCGTCCCCGCAGACCCCGACGCGGCGCGCCGCCGCTTCCTGCGCGACCTCGGCCTGCTGGCGGCGGCCGGCATAGCGCCGGCCACGGCCGCGGCGGCGACGCCCGCGGCCTGCCTGCTGACGCCGGCCGCCACCGAAGGACCGTTCTACCTGGACGATGCCCTGGTGCGCGCCGATATCCGCGATGGCCGTCCCGGCCAGCCCTTGCGGCTGCGCATACGGGTGGTCGATGCCGGGCATGGCTGCGCGCCGGTGCCGGGTGCCTTGGTCAGCATCTGGCACTGCGATGCGCACGGCCACTACAGCGGCGAAGGCGGCGGCGACCGGCAGGCGCGCTTCCTTCGAGGGGTCCAGCCGGCGGACAGCGACGGGATCGCCACCTTCACCTCGATCTATCCCGGCTGGTACGCGCCGCGCGCCATCCATATCCACTTCAAGGTGCTGCTCGGGCGCGCGGAGGCGCTGACCAGCCAGCTGTATTTCAGCGACGCGCTCAACCGCCAGGTCCTGGGCAGCCATCCGGCCTACCGTGCGCACGGCGTGCCGGCGCGCGCCACCGTGCAGGATCCGATCGCGGGTCCACGCCCCAACCTGATGGCAGTGCGCGAGGCCGCCGGAGCGCCTGGGTTGCTCGAAGCCGGCTTCACGGTCGGCATCGCGCGCGCCTGAGCCGGCCGCACGTCGCTCGTCCGCGGCCACGAAGTGCGTCGGCGCACACCGCGCGGGTAATCCCTAGATTGTGGTTCCCTGTGCCTTTCCTACCATGAAGGGAATCACGGGCCACCTGCCCGGCACCCCTGCCCGTCGGCAGGCCTGCCGCGCGTCCGCTGGCCCCGCATGCTCCAGTTTTTCCCGACTTTTCCGGTGTTCGCGTCAGTGGCGAGCGGCCTCGGTCCTCCATGGCCGGCACGCTCGCGGGTAGTCCCACACTCATCAGAGGGAGACGGTCATGGCATCCAGGGCGAGGAAATCAGAGGAGCGGAGCAGCGGTCAGGGTAGCGGCCATGGCAGCAGCGTGTCCCGCCGCGGCTTCCTGGGCGGCGCCGCCGGCGCGGCCGCGGGGGCGGCCGCCATGGGCTTCCCGGCCATCGTCAAGGCGCAGGGGCCGGTCACGATGCGCTGGCAGAGCACCTGGCCGACCAAGGATATTTTTCACGAGTTTGCCGGCGACTTCGTCACCAAGGTGAACGACATGTCGGGCGGCGACCTCAAGATCGAGCTGCTGCCCGCCGGCGCGGTGGTCAAGGCCTTCGATCTGATCGACGCAGTCAGCAAGGGCACGCTGGACGGCGGCCATGGCGTGATCGCGTACTGGTACGGCAAGAACTCGGCGCTGGCGCTGTGGGGTTCGGGCCCGGCCTGGGGCATGGATCCGAACATGCTGCTGGCCTGGCACAAGTACGGCGGCGGCAAGGAACTGCAGCAGGAGATCTACCGCAGCCTGAACCTGGACGTGGTGTCGTTCCTGTACGGGCCGATGCCGACCCAGCCGCTGGGCTGGTTCAAGAAGCCCATCACCAAGCCGGAAGACTTCAAGGGGCTGAAGTTCCGCACCGTCGGGTTGTCGATCGATATCTTCACCGGCCTGGGCGCCGCGGTGAACGCGCTGCCGGGCGCCGAGATCGTGCCGGCGCTGGACCGCGGCCTGCTCGACGCGGCGGAGTTCAACAACGCCAGCTCCGACCGTGCGCTGGGCTTCCAGGACGTGTCCAAGATCTGCATGCTGCGCAGCTTCCACCAGTGCTCGGAGCAGTTCGAGATCCTGTTCAACAAGAAGCGCTACGACGCGCTGCCGGCCAAGCTCAAGGCGCTGATCGCCAACGCGGTGGACGCGGCCTCGGCCGACATGTCGATGAAGGCCATCGACCGCTATTCCAAGGACTACCAGGCGCTGCAGCAGCAGGGCGTGAAGTTCTACGCCACCCCCAACTCGGTGCTGCAGGCGCAGCTGAAGATCTGGGACGAGATCGTGGCGCGCAAGGAAAAAGAGAACCCCATGTTCAAGAAGGTCAATGATTCGATGAAGGCCTTCGCGCAGCGCTCCACGCGCTGGCAGAACGATACCAACGTCGACTACCGGCTGGCCACCAGCCATTACTTCTCCAAGCGCGGCTGACCCCCGGGACGCGCGCCGTGCAACGCCTGCTGCTGCGCATCGACTGGCTCAGCACCTTCGTCGGCCAGGCCGCCTCGTGGCTGATCATCGGGCTCACGCTGATGATCAGCTATGAGGTGTTCTCGCGCTATGCGCTGGGGACGCCGCACGCGTGGGTATTCGACGCCAGCAACATGCTGTACGGCGCGCTGTTCATGCTGGCGGGCGCGTACACGCTGGCCAAGCGCGGCCACGTGCGCGGCGACATCCTCTACGGCTTCCTGTCGCCGCGGATGCAGGCCAGCATCGACCTGGTGCTGTACCTGGCCTTCTTCTTCCCCGGCGTGATCGCGCTGGCCTGGGCCGGCATCGACTTCTTCGAGGTCTCGCTGGCGCAGAACGAACACTCTTCCATCGCCGCCGACGGCCCGCCGATCTATCCGTTCAAGGCGGTCATCCCGGTGGCCGGCGCGCTGCTGCTGCTGCAGGGCGTGGCCGAGACCATCCGCTGCGTCATGTGCCTGCGCAGTGGCAGCTGGCCGCTGCGCGAAGGCGATGTCGAGGAAGTCGACGTCGACAAGCTCAAGGAGATGGTGCAAGGCACGCCCACGGCCGAGCTGGTCGACGCTCCGCCGCCTCGCGACAACCCGCCGGGAGCCGGCCGATGAGGAAGGAACTGTGGTTTGGCATGTCGCTGATGGTGCTGATCGTCGGTGCCGTGGCCTGGTTCATGCCGGCTCCGGGGGACTGGACCAGCGGGCACCTGGGCCTGCTGATGCTGGCGCTGATCGTGGTGGCGATCATGCTGGGCTTTCCCACCGCGTTCACGCTGATGGGCATGGGCGTGCTGTTTTCCTGGCTGGCTTACCGCAACGCCAACCCCGAGATCGCGGTACAGCAGACGCTGGACCTGATGGTGCAGCGGGCCTATGCGGTCATGACCAACGATGTCCTGATCTCGATCCCGCTGTTTGTGTTCATGGGCTACCTGGTCGAGCGCTCGAACTTGATCGAGAAGCTGTTCCGTAGCCTGCACCTGGCGCTGGCGTGGATTCCGGGCTCGCTCGCGGTGGCCACGCTGGTGACCTGCGCGATCTTCGCCACCGCCACCGGCATTGTCGGCGCGGTGGTCACGCTGATGGGCCTGCTGGCCTTCCCGGCCATGCTGCGCGCGGGCTACAGCACCTCGATGTCGGCCGGCGCGGTGACCGCCGGCGGCTGCCTGGGGATCCTGATACCGCCTTCGGTGCTGCTGATCGTCTACGGTGCCACCGCGGGCGTGTCGGTGGTGCAGCTCTATGCCGGGGCCTTCTTCCCCGGCCTGATGCTGACCGGACTCTATATCGTCTACATCGTGCTGCTGGCCAAGGTCAAGCCCGCACTGGCGCCGCCGCTGCCAGCTTCCGAACGCGTGGTGCCGCTGCCGGCGGTGGCGCGCGCGCTGGAAGCACGCGGTGCCACCCATGCCCTGCCGGCGCTGGGCGCGGGCCTGATGCGCGCGCTCAAGGGCCCGCGCAACGCCGAGGTGCCGAGTGCCGTGTTCGCGCGCCAGCTTGGCATCGTGCTGCTGCCCGCGCTGGCAACGGCGCTGGTGATGGGGACGATCTACAGCGCGGTCACCGCGCCGGCCGCGAGCATCGCGGTCGAGGCACCATTGTCGCTGGGTGGCGCAGAGGAAAGCAGCGCGGCGGTGGACGACCTGGCGGCACCGCCGTCGGAGGAACCGGCGGCTCCGGCCGCCGCGGCACCGGCCACGCCTGCCACGCCTGCCACGCCTGCCACGCCTGCCGCGCCGGCCACGTCCGCCACGCCCGCCGCCACCGAAACCGACGCCCGGGCGCCATCGACGCCTGCCGCCGCAGCCGTCGCGGCACCGCGCTGGTTCTGGATCACGCTGGCGGTGGTGGGGCTGGCGCTGGTGTACTTCTACTGGCGCTTCAGCTTTGCGCGGGTGGAAATCTTCAAGATGCTGCTGACGTCGTTCTTCCCGCTGGCGCTGCTGATCCTCGCCGTGCTGGGCTCGATCGTGTTCGGGCTGGCCACGCCCACCGAGGCCGCCGCGGTCGGCTCGCTCGGCGGCGCGCTGCTGGCCGCCGCCTACCGCCAGCTGACCTTCGGCGTGCTCAAGGAATCGGTGCTGCTGACCGCCAAGACCAGCGCCATGGTGTGCTGGCTGTTCGTGGGCTCGTCGATCTTCTCGGCCGCGTTCGCGCTGCTGGGCGGGCAGGCGCTGGTCGAGCAATGGGTGCTGTCGATGAACCTGTCGCCGGTGCAGTTCATGATCCTGGCGCAGCTGATCATCTTCCTGCTGGGGTGGCCGCTGGAGTGGACCGAGATCATCATCATCTTCATGCCGATCTTTATCCCGCTGCTGGACAACTTCGGCATCGATCCGCTGTTCTTCGGGCTGCTGGTGGCGCTGAACCTGCAGACCGCCTTCCTGTCGCCGCCGGTGGCGATGGCCGCGTTCTACCTGAAAGGCGTGGCGCCGCCCCATGTCACGCTGAACCAGATTTTCCTCGGCATGCTGCCGTTCATGGGCATCCAGCTGATTGCGCTGGTGCTGCTCTACGTCTTCCCTGAAATCGGCCTCTGGCTGCCGACCGTGCTGTACCGCTGAGCGCCGCATCGATGCCGCGGCGCCCGTTTCCTATACTGGTTGGCAATGCCAACCGATACCGCCTTCGCCAGCCCGCCTCCCGGCACCACCTTCCACACCGACATTCCGGGGCGGCTTGACCGCCTGCCGTGGTCGCGCTGGCACTGGCGCGTGGCGATCGCGCTGGGCGTCGCGTGGGTGCTCGATGGCCTGGAGGTCACGCTGGTGGGCTCGGTCGGCGCGGTGCTGGAGCGTCCCGATACGCTCGGGCTGAGCGCGACCGAGGTGGGCTGGTCGGGCTCGCTCTACATCGCCGGCGCGGTGCTGGGGGCGCTGGTGTTCGGGCGCATGGCCGACCGGCTCGGCCGCAAGCGGCTGTTCCTGGCCACGCTCGCGGTCTACATGGTGGCCACGCTGGCGACCGCGTTCGCACCCGACTTTGCCTTCTTTGCGGCCTGCCGCTTCTGCACCGGCCTGGGCATCGGCGGCGAATATGCCGCCATCAATTCGGCCATCGACGAACTGATTCCCGCGCGCGTCAGGGGACGCGTGAACCTGGCCATCAACGGCAGTTTCTGGCTGGGCGCGGCGCTGGGCGCGGGGCTCAGCCTGGTGCTGCTGGATGCGCGCGTATTCGGTCCGGTGTGGGGCTGGCGCGCCTGCTTCGCGCTCGGCGCGGTGCTGGCGGTGGCGATCGTGCTGGTGCGCCGGCATGTGCCGGAGAGCCCGCGCTGGCTTGCCACGCACGGGCGGCTGGACGAGGCCGAGCGCATCATTGCCGCGATCGAGGCCGAAGTGCGCGCCAGCCATGGGCCGCTGCCGCCGGTGTCGCCCGATTGCGCGGCGGTGGCGATGCGCCGCCGCGCCGCGCCCGGCGTGGGCGAGGTCATGCGCCTGCTGCTGCGGCGCTTTCGCCAGCGCAGCCTGATCACGCTGGCGCTGATGGTGGCGCAGGCCTTCTTCTACAACGCGATCTTCTTCACCTATGCGCTGGTGCTGTCGCGCTTCTACGGCGTGCCGGAAGCGCGCGTGGCGCTGTACATCTTTCCGTTCGCGCTCGGCAACGCGCTGGGCCCGCTGCTGCTGGGGCCGTTGTTCGACCACGTGGGGCGCCGGCGCATGATCGCCGCCACTTACGTGCTGTCCGGCGTTGGCCTGGCCTTGACCGGCTGGGCCTTCGTGCAGGGCTGGCTCGACGCGCGCACGCAGGCGCTGTGCTGGTCCGCCGTGTTCTTCCTGGCCTCCGCCGCGGCCAGTTCCGCCTACCTGACCGCGAGCGAGGTATTCCCGCTGGAAATGCGCGCGCTGGCGATCTCGGTGTTCTACGCCGTGGGCACCGGCACCGGCGGCTTCATCGCGCCGCTGCTGCTGGGCGCGTTGATCGAGAGCGGCAGCCGCGAAGCAGTGGCGGCGGGCTACGGCTTCGGCGCGGCGCTGGTGATCGTCGCCGGGCTGCTGGCGTTGCGCTTCGGCATCGATGCCGAACGCCGCCCGCTGGAGCATATCGCGCCGCCGCTCGGCAGCGACGAATAGAGACGCTGCGCGGCGCAATTCTGCGCCACTTCTCCATGCCGTGTTAAGCAGTGCTACAGCCTCCTCTTACACATTCTTACAGCAAGCGAAGGGGCAACTGACTAGCCTTAACTCACCTGCGGCGGCCTGAGTGCGTGAATCTTTGCTTCAGCGGGCCGCCATGTCTTGGCCAATCAACTGGCCATTGTTCAACTCTGCCTGGATGAAGCCGGGCAACTCCACGGGCCGCACGCCGCTGCATGCGGTATGTCGGTCCGATTGCAAAGTGCGCCGATACGGCCCAGCCACATCGCGCGTGCTGCAGACAACAAGCTGAATTGGGGACTTGCAAGCCGGGCCACGCGCGACAGCCCTTGCGCGACGCCACACGCTTGCCTGACGGATACGCTCGCCCGGCATCCATGCGCCGGATGCCGGCGGGGATGTTTTTTTGACTTTGCTTGCCGGAGAACAACACCATGGCCGACCAGCGCAACAACCCACCGCCGCGCCCCCACTCGCTGACCCCTGCCCCGCTGCTCCAACCCCAGGGCGACGGGCTGGTGCAGCGCCCGCAGCCGGTCGCCGTGCCGCTGTGGCATATCGTGCCGCGCATGGCGGGCTACGGCGTGGTGCTGTTCATCATCTGGGCCGTGCTGACGATCATGTTTCCAAATGTGTTTACGCGCTCGTCGGAACGCGCGGTGGTGAACAGCCCCGTCAGCCTGGTGACGTCGCCGGTGGAGGGCGTGGTGATGAAGCAGATGGTGGCCGCGGGCCAGCCGTTCACGGCCAACCAGGCGCTGATGGTGGTGCAGAACCCCAACATCGACCGTTCGCTGCTGGTCGACCTGACCGGCAAGAAGCTCGACAACCAGCAGCGCTATGACTCGGCCAAGGCGCGGCTGGAAAGCAACCGACGGCTGATGGCTGCCACCGACCAGGACCTGCAGCGCTACAACAGCGCCGCGCAGCGCGAGCATGCCGCGCGCGTGCGCGCGCTGGAAGCGCGGCTGGCTTCGGCCGAGGCGCAGGAGGACCAGCAGCAGGAAGTGGTCAACCGCAACCAGGGCATGCAGTGGGCCGGCGCGGTCAGCGAGGCCTATACCAATGCCTCGCGCTACCAGCTGTCGATGCTGTCCAACGCCAAGGCCGCGGCCAAGGCCGAGCTCGACAATGCCATCGGCGAAAGCCAGGCGTCGCGCAACAAGGTGTATGCGTCGTCCACCGACGGCCCCAGCGCCACGCTCGCGCAGCGCCGCCAGGTGCTGGGCGCGGAAGCGGCACAGCTGACGGCGGAGCTGGAGCAGCTGGAAGCCTACGGCAAGTCGGTCGACGCAATGATCGCGACCGAGCAGGAACGCATCGACCGCCTCTCCAACCTTGAGATCCGCTCGCCCGAGCCTGGCACCATCGAAGACCTGATCGCGCAGCCGGGCATGCGCGTCGCCGCCGGCGCCACGCTGGCGCGCGCCAGCAACTGCGCGCAGACGCGCGTGGTGGCGGTGTTCCCGCGCAGCCTCAGCGACAACCTGCTGCCCGGTGCGCGCCTGAACGTGCAGGTCGACGGCGTGCCCACGGCGCTGCCGGCCTCGGTGGCCGAGGTGCTGCCGCGCGCGCCGGACGGCGACCAGGCGCGCTATTTCGTGCCGTTCCCGCCGATCGAGAAGAACGAGATCTACGTCATCGCCAAGCTCGACCGCCCGCTCGGCAACCTGCCGGCCAAGGCCGGCGCGGCATCGGGCAGCGCGGCCGCGCCCGCTACCGCAGGCACGGCAGCGGCGGCAGCGCCGGCGCAGTCCGGACACTGCGGCATGGGCCGCTGGGCCCGCGTCACGCTGAACCAGAGCTGGCTGGGCCAGTTGCGGGCCTCGCTGTAAGCGCCCGCGCCAAGGAGAGCCGGATGCGATTGCCGATCCCGACCGCGCGCCTGCCCCGCATGATCGCCGGCGCGCTGCTTCCCGTCCTGCTGGCGCTGGCGCCGAGCGCGGCGCGCGCCGCCGATCCCGCGCAGCAGGCGCTGCTGTCAGAAGGCTGCAAGGCGCTGGCCGACCAGGTCGCCCGCGCCGGCGGCAATGGCCCGCTGTTCCTGCCCAGCTACGAGCCCGCGCCCGGCGGCGAACCGCTGTCGCCGGCGCTGCGCAATGCCGCCTTCGTCTACGACAACGCGCTGGCCGGCATCGCGCTGGTCGCCTGCAAGCGGCCCGCGGAAGCGCGCCGCATTGCCGACGCGGTGCTGCAAGCCACCCGCCAGGACCGCCACTTCCGCGACGCGCGCTTGCGCAACGCCTACCGCGCCGGGCCGCTGCCAGCGGGCCCGGCGCCGCTGCCGGGCTGGTGGGACGAACCCAGCAAGCGCTGGTTCGAAGACGCCTACCAGGCCGGCACCGCCACCGGCAACGTGGCCTGGGCCGCGCTGCTGCTGCTGGCGGTGCATGACGCCACGCGCGATGCGCGCTATCTCGACGGCGCCGCGGCGCTGATGGGCTGGGTGCATGCCACCGTGCCTGACCCCGCCGCGCCGGCCGGCTATATCGGCGGCTTCTTCGGCCATGAGCCCAAGCAGATCCGCCAGGGCTGGAAATCGACCGAGCACAACGTCGACACCTATGCGGCCTTCAGCTGGCTGGCCAGCCTGCGCAACGAGCCGCGCTGGCGCGACGGCGCGGCGCGCTCGCGCGGCTTTGTCAGCGCCATGTGGCAGCCGCGCGAGGGCCGCTTCATCATCGGCACGCACGACGACGGGCGCGCGCCCAATGCCGGGCCTTCGGCGCTGGACGCCGTGCTGTGGCCGCTGATCGCCTTCCCCGACCCGCCGCAGGACTGGCGCCGCAACCTGGCCTGGGTCGAAGCCAGGCATCGCGCCGGCGCCGGCTACGGCTTCAAGGGCAGCCCCGACGGCATCTGGACCGAAGGCACCGGACAGGCCGCGCTGGTACTGCAGGCCGCCGGCCAGGCGCAGCAGGCCGCGCCGCTGTGGCCGCTGCTGCGGGCGCAGCGCGCGCCGTCCGGCATGCTCTACGCCACGCCGCAGGCGCGCGTCAGCACCGGGCTGTCGATCGGCCCCACCTCCACCACCGAGGACTTCCACTACTTCCACCTGCCGCACCTGGGCGCCACCGCGTGGGCGGTGCTGGCCGCCGCGCGCTGGAACCCGTTCCGCCCGGGCGGCTGCCTGGAGCCGTCCTGCCCGCCGCCGGCGATTGCCGCCGCCAGCCCCACCCCCGACAAGGACTGACGATGTTCGCCCTCTTCCTGGAAAACCAGACGCTGCTGATCATCAACGGCGGCGTGCTGCTGGCCACGGTGCTGCTGTCGCTGCTGTGCCGGCACGAACGGCCGGCGGACCGCATCCTGTTCGGCGGCGTCACCGCGCTGCTGCTGGGCGTGTACCTGACCTGGCGCATCCGCGAAACCCTGCCCGACTGGCAGATGACCTTCGCCAGCGTGTGGGCCCATGTGTTCTTCATCTTCGAATGCATGACGCTGGCCTACACGCTGCTGTCGATCGTGGTGCTGTCGCGCACCAGCAACCACACGCCCGATGCCGACGCCGGCGAAGCGGCGCTGCGCCGCGCGCAGCGGGTGCCGCCGGTGGACATCTTCATCGCTACCTACAACGAAGGCCTGGAGATCCTGGAGAAGACCATCGTCTCCGCGCTGGCGATCGACTATCCGGACTTTCGCGTCTGGGTGCTCGACGACACCCGCCGCGACTGGCTGCGCGAGTTCTGCGAGCGCGTCGGCGCCAACTACGTGACGCGTCCCGATAACGCCCACGCCAAGGCGGGCAACCTCAACAACGGCCTGCGCCACAGCGCCGCCGCCGGCGGTGCGCCCTACATCCTGGTGCTGGACGCGGACTTCGCGCCCCATCGCAACATCCTGCTGCGCACGGTGGGCCTGTTCGGCGACCCGCGCGTGGGCGTGGTGCAGACGCCCCAGTTCTACTACAACGCCGATCCGATCCAGTATAACCTGCGCGCCACCGAATGCTGGGTCGACGAGCAGCGCGCCTTCTTCGACGTGATGCAGCCGGCCAAGGACGCGTGGGGCGCGGCGTTCTGCATCGGCACCTCGTTCGTGGTGCGGCGCGACCTGATCGAGCTGATCGGCGGCTTCCCCACCGGCACCGTGACCGAAGACATCCACCTGACCTACCGGCTGCTGCCGCACGGCTATATCACGCGCTGGCTCAACGAGCGCCTGAGCGTGGGCCTGTCGGCCGAGGGCCTGCCCGAATACATCAGCCAGCGCAGCCGCTGGGGGCTGGGCACGATCCAGGTGGCGCTGACCGCCGACGGTCCGCTGCGCGGGCGCGGCTACACCTTCATGCAGCGCCTGCACTATGTGCACGGGCTGCTGCACTGGCTGTCGCGCCCGTTCACGCTGATGCTGCTGGCGGGGCCGCTGCTGTACTGGTACTTCGGCGTCTCCACGCTGTACGGCGAGCCGCTGCAATTCCTGGCCTACGGACTGCCCGCGCTGGTGGCGTACTGGGCGTACAGCATCTGGATCACCGGGCAGCGCGCGCTGCCGATCTTTACCGAGGTGACCCAGATCGTCGCGGCGCTGGCGGTGACCGCGTCGCTGGTCAGCGCGATGTTCAAGCCGTTCGGTCGGCCGTTCAAGGTCACCAACAAAGGGCTGGACCGCTCCAAGCTGGTGATCCACGGCAAGTTCGCCGCGCTGTACGCCGGCCTGCTGGGGTTCTCCGCGCTCGGCCTCGGCCGCGCACTGGTGGTGGACCCCGATGCGCAGGGCCTGGCCTTCAACACGATCTGGACCGGCGTGGCGCTGATGCTGTACCTGGCCTCGCTGCTGGTGTGCGTGGAACTGCCGCGGCCGCGCAAGGAAGAGCGCTTTCCGCACCATGCCGCCGCGCTGCTGCGCGTCGACGGGCGCGAGTACCGCGTCGCCACCCGGGACCTCTCCTGCAACGGCGTGGCCGTGATCACGCCGCTGGCACCGGCCTTCCGCCCCGGCATGGAAGGTGCGCTGTGGCTGGCGCAGACCGGCTGGATCCCCTGCCGGGTGGTACGCCGCGACGGCCAGCTGCTGGGGATCGCGCTGCATACCAGCATGGCCGCGCGCCACGCGCTGATCCGGCTGCTGTTCACCGATCCCGCCCACAACATTGCCCGACAGGGGCAGCCCAAGCTGGCGATCTCGCGCTTCATGCGCCGTGCGCTGATGGGCTGACCCCTGCTGCTCCCGTTTCTCTCTCTCCGGAACCATCCATGCGAAGCCTGCCCCGTCCCCGCCGCCGTGCCCCCCTCCCGCCACGCCTGCTGCTGCCTGGCGCGCTGGTACTGGCGCTTGCCGCGTGCACGCTGGAGCCGCAATACCAGCGCCCCGAAGCCCCGATCCCGTCGGCATGGCCCGACGGCGCGGCCTACCGCACCGCGCAGGCCAAACCGGCCAACGGCGCGGCGCAGCCGGGCCAGCCGGCGCAGCCCCCCGGCCCCTCGGCCGCCGACCTGGGCTGGCGCGATGTCTTCGTCGACCCGCAGCTGCGCCAGCTGATCGAGCTGGCGCTGGCCAACAACCGCGACCTGCGCATGGCCACGCTGGCCATCGACGAGGCGCGCGCGCTGTACCAGATCCAGCGCGCGGCGCAGTTCCCCACCGTGGAGGGCAATGCCGGCATGGTGTCGCAGCGGCTGCCGCAACGGCTGCGCGCGGCGGGACAGTCGCCGCAGATCACCACCTACAACGCCGGCATCGGCCTGACCGCATTCGAACTGGACTTCTTCGGCCGCGTGCGCAGCCTCAAGCATGCCGCGCTGGAGGAATACATGGCCACCGAAGAGGCGCGCCGCAGCGCGCAGATCAGCCTGGTGGCGGAAGTGGCCAGCGCCTACCTGACGCTGCGTGCCGACCGCGCGCTGCTGCAGCTGTCGCAGAACACGCTCAAGACCCAACAGGACGCGGCGGAGATGGTCCGGCGCGGGCACCAGGTGGGCGCGATGGCGCAGCTGGACCAGCATCGCGCGCAAACCCAGGTGCAGACCGCGCAGGTGGGCGTGGAGCAATACACCCGGCAAGTCGCGCAGGACGAGAACGCGCTGGCGCTGCTGATCGGCGGGCCGCTGCCCAAGTCGGTCACCGATGCCGGTGCCGCGCCCGCCAATCCGAATGCCCCCGCGCCGGATCCGCTCGACGCGCGCATGCTGATGCGCGAGTTCCCCGAAGGGCTGCCCTCCAGCGTGCTGGTGCGCCGTCCCGACATCCTCGACGCCGAGCACCGGCTCAAGGCCGCCAACGCCAATATCGGCGCGGCGCGTGCGGCCTTCTTCCCGCGCATCTCGCTGACCGGCGCGCTGGGCGTGGCCAGCAGCAGCCTTGCGGGGCTGTTCTCGGGCGGCATGGCGTGGGTCTTCGCGCCGCAGCTGACAGTGCCGATCTTCGATGCGGGACGCAACCGCGCCGGCCTCGACGCGGCCAACGTGCGCAAGGACATCAACGTCGCCAACTACGAGAAGACCATCCAGACCGCGTTCCGCGAAGTTGCCGACAGCATGGCGGCCCGCGCCACCTACGAGCGCCAGGTGCAGGCGCAGGAAGCGCTGGTGCGCGAAGGCAGCGAAACCCGGCGGCTGTCGGAGATGCGCTTCAAGAACGGCGTGGACGACTACTTCGGCGTGTTCGACGCGCAGCGCGAGCTCTACACCGCGCAGCAGGCGCTGATCACCTACAAGCTGGCCGGGCTGACCAGCCGCGTATCGCTGTACAAGGCGCTGGGCGGCGGCTGGCGTGAACTGACCGCGGCCGCTCCGGTCGCCAACGGCGCGCCCGCCGCCGGCCCGCAAGCCGCGGTGCGGCCCCAGGCGGTGGCGCAGCCGCAGGCCGTCGCGCGACCTCAGGCGGTGGCGCAACCCCAAGCCGTCGCGCGACCTCAGGCCGTGGCGCAACCGCAAGCTGTCACGCAGCAACAAGCCAGTGCGCAGCCGCAAGCCGTTGCTCAGCAACAGCCGGTCGCGCAGCCGCAAGCCGTCGCACAGCAACAGCCGGTCGCGCAGCCTCAAGCCGTCACACAGCAACAGCCCGTCGCACAGCCGCAGCCAGCGGCGCAGGCGCCGGCACCGGCCCCGGCGACGGTGCAGCCGGCCGCTGCCGCCACTGCACCACGCTAAGGCTCGCGCGGCGGCTCGCGGCGCTGGTCAGAAGTACTTCAGCCAGCGCCAGTCCCGCCGCGTCGCCTTCAGCACCGCGAACCAGCGCACCGCCGGCCACAGCAGCAGCGCCAGCACTGCTGCCGCCAGCCACAGCTGCCGGACATGGTCCAGGCCGAATACGCGGCCCTGGTTCAGGCCCCAGCGGTACACGCAAAGCTGGTACAGGCCCTGCAGCACATACAGGTGCAGCAGGTAGAAGAACATCGGCACTGCGCCGAACACGGCCAGGCAACGCGTCGCCCGGCCGCCCTGCGCGCGCTCCAGCCACAGCAGCAGGAACAGCAGCGACGGCGGGTACTTGGTCACGTTGAGGAAGCTCATCGCGGTATGCAGGGCATCCGCGCCGGGGATCCATTTCTGTTCCTGGCCGTAGCCGTTGAGCGCGCGCAACCACGCAAACCCGGCCAGCCCCGCCAGGCCGCAGGTGGCCAGCCTCAGCTGGCGCGCGCGGGCAGGCATGGTCGCGGCAAACCACGGCCCCGCCGCATAGCCCAGCGCGATCACGCCGATCCACGGCAGCACCGGATATGAAGTGCGCACGCGCAGGCCATCGGCCACCTCGATCCAGGTGCGGTCGTGCAGGATCGCCCAGGGCACGTGCCAGGCACTGTCAGCCGCAAAGTGCAGCGGATCCAGCAGGTTGTGCCCCGCCACCAGGGCAACGCCGGTGGCGACCAGCGCCGCGCGCGGCAGCCATGCCAGCGCGGCCAGCGCCATCATGCTCAGGCCAATGGCCCAGATCACCTGCAGGTAGATCACCTGCGGCGGCAGGCGCCAGGTCCAGGCAAAGCCCACCAGGGTCAGCTCCAGCAACACCAGGAACAGGCCGCGCCTGAGCAGGAAGCCGCTGACCGCGCGCCGGTCGTGCCCGGCGTTGCCGTAGAGCCAGGCCGACACGCCCGCCAGCGCGATGAACACCGGCGCGCACAGGTGGGCCAGCAGCCGCGAACAGAACAGCGCCGGCGAGGTCGTGGCGACATCCATCGGATCGGCGACCGGCACGTGCAGGAAAAACATATCGCGCACATGGTCCAGCAGCATGATCAGGATCACCAGCCCGCGCAACGCATCGATGGAGAGCAGCCGGTGGGTCGGGCCCCGGGCAACCGCCAGTGGTGTCGGCATCATCGGTCCCCGTCAGTAGCTCAGCTGCACGCCCAGCCGCACGCTGCGGCCCGCGCCCGGCGCCACCCACAGGCTGCTGTACGAGCTGGCGTAATAGGTCTTGTCGAACACGTTGCCCACGTTGAGCGACACGCGCACGTGCCGGCTGTATTGCCAGTAGCCGTGCAGGTCGGCCAGCACGTAGGCGGGCAAGGAGAAGCTGTCCTGCACGTCGCCCGGGCGCCGTCCGACATAACGCAGGCCGGCGCCTGCGCCATAGCGCTGCCCGACCGGCGCCGCGTCCTCGTAAATCGCCAGCAGGCTGGCGCTGGTACGCGGCACGTTGGACAACGGCGTGCCGGGGGCCAGCCGGGTGTCCTGCGTGATCTCGGCATCGGTCAGCGCGAAGCTGCCCGAGACGCGCCAGTGCGTGCCAAGCTGCCCGGCCACGTCGAGCTCGACGCCGCGGCTGCGGGCCTCACCGGCGGCGAGATAGAACGACGGATCGGCCGGGTCGGCGGCCAGCACATTGCGCTTGCGGATCTCGAACACGGCCAGCGTGGCACCGGTGCGGCGGTCGTCGCTGTCGAACTTGATGCCGGCTTCCAGCGCGCGACCGCGCTCGGGTTCGAACGGCTGGCCGGCGGCGTCGCTGCCGGCATTGGGGCGGAACGACTGGCTGGCATTGGCGAACAGCGACAGGTTGTTGCTGGCGAGGTAGCTCACGCCCACGCGCGGCGACACCGCGTTGTGGTGCTGCGTGGTGCGGGTGCCGCGCAGATGGTCGTCCAGCGACTGGCTGAAGCTGTCGAAGCGCACGCCGGCCAGCACGCGCCAGCGCTCGCCCAGGCGCAGCTGGTCCTGCCCGTACGCGCCGACATTGTGCTGGCGCTCGTAGGTGTCCATGTTCCAGGCCAGCGGCGGCGCCGGCTGGCCATAGACCGGATCATAGATGTCGATCGCGTACGGTGCCGCGGCGCTGGGGTTTTTGCGCAGGATCGCCATGGTGTTGCCGAAGCGGTAGGCGTCGACGCCCAGCAGCAGTTCATGCCCGACCGGGCCGGTGCTGAACTTGCCGGTCACGCTGGCCTGCAGCGAGACATCGTCGGACTGGAAGTCGCGGTAGCGGTGCTGGCGCCAGAGCGTGCGGCCGTCGGCGGCGAGCGCGGCGGCTTCGCTGGAATGCCCCGCCAGCGCGCCGCCGCGGTACGACAGGCCGAGCCTGCCCTGCCACTGCGGCGAAAACTGGTGCTCCACGCTGAGCTGGTGCGACTGGCTGTCCAGGCGCAGGCTGCCGTCGCCGGGCTCGCCCAGGAAGCGCGAGCGCGGGATGCGGCCCAACTGGCCGTTGACGGCGACCACGCCGCGGTCCATCGGCGTGGTATAGCGCTGGAATTCCGCCGCGTACTGCACGATGGTGTCGTTGCCGAGCATCCACGTGAACGACGGCGCGACCAGGTAGCGCTGGCTGTGGATGAAGTCGCGGGTGCTGCCCTGGTGGTCGGCCACCGCGATCAGCCGGCCGGCGATGTCTTCGCCCAGCGCGCCGGTGACGTCGGCGCTGGCGCGGTAGCCGTCGCGCGTGCCCAGCTCGAAGCCGTAGCGCTGCGCGGGCCGGAACTGCGGCTGGCGCGTGACCACGTTGAAGGTGCCGCCAGGCTCGCTGCTGCCGTACAGCGATGAGGTCGGGCCCTTGAGCACTTCGACGCGCTCGATGGTGGCCGCGTCCATCGGCGCGGTATAGCCGCGGTTGGCGGCGAAGCCGTTGACCAGGTAGCCGGCGCCGGTGTTCTCGTTGCCGGTGAAGCCGCGCATGGCAAAGTTGTCCCACAGCCCGCCGAAGTTGTTCTGGCGCGCGACGCCACTGACATAGTCGAAGGTCTGGTCGAAGCGGGTCGCGGCAAGGTCGTCGAGCATGGCGCGCGGCACCACGCGCACCGACTGCGGGATCTCGCGCAGCGGCGTGTCGGTGCGGGTCGCGCCCGAGGCGTCGGGCGGGTTGTATGATGCGGTGGCCGTACCGGTCACGGACACCGCCGGCAGCGTAATATCGGAGGCCTGCGCGGGTTCCGCCGCATCGGCCAGGCCGGACATCGCCAGCATCAGCGCGGCCAGTGGCCGCCGCGCGGGTACTGGCCGGAATACCACGCGCAGGAAGGAAAGCGGCACCGGGTGCCGGGCACGGCTGGGCTGCGCAAGCAGCATAAGGAACACCCCGAAAAAAACGAGTCGCCGCGGCGGCCATCCGACTGGCAAACCGCGGCGACTCACTAATGATAATAAATTCTCACTAAGATTCTAGGCATGGAACGCATGACCCGTCAACGCGGCGCCGTGATCGACGCGCTGCGCGAAGCCGGCCGGCCGCTGAGCCCGGCCGAGATCCTGGCCGCGGCGCAGCGCCAGGTGCCGTCCCTGGGCCTGGCCACGGTCTATCGCAATCTCCGCGCCCTGCTCGACGATGCGCAGGTGCACGCGGTGGAATTGCCCGGCCAGGCCGACCGTTATGAACTGGCGGAGGAACCGGGCGCGGTGACGCACCGCCACTATTTCCAGTGCCTGACGTGCGACCGCGTGTTCCCGCTGGAAGGATGTCCCGGCCACCTGGAAGAGATCACGCCGCCGGGCTTCGTGGTGGAGCACCACGAACTGACGCTGCTGGGGCGCTGCCCGGATTGCGCCGGCAAGCCCGGCAAGCGGCGCAAGGCCGCGGCGCGGGAGCACTGAGCCGCAGCAGGGGCCGGTCTGCGGCCGCACGCGGCGCAACTGTACTGAGCCGCCTGCGCGCACCTGTATATGGCGCCCGCGCCGCGCATGCCGCATGATGCGGCAGCATTCGCACCGGCCCCCAACCTCGATACAGGACCCGACCTTGCAGCACGCCACCGCCCACCGCCACTCGACCCTGATCGCCGTACTGGCCCTGACCGGCTCGATGGCCTCGCTGTGCATCGGCACCTCGTTTGCCAAGAGCCTGTTCTCGGCGCTGGGCGCGCAGGGCACCACGGCGCTGCGGGTGAGCTTTTCCGCGCTGATCCTGCTGTGCGTCTGGCGGCCGTGGCGCATGCCGCTGACGCGCGCCAACGCGCGCGCGATCGCGCTGTACGGCGCAGCGCTGGGCGCCACCAACCTGCTGTTCTACATGTCGCTGCGGACCATTCCGCTGGGGCTGGCGATCGCGATCGAGTTCACCGGGCCGCTGGCGGTGGCGGTGCTGTCGTCGCGGCGCGCGATCGATTTCCTGTGGATTGCGTTCGCGGTGACCGGGCTGCTGCTGTTGCTTCCGGTCGGCGATGCCGCCGGCACGCTCGATCCGGTCGGGATCGGCTATGCGCTGGCCGCGGGCGTGGGCTGGGCGCTGTATATCGTGTTCGGGCAGATGGCCGGCAACGCCCACGGCGGGCAGGCGACCTCGCTGGGGCTGACCATGGCCGCACTGGTGGTGCTGCCGTTCGGCCTCGCGCACGCGGGCACCGCGATGTTCAGTCCGACCCTGCTGCTGTTCGGGCTGGCGGTCGGCATCCTGTCGAGCGCGATTCCCTATTCGCTCGAGATGGTGGCGCTCAAGCGCCTGCACCGGCGCACCTTCGGCATCCTGCTGAGCATGGAGCCGGCCATGGGCGCGCTGGCCGGGCTGGTGTTCCTGCATGAGCAACTGAGCACGGTGCAGTGGCTGGCGATCGCGAGCATCATCACGGCCTCGGTCGGCTGTACCATGACTTCGCGCGGCAAGCGCGAAGCCGGCTGAGGCTTGAGCGCGCTGCCGGTCAGCGCGCGCTGAACCAGTCCGCCGGCAGCCGTTGCGCGCTGCGCGCCGGCTGCGCCAGCGCCAGCGAGACTTCATGCAGGAAGCTGTCCTGCGGATTGCGGCGGCTGGCAAAGCCCAGCCCCTGCAGGATCGCCAGCATGCGCCGGTTCTCGCTGAGCACGTCGCCGCGCAGGCCGTGCAGCCCGGCGGCACGCGCCAGCTCGCACAGCCTGGCGATCAGGCGCCGGCCCAGCCCCTGCCCCTGCCAGGCGTCGGCCACCACCACCGCGAACTCGGCAATCTGGCCGGACACCACATATTCGGCGCTGGCGACGATGGTCTGGCTGCCGTCTTCACCGGGCGCGACCACGACCAGCGCCACGCCACCGTCTCCGGGCGCGGCCAGGCCGGCGACGATTTCATCGACCACGCGCCCGCCAGTCAGGAAGCGGAAGTAGCGGCTTTCCCGCGACAGCGCTTCCACCATCGCACGCAATGCCGCGCCATCCTGAACCTGGGTGCGGCGCAGCGTCACCTGCGTGCCCCGTCCCGCCGTCCAGCTTTCCGTCACGCCGCCGCGCGCCGAGCCCTGGAGATCCATGCTGCCACCCTCTGGATTCATAATCTGTAGCCAGAGTATAGGAGATAACCTGACTTTTGCAAATGAAGTCAGCATGCTATGCTTCACGGCATCATGACCACCACTGCGTCCGACCTCCGCCATTGCTCGATCGCCTCCACGCTGTCGCTGATTGGCGAAAAGTGGACGATCCTGATCCTGCGCGACGTTTTCCACGGCGTGACGCGCTTCGACGACTTCCTGCGCCGGCTGGAATGCTCGCCCGCGGTGCTGTCGGCGCGGCTCAAGACGCTGACCGATGCCGGCCTGCTGCGCAAGGTCGGCTACCGCGAACCCGGCGAACGTGAGCGCTTCGAGTACCGCCCCACCCGTGCCGCGGTCGAACTGCTGCCGGTGCTGGTCGGGCTGATGCAATGGGGCGACTGCCACATGGCGCCCGACGGCGGCCCGGTCGAGGTCCGCTCGCGCGCGAATGGCAAGCTGGTGCGCGCCGCGCTGGTCGACGAGGACGGCGCCGAGGTGTCGCCGCGCGACATGCAGATCATTCCGGTGCGAAAGCCCGCCGGCGGCGGCTAACGCCAAAGCCTTCCTTGCCGCCGGTGCCGCACCGCACCAGCGCAGTCCACCGCACTGCACCATGAGCGTGCCGCGCGCCCGCCGCCCGCCCCACCACAGCGCATCCAAAGCGCTTGCGCCCCCGCCGACCGGCCGTCAGACGCCATTGCCCGTCACATAACGGGCTGGCACACCCCTTGCGTAATTGGGTCCGGGCCCGTCAACGGCGACCGGCCCACCCCCACACACACAGCCCCTATCCCTTGTAGCGGCTGTCAGGACAACGGCGTCCCCTGAACCGGCTTCACGGCCGGTTTGCGGGACGCCATTTGTTTTTGGAGCAAGTGACGATGACCGGCAAAGCCACCCGCATCGAGCTGCTGAGCTTGAGCACTCCGCAGATGCGCGCCTTCCACCTGACCTGGATGGCGTTCTTCGTGTGTTTCTTCGCGTGGTTTGCCTGCGCGCCGCTGATGCCGGTGCTCAAGGGCGAGTTCGGCCTGAGCGCCGGCCAGATCGCCAACATCAATATCGCCGCGGTCGCGGTGACGATCCTGGTGCGCCTGGTGATCGGCCCGATGTGCGACCGCTTTGGCCCGCGCAAGACCTACACCGGGCTGCTGGCGCTGGGCGCGCTGCCGGTGCTGGGCGTGGCGCTGGCGCAGAACTACGAGACCTTCCTGGTGTTCCGCCTGCTGATCGGCGCGGTCGGCGCCAGCTTCGTGATCACGCAGTACCACACCTCGGTGATGTTCGCGCCCAACGTGGTCGGCACCGCCAACGCAACCACGGCCGGCTGGGGCAATGCCGGCGGTGGCGCCGCGCAGGCGCTGATGCCGCTGGTGCTGGCCGCGGTGCTGATGACGGGCGCTGACCACGCCTTCGGCTGGCGCATCGCGCTGCTGGTGCCGGGCGTGCTGATGCTGGTGATGGCGGTGGTCTATTACCGCTTCACCCAGGACTGCCCGGAAGGCAACTACTCGGAGCTGCGCGCGCGCGGCATCGAGATCAGCGGCAAGGATGGCGGCAAGGGTGGCGGCTGGGCCAGCTTCCGCGCCGCCAGCGCCAACTACCGCGTGTGGCTGCTGTTCATCACCTACGGCGCCTGCTTCGGCGTGGAGATCTTCATCCACAACATCGCCGCGATGTACTACGTCGACCGCTTCGGCCTGAGCCTGAAGGCCGCCGGCATGGCCGCCGCGAGCTTTGGCCTGCTGGCGCTGTTTGCGCGCGCGCTGGGGGGCTGGCTGTCGGACAAGGCGGCGCGCCGGCGCGGCCTGGATGCGCGCGCCACGCTGCTGTTCGTGCTGATCCTGGGCGAAGGCCTGGGCCTGCTGTGGTTCGCGCAGGCCGGCAACGTGGCGCTTGCGGTGGTGGCAATGCTGATGTTCGGCCTGTTCACCCACATGGCCTGCGGCGCCACCTATGCGCTGGTGCCCTTTATCGACCGCAAGGCGCTGGGCGGCGTGGCCGGGATCATCGGCGCGGGCGGCAACGTCGGCGCGGTGGCCGCGGGCTTCCTGCTCAAGGGCCTGGGCAACGTGCAGCAGACCCTGACGGTGCTGGGCGTGCTGGCCACCATCGCGGCGCTGTGCGCCATCGCCATCCGCTTCAGCGCCGAGCACAAGGCGCGCGAGCAGGCGCTTTACGACAGCGCGCTGGCCAACTGATTCCCAGGCATCGCCCCACCGCAACATCAAGCAGCAAAGACTGACTACCGGACAAGGAAAGCATCATGAAACTGATCATCGTCGGCCACGGCATGGTGGGTCACAAGTTCCTGGAAGCGCTGGCGGAAGCCGGTGCGGAAAACCTGGAAGTGACCGTGCTGTGCGAAGAACCGCGTCCCGCCTACGATCGCGTGCACCTGTCCGAGTTCTTCTCCGGCAAGTCGGCGGAAGACCTGTCGCTGGTGCCGGCGGGCTTCTTCGAGCAGCACGACAACATGCTGCTGCGCCTGAACGCCCGTGCGGTGGAGATCGATCGCGCCGCGCGCACGGTCAGGGTCTCCACCGGCGAGACCCTGTCCTATGACAAGCTGATCCTCGCCACCGGCTCCTATCCGTTCGTGCCGCCGGTGCCGGGCAAGGACCGCAAGGACTGCTTCGTCTATCGCACCATCGAAGACCTGGAAGCGATGCAGGAATGCGGCGCGCGCTCGAAGACCGGCGTGGTCGTCGGCGGCGGCCTGCTTGGCCTCGAATGCGCCAAGGCGCTGCGCGACATGGGCCTGCAGACGCATGTGGTGGAATTCGCGCCGCGCCTGATGGCGGTGCAGGTCGACGAAGGCGGTGGCCGCATGCTGCGCCAGAAGATCGCGGGCCTGGGCGTGACCGCGCACACCGGCAAGAACACCGTCGAGATCGTCGACGGCGAGGACGGTACCCATCGCATGGTGTTCGCCGACGGCACTCATCTGGACACCGACATGATCGTGTTCTCCGCCGGCATCCGCCCGCGCGACGAACTGGCGCGCGCCAGCGGCCTGGAAGTCGGCGCCCGCGGCGGCATCGCGGTGGACAACAACTGCCGCACCTCCGACCCGGACATCTACGCCATCGGTGAATGCGCGCTGTGGGACGGCAAGATCTACGGCCTGGTGGCCCCCGGCTACGACATGGCCCGCGTGGCCGCGCGCCACCTGCGCGGCGAGGCGGCCGAGTTCGGCGGCGCCGACATGAGCACCAAGCTCAAGCTGATGGGCGTGGACGTGGCCAGCATCGGCGACCCGCATGGCACCGTGCCGGGCGCGCGCATCTACCAGTTCAGCGACGACCGCAAGGAGGTCTACAAGAAGCTGGTGGTGTCCGACTGCGGCAAGTACCTGCTGGGTGGCGTGCTGATCGGCGATGCCAGCGAGTACGGCACGCTGCTGCAGATGATGCTGAACAGGATCGAGCTGCCCGAGTCGCCCGAGTTCCTGATCCTGCCCGACAGCAGCGGCAAGGCCAGGCCGGCGCTGGGTGCCGACGCCCTGCCCGACACCGCGCAGATCTGCTCGTGCAACAACGTATCGAAGGGCGAGATCTGCGCCGCCGTCTGCGATGGTTCGACCAGCATCGGCGCGCTCAAGAGCTGCACCAGGGCCGGCACGGCCTGCGGCGGCTGCGTGCCGCTGGTGACGCAGATCATGAAGGCCGAGATGAAGAAGCAAGGGATGGCGGTCAACAACCATCTCTGCGAGCACTTCCCGTTCTCGCGCCAGGAGCTCTACCACCTGGTGCGCGTGGGCAAGTTCAAGACCTTCGACGCGCTGCTGGAAGCGCATGGCAGCGGCATGGGCTGCGACATCTGCAAGCCCACCGTGGGCAGCATCCTGGCGTCGTGCTGGAACGAGTTCGTGCTGAAGGAAGAGCACGCGAGCCTGCAGGACTCCAACGACTACTATCTCGCCAACATCCAGAAGGACGGCACATACTCGGTGGTGCCCCGCATGCCGGGCGGCGAGGTCACGCCCGAAGGCCTGATCGCCGTGGGCCAGGTCGCGAAGAAATACGGCCTCTACACCAAGATCACCGGCGGCCAGCGCGTGGACCTGTTCGGTGCGCGTGCCGAGGAACTGCCCTATATCTGGGAAGAGCTGATCGCCGCCGGCTTTGAATCCGGCCATGCCTACGGCAAGGCGCTGCGTACGGTGAAGTCGTGCGTGGGTTCCACCTGGTGCCGCTACGGCGTGGGCGATTCGGTCGGCCTCGCCATCGAACTGGAGAACCGCTACAAGGGCCTGCGCGCGCCGCACAAGATCAAGTTCGGCGTATCGGGCTGCACGCGCGAATGCGCCGAGGCGCAAGGCAAGGACGTCGGCGTGATCGCCACCGACAAGGGCTGGAACCTGTACGTCTGCGGCAACGGCGGCATGAAGCCGCGCCACGCCGAACTGCTGGCGAGCGACCTCGACCACGACACGCTGGTGCGCTACATCGACCGCTTCCTGATGTTCTATGTGCGCACCGCCGACCGCCTGCAGCGCACCAGCGTCTGGCGCGACAACCTGGAAGGCGGGCTGGACTACCTGAAGGCCGTGGTGCTCGACGACAGGCTGGGCATCGCCGCCGAGCTCGAAGCCGAGATGCAGCACGTGGTCGACACCTATGAAGACGAGTGGAAGAAGGCCGTGACCGACCCCGAGACGCGCAAGCGCTTCCGCCACTTCGTCAACAGCGACCGCCGCGACGACAACCTGGTCTTCATCGAAGAGCGCGGCCAGATTCGCCCGGCCACGCCGGAGGAACGGAAATTGCAGCGCTCCCGGCTGAGCCACATTCCCGTGGTCTCCATGCCCGCGAAAGCCGCCTGACCGTGCCAGCAACCAAGGAGAACGTGATGAGCCATCCCCACCATGCCGAAACCTGGACCGCCGTCTGCACCGTACGCGATATCGTGCCCAATACTGGTGTGTGCGCGCTGGTCGACGACCGGCAGGTCGCGGTCTTCCGCATCGGCCGCGGCGACGAGGTCTACGCCATCGACAACTTCGATCCCAACGCGCAGGCCGCGGTGCTGTCGCGCGGGCTGGTCGGCAACCTGGGCGAGCGGCTGGTGGTGGCCTCGCCGATCTACAAGCACCACTTCGATCTGCGCACGGGCGAATGCCTGGAGGCACCTGAACAGTCGGTCAACGCCTACCCCGCGCGCGTCTATGACGGCAAGGTGTGGATCGCCGCCGCCGCGGCCATGCGCGAGGCCGAGGAAGAACTCGCCGCCTGACCCAGGCCCCGGTCAATCGATGCTGCCCCTGTCTATCTGCCCTGCCAACGGAGATGCCGGCATGACGCCTTCAGCCAACCCTCGAGCCCGCCCGCGCCTGGTCGTGGTCGGCAACGGCATGGCCGGCATGCGCACCGTCGAGGAACTGCTCAAGCTCGCCCCGGACCTGTACGACATCACGGTGTTCGGCGCCGAGCCGCACGGCAACTACAACCGCATCCTGCTGTCGCCGGTGCTGGCGGGCGAGAAGACAGTGGCGGACATCATGCTCAACACGCGCGAGTGGTACGAAGAGAACGGCATCGAGCTGCTCGCCGGCGATCCGGTGGTATCGGTCGACCGGCCGCGCCGCATGGTGCGTTCCGCCTCGGGGCGCGAGGTGCGCTATGACCGCCTGCTGCTGGCCACCGGCTCCAGGCCGTTCATCATTCCGGTGCCGGGACACCAGCTCGAAGGCGTGATCGCATTCCGCGACATCCAGGACGTCGAGACCATGCTGGATGCCGCGCGCAACCACCGCCATGCGGTGGTGATCGGCGGCGGCCTGCTCGGGCTGGAGGCGGCCAACGGCCTGCTGCGCCAGGGCATGGACGTGACCGTGGTGCACCTGGCCGACTGCCTGATGGAGCGCCAGCTCGACAAGCCCGCTGCCACGCTGCTCAAAGGCGCGCTGGAACGCAAGGGCCTGCGCTTCCTGCTGAGCGCGCAGACCGCGGAAATTCTCGGCACCGGGCGCGTCACCGGCGTGCGCTTCAAGGACGGCAGCGAGATCCCCGCCGACCTGGTGGTAATGACCGCCGGCGTGCGCCCCAACATCGAACTGGCCGCAGGCGCCGGCCTGCATTGCGAGCGCGCCATCGTCGTCGACGACACGCTGCAGACCTACGATCCGCGCATCTATGCCGTCGGCGAGTGCGTCCAGCATCGCCAGGCCACCTTCGGGCTGGTGGCGCCGATCTGGGACCAGGCGCGCGTTTGCGCGGCCCATCTCGCCGGCGCCGGCCATCGCCGCTACGTGCAGCAGGCCACTGCGACCAAGCTGAAAGTGACTGGCGTCGACCTGTACTCCGCTGGGGACTTCATCGGCGGCGAAGGCAGCGAAGACCTGGTGCTGCGCGACGCGCGCCGCGGCGTCTACAAGCGCCTGGTACTGCAGGACGGGCGCCTGGTCGGCGCCGTTCTGTACGGCGACGTGCAGGACGGTGCCTGGTATTTCGAGCTGATCCAGCAACGCACGCCGGTGGCCGCGCTGCGCCAGCGCCTGCTGTTCGGCAAGGCGCAGTGCGAAGCGCTCGCTGCCTAGCATCACCCCAAGCCATATAACGCCCCCGCACGGAGAACGCGTGAACCTGTCCGACATCCCGGTTGTCTCTGCAACCCTGACCACTACCACCGCCACGACCTGCCCGTACTGCGGCGTCGGCTGCGGCGTGCGTGCCACGGTGCGCGCCGACGGCCAGGTCGAGATCGCGGGCGACGCGCAACATCCGTCCAACCAGGGTCGGCTCTGCGTCAAGGGCTCGGCGCTGGGCGAAACGGTCGACCTGGAAGGCCGCCTGCTCCATCCCAAGCTGCGCGATGCCGAGGGCCGCTTGCAGCAGGTGTCATGGGACCGTGCACTCGACACCGTGGCGCAGGGCTTCACCGACATCATCCGCCGCCATGGTCCGGATTCGGTCGCGCTCTACGTCTCGGGCCAGTTGCTGACCGAGGACTACTATGTCGCCAACAAGCTGATGAAGGGCTTCATCGGCAGCGCCAATATCGACACCAACTCGCGCCTGTGCATGTCGTCGGCCGTGGCCGGCCACAAGCGCGCCTTCGGCGAAGACCTGGTGCCGGGCAACTACGAAGACCTGGAATTGGCCGACCTGGTGGTGCTGGTGGGCTCCAACACCGCGTGGTGCCACCCGATCCTGTTCCAGCGCCTGTCCCGGGCCAAGGAAGCGCGCCCGGAGATGAAGATCGTGGCGATCGACCCGCGCCGCACCGCCACCTGCGAACTGGCCGACCTGCACCTGGCGCTCCGCCCGGGCACCGACGTGTGGCTGTTCAACGGGCTGCTGAGCTACCTCGCGCGTGAAGGGCACGCCAACGCCGCCTTCGTCGGCGCCAGCACCGCGGGACTGGATGAAGCCCTGCAAGCCGCTGACGCCACCTGCGCCGATCCGGCTGCCGTGGCCCGCGCGTGCAAGTTGAATCTGCAGGATGTGCTGGACTTCTACGCATTGTTCGCGCAGACCGAGAAGGCCGTGACCGCCTTCTCGCAGGGCGTCAACCAGTCGTCGGCCGGCACCGACAAGGTCAACAGCATCATCAATTGCCACCTGCTCACCGGCCGTATCGGGCAGCCGGGCATGGGCCCGTTCTCGCTGACCGGCCAGCCCAACGCGATGGGCGGGCGCGAAGTCGGCGGCCTGGCCAACATGCTGGCCGCGCACATGGAACTGGCCAACCCGTTGCATCGCGAGGTGGTGCAAGGTTTCTGGCAATCGCCGGCGGTGGCCGATCGCCCCGGGCTGAAGGCCGTGGAGCTGTTCGAGGCCATCGAAGCCGGCCGCGTCAAGGCGGTCTGGGTGATCGCCACCAACCCGGTGGTGAGCCTGCCCGACGCCGACCAGGTGCGCCGCGCGCTGGCCAGGTGCGAGCTGGTGGTCAGCAGCGACATCATCGAGCGCACCGACACCAACGCCGCCGCGCATGTGCTGCTGCCCGCGCTGGGCTGGGGCGAGAAGGATGGCACCGTGACCAACTCGGAGCGGCGCATTTCGCGCCAGCGCGCCTTCCTGCCGGCACCGGGCGAAGCGCGCGCGGACTGGGACATCCTGTGCGAGGTGGCACGCCGCATGGGCTTCAGCGGCTTCGACTATGCCGGGCCGCACCAGATCTTCGACGAACACGCGCGCCTGAGCGCATGGCGCAATGATGACGCCCCACGCGCGTTCGATATCGGCGGGCTGGCCGGCCTGGACCGGGTGCGCTATGACGCGCTGGAACCGGTGCAGTGGCCCGTGCCCGCGCAAGGCACACAGGACGCCCGCCGACTGTTCGGCGATGGCCGCTACGCCCACGCCGATGGCCGCGCCCGCTTTGTCGCCACGCCGCCGCGCGCGCCGGCCCACGCGCCCGACGACGACTTCCCGCTGATCCTGAACACCGGCCGCGTGCGCGACCAGTGGCACACCATGACGCGCACGGGCAAGTCGGCCAAGCTGGCCGACCACCTGCCCGAGCCCTTTGTCGACATGCATCCGCAGGACGCGCTGCTGTGCGGCGTGGGCGAAGGCAAGCTCGCGCGCGTCAGCACGCGCTGGGGCGCGATGGTAGCGCGCGTGCGCCACGGCGGCGGCATTCCGCGCGGCAGCGTGTTCGTGCCGATCCACTGGAACGGGCAGTTCAGCTCCGACGCGCGGGTCGGCGCGCTGGTCAATCCGGTGGTCGATCCTGTTTCGGGCGAGCCTGAATTCAAGCACACGCCGGTACGGGTCGAGCCGTTCGGCGTGCACTGGCATGGCTTCATGCTGAGCCGCCGCGCGCTACCTGCCGAAGCGCTGACCTACTGGACGCGCGTGCAGGGCCGCCAGTTCCAGCGCTATGAATTCGCCGGCCGCGACACCGTGACCGATCGCACCGCCTGGGCGCGCGCGCTGCTCGGCGTAACCGATCCGGACGCCGACTGGCTGGAATACGAGGACCGGGCCGCGGGCGTGTACCACGCGGGCCATGTCGTCGACGACCGGCTCGAGGCCTGCGTCTATGTCTCGACACGCCCCGAGCTGCCGTCGCGCGCCTGGCTTGCCGGCCTCTTCGGTCGCGAGCGCCTGGAAGACGCCGACCGCATCGGGCTGCTGCTCGGACAGCCGATGGAGAAAGGCGCCGACACCGGCCCGACAGTGTGCTCGTGCTTCGGCGTGGGGCGCAACACCATCTGCGATGCCGTGCGCAAGCACGACCTGAAAACGCCCGCGGAGATCACGGCCTGCGTCAAGGCCGGTGGCAACTGCGGCTCGTGCGTGCCGGAGCTGAAAAAGCTGCTGGTGGAGGTGCGCGTGGCCGAAGCGGCCTGATCTTTTACCAGGCTGATCTTTCACCATGCATTAGGCATCCTTCACGAGAACCAGATTGCTGTCGCCGCGGCTTGCCGCCATGCTAGCCGCGCAACCCTGACAAGCCGCCCCGGACCCACGGCGCGGCACCTATCTGGAGACAGCAATGAAGGATGCGAAGTATCGGCTCGCCGGGCCGCGATGGCTGGCGGGCATGCTGGTAACGGCTTCTGCGATGGCAGGCGCCTCAGGCGCGGCAGCGGCCGATGCCTATCCGGCCAAGCCGATCACCCTGGTCGTGCCCTACTCCGCCGGCGGCCCGACCGATGTCGTCGCGCGCACGCTGGCGCAAGCGATGTCGCAAGACCTTGGCCAGAGCATCGTGGTGGAAAACCGCACCGGTGCCGGCGGCACCGTGGCGGCCGCCTTCGTCGCCCGCGCGCAGGCCGACGGCTATACCCTGCTGATCCACCACAACGGCATGGCGACCGCGCCGGCGCTGTACAAGAAGCTGTCGTATGCGCCGCTGAAGGATTTCGAGTATGTCGGCCAGGTGGCGGACGTGCCGATGACGCTGATGGGTCGCAAGGACCTGCCGGCGAAGACGGTGCCCGAACTGATCCGGTACGTGACGCAGAACAAGGACAAGGTGTCGCTGGCCAATGCCGGCCTGGGTGCCGTCTCCCAGCTCTGCGGGCTGTTGTTCGAACAATCGGTGCACGTCAGGCTGAACGCCATCCCCTACCAAGGCGCGGGCCCCGCGCTGACCGCGCTGCTGGGCGGCCAGGTCGACCTGCTGTGCGACCAGACCACGGCCACCCTGCCGCATATCCAGGCCGATCGCGTGCGCCTGTTCGGCGTTACCACACCGGCACGAATCAAGGCGCTGCCGCAGGCCCCCACGTTGCAGGAAGGCGGGCTGAAAGGCTTTGACGTCAAGGTATGGCACGGCATCTACGCGCCCAGGGGCACGCCGCCGGCTGCCGTCGAACGCCTCACCAAGGCATTGCAAAAAGGACTGAAGGATCCGGCCGTGATCAAGAAGCTGGACGGACTCGGCGCGGAAATTGTTCCGGTCGACAAGCAGACGCCGGAAGGCCTGCGGACGCTGCTGAAGACGGAAAGCGACAAGTGGCAGCCGCTGCTGAAGTCGATGAAGGTAGAGGCAGACTAAGCCCACGCTCCTTTCCCGGCGATACGTTAGAATCTTCCATCTTCCGGGCGGACCTTTCTGGTCCGCCCATCCCGCCTGACCGGTGCCCCCGCGCACCGCTACTGTCTGCGCCCGACTCTGCGGCGCCGCTCAATTCCCCGATTTAGCTGGCTTTAGCCATCGATGCCGTTGCGTTGCGCCGTCATGACGCGCGCTTCGGCTGTCCGTCATCTCACCCCGGAGTTTCCGATGCCATCGCCGTTCCTTCTGCCCGTCCTGGCCCTTGCCGTCTGCATGGTCGGGGCGGCGGAGTTCATGCTCGCCCCGATGCTGGCCCCGCTCGCATCGACCTTCCACACATCCCCGGCGCATGCCTCGGGACTGGTCTCGGCCTATGCCCTGTCGTACGCCGCGGCGGCACCGCTGATGGGCTGGCTCTCGGATCGCGCCGGACGGCGCAAGGTGCTGCTCGCTGCCACGCTGCTGTTCGCCGCCGATAGCATTGCGCTGACGCTGGTGCCGACCCTGCACGCCGCCATGGCCTTGCGAATTCTTGGCGGCCTCGCCGCGGCCGCAACAATCCCCACCGTCTTCGCCCTGATCGCCGATCGGATACCGCCAGCAAAGCAGGCAGGCGCCATGGGTAGCGTCATGCTCGGTATGACCGCGGGGATCGCGGCTGGGCCCGCCATGGCCGGTTTGCTGACAGAAGCCTGGGGCTGGCGCACGCCGTTTCTGTTGATCGCCGGGAGCTGCCTTGTGGCCTTCGGCGCGGGCTGGTGCGTGATTCCGCACGATCGGCCAAGCGCCTGCATGATTAAGGAATCGTCCATCAAGAATGCAGGCGCCGGTATCTTCTGCCTTCTGCTCGCAAAAGGCGCCTGGAATGGCAGCGCAGTGGCGGGCTATGTCTTTGCGGGCGAAGTGCTGCGGATGCGATATGGGCTCGAGGTAGGAGCCGTCGGCGTTGCCGTCTCCGTATTCGGTCTGGGCCTGGGAGTCGGCAATATGCTGGCGGGACATTGCAGCCGGCGTTACCAGCGCGAAGAAAACATCCTGGTTCTCGCTACCGTGGTGGTCGCCTGCTCCATGACATTATTCCTGACGGCCGCGATCGGGCTGCCGGTGGCGCTGGGATGCCTGCTGGTCTGGGGAGTGGCGCTGGGTATCGCGGCACCTGCCAGCACCGCCATCCTTGCGCAGCGGGCGGGCGCAAACAAAGGAAAAGTGTTGGCGGCGTCGGAAAGCGTCAATAACGTGGCCGTACTGATGCTGTTGCCGGTCGCTGCAAGCGCGTCGGCCACGTCCCTGGTCACGCCTGCCGCGGCGTTGCTGGGCGGGATCTGTCTGGCTGGGGCCATCGGAAGTGCCACGGTACGGCGTCGTTAGCTCCAGCAAGAAAATGCGAGCGCAGCGTTTCCGCCGCGCCAAAGCAAAAACCCCTCACAGCACACGCTGTCGAGGGGTTTTGCACAATAAGAGCCTGGCGATGACCTACTTTCACACGGGAATCCGCACTATCATCGGCGCGGAGCTGTTTCACGGTCCTGTTCGGGATGGGAAGGGGTGGTTCCAGCTCGCTATGGTCACCAGGCATGAGGGGTTGTGGCGCTGTCGGGTTGGGACAGCGTCACGAATCGGGATGTAGTTGGGGTTGTGCTTACTGTGTCAACACACGTGGCAC
>NZ_JBYOJO010000023.1:0-99698 GCF_057798955.1 Cupriavidus sp. 207A1 | reverse complement strand
GCCGCCGGACTGGATGAAGCGCCAGGCCGAGCTGGTGCACCAGCGCGCCATCCAGGCCGACATCGTCATCACCACCGCGCTGATCCCGGGCCGCAAGGCGCCGGTGCTGCTGCAGGAAGCGACCGTGGCGCAGATGAAGCCGGGCTCGGTGGTGGTGGACCTGGCCGCCGCGCAGGGCGGCAACTGCCCGCTGACGGTGGCCGACCAGGTGGTCAACCACAACGGCGTGATCCTGATCGGCCATACCAACCTGGCCAGCATGGTCGCGGCCGACGCCTCGGCGCTCTACGCCCGCAACGTGCTGGACTTCCTCAAGCTGGTCGTCGACAAGGACGGCCAGTTCACGCTCAACCTCGAAGACGACATCGTCGCCGCCTGCCTGATGACGGGACGCAAGCAAGCGGCGCTGGCCGGCTGATTCAAAGGAGACCTCAATGGAAATGGTTAGCCACACGGTGATCAATCTGATCATCTTTGTCCTGGCGATCTACGTGGGTTACCACGTGGTCTGGACGGTCACGCCGGCCCTGCATACGCCCCTGATGGCGGTAACCAACGCGATCTCGGCCATCATCATCGTCGGCGCCATGCTCGCCGCGGGCCTGACCGAAGGCGGCGTCGGGCGCGTGATGGGCACGCTGGCGGTGGCATTGGCGGCGGTCAACGTGTTCGGCGGCTTCCTGGTGACCCAGCGCATGCTGGAGATGTTCAAGAAGAAGGAACCGAAGGCCAAGGCGCCCGAGGGCAAGCCGGCACTGGCCAAGGAGGGCGCGTGATGGCGGGCCTTGTCAGCATGAACCTCGTCACCCTGCTCTACCTGGTGGCCTCGGTTTGCTTTATCCAGGCACTCAAGGGGCTGTCGCACCCGGCCTCGGCGCGCAAGGGCAATGCCTTCGGCATGATCGGCATGGCCATCGCGGTGGTGACCACGCTGGTGCTGATCATCAAGCTGAAGAACGATTTCCTCGCGGCGGGCACGGCCCAGTCGTCGGTAGGCACCGGCATCGTGCTGATCTTCGCCGCGCTGGTGGTCGGCGGCGGCATCGGCGCCTACGTCGCGCGCAAGGTGCAGATGACCAAGATGCCGGAACTGGTCGCGGCGATGCACTCGCTGATCGGTCTCGCGGCGGTGTTCATCGCGGTGGCGGCGGTGGCCGAGCCGGCGGCATTCGGCATCAGCCCGGCCGGCTCGCACCTGATCCCGCTAGGCAACCGCATCGAGCTGTTTATCGGCTGCTTCGTCGGCGCGATCACGTTCTCGGGCTCGGTGATCGCCTTCGGCAAGCTGGCCGGGCGCTACAAGTTCCGCCTGTTCCAGGGCGCGCCGGTGGTGTTCGCCGGCCAGCACATGCTGAACCTGGCGCTGGCGGTGGCCATGGTCGGCTTCGGCATCGCCTTCTTCATGACGCAGGAGTGGCTGCCGTTCCTGGTGATGCTGGCGATCGCCTTCGTGCTGGGCGTGCTGATCATCATCCCGATCGGCGGCGCCGACATGCCGGTGGTGGTGTCGATGCTGAACTCGTACTCGGGCTGGGCGGCGGCGGGCATCGGCTTCTCGCTGAACAACCCGATGCTGATCATCGCCGGCTCGCTGGTGGGTTCGTCCGGTGCGATCCTCTCGTACATCATGTGCAAGGCGATGAACCGGTCGTTTTTCAACGTGATCCTGGGCGGCTTCGGCGGCGATGCGTCGGCTGGCGCGGCGGCCGGCGCGCAGGCACAGCGCAACGTCAAGTCGGGGTCGGCGGACGACGCCGCCTTCCTGATGGGCAACGCCGAGACCGTGATCATCGTCCCCGGCTACGGCCTGGCGGTGGCGCGCGCGCAGCACGCGTTGAAGGAGCTGACCGAGAAGCTGTCGGAGAAGGGCGTGACCGTGAAGTACGCGATCCACCCGGTGGCGGGCCGCATGCCGGGCCACATGAACGTGCTGCTGGCCGAGGCCGAGGTGCCGTACGACCAGGTCTTCGAGATGGAGGACATCAACAGCGAGTTCGGCCAGGCCGACGTGGTGCTGGTGCTGGGCGCCAACGACGTGGTCAACCCGGCGGCCAAGACCGATCCCAAGTCGCCGATCGCCGGCATGCCGATCCTGGAGGCGTACAAGGCCAAGACCATCATCGTCAACAAGCGCTCGATGGCCGCCGGCTATGCCGGTCTGGACAACGAGCTGTTCTATATGGACAAGACCATGATGGTGTTCGGCGACGCCAAGAAGGTGGTCGAGGACATGTTCAAGGCGGTCGACTAAGGCCGCGTCGCTCTCTTCCCGGAAAGTCGATTCACCAATTGCACCGTCCTGCTGCATCAAGGCCGGCACCACAGAACTTTCAAATCCGAGCGCAAGCCGGGTGCGCTCCATTGCAATGTCGCAACATAACGATGACACCCACCTTCGTTTCCTCGTCCATGGAAATCAACGCCTTCTTTCATCCGGCTACCTCCACCTTTAGCTATCTCGTTCTTGACCGGCAAAGCCGGCAATGTGCGCTGATCGACAGCGTGCTTGACTACGACCCTCACTCTGGCCGGATCTGCACGGCTTACGCCGATCGGCTGGTATCGCGGGTGCAGGAGTTGGGAGCGGTGGTTCAATGGATTATGGAAACCCATATGCATGCCGACCACCTTACGGCCGCGCCCTATCTCAAGCGACGGCTCGGCGGCCAGATCGCTATTGGAAGTCAGATCACAACGGTACAGAAGGTCTTCGGCGAGATATTCAATGCAGGGACGGAATTCGCACCAAACGGCTGCCAGTTTGATCGCCTCTGGAATGATGGCGACAAGTTCACGATCGGCAGTCTGCAGGCCCGTGCGATTCATACGCCAGGCCATACACCGGCCTGCATGACCTATGTGATTGGCAACGCCCAGGAGACCGCGGCCTTTGTCGGTGACACGTTGTTTATGCCTGACTATGGCACAGCTCGTTGCGACTTTCCGGGGGGCGACGCTCGCACCCTCTACCGCTCCATCCACAAGGTGCTGTGCCTGCCAACGGAGACGCGCCTCTACTTGTGTCACGACTATCAGCCCGGCGGCAGGGAACTCAGCTACATGGCCACGGTAGCTGACCAACGTGCGAATAACATCCATGTCCGGGATGGCATCGGCGAAGAAGAATTCGTGGTGATGCGCAGGGCTCGCGATGCTACGCTGCCGATGCCGGCGCTGATGCTGCCATCCGTTCAGGTCAACATGCGGGCGGGAGAGTTTCCCGCGCCTGAGGCCAACGGTAAGCGATATCTAAAAATCCCCGTTGACGCACCTTGATGCAAGAATTCCGGCCTCGGTGAAACCGCCGGACCGGGGGTCCGAAACTCAATCAACCGGGCCGTGACCGGCCCGGGGAACAACCGCGCTAGTTCACCGGCGTAAAGACCGGCGCCCCCTGCTTCTTGAGCAGGAACACGACGAACTTCGCGGGCCTGGTCTTGCTGGCATTGCGACCGACGGTGTGGAGGTCGTCCGGGCCTTCGTAGAAGGTCTCGCCCGCCTTCAGCGTAACCTCCTTGCCGCCCTTCACGCCCATCACGATGCTGCCCTCGAGCACATAGACGAACGCATGCGCATCATGGCGATGCACCGGGTCGAAGCCGCCGGGCGGGTACTCCACCGTGATCATCTGGACTTCCTTGCCCGCATAGTCGGGCAGCGCCCTGGTGGTCAGCGACTGGACCACCACCTCCGGCGGGGCGGCGTGGGCCGGCGGCGCCGACATCAGCAGCACCAGGCTTGCCGCCATGGCAATCGACCGTCTCACGGCATTACTCCAGGTTGGCCTTGTCCAGCCCGAAGGCTTTGTCGGAAGAACCGGGGACCATGCGGAAGGCTACGTTCAACCGATTCCACGTATTGATGGCGCCCACCAGGAAAGTGAGGTCGGACAGCTCTTGCTCGGAATACTGCGTGCGCACGCGCTCGTATACCAACGCCGCAAGGACCGGCCGCAACGGCGGCAGCCTCGACAAGGCGCCGTCTGCCTGAGCGCGATCCAGGCACTGCGACGCCCCGCCGACCCCGCTCCAGCGAACCCGGAGGCACGGACTGGCTGCGCAGCGTGCCGTTGCGGTCCGTCAGGATCTGATCGAGCTCGGTGCCAGGCGCCGCCTTCAGGTACCACAGCCAGTTGAAGCGGCGGTGACCCGGCTCGGTCGAACCGTCGGCCCCGGCACCATGTACTGCAGCATCATCGAGCCGGGTTCGTGCTGGAACACCAAGTTCTCGTAGAGCAGCGGCTTGGCGCTATCGGGCAGGCGATTCTCCTCGACCAGTCCGCGCCAGACCACATAGCCGGCATAGGTCGGCGAGATGCCCGACAGCATGAGCAATCGGACCGTGGAGCCGGCCCCGTCGGCGCCGACCAGCAAGTCGCCTTGCGCCTGCCGGCCATCGGCAAACGTGGCATGCACGCCGAAGCCGTCCTGCCCGACGCCGGTCAGCCGCGCTCCGCGATGATAGTGCCGGGCCGGGAAGCTGCGCATCATGCCGGGCCGGGAAGCTGCGCATCAATGCCGCGTACAACCTGTTCCACGACGTCCGAGTCTGCGGCGAATGCTGTCGGTCGCGCACCGTGCCGCGGGAATCCAGGTACAGCCGGTCGTGCGAGCGCACGCCAAGCGCGCCGCCCGGGACGACGCCCGCAAAGGCAAGGCGCGTATCACCTCGGGCTGCAGCACGATCCCGCCACCGCGGCTGCTCAGCGCGGAGGGCGAACGCTCGAACACCTCCACATCCCAGCCGACCGCTCGCAGCGCGGTTGCCGCGAACAAGCCGACGAGTGAGCCGCCGATGACGAGAGCCCTGGGCGGGCGCGCGAGCGCTGCCAGGTCCTGCGCGGCAGATGCCGCTGGTTCTGCATTAAGGAAAAGCTTGCCTTCCATGTCTGGCTCCAGTATGCGATCCGATGCAGCGATGGTAGAGGGCCGTGCGTGATCGCTGAAAGGGACGGCAAAGCAAGAGCGCTTTGCGGCAACAGCAACGACCAGCGGCGGCCCCACGCGGGGGCCGCGCCCTTGCGTGCGATGCAAAGCTGGATTGCACGGATATGCCATTCGTGCCGGCAGCGATCGCGCCTAACCTTCCTGCATCGCCAACGCATCGCGTTGAACAAGGAGAAGCGACATGGAAAGTCAAGCCACTCTTCACTATGTGACGATCCCTACTGCGGCTGGTGCTACGGCCTGGCGCCGCTGATTTCGGTAGCCGAAGAGACCGAAGGACTGAAGGTCGTCGCGCATGGTGGCGGCATGCTGGCCGGCGCGCTCGCACAGATGATGTCCGGGGAATGGCGTGAGTTCGTCCGGCCCCATGAAGCGCGCATTACCGCGCTCAGCGGACAAACGTTCGGCACGCGGTACCAGGAAGGCACCCAGTTCAACTATGACGTAAAGCTCGATTCCGCGCCGCCCACGGCAGCGATGCTGGCTGCGGAACGCGTGGCCGATGCGGGTGTGCGCATGCTGAAACGGCTCCAGACCGCGTACTACGTCGAGGGCCGGCACATTGCCGAGCGCGCCGAACTGGTCCGCATCGCCGTCGAACTGGGCCTGGACGCACAGGCGTTCTCGACAGCTTATGACCAAGCCCTGCGCGAGATCGGCACGCACTTCAGCAATACCCAGACACTCCCAGAGGCACTGGGCGGGCAGGGCTATCCGACCCTGGCGATCGAACGGGACGGCAAGCTATCGCGCATCCACCTGGGCCGGAATTTCGGCACGCCGGAACGTTTCCGCGAGGCGCTGGCGGAGCTGATGGCACCACCCCAGCTCGCAGCGTGACCGCACACGCACCAGCAGCGCGCCGGGCGGTGCACCCACGGCCAGGACCGGCCGCCTGGCGTCAGTCCCGGCGTCGGGTCGGCCCTGGCAGCGCCGCCAGGAACTCCAGGAATGCGCCGATTCTGCGCGAACCGCGCTGGTTCGGAAGATACAGCGAGGAGATCGCGGAGCTTGCCTGGTCCGGATTGACGGAACAATCGTCGAACAAGGCCGTCAGCTGTCCGGCAGCGATGTCGTCGTCGACCATCCAGTCGGGCAACAGTCCGATCCCTCCGCCGGCCAGCGCGACTTCGCGCAGGATCTCGGCGTTGTTGCTGCGGAAGTGGCCGCTGACCGGTACCTTAATCTCGCTGCCGCCGTGCCGGAAGGTCCACACTTGATCCCGCGCGCCATAGCTGAACCGAAGGCAGCGGTGATTGACCAGGTCGACGGGATCATCGGGACTGCCGTGGCTTTGCAGATAGGCCGGGCTGGCAACGACACGTCGGCGAAAGCGCCCGATTTCCCGCGCGACGACGTTGTCGTAGGATGCCGGGCTGCCCAGCCGCACGGAAAGGTCGATGCGCTGGCCCAGCAGGTCGACGATATCGTCGGTCAGCGTCACTTCGACCTCGAGCTGGGGATGCTTGGCCAGCCACCCACCCAGATAAGGCGCGATGCACCGCCGGCCGAATGCCACCGGCAACGACACGCGCAATTGCCCGACCGGCTCCTCGCCCCGATCGGCGATCAGCGCGTCGGCCTCCTCGACGGCATCGAGGATCCTGCGCGCGCGCTGATAGTAGGCGGCGCCCGCCTCCGTGACGGTAATCAGCCGTGTGGAGCGGTTCAGCAGCACCGCCCCGAGCGATGCCTCGAGCCCGTCCAGCGCACGCGTGACCGACGATGTGGCCAGGTTCAGGCGGCGCCCCGCGGCAGAAAAGCCCTTCGCATCCACGGTCTCCACGAACATCTTCAGTGCAAGCAGCTTGTCCATTTTTGCCTTGGGACTGGTTGATCGATCCGGGCTTCGGGCGCCGGGTCTGGCCGACGCGTCGCGGGACGGCGTTAGCGGTGAGCACCGGCATGAAACACCGGCAGGACCGTCGCCGCCAGTTCGTCGAGGATGTCCTGTACCGGCCGCCCGGAACCCGAGATATTGAGCGAGACGTGGTGGACGCCCAGCGCCCGCATTTCCCCGAGGAGATCGACGAGATGCCGGGCGCCCGTCCGATAGCCGAGATTCAGTGCCGTGGGTGGCTCGGACGCATTCTCGCTTAGCTCGAGCCGCACCGCCACACCGAACGCACGGAAGCTGCCCGCCGCAGCGCGGTCGCACGCCGCTCGCCACATGCTGTGCCGGTCGCGCTGCGTGGCCAGATCACGGTGGTAGGTCATCCAGCCGATGGCATTCCGGGCGATCCAGTCCACACTCTGCCCGCCGGAGCCCACGGCCAGCATCGGGACGCCGGCCTGCTGGCGCGGCAGCATGTAGAACGCGGTCCCGTCGTCGGGCTGCCGGTCGCCAATGACCTGCGACGGCACGCCAACCGCGGCTCTCACCACGTCCCAGTGCGCGCGGAACCGTTCGCGGCGCGCTGCCGTCCTGTCCGAAGGCGGCATATTCGGGCGGTCGGTCTCCGGAGCCGAGGCCGAGGATAAAGCGCCCCGCGGCAAGCTCGCTTGCCGAGATTGCGCCCTTGGCGATATGCAGGGGATGGCGCAAGGTAAGCACCACGGCGCCGCTGACCAACACGGCCGGGCGCGTGCGTGTGGCCAGTGCTCCAAGGAAAACCCACGGATCAAGATGGCCGACAGGATCGGGATATCCGTCACTGTTGAGCGGCACGTCGCGGACCCACAAGGCGCGGAAACCCGCCGCATCGGCCCGTTGCGCCAGGTCGAGCTGCAGGCCATAGTCCGCCACGCTCTGGCCGGCCGCGAGCACCGGCAAGGCCAGGCCGATCGAGAGCCGGTGATCGCGGAACAGCCCGAGGGCCGCACTGGCCCGAGGTCGCGAAGCGCTGAAATTCGACATGATCCGTCCGGCACGATTGCATGTCGGGCGATGATGCCACGCCTTGGCGCCCCGGGGGCAAGGCTTCGTGGGCGTTGTCACGACTTCGCCACACGCCATCGCCGGCCCCCGGATCAGGGTTAATACCAGCATCTCCGCTCTTTGCCTGCCGGAGGATTCGCCCTAATATTTATCAACCGATCACTGATCGATCGATAACTTAAGGAGGCAGCGATGGCACTGACCAGGCTGGCACATTTCTCCATCCGCACCACGGACCTGGAACGGTCCTGTGCGTTCTATGAACGCGTCCTGGGTTTCCGCCGCGGATACCGGCCGCCGTTCGACTTTCCCGGCGCCTGGCTCTATATGGGCGACGACGAACGCGAATACGGCACCGTCCACATCATTGGCGTGGATCCGGACAACGCCGCGGGACTGTCGGCCTATCTCGGCGACAAATCGCTGCCGGCGTCGGGCACAGGCACGCTGGACCACATCGCGTTCCTGGCCACTGGCGTGCAACAGATGTGGGCAACGTTGCGCGCCGAGGGCATCCCCTGGCGCGACCGTACGGTGCCGAGCTTGGGCCTGCACCAGGTCTTCATCGAAGACCCGTCCGGCGTGACGATCGAACTGAACTATCCGGCCGCCGAAGTGGCCGGCCTGGAACTGCCGCATGCGGCGCAAGCAAGAACCGGAGTGATGGCATGAATACCGTACGGCACCAGAAACCCAAGGCGATCATCGTCGGGGGCTCGCTCGGTGGGCTGTTTGCCGCCAATATGCTCGAGCGCGACGGCTGGGACGTTGAAGTCTTCGAACGCACGCCCGAGGCCCTGAACGGCCGCGGCGCCGGCATCGTCACCCATCCGGAACTGTTCGACGCGCTGGCCGCTGCCGGAGTGGCGGTCGACGACAGCATCGGCGTGCGCGTCGACACTCGCATGACGCTCGCGCGCGACGGCGTGGCCGTGTCCAAGCGCGAGATGCCGCAGACACTGACCGCATGGGGCAAGATGTACGATGTGCTGGAAAAGGCATTCCGTGGTGCCTACCGCACCGGCGCCATGGTGACGGCCGTCGATTCGCGCGTCGACCAAGCGCTGGTCACGCTGCAGGACGGTTCCAAGCACCGCGCCGACATCGTGATTGCGGCCGACGGATTCCGCTCCGGCGTGCGCGAACAGCTGTTGCCCGAGGCACGGCTCGAGTACGCGGGATACATCGCCTGGCGCGGCCTGGTTGACGAAAAGCAGCTCTCGGCGGCCACGCATGCCGAGATCTTCGGCAAGTTCGCGTTCTGCCTGCCTCCGCATGAACAGATCCTTGGCTACCCGGTGGCCGGCGACGGCAACAGCACGGAACCGGGACAACGCCGCTACAACTTCGTCTGGTATCGCGCCACACGCGAGGACGATGAACTTCCGGACCTGCTGACCGACGCCACGGGCAAGCTCTGGGCCAACGGCATCCCGCCGGGCCTGATCCGACCGGACGTGCTCGCCGACATGGAGCGCGCCGCCACCGAGCTGCTGGCGCCGCAGTTTGCCGAAGTGGTCGCGAAAACCTCCCAGCCACTGTTCCAGCCGATCTACGACCTGGCCGTGCCGCACATGGCGTTTGGCCGGATCGCGCTGCTGGGCGACGCCGCCTTCGTGGCGCGCCCGCATTGCGGCATGGGCGTGACCAAGGCGGCGGGCGACGCCATGGCGCTGGTTCGCGCCCTTGCCGGCCATGCGTCGGCCGAAGCGGCGCTCGAAGCGTACAGCGCCGAACGCGTCCAGGTCGGGCAGGCCGTCGTCGAGCATGCGCGCCATCTTGGCGCGTATATGCAGGCGCAACTCCGCAGCGAGCAGGACCGCGAGATGGCCGAGCGTTATCGCACCCCCGAAGCCGTCATGCGCGAGACCGCCGTGTCGCCTCGGTTCTGAGCACCGCCCGAACAATATTTGGAGACAACCTCATGCCTCAAGCTGCCCCTGCCCCTGCCCCCTTCGCGTCCGGCCCCGGCCTCGAAGGGTCGAAGACGCCAGTCGTCCCGCACCCGATGCTGAGCGAGCCCGCCTTCGAACGCCTGCACCGCATGCGCCGGCGCTTCTCATGGTCGCTCACGGCCGCCATGCTGCTGGTCTATTTCGGCTTCATCCTGACGCTGGCCTTCCGGCCGGACCTGCTGGCCCTGCCGCTGACGCCAGGCCGGCCGATGAGCGTCGGCATCCCCATCGGCTTCGGCATGTTCGCGTTCACCTTTGCACTGGTGGCCGTCTACGTGTATCGCAGCAACACCGTCTACGACAAGATGATCGCGGACATCCGCACCGGAGAACAGCCATGAAACGCGTACTGACGACGGTGGTCCCGCTGCTGGCGGCCACCCCGGCCTGGGCCACCACGCCGCCAGTCGGCCAGGGCCTGAACCTGATCGCGATTGCCCTGTTCCTGGTGTTCGTCGCCGCCACGCTCGCAGTGACGCGCTGGGCAGCCCGGCGCAACCACAGCGTGGCGGACCACTACGCGGCCGGCGGCAAGATCACCGCCATGCAGAATGGCTGGGCGATCGCCGGTGATTACATGTCGGCGGCGTCGCTGCTCGGGATCTCGGCATTGGTGTTCACCAGCGGCTACGACGGCCTGATCTATTCGATCGGCTTCCTGGCGAGCTGGCCGATCATCCTGTTCCTGATCGCCGAGCCGCTGCGCAACCTCGGCCGCTACACGCTGGCCGACGTGCTGTCCTACCGCCTCAGGCAACGCCCGATCCGCGGATTCTCGGCCTCGAGCTCGATCGTGATCGTGCTGCTGTACCTGGTTTCGCAGATGGTCGGCGCCGGCAAGCTGGTCGAACTGCTGTTCGGCTTCAACTACACCACGGCGGTGGTGCTGGTCGGCGTCCTGATGGTCGTCTACGTGTTCTTCGGCGGCATGCTGGCCACCACGTGGATCCAGATCATCAAGGCCGTCATGCTGCTGGCCGGGTGCGCGTTCATGGCGTTCATGGTCCTGAGCCACTTCGGCTTCAGCCTAGACACGCTGTTCGATCATGCCATCGCCGCGCACGGCAAGCACGACGCCATCATGCGTCCCGGCGGCCTGGTCTCCGACCCGGTCTCCGCCGTGTCGCTGGGCCTCGCGCTGATCTTCGGCACCGCCGGCCTGCCGCACATCCTGATGCGTTTCTTCACCGTGGCCGACGTCAAGGCGGCGCGCAAGAGCGTGCTCTATGCGACGGGCATCGTCGGCGCGGGCTACGCTATGATCATCGTGATCGGCTTCGGCACGATCGCGCTGGTGGCGCCGGACCCGCTCTACCACAACGGCGCGGGCGCCGTGATCGGCGGGGTCAATATGGTGGCCGTGCACCTGGCGCATGCTGTCGGCGGCAACGTTTTCCTCGGCTTCATTTGCGCCGTGGCGTTCTCGACCATCCTCGCCGTGGTCGCGGGGCTGACGCTGGCCGGGTCCTCGGCCATCTCGCATGACCTGTATGCGACCGTGATCCGCCAGGGCCAGGCGTCCGACCAGGACGAAATGCGGGTCTCGCGCCTCACCACGCTGGTACTGGGTGTGCTCTCGATCCTGCTCGGCATCGTGTTCGAGAAACAGACCATTGCCTTTATCGTCAGCCTGACCTTCTCGATTGCAGCGAGCTCCAATTTCCCGGTCCTGCTCCTGTCGATCTACTGGCGCGGACTGACGACGCGCGGCGCCGTGCTCGGCGGGATTATGGGGCTGGTGACGGCGGTCGTGCTGACCGTGCTCAGCCCCACCGTCTGGGTGCAGGTGCTTGGACATGCTTCGGCGATCTATCCCTACGAGTATCCGGCGCTGTTCTCGATGCTGGCGGCATTCATCGGGATCTATGTGTTCTCCGTGACCGACCGTTCGCCACGCGGCGCATGGGAGCGCGCTGCGTACCAGAACCAGCGCGTCGACTGCGAGCTGGGCATCGGCGGCAAGGCAGCCCGCTAGTCCTGCCTGGACACGGTGCAACGGGCGGCGCAGAGCCCTGCGTACGCCCGTCTTCTTCGTTTATCGGGCGATTGGTAGAATCCGGACATCATCTGCATCGCCATTGCGAGAGAAAACGTCATGGAGTCAAGCAACGCACCGGCCACGGAAGACGCCGCAGCCAAGGGCACCAGACGGCTGCTGCCCGAGGAGCGCGAGCAGCAGATCGTGGAGAAGGCCATCGAGCACTTCACCCGCAACGGCTTCGGCGGCAGCACCCGAGAGCTGGCTCGGCAGATCGGCGTCACGCAGCCGTTGCTGTATCGCTATTTCGAAAGCAAGGATGCGCTCATCGAGCGGGTCTACAACGAGGTATTCCAGTGGCGCGCTGACTGGGAGCGCCAGATCTCCGACCGCTCCATGCCGCTAACGGAGCGGCTGTACGCGTTTTACCGCGACTATTCATCGGTGATCCTTCGTGAAGAATGGATCCGGCTGTTCATCTTTGCCGGCCTGACCCACGAAGGCATCAACAAGAAGTACCTGAGCAAGCTGCGCAGCAAGGTCTTCCTGCCCGTGCTGGCCGAGGTCAGGCACGAGTTCGGTATTCCTGCGCCCCGCGATACGGCGCAGACCGAGGCCGAGATCGAGATGATCTGGAGCCTCCACGCAGCCATCTTCTATATCGGCGTGCGCAAATGGATCTACGGGCTCAAGGTGCCGGCCGACATGGACGCCGTGATCCGCCGGCAGGTCGACATGTTCCTGCACGGCGCACCAGCGTCCCTGCGCGCCATGCGGACAGGCACGCCGTAAGACTCTCTCCGGGCCAGCTCCCCGCTGGCGCGCCTCTCGCACTACCACTGAACTCGCATCTCAGGTGTCAGCGCAGAGGTGCAGCCCATGCCATATCGGCAAAGCCCGCGCCATTTCCGAATACCCCGTGCGCGAACGGGATAACGCCCTTGCCATGCGTCCATAAGCTGCAATCGAAGCGGAAGGCCCCCCCGCCAAGATCGAGGACCATCATCATGGACTATGCGTTACAACATCAATTCACGGGGTGCGACGGGCGCTTCGCAGCCACGACGTCAAGGTCATCCGGCGAGACAGTTTCTGAATACCACGCGAACTAACTTTCCTTCACCTTCACGCGGTCAGCGTCAGTGCGCATCCATCAAGTCAGCACAAATCTGTCTGTTGTAGCAACTGGATGCTTGCGCTTGGAACGGGCCGGCCCAAAAGTCCGACTCAATTTGTCGAGCTACCAACGCTCGGCGCAAGATACCAATGGTAGAAGCGGCTCTTGCCGCCACAGTGAGGGAAGGAACAGGAGACAGCGAACGACGCAAGATCCTTCGCGACGATCTTCTCGCGACCAGCCTGCTTATGGCCCCGCACTGTATATCCCCATCGGAAAAAAGCGCAAATCAGCGTCAATCGGTCCGTCGCGTTTGACGACGGAGCCAGTGGCTTGACTTTGTCGCCGCTAGTTCATGCTGGTGCTACCTCCGGATGAAAGGAAGTGCACCATGCTGAAGCTTGTCTTCGTGTCCGTCGCAGTCGCTGTGGCGATTCTGTCCAATCAACCGTCCCCGCTGCCAATTGCCGAAGGCGCAGCGCAACGCCACGCCTTCGTGCGCCTGCCTTGACTTCATAGCGTTCAACGATGCAAGTCAACACACAACTGCCGCTGTTTCCGCCGGCACCCATTCCCCATAGCGAGTCCGCCGCTACGGCCCTGCTCCTCCTCGCGTGCTCAGGCACGAAGCTCGATCGGCCGGCGCCCGCGCTGGAGCTGTACCGCGGCGTCATGTACCAATCGTACAGGGCCCATGTTCGCGGCGATAAGGCCCCGACCGTTTTGATCCTGTCCGCCCGCCACGGTTTTGTGGCATCGCACACCGAGATCGCGCCCTACGATCAACGCATGACGCCCCAGCGTGCCGACCAGATGCTGGGCGACCTGCAGAGCTACCTGCGGCCGGAGGCTTGGCCGAGCCAAGTCAGCCGAGTGATGCTCGCCGGCGGCCGAGAGTATCGCCGCGTCATGCACGCCGCGCTGGCCCGCCGGTATGGCGCGGCCCTGCCGGCGCTTCAGGAAACCACCGGCGGCATCGGCACGCAGCGCTCCCAGCTCGGCGCCTTCCTCGAGGGCCTGGCACCAGCGCTTTGCGATCGGATCGGCCAGCATCCCAACGGCACCCCGCTCTATCGCCGGTATGGCTGGATCGAAGCGGGCACCACCGTCAGCGTGGTTTACCGTGCCGCACCGCATCTGCCCGCACGCAAGGCCCAGGTCCTGGCGCTCTTTGACGGGCCGAGCGGGCCAACCGCCGACGTCGTCGTCGAAGAAGTCATTGGTGGCCGCGCCAAGGCCTGCCCGCGCTGGGTCGCCGTGAGCAATGTGCGGCCTGATCTGACGGAGATGCCGGCATGACCGACTTTGATCGCGAACTGCAGCGCCTGGCCAACGAACTAAGCCAGGTAAGCCATGACAAGCCGGCCCAGCTGCTCGCCCTCACCTATGCTGGCTTCCGCGCCTGGGCGAAGGTCGGCAACCTGAGCTTTCCGCCAGAGCGGCGGCACGAGTTGCTGCAAGAGGTACTGCGCTTTTGCGCGTACGAATGCCTTTGCGCCTGCTGCTTTTCCAGAGACCACGCCTTGCAGCAGATTGCCGACATGCTTGACGGCAGCTGTCCGAGGTACGCGCGGACGCGCGCAAGGCTCGAGGAACGGCGCAACCGGTACGGTCGGATACGGTGCTGACCCCCTTCTCTGCAGGCTATACCCGCCTCGGTGAGGCGGCAGGGGTATGGGCGGAGCCAATTTCAGTATATAACAGCAAGCATGAAACCGACGGACACCCTCTGGCTCACGAATCCCACCCTGGCCTACAGCGATTGGCAAGCCCGGGAAGCCGCCGGCGCGGATCGTCGGCCCTTCTCTGCCCGCTCGATCGTCCAGCATCAGGCGATGTTCGAGCACTTTCGCCGGCACCTGCTCTCCCGGGGCGCTAGCATTCCCTCCTTCGGCGCCGACGATATCGACGCGTTCTGGCAGAGCCCCCATGCGCGTTCCTACTCCCAGGCCACGCGGGTGCGATATGTCAAGCTGTTGGATCGCCTGTGCCGGCATCTGGTCTTTTCCGGTGTCCGGCACGACAACCCCGCGGCCGCGCTGCTCGCTGGCGAGCGATGGCCTGACCAGGAGCCGACGCCGCAGTATCTGGACGCGGCCCAGGATGCGCGCCTGCAGGCCTTCCTGCAGGCGCCTGCCGATGACCTGGCCAGCCTGCGCTCGCGCGCGATCGTCGCCGTCTTTCTCGCGACCGGCATCACGGCCTCAGAAGCGCGTGCTGCACGGGTGACCGATCTACAGCTAGAGGCAAGGCCGCCCTATCTCTTCGTGCCCGCGCACGGGCCGCGGGATGCCCGAACCGTCCACGTGGAGGACTTCGCCGTGCCCCTGCTGCGCGCCTGGCTCGCCCGGCGCGCGACACTGCCAATCGAGGGCGAGCTGCTCTTCACGCTTTCGCCGCAAGGCCGGCCCATTACCGATATGACCTTTGGCCGGATCGTGGCCGCCGCGCTCGAAGCCATCGGATTCACCGGCGCCGAGCCAAGCCCGCGCACCCTGCGCAATACTTTCTGCCGACGCCACCTGCTCGCGGGCCTGTCCCGGGAGACCGTCAGCTGCATGCTGGGGCTGGCCAGCCAGCGAACTTGCGACCGCATCGCGGCAACCATCGAATCGGAAGACGGAGACCCATCATGAGCATCCCGCTGGACACCGCCAAAGCCATCTATCGACGCGCGATCGACCCCAGAGCAAGCGACCGCGAAGGCGAGGCGTGGTGGGCCGCCGTCGCCGACGAGGTCAATATGGTCGTGAGCGCCAAGGATGCCACGGCGGCGGCAGCCGTCATTGCCTGGTGGCACCACGACTGGAGCCAGGTGTCAGACACCCCGCGCGCAGCGGCCGCACGCATCCGTCGCGCCGCACGTTCGAGAGTGCATTGACGGCAGAAATCCGCTTGCATACTGGGCAGCTTTTGATATTCTTCGCCCGTGCGCCGCGCCGCAATCTGCGGCCTGCAGGGACGCACATCTAACCTACACGACAATGGCCACGAAAGCGAAACCCGTAGCAAAGACTGCAACGAAGACCGCAGCCAAGAAGGCTGCGCCGGCAAAGAATGCCGCCCCCGCCAAGAAGGCCGCGACCACCGGCGCTCCGGTCGCGAAGCCGATCAAGGACACCTTCAACAAGTCGAGCCTGCTGGCACACCTGGTAGAGCAGACCCAGCTGGACAAGAAGGCTGTCCAGACCGTGCTGGCTCACCTGGAAAACACCATGGTCAGCGCGATCCACAAGAAGGGCGCTGGCGAATTCACCCTGCCGGGCCTGTTCAAAGTCTCGGCCATCCAGGTTCCCGCCACAAAAAGGCGCTTTGGTAAGAACCCGTTCACTGGTCAAGAACAGTGGTTCCCGGCCAAGCCGGCCAGCGTCAAGGTGAAGGTTCGTCCGATGAAGAAGCTGAAGGACGCCGCGCTGTAATTGCAGGTCAAGGAAAAGAAAAGGCCCCGGAATCTCGCGATTCCGGGGCCTTTTTGTATGCAACACATCAGAACAGCGAGGGTTGCGGTGTGGCGGCCTGCTTCCAAACCATCCGGCTTTCCGGCGGCAGACATTCGAAGGGTACGGCGCGCGCGCATAGCGCGTCGACGTCGTATTCGAGCGTGAGGCCCAGCCGGTCCTTGTACGCGGTGCGGCGAGCAATCTCGTCATGCTCGGCCCGCTGCGAATGGGACAGCGTGAGGCACCCATACTGAGCGTACCAGCGGTAGCCTGCAGTGACCTGGCCCGGCGCGATGCCGGCGTCATGGACGTCCAGCAGTCGATCCAGTTCGAACTCAGCAATCAGCAACGCCGCCTCCGCGTCGACGGAGAACTGTTGGGCGGTGGGCAAGGCCCAGACCACCCGACCACTGGCTGTCGTCTGCAGCACAGGCCCACAGGCCGCGTCGGCCGTGAAGCTCTCCAGGTAAGGATCTCGCAGGCCCGACCATTCCGCCGGCGCCGCGGTATCGTCCCATTCCTTCCCCACATGCAGGAAGCGCGCCGCCGGCACCGCGGTCTGCGGCACCTGCGGCACCTCGGGAATGTCGTACCGGAGGCCCCGCAGGCGAATGTCGCGCCAGTCCGCCCAAACGGCGAAGGGTCTGGCGAGCCCATTGAGCGACTGCAGCGCGTCGACCGCGATCAGCAAGTCAAGCGGCAGCAGCTCGAACTTCGGACGTTCTCCTGCCCGTTCAGCGCGGCACTGCTCGTCATAGTCCAGCTGCAACATGTACCGGACCAGCTCCCGCAGCATGGCGGGGTGGTAGGTATCGGGCTGGATCTTGATGAAACCGCCGCGGATCGTGCGCCCTACCCAGTGCCGCCGCTTCCAGTCGAACCGGGTATGGCGGATAAACCGATTGAGCCGCTGCAGGCCTGCCGCGTAGGCGTAGCGCGCGTCGTACTCGACCATGTTGGCCAGGCTCTTGTCCTCGGCCATCTGGCAGACGTGGCAGCCCAGGCGTGCTCCGCATTTGCCTTGCCGTCGCGAGCCGGCGCCCTCGAGGATCGCGTCAGCGACAACGGCGCAGGAGGTTCCGACCGCGTGGGCGTAGATGCGCCGCATCTCCTCGAAGTCCGAGTAACAGGGACGGGCCCCGCCCCCATACAGCGCGATGCCCTCCCAGATATCGTCGTCCTGCCAGTGACAGACCGGGCTCAGCACCAGGTCGCCATCCTGGTTGCGCGCCGGCTGAATCGCCGACTCGCCACGCTGTCGCATGGCCACGTTTCGACGAGTACTCTCTCCGTACCGGGTCCCAAGCAGCGTCACCGGCTCCGCGACGCCTTCCTCAGCCAGGGAGCGAAAGAGGCTTCGCCAGAACGCGCGTTGCGGGAGGATTTTCAGGTCGCTGCTGCAGTCGCCATGGGTTCCGGGAAAGCTCGGCAAGGCCCGGCCGGACAACACCTTCACCTGAAAGGTTGCGGCCATCGCCGGCTCGACAATGCGGGGGATGATGGGGATGTCATGCCGGCTGCCGAACTTGCGCATCCGGCCCAGTTCGTTGCGGTAGTGCTCTGCCACCTCTGGCGATTCCACCAGCGTATCGCCGGTGGTGACCACCACCAACGGCTTGCCGCCGGCGGCGCGGTGCTCGACAGCGGCATGCAGCGCGAGCGCTGCGACCATGCTGCTGTCCTTGCCGCCGCTGTACGCGATCACCAGCGGATGGCCAGCCTCGAGCAATCGCCGAATGGCCTGGATGGCTTCCTCCGCCCGGTCCTCGATGGGATCGAGCGCGCCGGCGGGGAAAGTGAAATTGTTTGCATTGTGTCCCCTCGGGGATGGGACACGGCCCCAACGGGGGCTGTGCCCCCATGGGTTGGTAGAAAGACCGGCTCAGAGATCGACGAGATACGCCACGCGGCTGCAGTCGTGCTGCGATCCGGCAAGGCGCTGCCCTTCCGGGCACGTCGCAAAGTCCGCGACATTGGTCTCGAGCTCGTCGGCGATTTGTCGAAGCCGGCGTGCCGCCTCGGCGGGACCACCGGCGCCGCGGAATTCCGGCGTGTGCAGCGAAATGCTAACGATCAAGTCCATTCGCCCTCCCTGCTGCAGCCAGTTGCGGGCACTGTTTGTGCAATGCCTTCTGGTTGGTGTCGATGTACGTTCGCATGCCGTCCATCATGACGGCAAGCTGGTGCTGCAAACAGGCGGCGTCTTGGGAGACTTCCACCTCCTTTGCGGTCTCGAAGGCAGCCAACACCTTCTCGCGCGCGACATCAGCGCCCATCCACGCCATTACGCGGATGAACGTGTGCACCTTCTTGCCACGCGGCAGCAACTTGGCGGCTTCGGCCGCCGGGATCATGATCTTTTCCATCGTCTACTGACCAAAAAAAGAAATGCCCTCCGAAGAGGGCGATGAATGGGGCGGTACCGGCTCAGAGCCAGGCCGGACGGACCAGCTTCATGACGCTGCGGGTCCTGCGAAGCTTGCGCACACGCGACGCAAACCACAGCATCCCGATCAGCGCAATCGCCAGACCACAGCCGAGCAGCTGAAGTCGCAGCAGACCTGCATCCGGAGCAGTAACGACAAAGAAGAGCGCGACGAACAACACGGCAACGATCGCGAGGACCGCACCGGCAGACGTGCGAGACTGAATCACCATGGCAAGACTCCTGTAGGACGGAAGCCTTGCCCATAGGGACAAGGCCCCTATGGGTAAAAGAAAAAGCTGTGCTGGCAAGGCCAGCAAGGTCGATGCGTCAAAGACGCGGTAAGCACGGCCATTCTAGCGCCCAATTTCTCTCGGTTCAAAAGAAAAATGCCCGCTCCCCTTTCGGGGAAGCGGGCGTTGGCAAGGCTTGGGCGTGTGTGCAACTACTGCGCGGCCAGGGCCACGACATCGATGACACCATCGGCGTCATCGACGAGCTCCGGCGTCTGGGAGATGAAAAATTCCCGCTCATAGCCGCCGACCCGCAGCACCTCGCGCTTCATCTTCATGAAGGCACGCTTGCGCTCCGGATCCAACGGCCCGTCCGCCTCGTCGGTGAAAAGGGTCTGGAAGGCATGCTGCGCGTGCTGCGCCCGGTAGAGTGCGATGCCGCGCGTGAGGCATTCGTTAATCCACACCTTCTGGCCCCCACTGATTACGCTGAACTCCTTCGAGCTATCGTTTTCAGCATCCAGCACAGCGATGGAAAAGCTCTCCCGAGCTTCACCACTGGCAAGTGTCGTCTGGGTCTGGATCGCGATGGTGAATCGCGGCCCATAGCAGGCGAGCAGCAGATCATTGACAATGCCGGTAATGGCTGGTCCCGCGTCGTCAATCGACAATGCGATCACGCCGTCGTTGCCAAGGCCCTTGCCGAGCAGCTTCCACTGCGCGATCTCGTCGGACAGGCGTTGAACCTGCGCTTCGAGGGGGGGCAGACCGGCGAGCTCGCGCTCGATGCGGTCACGATCGGTGGCTAGGGCACTTTGGCGTCGGATCAGCGTTTCGATCCTGCCGTCGGCTGCACTCACGGCCTCGCGCACCCCCACAATACTGCGATCCAGGTCCGCAATCAATGCCGTCACGTCCGTGATGGCCAGCGCATCCACCTCCCGCTGCACCGCGCCCAGCTGAGATTCAACATCCTGGACATCCCGGCCATGCCGGTTGTTCCGTTCCGTCTCCTCCTTCGCCAGCACGGCCAGGTCGCTGCGGGCCTTCTCGAGCGCGGCCGCGGCAGTGTCAAGCAAGGGACGCTGAGCGGCCAGCGCCGTCAAACGCTGCAGTTCCTGGTTGTCCCGCGTGATATCGCGCTGCAGGACCGCCACCGCTTCCCGAACCGCGGGCAAACGCTGCACGATCACTTCCATCGGCTTCAGGGCTTCCTGCTTCTCCCTGTAGCTGGTGCGCAGCTTCGTTACGACGACAGCCTGTTCCGCATACTGTCCCTTGGCCTCGCGGGCCTGGGCCAGCAACGGGCATTGGCTGTGCATCGAATGCCCCGTGCACGGCACCGTGTCCATGACATCGGTCTGGGCCTTGAGCGTGCGGGCCAGCTGCGCTGCCACCGAACCTCGCTGTTCCATCTCGCGAAGCTCCGCTGCCAGTGTCGCGTGCCGGGTTGCCACGGCCTCCACCTCTGCAAGTTCACGCTGCCTATCGGCAAGCTGCGCTTGCCGCTGGCCAAGGGCCATCTGGACAGCATCGCGTTGTGCAGCCGCTGCGGTAATCGCCTCGGATTGGGCAACGGTTGCCCGGTGGGCGGCCGCGGCCTGTTCAAGTTCCCGTCGGCGCATCGCTGCCTTGGCGGCTGCCGCACGCTCATCCGCAGCCAGCTGCTGGCCACGTGCCCCTAACTCCCGCTTGCGCTGATGCAGCTCGCGCAAGCGGGCCTCGGTACCGGCTGAGGCCGCCTGCTTGGCCGCCAGCGTGGCACGCTCCTGCCCCAGCTTGCTGCCGCGGCTCAACTGCTCCGCGCGTTGCACCCGGGCCGATTCGAGCGCCTGGTCAATCTCGCGAATCTCACCCGTCATCGCCACCGCGGTGTCACGCTTGCCCGACAGCACCAGCACTTCCCGTTGCAGGACATCGAGCGACCGGCTCAACGCCTTCGCCACATCGCCAGCCTTCGCCGACAACTCGCGCAGGTGGTCGATGCCAAGCAATTCCGCCAGCAGCCGCTTGATTTCGGTCGGCTGGTAGCTTGCCAGGGGGCGCCGGTTCTGTGCGGAGAATACGCTGGTGAAGAAGGCCTCAGCGGAGCCGAGCACCGCATCAAGGCATCGGCCGTAGGTGTCGGCCTTGCCATCGGATACGGTGCCGTCGGGCAGCTGCACTGGATTCCAGGCGCCGGCGACATCGTTCTCGAACAAGTAGTACTCCGCCTTGCGGCTCTTGCCCGGGTTGCGGAAGGCAAACGCTGACCGGTAGACCTTGCCACCGTGCTCCCACTCCAGGTCCTTCTCGGCGCGAGGCGCGCAAAGGTGGTCCCAGTACGAGAATGCATCGGCCGACATCTTGCTGGCGTGGCTTGGCATGATCGGATAGGGATGCAGGTTGTCCATGATCGTCGTCTTGCCGGCGCCATTCGGGCCAACAATCGCAATCAGGCCGCTTGGCAGATCAGTGAGATCCACCGTCACGCTGTCCCGGTGCATGCCGTCGCGGATGCCATGGAAGCCCGCGAGGGTCAGTTTCAGTGGGCGCATTCGACAACCTCCGCTCCGGTGAAGGAATGAAGGTAATCAGCCGGCACCTCCATCGCTTCGCCCTCGAATACGGGCAACTCAGGCACATCCGGCACGTCCTCCTCCGGGTGGCCAGCCACGGCGCGCTCGACAGAGCGCACCGCGGCAGAGAACTGGCTTGCGGCCATCTCGAGCAATGCTTTCCAGTCATCCAGACCGGCAATGGCCTTCAGCTCCAGGGCGCTCCACTGCCCGGCAAAGCCATTCGAAAACGACCAGATCAGATCTTGCAGCTCCTTGGACGGCGCCACGGAGAACCAGGTGTTCCCCCCATCGGTGCCAATCGCCATCACGAGCATGTGTCCGCGCTTGGCGATCACCGCTCCGCGGTCGCGGCCGAAGGGTTCATACAGCATGCATTGGGTGAAGCCGTGGTCGTCACCCAGGCGTTTCGCCAATTCGGCGCGCGTCAGGGCAGACTCGGCGACATGGACCCACGAAGGCCCTGCGTGGTAAAGGATCATCTTGCACTCCAAAGTATGGGCGGAGCGCGCCCCTGATGGGAAGCACCCGCCAGGGTAAGAAGAAAATGGATACTGCTGGGTCGATGCGTCAAAGACGCGGGTGAAACCGGGTTTCGACAGCCCTTGTGGCTGTCGGAACATGGCTTGCGCATGCTCTAAGGGTTAGGCGGATTGCTCCGCAAACAGGTCATCGGTAAGCCAGTCCATGCTCGACGGTCCGGAAGCAGGCGTCTGGGCGACCAGCGTCACGTTGTCAGGTTCTTCGTGCGTGACAACAACAGGGGCCTCGTGGACACCTGGTGTTTCCTCGGCCGGAACAGCACGCAGCTGCGCCAGCACTGCATCGGCGATCGATTGCGCATCGAGCGTCTCCAGCATCGCCAGGCTGTCCGACAACGGGCCCGTGTCGACGCCAGTCAGCTCACCCCACCGGGCCAGCTTTTCGGGCAGGCTCGCGGCGCGGCTGATGCCTTCAGCACGGCTGCGCACTGCCGGCAGGACCCGCGCCTCGATCTTGAGCTCAGCGCTGCGGGCGAAGAGTGCTTGGATGGCATCGCGGTCGACCAGCTGGCGGTGCTCTTCGTTGACGGTCCAACGCACCCGCACGAACTTGTCAGCCGCTTGCGCAGCGACTTCGGCCAGCCTCGCCATGTCCGGCGGGCCATCAAAGTCCACGCACACCGTCTCGCGCGCCGGCGTGGCCACCAGCGACGCACTGGCGCGACCGGCCTCCACATGCCATCGCAGATAGCCCTTCTCGCCGATCTCGCCGTAGTGGAATCGCCCGATGGACCCGGGATAGGCCACTACCCTTCCCTCCCGCTCCCATTGCTGGGCACGGTGGATATGGCCGAGCATGAACCCGTCGCATTCCGCGTCGAACAGCGCGCCGATGGTGAACTCATGGTCGAAACCGGCCATCGGCACCCCGTGCTCTGTCTGGCAGCCATTGACCGTGCCGTGCGACACACCGACCGTGGGTACACCTTGCGAACGCCACTGCCGATTGACGGCGCCGGCGGCGGCCAGGTAATCAGCCAGATAGTCGCCAACCGCCGTTGCTGCATTGACGACACCCACCGTGGCAGCCAGGACCGCCTTGTTGACGGTGGGCACACAGGTGAACACAACGGTGGGCATGCCATGCTGCGCCAGGATCGCGTCGACTTCGGCGCCCGTAAAGACCGGGCCATCCGACGGTACGAACTGCCCGTTGCAAAGCGCGACCTGATGGATGCGGTCCGCAACGTAGACTGGATACTGCACCCCGATCAGACGGAACAGATCCAGCGTGCCCTGCGGTTCATGGCTGAACGTGCCTTGGAGCATCAAAAAGGGCATGTGAGCCGAGAGCAGATGGATCCGGCGCGCCAGCGCCGACAAGGCCGGCGTGTGCGCGTCCAGGCGGTGGTCGGTGGAATCTCCCGACACCACCCCCACGTGACAGCGCGATGCAATCGCATCGTCGACCGCAAAGCCGAAGCAACGGTCCGCCTCGGCCAGATGGCCGGGCGAGTAATGCAGATCTGAGAAGTGTCCCAGACGCAGGCAATCGCCTTCGTTGAGCATGCTACCTCCTTGAAAATGGGTTGTGCCTGCGCGAGCGCCGGCGCGTGGAAAAAAAAAAAGGACGCCACAAGGGCGTCCAAAAAGTGAGCCAGTCGGGAAGGCTGGCTCAGGGGGCAATCTCGGCCGCGATGGCTTTGACCTGTTCGCGATAGGCAACCGGGTTGTTCTCCAGCGCAACACGCATGTCGTGAACGACCTGCCGGACTGCGGCGGGCCGCTTGGTCCAGCCGACACCGAAGCTCTCCTGCAGAAACGCGCGCAGGTCCTTGCGATTCGGCTCGTTGTCGAAGCCCAACCGCGCGGCCAGCTCGTTGAAGGCTGCGGCCAAGTCCTCGGTAGCCGAGGTGTCGGCACGTTGCTCCGGCTGCATGCCTGGCTCCTCGGTGTCCAGCGGAGGGGCATGGGGCGACTGATCCTGCGGCATCTCCGACGTGCTTTCGAGCGCCGCGACCGCCTGCTGCGCGGCTTCGACATGTGACAGCCGCGGCCGATCGGAGCCGTCGAGCAGTCCGGCCAAGTCCAGATCGGCATCGAGCGTGATGAGCCATTGCATCTGGCGCACCGGCTTGCCGGATTCGGGATCGATGCGGCTGATCTCGACCTCCTGCTTGCTCACGAAGAACTGGACGCCGACCAGACGGCCGCGCGCCAGCGCAACCGTCTGCATCGCGGCGTGGGCCTTCTGGAGCACGTAAATGGAGGTGGTCGGCATCTGGATCAAACCGAGCCCCCGGGTCGAAGGCACCGCGAAATAGAACGCCGCGGACAAGTTGCAGACGCCCTGCTGGTACTGCGGGCAGCTATGCGGGTCGCAGCGCCCGTCGGGGATGGCATCGTCCTGCCGCAGAATGATCGGACGGCCGCCCCACACGCGTTTCGCTCGGCTGGCGCGCGGATCGCGCTGGACCGGCGCATACGTCTTGCAGTAGCGCAAACCGTCAGGCCCGTACTCCGAGAAGAACTGCTTGCCGCTGGCGGTGTAGGTCACCAGCTCGTTGGGCATGTTGCGCAGCCAGTCGTCGAAGGCAAAGACCACGGGAAAGCGCCACAGCTTGTGGCCATTGCCGTCGCCGCGGTCTTCACCGTAGCGCTGCACGATCTCTTCGGCCACCGCTGGGTTGGTGAAGTCCGACCCACGGCAGGTGAACCACGGCACGTTCTTCGGCACCAGCGCATTGCGCAACTGGGTTCGGCGCTCGATTTCCAGGCCGATGGCCTCATAGGAATGGCCCTGCGCCACCATGGCGTCGTGGATCCGCACCGCTTCGGGATTGTCCCGGGCCTTGCGGGTCAGGACCTTGATACCCGGTCGGATCTTGCCGATGATCGGCGGGCGCATCGGCCGCTCTTCTAGCAGGCTTCTGGGTCCGTCGAAGCCACCGTAGGTGATGGGTGCATGCATACGTTCAATCTCCTTTCAGAGAGAAAGCGAACGACGCTCGCCCGGATGGACGCAGCATGCTCCCGAAGGCGCAAGGCTGTGTCTGCCCCGCGCTGGGTCGTTACGGTGTTGAGGAAGGCCGCTCGCGCGGCTTCCGGAAGACTGGCGACATGTGCCGCCTCACAGAGGTTTCGCCAGGCCGCCGGCATGTCCTTGTACAACGGACGTCGGCGTTCCAGCGTTGCCGCGATCACGGCGCAAATCTCGGAATCCTGATGCATGGCAGCTTCTCCCGAAACGGTCTCTCACAAACGACAAAAGCCCGCGTCCCGGGTACGCCGGAAAGCGAGCTTTGCTAGAGAGACCTGGATGCCACGCCCCTTCCGGGGGCGTGGCACTCAGGGAGCAGCGCACAAAGCGCGCCGCTCATGCGGAGGACGTAAAGTCGTCCTCGTGCAGCATGGTCACGCTGCACAACAACCCATTTCGCGAACCCACAGGTTCGGCCGCAGGTTCACGGATCGGCTCGACGTCAGCCGTTCTGCCTAGGAGGGGCCTGGAGAGAGACGCCACATGGTCCCAGGCTCGAACGGTGTCCGGCGTGCGCTCATGAAGAGGCACAGCCAAAGACGCGTATTACGAGCTGATGAGGGAAGTGCTCGGCGAAAACACTTATCACAAGGAATATCCACACCGGTAGCCAACCGGTCGGCGCGTGCGCAAATTGCACGTCTTGAAGCAGAAGATGGACTCTCGAGGAGTCAGGGTCGATGCGTCAGTGACGCGAGGTGTGAATGAATTGTGGCACATCGCTAGCCGCGCAAATGGCAGAAAGCTCGCGAATTTAGCATCGCTTTCTCCGAGCATGCCGGGAGCAATGTATCTCACAATTCCATGTGAGAGAGATTCCACAACATGGACCATGGCCGAACTTATCCGTCCGCTACCCGATGGCGATTCGCGTCCCATACCGCCAGCATCATCGCTAGACGCACCCCCAGAGAGCTCCACTGCCAATGGTGGCCCGAAGCCTATTCGGCGCATGCTCAGCGAGGGACGCGTTGCAAAGATTGTCCCGCAAACGGACAGCGGTACTGAGGTGTCGTATTGCACCGACTTCGTGCGCAACTTCCTACGCAGCGACTACAACTACATCACTTCCAAGTTTTCGGTCGCCAGCAAAGGCAAGATCCTTGCGCTTGACGAAGCCTTTCGGCTGGCACAGGAATGGATGGATGCCAGACTGCAGTGGATCGAAGCCAAGCCCCGGCGCCATCTCAGCTTGAAATTCGACCATCGGCAGATCGTCGTGACGCATTCCCTGTCGGGCCGGCTCATCCGACTTCTGAACCAGCACGACAGGCTTTTCCATCGCACGCTCGGCGCATACATTGCGCAATCCATTTCAGATGCGGAGAAGGACGACGCAATCGTCGGCGCGGCCAAGCACATTCGTGCAATCCATCACCTTTGCATCCCTGACAACGATCGGTTCGCCCCAGACGGCCAGCTGATAGAACAGGCCTGAAAACCGCTCCCGAGACCGATATGGACATTAAGGAAATTGAGCGCCTGCACGCGCAGTACGCGGCCCCTCCAGTGACTATCGAGATGGACACCTCTGGAAAAGCCAGTCTTGATGCAGCTGCGTCGCCGGCCGCCAGCCAGCTACGTCCCGATCGTAACGGGGCGATCGTCGCGCGCATCAAGCCGATCCACTTGCAATGCCTTGGGATTTTGGCCGTTGCCGTGCTGGCGTTCGGCGGAGGGCGCTGGCTTGCATCCAGCGACGCGCGCAAGCCATCCGAGAAAGCTGTAGCCGCACAGCCGGAAACCGCCATTTCGCCGCCCGTGGAAAGCGCTCATGAGTGGCCTGCTTCACAGCCATCCGTGTCGCAGCCGCCAGCGGCGGCAGCAGCGCCAGCGGGGCCAGCACCATCCGCAGTCCCTGCCGGCAACTCCGGCGCATCCGCAAGCACGCCCACAGCGGCTGCGCCGCAGAATGTTGCCAAGCCTCAACCGCCAAAGGCGCAAACGCCAAAGCAACCGGCCTCCGTCTCGACAGCCGCACGCCAGGCGCCAACCCCTCCCGCCCCAATCCACCCGCCGGCACCGGCGGCCGGCCGCGGCAACGAAATCAAACTGTTCTGATCCCGTCATGAATGCCACGCGAAACTTCAGCTTGATCCAGGCCGGTCTCAGCATCCACGGACACGTTTCGTCTGATCACGGCGTCAGTTGCTTTGGCCTGGTCGACGGCGATCTGCGCTCTTCCCGTGGCCTCGTCCATATCGGCGCCGAAGGGTTGGTCCGGGGAACGGTGGAAGGTGACCATGTGCTCATCGATGGCACCGTAGAGGGGGATGTTGCGGCTCGAATGTCGCTCCATATCAATGGCCGCGTGAAGGGCCGGATTGCCTATGCTGGCACCATCCGGCTTGGGAGCTCCGCAGCCCTTGAGGGCACGATCGCCCGGATTCCAGCCCTCACCTTCGGCGACGGTCCCGGGCCAACAATCGAAGAAGCCGTCACCCCAACAACGGAAGCCGACGCCACGGTGACAGCGTGAGCATGCTCAGGGTGTATATCCGGAAAGCCAACATATAAGCATCGTCTTTTTGGCTAAACCGAAGGAAAAAAGGGCCCGCCGCTGGATAGCGTCGGGCCCTTTTCTATGGCTGGTCTGGCAGCTCTCGCATGCTCACCATCTCTTCGATGGTGAAGAGATTGATCACGGTAATCCACGCTCCGCGGTAGCCGCGCTCATCAATGAAAGCAACGAGTGGAACTCGGCCATCGATGATGCAACGAAATTGCCTGACTCCGCGCACGGTATCTTCGATCGAGTATCGTTGGCCATGCCGCAGCTCAAATTCGACATTACCTTGCGACAATCGCATGCCAGGCGCAGCGGATGGCGCGGGCGTCGCCACAACCGCAAGCCAGTCATCAAAAGACTGCATATTTTCTTTGCGGATATCAGAAAACCACTGGTCCACACGCTTCGCGATTCCCTGCCGTGGCAGGTTGTCGACGTTCATCAAAAGAAGTTGGGGTTCCAAAGCTCGCTCCTCCGGAGCCCCATGCCGGCAACACGTCCTAGCCCTGTCGCAGGGTTCTGGCCGGCGATCGCCCGTTTCATCCAGGCGAATGATCCGAGTTATTGTTTCGGATTTTGCAATGTTTGCCGACATGTAAAAGAAAAAGCCCCGGGCACGCCGGGGCTTGAGCCTGCTACGACAACCACTTCTGTACCTACCATCGGCACTTCCATGGCTCGCTTGAGGCTGGTTACAGAGAGGTTGACAGCGAAAGGAACGATATAGCTGTCAGGGAAAACCGCATTGGGCGAACCCGGCTTCCGCTCAAGTGATCACTTCGACACACGCACCGAACGGCGGTGCGGCGATGCGGTCCAGGGGCGTGACCGACGCCCAGAGAACCGGATATGCCGGCGCCGCGGCCGGGAATCCGCCATAAAGGTCCGTCAGGTAGACAAGGAACGCCGGTGCAATGCCTTCGCTCTCGAGCCATCTGAAGGGCGGCTTGAAGCTGGTGCCACCGCCGCCTTTCAGCGGCGCGAGGTCGACCACATCGTCTCGGGCGAATACCTGGACCTGGGTGACCCTGGTATCGCAGTCGATCACGATGAGTCGGGCCGGCTGCAGTTGCTGGTGCACGGCAATAATTTCGGCCGCGAACTGGCGCTGCGTCTCGTCAAAGACCGAACCGCTGGAGTCGCGCACGAACACCGCGTCCCCCACCGCCTCGGAATGCAAAGACGGCAGGTAGAGACCCAGATGCGCATAGCGGCGGTTGGGTACCTTCCAGCTGTAGTCGGCGTGCGCTGCTTCAGCGGCGAAGCGATGCAGCACAGCCCGCCAGTCGACAGAAGGCCGCAGTGCGGCTTCCACCAGGTGTTCAAGATCGCCGGGCAAGGCGCCGCGCATCTTGGCCGCTTTCGCGGCCTGACTGACGGCAACCCGCCATTCGCTCTCGACGGCCGGCTTGTCGGCGCCGGTGTACTGGCGCACTTCGCCACACCCGTTCGACTCCGGCGGAGACGGCTCCCCGTCGGACGGATGCGGCGCTGAGCCTGCTGCGCCGCCGGCAGATTGCTGCGGCTGCTGCGATGATTCCTCCTGTCGTAGCAACGCGTAGATCTCTTCCGCCGACTTGCCGAGGTAGCGGCCATCGAGCAGGACGCCCTGCGGCAGCTTGAATTGCGCATTGAGCACCAGCGGATTGACCGCATAGTCGCAGGCCTCGTTCCAACGACGCTGATCCCGTGCCCCCATGCGCCAGCAGTGACCGTTGGCCACGTGCAGCACCTCATGGGCCAGGACGCCGCGAAGCTCGAGGTCATCGAGCTTGTCGACATACGTTGGGTTGTAGCCCAGGCTCACGCCGTCAACCCACATCGACTCGCAGGTCGTGTCCTCGACGATGGCCAACCGCAGGGCCAGCGCGCCGAAGAACGGCTGCGACAGCACCAGCGCTGCGCGCTGCTTCACGATTCGATCATGCATGGCGACCTCACGCAGCAAGCAACTGCAGCATCGGCATGTCGCCCACCTCGCGCGTCATCGCCGGCGGCGGGCCACCCATGAATGCAGCCATCTGCGCCTCGATTTCCATCGCACGCTCGGCCACGTTCAGGCGAAGCAGCGGGTCATCCTTGAGCTGCGCCCCGGTATAGCAGGCAAGCTGCTCCTGGGTCTTGGCGAGGATCTCCGACAGGACCGGATCATCGGAGAAGTTCAGCCGCGGCAACAGCGCGCTGAGCTCGCGCACCTTGTCGGCGACGTCAAGCCGCACGTTGCCCTCGCCATAGAGACGATTGGCGAAGTGCTGCACCGCTTCGTAAAGACGGCCGACCAGGTCGTTGTTCGCGGTTTTCACCGCACCCAGAACCTTGGCGTCCATCTCTTCGCGGATGCCGTGCAGGACGTCGGGCGGCAGGTCGATGCCGAACTGGCTGGCATCGGGGAACGGCAGCACGGAAAAGCGCACGCCGAACTTGCGGCGCAGCTCTGCCTCGGTCGGATAATCCGCCTCGTCAAAGAGCCCATTGAGCGCAACACGGGCCTCGTCCTTCAGCCGCGGATAGTCGGCCAGGAACTGCGCCGTCGCCACTTCGAACTGATCGCGCATGGCACGCAGCTTCTCCGCGACGTCCATGTAGACAGCGGTGGGAAGAAGCCGGACGCCGAGTTGGTCATAGTCCAGCGAGTGGCTATCGAAGAGCGCCCGGGCGCGGTTGCCGATGGCGCACACCTCCTTGTACGACGTCGCGCCGTCGGTCAGCAGCCGCTTGTTGAAACGGCCAATGTCCTTGGCTTCGTGCTTGGCCTCGACTTCCTGCGTGGCACGGGTGTCGAAGCGGCGCGCGCGCCAGACCGAGATGTTGAGCGTCGCAAGCATGACGCGGGACGTGAGGTTGGTAATGTTCATGATGGATCCTTGGAAGGAATCACCGCGCGAAGGCGGCAGAAATGAAAATGGCCGGCCCGGGTAAAACCCGAGACCGGCCGGCAGATTTGTTGATGCGGGAAAACGACCTACTGGCCGCGGATGTGGGCGCCGATGGGGCCGCCCTGCGCCACGATGAACGCTGGGGTACTGGCAATCGACGCGTCACGTTCGACGGCGTCTCGCACCAGCAGCACGGCAAACTCGCCGAGCCCCGACTCGTGCAGCCGATTCGCGTAGACCATCACGCGATCGAAGTTGTTGGCATTGGCCAGGCGCGCCAGCGCCGTGGCGATGCCGTATTGCACAGCCACGTCCGTCGGAATCGGTGCCGAGGACGGTGCCGCGAGGACACCGTCGGGTGAAGGCATCTGTTGGAAGAGGCGCTTGAACGCGACGAATTCCGTCGCAGCGCCCTGCCCCACCGCGCCGGCGAAGGCGACGTGCTCCAGTTCCGCGGGCACGACCTTCGACAGCTTGCCCACCATCCCCCAGGAACGCGGGCTCGGCAGGTTCTCGATCTCGCGGGTGCGATTCGCAGACAACAGCAGGTCCGGGCGGAAGCGCAGGAAAGCAATCAGCTCCGGCGGCTGGTTCGTCGCAACGGCCCAGCGCGTCCAGTCCTCGATCGACGTGGTCAGCTCCACGATGGTCGCGAAACGGGACTTCAGTGGATCGAGAATGTTGGAGACGCCGGCGTTGTCGATCCGCCGATTGGTCGCAGCAACGAAGGTGACATGCGGCGGCAGCACGTGCTCGCCGATCTTGCGCGCGAGCAGCAGCTGCATCTTGGCGGCCTGGACTGCGGGAGTCGCTTGGCCCAGGTCGTCGATGAACCAGACCAACGGGCGGCGCGCGCTGAGCGCACGTTCCAGATCGCCGAAAGGCAGGAAGCGCGCATTGGCGCCGTTGGCCGACGGGAAGGGCAAGCCTTTCGAGTCGGTCGGGTCTTCGACCACCGGATGCGAGATCAGCAGCTCGTGACCGGCGTCCGCAGCAGCGCGGGCGACGATGTCGCTCTTGCCGATGCCAGGCGCGCCCGTCACGAGCACCGGCAGGATGGCCGGGATGCAGGCTGCTAGCAGTTTTTGCAATTGGGAGGGGTTCAGTTCCATGGGATGCCTCAAAGGGGATCCCACAGGCCGTCCCCACAGGGAGCGTCCCTGTGGGAAGGTTCAAGAGATGGCCGGCATGCCGGCGTTGGGGTCGATGCGTCAACGACGCGGGTAAAACAGTGTTTGGACTGATTCGGACCAGTGCAAACACCGCTTAGTAGGTGACAGGCTACCGCTGCGGCCCTCTTGCGATAGGGACGAAAGCTCGGGAAAAATACACGTGATTCAGGGAAGCGCCCCGGCCCCGAAGGGCCAGGGGAACTCCATCAAGCCGCGATGGCAGCCGGGACGGCCTGGGCGAGTCGTGCCCGGGCGTAGGTCAGCGTGCCGTCCTTGGCGCGCAGCGGGCGCGACATGCCGCGTCGCGGATGGCAGATGCGATAGGCGCGCGCACGGCCGCGTGGCATGTCGATGATCTCCGAGAAGCCCTCGGCGATGCAAAAGTCGACGTACTCGCGTCCGTTCAACACCTTGCCGCTCTCAAGCCTCCAGCTGGAGGCCTCAGCGCGCTTGCGGGCGTCCTCAATCTCCCGCGTGGCAGCGCGGACAGCCTTCGCTGCGGCCGCTTCTCGCTCCCAGCGCTCCTGCTCTGCTGGAGAGAACCCGCACAACTCGAAGATCCGCCGGCGGCGCTGCGCTGCAGTGCACTGCAGCAGATCGACACCGGTCTCGTCACGCAAGGCGCGCTTGGTCTCGGTGTTCCAGTCCTTGGGGCTGTCGAAGGTCTCCAGGACCGCGGCAACGTCACGCTGCAGGACCGCCAGCGCGACCTTGTTGGCCCAGTCGTAGCCGGCGCAGGTGCGCTCGGCGACTGCGCGCCGCGCAAGATCATCGAAGTGCCGCTGGCTGATTTCCATGGCTTCGCGCTGGGCTTTGGCTCGCTCCATCGTGGCGTTGAAGCGCCGTTGGGTCGCGAGCGAGTGGATGCGCTGCGCCAGCGGGGACACAGGGGTAGCGGCAGGTCCTTGCGCAGCCTTGAGCACCGGCGCGGTCCGCGGCTGCAGGATGCCGGCTGCGAACAAGGCATCGTCGACCTCCACGTCTCGGCAATCCTCGGGCAGCCGTCGTACGATCGCGAGCAGCTTCCCTTCGTTGCCTGCCGTGATTGGCAGATGCTCGTGCCGCATGACCTGGCAGAGGCCCTGCAACTGCGCGGGCGATAGTGCGCCTCGCAGTGCGGGCACGTCTATCAGCGGCCGCAGCCACGGCAGGTCGTGCTTACCGATCTCCGGGTCGTCGCGGTAGGCGCTCAGTACGCATTCCCGGACTTTCTCGCCGCGCAACAGGGCATAGGCCACATGCAGTTCATGGCGCGAGTTTGGGCTCGCGCCAGGTGCATACGCCGGCCCCTGCCGACCGTAGCCGAAACGGCGACGGAATTCACCGTCGACGAAGGCTGCGATGTCGAACGGCCCTTGGGCTTCAAACAGATCCCGGGTATGCAGGAGCGGGCCTGCCTCGGCAGCGGCCATATCGATGGCTTCCTCGGGGAAGAAGGCGAGCCGGCCTGCCGCAACGACTGCGCCCCAGGAGGCGCGCGTCATCTCGTGCGGGCGCAGGACCTTGCCGTCCATCCGGACGAGGTACCGCTCAATCTCATCGAGGACCTGGGTCAGGATCGACCGGGCCGTGCCCCGCGGGCGCACGGCGAACCGGCCAGACTTCAGGTGATGCACGGCGATTTCACCGCGCTCGACGTGCCGTACGGTGACGTCGTCGGGTCGCGGTGCGGCCAGGCCGCGTCGGTCCTGGTTCAGGTATTCCAGCACGCCGGCGATCGTCGTGCGCATTTCGGATCTGGCCGATCCTATCGAAATAACGTACATATGTGCTCCGGAAACGGAACACGCCCCCTCGCGGCGTGCCCCGAGAGGGTTGGAAGATGCGCCGTGGTGCTACACCAGGGCGGCAATGCGACGCGCAGGCCTGCGGCGTGCGACGACCCGAGCTCCTGCGAACTGTGACAGCAGTTCGGGGCAATCGATGCGCCAGATCGCACCGCCTTCGGGAAGGCCCGTCGACAGGCGGCCGGTGTCCGCGAACTTGCCGGTGGCCAGCAGCGCCGCTTTGAGATCCGCCGGGAGGTTCCAGTCGGCAGCGACGCAGAATTCACTGTCGAGCAATGGCGTGCCCGGCAAGTTCACGCTGAGGGAGGCATACGGCATGCCATCGTCTGCGCAGATCAGCTGGATAGCCGGGCGCAGGGTCGAGTCGTAGAGCCCGACGCGCAGCTGCACGCCGGCGGGATAGCTGGCCATGCCAGCCCCAATTACGTTTGTGTCCATCGAGGGAGTCCTGAGATACGGAGCCGCCCCCGACGGGACGACGCCCGTGTAGGTGTGGAAGCGAAAAACGCACCTCAAGGGTGCGTTCACGCGGTGAGCCGACTGATCGGCTATAGGGATTGGGGATTGGAGTCTCTAAGCCACTACAGGCTGATCAACCTGGCGCTGGATCTCAGCAGCTTGATCAGATGGCGTAAAAAGCACTCAATCCTTGTGTACACGCCGGCCGTTGCGGTCGGCCCAGAGCAAAAACGCCGAGATGGCACCCCCGACGATTAATACAAACAGACCAAGAGTCATCACTCAGTCTCCTTTGGAAAGAACTGCACCTACGAGAAATAGTACAACACCGACGCCGATGAGGCTAACAACGTCCGTCACAGCGCCCAGGTTCCAAGCGCGGCTGGACCCGACGTATCCGCTCGCGCCAATGAGCGCAGCTGCGGATAGCGTATGAGCAAAGCGACCCGACTGCTGGCGCTGTTCCTTCGTGGGCGCCGTGACAGCTTTCCAAGCCTGTTCCAACAAGCCTTGGCGTTGTCGTCGAGAGCGGTCGAGCTGGTAGACACCGTTGTCAACCGGTTGCAATGGGTAACGGTATCCGTCTTCGTGCGCAACGATGGCGTGCCCGTCTCCCGACGCTTTGGCACGCTGTACGAAGTCAAGCATGCGCGATGGCAGAGTAACGATACCGGACGCCGGCTCATACAGCGCCTGGCCGTGAATTTCTTCGCCAGCCGTCGAAGTGAACGTGACCTTGATCAAGATCGTCATCGCCACTCCTTCAGCTGCGCCGCCCGGCCACCACGCGTAGCGTGGATACCAGTTCGGAATAGCCACCCTGGGTGGCCAGCGACTCCACGCTGACGGTATTGTCGCGGCCCCCTGCCATGTCGTTGCGGCCGCGGCACGTCCGGTAGGACATGCGAATTCCGGCGGCGCCGGGCGGATGCTGAATCTCGACCAGCAACGAGTCCGTCTGCAACGCAAACACGTTGACGTCGCGCCGGCGCTGGCGATGCTCGCGGATCGTGTAATCGCCCGGTCGCAATGCCATGTCACCAGCGAACCGGCGCAGCACGCGACAGGCGTCACGGCGCAGTTCCTGGCATGCGGCCGGGTTGTTCGGAAAGGGTGCGAAAAAGGACTTGGGAAGTTTCATGGATATCCTCTGGATGGGTGGGGACATCCCTTCCCTGCCGGGACGAGTGTCCCGCAAGGGTTGGTCCGGCGATGCCGTGCGATAGGTCGATGCGTCAATGACGCGGGTAAAAGCGGCTTGCCGAACCCCGAAGGGTTGGGCAAGCCCTCTCGGGCTTGCGAATGGGATGGCCTGAACTCAGGCGACATCGAACATCTTGCTGATCGCACGAACGCTGTCCCAAGCTTGACGCTCGGTCAACCACTTGCCGACCAACAACTTCTGCGCCGCGGTTGTCACGCCAGGCGCATCGCCGTCGTAGCCAATGCGATCGACGTGGATTGCCCAGCCTTCGGACCAGCCGCGATGCACCGAGACGGCGAGCCGTTCACGAGCACCGAACTGGGGCCACTGGCGTGACGACTTGGGGCCGTACAGCGCCTCGTTGTCGTCATCCATGAAGTTGCTCGCGTTGAGCCACTCCGGCTCGAGGCCGGCACTGCGCAACTGACGACGGATGTCGTCGGCGACTTCGAAAATGTACTTACCTTTCGTTTCGAGCGGGGTGATGGTGATAGGGGTTGCTTCTGCGACGTCGAACATGTGAACTGCTCCTGTTCGCGACAGAGCCCCCACGCGGGAGGCCCGCGCGGGGAAGATGTGAAGGGATGAGGCTCCGTCTGGAGCCAGGTCAGCGAGTGAGGCGAGAACCGCCGGCACTCGAGACGAGATACAGCCGCTCGCCAGTGACGAATTGCTGATCAGCGTCTTGCGTAACAACGATCTGGCGGCCACTGTCCGTACGGACAATGACCTCCACGCCGCTGCGACGGCTCAGGTGATTGGCGGCCGTCTGAGCGATCACCGCGGAAACGGTGCCCGACAGCGCGCCGGCCAGGTAGCGGCCATTGCCGTTGCCAATGACACGTGCGCCAAGCACTGCGCCCACAACGGCACCGAGAACGCCCGGCACGCCGGTGTTCGCAGACATCATGCCGTCGGTGTCAGCAATCGTGACAGGACGGATCCGGACGACTGTGACAGCTTCAGCAGTACCAGGGCGCAGCGCTTCGGAACCCCGGTAGGTGTTCGGCGAAGTCGGCTGGGCGGCGCAGCCAGCGAAGACGGCGCAGCAAAGCAAAAGCAGGAGAAAACGCTTGAACATATTGGCCTCGATGAAAAGCGGGCCAACATACCCACGGGCATGAGGCCCGTAGGGGGAGAAGGAAATGTCCGGCTATACAACCGGAAGGGTCGATGCGTCTGGGACGCGGTAGGTGCAGCAATGTTAGCAGGGTCAGCCGCAATTGTGGAGAGGGCTGGTTTGGTAGCTATCTGCTACCACGTCTCGATAATCCGACGCGTCGGCGAGTTGCCAACACCAGCTTTCGCCGAGCGAATACAGGTGCAGCTCCTCGCCATCCACGACTTGAGGTGCTGCGTGGAACCATTCTGCCTCGCCGTTCTCGTCGAACAGGAAGGCTTGGCGGGCCTCGACGTACATGAGGTTCGGCATCACTGCACAGAGACTGATGGCGTCCTGGTGCGTGAACAACGGGACCGCAAAGCCGTTCCACATGGTGCCCTTCCAATGTGCCCACACGACAGCATTGTCTGGCAGCCAGCTGCCCGTCACGCGAACGCGACGCCAAGCATGGTTCGTACCGCTTTGATCAGGGGAATCGTTCAAAGTGTGCTCCGAAGAAAGGTTGGAGCACACCGCCAGGGCAGCTGCCCCAACGGGTTGGAAAAAACTGATGGCGCGCGGCCACTGAATCGATGCGTCCGAGACGCGAGGTGTCGCTAGATGCTAGCAGCGTGGGGCTCTCCCTCGCAAGGTGGCTACCTCAAGAATCTCCTGGGCGGCTCTCGGACAAGTCCAAGAGCAAAACGTCCGAGACCGGCCATAATGCGCAATTGGTCCGAGCACTTCCACCATCGTTCAAATGTCGGCTATTACCATGCCAACGGGCGTTCGATGATCTGTGACGCAAGCCTCAATATCGTCCCAAAGCAACAACTCGGCGGAACGGGCAACAGTGATGGGTTTTTGGTAAATTGCATTGCACGAACCATGTTTCGTTGGCGCTCTCTCGCTGGCAGGGAGCCATTCCGCATGCTCCTTGTTTTTGCGGCGAATCATCCTTACGGTGGATTTCCGCCTCCGAGACGAGCCAACACAATGAAGCGCAGGTACAGAGGCTGCAGCTAGATCTCAACTACTTAGGATGCCATCGATTCAGCTTCTATTTCGACCTTTAATGAGACCATCTCCGGTGCGGCTAACAGATTAACTATCCATAGGCATTCAATCATGATCGACCACCCAGTCGCCAAGATGATTGTGCAGTTTCTATTTTTATGGCTGATGATTTCTGCGGCGCGTTATGGATACATAAAGCATCGTCTTAGCAAAATACAAAAACTTACTAATATAAGCCGTGCAGAGCTCCGGAAGCTGGTCAATTCGAACCCGGTGACCGGCGCCGACTTCTATTTCTGGGAGCGGTCTCTTTATATATCATGTTTCTTGGTGATACTTGGAACCATCGTCGTCAAAGGCAGATAGAACTGCAATCAGAATCACCCCGAAGCAGCTACGCATCGCTCCAACGCCGACGGCGGCTCCCGGCCAGTGTGGCCGTTTGGCATGGACAGGTTGGAATGGCTGCTCTGGGTCGGCAGCGGCCCTGTTACCACGCCCCTTGCACCTGACCCGCCCGATGGCTAAGTCCCGCCATTCTCGGCCGCCCAACCTTCTGGCGACCGACCGCTGAGTTGGCCCCTTGCAGACAGTCAGTCAAGGCGCAATCCATAGTTGAACTGCCTACGAACCGGCACAGACGACGGTTCAAATCCAGAGCAGTCACTTTGAATCTGGCTGCCCTTCACGCCAGACGAAGGTCGTCTGGCTAACGGCCGGCCCCAAGGATAAGTGGCCGCGATCATCGAACTTTCGTATCGGCTTGTACCTCAAGATCATCGGCTATTTGAAATCACACCACTCATGTATTTATTCAAATCTCGAAAATCTTTAACAGTCCAAGAGTGCGGCGCCAGTCTTACACCATTCTCTTGCAAAGTTCTTGGAATCAAGTCTCCATTTGGACGAAGTATCACCGATGAAACAATAACACCAGGATAATCATTGAGTCGTCTTTTGAAAGCGGCGGTTGTCAGATCAGGTGTGGGAGGAGTGCTTTTCTTGGCCAATGGCCCTGTGCCTTTGAGGTCTGCTCCATGGCACATGGCACATCTCTGCGTAAAGAGATTTTTCCCATTAAAAATTTGCGCCCAGGATAGTGATGTTTGAGTTAGCACTACAACTCCTAGCGAAGCGATACATAACTCTCTTACTTTCATTTAGCTTATTGTATAAATCAGATCATAATCGAGAGCAAATACCGGGGAGCACCACTGCAACACATGAGGGCCACGACACGCGACAGCTCGTCGGGCCGCCAAGCCGATTCCTGGGCAACCCGCCTCGCAGGCGGCGGCTCGGCGCACTCAGTCATGTTCCACCGAAAGTTAGGTGCGCTGTCCCACTATCTGGGCCCGGCCACTCAAGCTCCGCCCTCCCGGTTGCGGCGCACCGCTAGTTAGCCCATGTCTTCTACCGTGCCCGCCGCGACGGCACACGGCTCGCCATGACGGTGACTTCGACTAGCCATCCTGACGGCACCAGCCGCAAGACTTCGGCTCGCGTGCGCACCGGCACGTTGGGCTGCTTGTCTGTTCCGAAGTATTGCTTATAGGCGCTCGAGAAGCCGGTAAAGTCTGGCTTGCCCGTGGCCGGGTCTGCCACAATCAACGCCTGCATGGAGACGATGTCGCCCATGCGATAGCCGCGATCCTGGAGGATGCGCTCGATCTGGTCAAGCACGCTGCGAGTCTGGGTTGCGGTGTCGCCATAGGAGGCCGCGGTATCGGGCGGCGCCGAGGCATTCGCCACCGTGGGCCCCACGCCGCTGAGCACAAGCAGCTGCGCATTGGCGGGAATCTCGATCACCTCCGCGAACTCACGCGCCCACGGTTCGGTCATGTGCGCCGGGTTGCGATGCCTGACGATCTGCTCGGCGGCGTTGGCACTGGCGATGCAGAGCGCCGGCACAACGAGGGTGGCAAGGGCCGCGATCGAACTACATGATAGCAAGCGTGCTGTGCGCATGGGCAGGGCCTGGTAAGTAAAGGATGAAGGTCCGGACAACGCGGCGTTGCCTTGCCCAACCGTACAAAACGAAGAACGCATATGCGAAGAACGTACTCGCGTTCGTTTCAACTAAATCGAGTGGTCGCCCCTTGGGCGGACAAATGACTCCCGCTGCCTGTGTCCACGGAGGGAGTTCGGTGTGCATTTCATCTCGAACAGAAGGCGGCATTCGGCCCACTCACTCTTTAGATTACTCATAACTTCATCATCTCATCAGCCGCATTGAGAATCCGGTTGGAGGACTGCTGAGCACAGCGAACAATGCTGTCCACGTTGTAGGCTAGCAAGCGACCGCTTCTCTTTACTATTCGGCCATCGACTAACACCGTGTCGACGTTGCTGGCGCTGCCGCTCTGCACAATCGCCGTTTCGATATTGCCTATTGGCCAGATGTTCAGATCCTTGGCCCGCACCAGAATAATGTCTGCGCGCTTACCTTCTGTGATCGATCCAGTGATGTCGCCGATCCCCATCGCGATCGCTCCGTTGATCGTCGCCATCTCGATCACCTCTTGCACGCTGACCGCCCTTGCCCGCTCGCTCGGAGTGCCAATCCAGGGCACCCCGAGGTTCCAGGTGAAACGCATCATTTCGAACATGTCCGGTGGGGCAATGGACGTCGCGTCGCTTGATAATGAGATAGTCAGCCCCGCGGCACGCATCGCGAACAGCGCAGCCCGGGCATCGCCCGTGCTGCTGAGCCGGAGCTCGGAATGCGTCGCAAAGGAGAGCGGTGTCTTCGTGCGCGCCATCGCCATCAAGTCCTCGGTCGTCGCCGGGACGTAATGCGCGATCATGAAATCGGGGCCGAGGTAACCGCGCCTCTCGTAGTCGACAGCATCGACATTGTTGGGCGACTCCTGCGGCGCGTGGATCGCTACGGGAAGCCCACTCTTCTTGACGAATTTCATTTCCTCGTGAAAGACAGCATCGGTGCTCTGTTGCGGACCACGCAGATTCAGTCCCAGGTGCACCAAACCTTCGAATGGGGAGTTTGCACCGAACCATTTGTGCTGGACGTGCGCAAGGTCGCCGAACCTGTTCACCTCGTCTACCGGGAGCTTGTCAATGTGGCCGTACGAGTAACGGGCCCTCAGCAAAGCGTGCTGGTGCGCGCGAAGTTCGGCATCCGCATGGGCCGCGGAGCGGGTGTTATGCGACCAGTTGTGCACGGTAGTGGTCCCGCCGTTCGCTAGTTCGGCGCACGCAAGCATCACGCTGTTGTAGAAGTCCTCCGGCGTGTACAAGGCGGATGTGGCGCTCTTGGCCGGGTAGTAGGAAAAACCCCCATTCCGCGCAGTGAAGCTGCGTCCGATCGCGCTCCACATATGGTAGTGAGAGTTGACGAAGCCGGGCATGACGATCATGTCAGTGGCATCGATCGTCTGCGCGCCGGACGCGCTCAGACCCCGACCGATCTTCTCGATCACGCCGTTTCGAACCAATATGTCGGCGCGCGGCAAAACACCATGCGTCCGGTCGACCGTGATGACCATGCCATTTTTGATTAGGTAGGTGCCTCGACGGACTCGGGTCGCTGCGAATGGCGTGCCGCCCCGCGCCGAAGCCGATGCCGATGCCGATGCCGGAGCGACAAGCGATGGGATCCCGGTTGCCGCGACCATCAATGCGCCGGCGGCCTTGGTGAATTCTCTTCTGGTTGTTCTCATGTCTCTTTCCGATGCAAATTGTTTTGCGAGAGGTGCGGTCAGTTCGTCTTGAGAAAGAATGCTGTCGTCATTGCCAGCCCTGTCATGACGACGAAGCCGCGCACAAGTGCCGGCTTCAGTCGCCGAGCGAGGACGCCGCCGAAGTATCCGCCGGCCGTTGCGCCTATCGCCATCCATAGTGCATGCGTCCAATCGATGGCACCGCTGGCCCCATAGATAACGACTGCCATCAGCGTCAGGATCACGGAGACGAAGTTCTTGATGCCGTTCATCCGGCTCATGTCGGTGTGCCCAAGCGCCCCGAGAACCGCCAGCAGCAAGATGCCGAGACCGCCGTTGAAATAGCCACCGTAGATCGCGACCGCAGCGATGCTGATGTCCGTGATCCATTCACTGGGGGACTGCGATGCGACGGCTCCTTTGCGCAGAAGCCTTGGCCCACAGGCAAAGAGAAGGGTCGCGGCTAACAGCAACCATGGCACAATGCGCCCGAAGTCGGTGTTCGAGGTCGACAGCAGCAACGTAGCGCCTGCCGCACCGCCCAGCACCGACAGTACGCTTAGCCGAAGAAGCGAGGGTGCCATCGGCGCCGACAGATCCTTGCGCTGTGCCCAGGCACCCGCCATATAGCCAGGCAGGAGCGCGGCGGTCCCTGTGGCGTTGGCAGATACCAGCGGCACGCCCACCATCGCCAAGGCCGGCAGTGTCAGGAAACTACCGCCGCCTGCCACCGCATTCAGCGTGCCGGCGAAAGTCGCAGCGCCACCGAGCAGCACCCATTCGGCCGGCGTCATGGCTTACGCACAGGCAAGGACATCCGGTCGGTCCGCAGTAGCACGGTGAGTACTATTCCGAAGACCGATAGCAAGGTGATCTGCGCAAAGCCGGCGGTGCTCCAGCCAAAGCGTGCCGCGATGCCGCCGATGATGTAGCCCGCGAAAGCGCCCGCGCCGTAGAGCGTCGTGACAAAGACACCGGTGGCCCGATTCGTGAGCGAAGAGCGCACGGACTTGATGTGGTAGCCGGCCAGGTTCACGTACAGCACGCCACTCACCACCAGCCCCCACACGAATGACAGCACCGATTGGACCAACATGCCCGTCGGCCCCGAGAACAGAAGGTAGCCGAGCAGCCCGGTCCCCGCAAAGCTCAGCGACAACACAAGCTTGGGGTGGAAGCGGTCGCCAAGCCAGCCGCCAAAGATGGAGGCGAACACGCCGCACCCGAAGATACTCATGACGCGACCAGTGTCCGCCGGCGTGTAGTGCAGATGCTCGCGCAGGAACGTGGGGTACATGCCGAGGTAGCCATAGATGCACAACCCGCCAATGATGCTCATCACAGTCAAGAGAGCCGTGTTGCGGTTCCACATCGTGGTTGCACCGCGCGTGTCGATGTGCGTGGCGATCGCGCTGGCCTTCTCGGTCATGCGCTTGCTCACGGTAGCCGCGATCAGCGCCATGGCGACAAATCCGGTCAGGCCGAACACCACCAGCGGCAAGCGCCAGTTTCGCTCAATGCCGATCAGGTACCCACCGAGCAGCGGTCCCACGATGGCGCCGACACCGAAGGAGAAGTTGATGGCCCCAACGGCCGTCGCGCGGAAGCGAGCGAAATAGCTCGCCGCGATGGCGATCACCACAGTCAGCTGCATCGCTTCGCCGATGCCAGTTGCGGCGCGGTAGAGGATCATGTCGGCGAAGCCGCTCGAGTAGGCAGTCAACAGCGTGCCAAGCGAGAAGATCGCGATGCCAATCTGGAGCACGGCCTTGCGCGACCACCGCGCCAGCAGGTAGCCTGTCGGTACCCCGGCTAGTGCCATGCCGAGCGTAAAGATGGTCGAAAGCAGGCCGGTGTCGGCGAGGCCGAACCCAAACTCCCTTCGCACATCTGCGGCGATCAGCGGAAAGATCTGCCGGTCCATCGCGTTGAGCGCATAGGAGGCAAGCAGCACAAGAAACATGCCGATCTCCAATGCCGTGACGGGCGCATCGCTGCGCACGTCTCCGGTCAGCGAGCCGGCCGAAGTCGAGGAATTCACGTGTTGTCCCCTTCTCGTCAAGCGAGAGATTTGTTCGAGTTCCTGGCGATGCACGGATCCGGCTATGAGGCCGCGCGCGCTGCCTTATACCAATCGAGGATCTGCTCTCCCGTCAGGAAGGCAACGTCGTCGTGTGCCCGAATGTGCGCCAGCGCCTCCCGGAAATAGCGCAGGCGGTGTGGCGCGCCCATGATGTACGGATGCACGACCAGCGCCATCACGCGGGCTGAGCCCTTCGCATCGGCGTAAAGCTGCTCGAACTGGTCGATAGCGCGGTCGCGATACTCGCTGGCCTTGTGATGCTGGATCAGCATCATCGCTACATCGTTGCACTCCTGTGTGTAGGGCACGTTCACGATACGGCCGCCATCTCGCGTCATCAGTTCCACGGGCTGATCGTCGAGCACCCAGTCGCACACGTACTCGTAGCCTTGCTCCGCGAGGATGTCAGGCGTGTTCCAGGTCTCGGTGAGCCCCGGTCCGAGCCAGCCGCGGGGGCGCTTCCCGGTGTAGGCGCGAATGGCCTCGGTGGTCTTTGCGATGTCGACCGCTTCGTCGGGCACCTTCTGCATGTTGCGCTGCCCAAAGCCATGGCCGATGAACTCCCAGTTACGCGCCATCGCCGCCTTGGCGATAGGCTCGTAGGCATCGATGGCCGAGCCGTTGATGGCGAGCGTTGCATTGATCCCAAGCTCGTCAATGACGTCCAGCATGCGCCAAAAGCCGACGCGGTTGCCGTACTCGTGCCAGGCCCAGTTCGGGATGTCTGGCATCGGCGAACCGCCCGCCGGAGGCGTGAGAACCGTGCGCGGCATGGTCTCGTTGATATCCCATTCCTCAACGTTGACGATGACCCAAACGGCCAGGCGCTTGCCAGCCGGCAGCGTCAGGGCGGGGCGCTCGGAAATGGCCGAAAATGAGATGCGTTCGAGTGGTTTCATGGCGTGTTTCCTTTGACCCCGGACTCAGACGATCTCGACCTGCAAGGGGTCGAGTCCTTCAATACGGCCGATCAACGTGTCACCGCGCTGCACCGGACCAACGCCTTCTGGCGTGCCGGTAAAGATCAGGTCCCCAGGAAGCAGGCGGTACTGCCTGGACAGCTCGCTGACGATTTCATGGACGTTCCAGATCATCTTCTCCAGGACCGAGTGCTGTCGTACGTCCCCGTTTACCGCCAGGCTCAGTGCGCCCGAACGGAGATGGCCCACCTTCGCCACGGGATGGATGGGACCGCATGGCGCCGAATGGTCGAATGACTTGCCCAGCTCCCACGGCAGGCCACGCTTGTTGCATTCGCGTTGGCGGTCACGCCGCGTCATGTCAAGCCCTGCGGCGTAGCCGAAGACATGATCCAGTGCAGTGTCCGGCGGCACGTCCGCCGCTTCACTGCCGATGGCAACGACGAGTTCAAATTCGAACTGAAAGTCGTCTGTCAACGTCGGATACGGGACGCGCCCATCAGTCACAATGGCATCGGCCGGCTTCTGGAAGAAGAATGGCGGGTCGCGTTCGTCACCCTCCCCCATTTCCCGGATATGGGCAAGATAGTTGCGCCCCACGCAATAGACGCGCCGTACCGGGAAGTGCTGATCGCTGCCGACGATACCAATAATGGCGGGGGTAACGCTCGGGACCTTCGTCGATTGCACGACGACGCTGTCCGCACTGGCTCTAGGCATAAGGATTGTCTCTGTGTAAGATTATTGAACGGAGTGGCTAGAGTTTAGAGACGCGGTCGTTCGGCCTCAACGCACAGGCTTGCGAAAAGATGCGCAATCCTTACGATCCTTTGCCCCCACGTTTCCATGCACCGAGCGAATCCCTCGAACGCCCCGCTGCCGCCCCTCGACCACGAGGGCAAAACGGGCGCTGTCATCCGGAACTACACCATGGCGGCCCGGGCGCAGAGCGCCTACTTTGGCATCCACGATCAGAGCAACTGTCTGCCCAACCCGGTGCCGCACCGTCACGAGTACTTCCAGATTTACGTCAACACGCTAGGCGAGACCACTCATTACATTGGGGGCCAGCAGCGGCCCATTCGCTCCGGCACCGTAAGCTTCGTCCTGCCGTTTCTGGTTCACTACATTCCGAACGTAGCGGACGGCAAGTTCCACGTAATCAACATCAGCAAAGAGTATTTGCTGCCGTCGCTTAACCTTGATGTCTTCGAGTTGTCGGAAGTGCCGCTCGCGCGCGCGCCAGAGCTTGGTCCCTTCCGCTTTCAGCATTGTCTGGATTTTCAGTTCGATGAACTGGACACCGAGTACCTTCAGGAGCTATGCGAGCGCATGGCGCAAGAATCCCAGCAATCGCCCAGTGACGATACGGCCAGCAACTTGCTGATCCGCAGCCACTTGCTAAACCTGATTGGCATGGTGTGGCGACGCCACGGTGACAAGATTCGTCTTTGCGAGAGCAACGGGATGTTGCTGCAGTCGTACAAGCAGTCCGTGCTGCGCTGCATTCGGTATATCACCCAAAACCTTTCGCGGGAATTGACCTTGGGCGACGCTGCGCAGGCCAGTCATGTGTCAGCAACACACCTGGCCCACCTGCTGAAGAGTGAAACCGGAAAGACCTTTCTGGAGATCGTGACCGAAAGGCGGATCGAGCGGGCAAAGACTTTGCTGGCTTTCACATCCGCCTCGGCCGCAGAAATCGGGCAAAGCACGGGATTCGGCGAACCAAATAACTTTGCTAGGCGGTTTCGGCAGATCGTGGGTTCGACACCTTTGGCATATCGACGCCAATTCCAGGACGTGGGCGCGCGAACTTGGGTCGAGTAAGGCCACCTGTCAAAAGACATAGCAAAGTGGTGAGCTGAGGGCTAGCCGATGAGACTGGCATTGTTCCGACTGGTCTCAGTATTCCTTGTGCTGCGGAAGCGTATCGGTGATGTCATACCACGACGCCTTGCTGCCGACAAAAACATGACGCTCGGCCTTCACGCCGGGATCGCTATCAAGCGTACCGAGCGGGAATCCGAATACATCGGGATTGCTGTCAAATCGCGTCAATATGCTTGAGCCACATTCGCTGCAAAATCCCTTGTGCTCGCCAGGCGAGGACTCGTAAAACTTGACGGTGTTCTGCCCGGATACCCATTCCCAATCCCTAATCGCCACTTTGGCTCTCGTGCGGAAGGCCGAGGCATGGAGCTTTCGGCACATCGAACAATGACAATTCAGGACGTCGGTTAACGGGCCGTGGATTCGGTATTTGATGCGTCCGCAGAGACAACTGCCGTGCTGGGTCATGGGCTTCTCGAGGAAGTGTTGCGATGAATGCCAAATTGGAGAAGATCGTAGGGTGTGCGGAAATTTTGATAAAGTAGCCGCCCATGAATGGATTCTTCATGATTTACGAATAATCGACGATGGATCAGCTGTTCAGCATGCAGGTGTTCTGCCAGATCGTGGACTCGGGGAGCATGGCGCAGGCAGCCCGGGTCCTCGGACTCGCGCCTGCGACGGTGACCGGCGCACTAGCCCGAATAGAAAAACGGCTTGGCGCGCGCCTGCTCGACCGGACGACGCGTCGCATCGCCGTGACCGAGGCAGGCAGGCTCTGGTACAAACACGCAAAGCGCATCATTGAACAGTCGCATGAAGCTGAAGATGCGGTCCGGCGCCTTGCGTCCGAACCAAGGGGTGAATTGCGCGTCACATTACCGTTGGGCGTGGCGCTGACCTTTGTGTACCCGCATCTCCATGAGTTCACGGCACGCTTCCCGAGAATCAGCCTCGATCTCCAGGTTAGCGACCGGATTGTCGACCTTGTCGCCAACGGCTTCGATCTCGCCCTGCGGGCGGGGCGACCGGGGGATTCCGATTTCTCGGCTCGATGCCTCAGCACGTACCGCCGCGTAACATGCGCCAGTCCCGCCTATCTGGCATCTCATGGCGCCCCCCGGCATCCGGCCGAACTGGCACGACATCAGTGCCTGATTTACCGCCATGAACCGCATTCCTCATCTTGGCAGTACCAGGTGGACGGCACAACTATGGCAATTCCGGTAGATGGGCCATTTTCGAGTAACGAATCGCATGCGCTGATTGCATGGGCCAAAGCAGGCAAGGGAATCACCCGGCAGCCCGACTGGCTTGTCGCGCAGGACTTACTCAGCGGCGGCTTGATTCGGCTGCTGGAAGAGTACGACGAGATTGGTGCATCTGAGCAGCCGGGAATATATGCGGTGTTTCCGAAACCTCGCAATCATCCGAGGAAGGTCGAGGCTTTCGTGAAGTTCTTTTCTCAAAAGATCGCCTCAGCATCCCACCAGTAGCGTCACAAACGGGGCGAGGGTCGTGCGCCATATATCGAGTGTCTTTCTGGGATCGCAGGCGCCCATCGTTTCCTTGACCGGACGGATGGCTCGGATGACAGCTATCGTCGGCGGTGGCAAGTGGTTTCCTTCGACAAGGATGGCGGTCAACGCCGTATATGCGCCGTCCGCTTCGGCTTCCGTTGCCCGCGCCAGCGCGTCGACGGCCATCTGAGGCGCTGGCCGTGTCGACAGGCGTAGAGGCAGGTCAGTGCTAAATCGATAACGCTAAACCGACACCGGGTGATGACAGCATACGCAAAGCTTGTTTCCATCAGCATCTCGGAAGTATGCGCCGTAGAAGTGAGGGTGATACTGGGTTCTTAGGCCAGGAGCGCCTTCGCAATTTGCTCCGTTTGCGAGCGCACGGGCGTATGCCTGGTCAACGGTCTGCCGGTCACGCGCAAGCAATGCCACCATTTGACCATTCCCACCTCGCGCAGCATTGCCGTCATATGGCTTGCCAATAAGGAACAGCGGCCGCGGTGCGTCCGTTGCCATCCACCCTGCCCATGGCGTGTCGCGCTCGCAGAATTTGAGGTTGTGTCCTAGTTCATGCATCAACGCCGAATAAAACTCAAAAGCACGATCGAAGTCGTTAACTCCAAGAAAAATGTGCGAAATCACTTTGCGTCTCCCAGGAAGGTAGCGGCGACGAACATTATCACGGCTGTGAGGTGGCATCGCTCCTAGCCTCCCCAAGTCAGCCTCGCCGGTCCGATACCGAGACGCAAAATCGGGGCTAATTAAGCGGCAAGGCGATGTTGTTCTTCTGCGGCAATAGATGGAAACCGTCGCTCAACGTGCGATCCCAACTGGTCATTGAGCACGACCGTCCGGACTGCCTTCCTCCCCGATCCAGGATTTCCGCACCCTTGAGCCAATTGAAATGCCAAAGATGGAGAGCGTCGCAACGGCCGCAGCCGGCCATTTTGCGACATTCGGCGTGCGCCAACGGATGTCCGTCCTCCTACCGCGAACGGTCTTTCGTCATCGGCTTGCGACGGCCCGTGATGCGGCTCGACGAAATACTTACGAGTACGGGCCTATCCTTGATGTGCTCGTCGAGATCACCTGAAATCACGCCTCGACAGTCAGTAGGGAGAGGCCCAGGCCACCACGGCGCCACAGCCACGGGCTCGGGCGATAGCGCATGTCGCCGGTCAGCGCTTCCATGTTGCGCAGCGTTTCCAGCACCAGTTGCGGACCGACCGCGTCGCCGAGCGCCAGCGGGCCCTTGGGGTAACCCAGGCCGAGGTTCACGGCCAGGTCGATGTCGGCCGGCGTGGCGATGCGCTGCTGCGCGATATCGCTGGCGATATTGATGATGCAGCAGAGCACGCGCTGGGCGACGAAGCCGGCCGAGTCGCGGATCAGCGTGACCGGCACGCCGTCGCTGGCGAACAGGCCATGCGCGGCATCACGCGCGGCGGCGCTGGTGGCCGGCGTGGTCATCAGCGTGCGCCGCCTGGTGGCCTCGAACGGCAGCAGCGTGTCGATGGCGACGGTGCGGGCCGGGTCCAGGCCCTGTTGCAGCGCGCTGGTGGTGGCGTCCAGGCCCAGCGGCGTGACGACGATCAGCGCATCGGCCGAGGGCTGGTTGCCGCCTTCCGGAGTCACGCCCAGCGCGCCCAGCAGCTTGGTCACCATGGCGTGGCCGCGCTCGCTGGCGTGGCTGACCCACACGCTCGACGGGCGCGCGCTTGGCACCGCGGCGGCGGCCGGCACCTGCTTCTGGCCATCGGCGTAGGCATAGAAACCGGCGCCGGCCTTGCGCCCGATCAGCCCGCCGACCGCGCGGATCGCGGTGATCGGCGACGGACGGTAGCGCGGCTCCTGGTAGAACTGGTTGTAGATCGATTCCATCACCGGGTGCGACACGTCCAGCCCGGTCAGGTCCATCAGCTCGAACGGCCCCATGCGGAAACCGGCCTGCTCGCGCATGATGTTGTCGATGTCGGCGAATCCGGCCACGCCTTCCTGCGCCGCCTTCAGGCCCTCGATATTCATGCCGCGGCCGGCATGGTTGACGATAAAGCCCGGCATGTCCTTGCAGCGCACCGGCGTATGGCCCATGCGGCGCGACAGCGCCATCAGCGCGTCGCCCACCGCCGGGTTGCCCGACAGGCCATCGATGACCTCGACCACCTTCATCAGCGGCACCGGGTTGAAGAAGTGGTAGCCGGCGATGCGGCCGGGATGTTTCGAACCGACCGCGATCGCGGTGATCGACAGCGACGAGGTGTTCGAGGCGATGATGGCGTCTTCGCGCAGGATGGCTTCGAGCTTGGCCACCAGGTCACGCTTGACCTCCAGCTTCTCGACGATGGCTTCGAGCACCATGTCGCAGCCGGCTAGGTCTTCCAGCGCACCGCAGGGCTTGACGCGGGCCAGCGTGGCCTCGGCGTCGGCGGCGCTGAGCTTGCCCTTGTCCGCGAGCTTGGCCAGCGTGTCCTGCAGGTACTTGCGCGCGGCTTCCACCGCCTGCGGGTTGGCGTCGTACAGGTTGACGGTCAGGCCTGCCTGCGCGGCGATCTGCGCGATGCCCCGGCCCATGGCGCCGGTGCCGACGATGCCAAGGGTGTTGATGTCAGAAGAGTTCATAGAGACGCTCTGTTTGAGTCGGAGAGTGGCCGATGGCCGCACTAGAAGGGCAACCCAGGGCTGCAGTCTCCCATGATGGCGGAGAGTAACTCTCATGGAGCCGCCGCGCACCCGCTCAATTCCATCCATTGAAATTGGATCTGTGCCGAGCCACGTCAGGCCGGTGTGGTGACACTCACGGGCGGGAAGCCCTTCAATTCTGCAAGGTATCGAAACCAATTTGATGCGTTACCCTCTGCAACGCCAATCTCGTCGGGCAGCGTGAACGGCCCACTGCAATGGCGGTCTGACCCCATCCTTACCTCCCCTTTTAAAATTTGCTATAGGTATTAGCGAACGTGGCAATAAGGCGATACCGCGTCGACGCCTTACTCTCCCCGAAGCATCCGCGCTTGTATCGCCGCCGCAAGTTCCATCAGTGGCTTGGCCAGCGCCGCCTCGATAGCGCCGGCATCCTGCTGCGTGGATACACTGACGTTCAATACATGGGCCGTATACTCGTCAAAGCGCATTGGTGTTGCCATGGCCACGACCTGAGGCTGCCATGACGCAACGCAGTAGCCCTTCTCATGCACGGAGCACACCGCAGCATCGATTTCCCGTCGCAGTGCGCCCCAGCCGCGGCCGCGGTACTTGTCGGCCATGACCCTCATCATCGCACTGAAAGCCTCCGGTGACAGCGTTGCCAGGTGCGCGCGGCCGAGAGAGGTCAGCGCCATCGGGATGCGCTGTCCGCTCACCACCGTACGCAGTGACTGGCGCCGGTTGTAGCGGAACGACTCCAGGTAAATCATCTCGTCGCCCTCCGCCACCGCCAGTCCGACATTGATCTTCTGACGCATGGCAACCTCGGCCATCATCGGCGCCGCGACCCTGAGAACCTGCGAGCCGTCGCGCATGGCATGCGCCATACTGAGGACCGGCACACCCAGCCGGTAGGCCCGGAACTGCGGGACATACTCGAGCATGCCGGTCTCTATCAGCGACTGCGTCAGGCGGCTGACTGTGGAGCGGGACAAGCCGGTGCGCTCGGCAATTTCACTGTTGCCGAGCATGGACGAGCCGGCGCGAAAGGCGCGTAGTACGGCAATGCCACGCTCTAGCGAGCGGTTGGGCGTCGCCTTGCCTTGGCCTGGTTTGATCCGTTCGATGTTGACGATGCTGCTCGGCATAGCAGGGAGTCACTGCGGGCCAGTGACCGTTCTGGAAGTCGGCGCCCGGCGCCTGCGCATGTTGGGCTGCGGGCAATGCTACTCGATGCGGATCTCCTTGTCCTTCACCACTTGCAGCCAACGACTGACCTCCTGCTCGGCAGTGGCGCGAAGATCCTGTGGCGAACCAATGCCGCCCACCACCCCTTCGCGCGCCAGCCTTTCGCGGAACGCGCCACCGGCAGATGCCTGGGCGATGGCTCGATGCAGCGCGGCGACCACCGTCGCCGGCGTTCCCTTCGGTACGAAGACGCCGTACCAGACCTCGGCGCTGTAACCTTTGACGCCAGCCTCCGCGACGGCAGGCACCTTCGGGAAAGCCGGGGACCGCGCGGGCGAGGTCACGGCCAGCGCCCGCACGCGCCCGTCGCGGATCAGCGTTGCGGCGCTGGCCATCGTCGCGAACGCGACATCGATATGGCCGGCCAGCAGGTCGGCGAACTGAGGTGCTGAGCCACGGTATGGCACGTGCACGAGCCGGATACCAGCCAAGGACTGGAAATACTCGGCTGCCAGGTGCACCGACGTCCCGTTACCTGCCGAGCCATAGGTCAGCTTGCCCGGATTGGCTTTGGCATCGCGCAGCAGATCTGCCGCCGAGCGGATTCGGCTATCGTTGCGAACCAGCACCACATTTGGCGCGCGGCCGAGCAGCGCCACCGGCTCGAAGGCCTGGATGCCGCCATACGGCAACTTGATGCCAATGCTGGCGACGATAGAAAAGGCACTGGTGGTAAGCAGCAGCGTATAGCCATCCGCCGAACTCTTGGCGACCAGGTCATTGCCCATGACCGAGCCGGCGCCGGGCTTGTTTTCAACGATGAAGGGCTTACCCATGCCGCGCGACAATTCATCGCCCAGCGAGCGGGCGATCACGTCAGTGCCCCCGCCTGCGGGGAATGGCACGATGATGCGCACCGGCCGCGCCGGGTAGGGCTGCGCGTGCGCGGCCAGGGGAATGATCGGCAACGCCGTCACCAGCATGGCGAACAGCAGTCGACCTATGGCAAGAATGCTAAGCATGATCCTGATCTCCTCGGCGCTGGGCCTCCATTAGTCAGCCAAACAGACTGACCTCCAGCTGCGTGTCGATGTGCCAGATCTTCTGCGCCAGCCGGCGCGCGCCATCGGTACCTATCACCGGCGATGCCAGTTCGATCAACTTGCCGTCAAGGTCGTCGTCGGTCAGCGGATCCTCCGGATCACCCTTGCGATTCGGCTGCAGGTAGTCTGCCGTGGCACCGTCCCGGGTTTCGATCTCCACCCTTGCGGCGCGCTTGCCAGGAAACCGGCCGTCGATCTCAGGGTCGACCTCGACCGTCATGCAGGCCATCAGCCGGCGCGTCTCGCTGTCCCACAGCCGTTCCGGCGTGTATGCCGACAGGCGCACGCTGCCATGCACCAGGGCGGCGGCGACGATGAACTTGAGGCTGAACTTGGCTTCGTTCTCGCTCTTGGGGTCGAGATAGCAGGCGATATCCAGCGCCGGACGATAGGTGGCGACGCGGAGGCGACGGATTTGGGCCGTTTCGATGCCCAGCTTCGCTTTCAGCGCCAGCGCACCGTCGATTGCGGCGAAGGTATGGCCGCAGCCAATGTGGTTCTTGAAGGTCAGCCGGCAAATATGGAAGTCTTTCCCAAGGGTCGATGCCAGCCCGTTCCAGTCAGGGCCGTCCGACATCGCGTGCCCCATGCCGGTCTCACCGTCGAGCACATCGAGCGAACCGGTGATGCCCGCGATGGCGGCGCGGGCGGCGAGCAATCCGCCCTCCGCAGCCCGGCCCGCGTGAAGGGGCTTGGACATCGAGTCCATGCGGAACGCCTGCTGCAGTCCGGCGGCGAAAGTGGCCGCAGTCGCCAGCGCGTGGGCAAGCTGCTCCTCGTTCGCGCCATAGATGAACGCCGCGGCGGCCGCCGCGCCAAAGGTGCCGACCGTGGCGGTGCTGTGCCAGAAACGATAGTGCGCCCGGCCCAGCACGACGCCGATGCGCGTTGACACCTCATAGCCGACGACGATGCCCTTCAGCAACGTCTCGCCGCTGGCGCCCACGTCCTGTGCCGCAGCAATCGCGGCGGCGATGGTGGCGGCACCGGGGTGGTACATCGCATCACGGAAACTGTCGTCGATCTCCGCAGCGTGGGCGGCAGCGCCATTGAGTAGCGCCGCGGCGCGCGCCGTGGCACGTTGCCCCATTGGCAGCGTCGCGTTGCCGCGGCCAAGCTCCTCTTCCAGCACGCTTTGCAGGCGTTGGACCGCATCGGTGCCGATGCCCGGAAACAGCGCCGCATGCCAGTCGACCAGCGCGCGCTTCGCATGATGCAGCACCTCGGCGGGCAGCGGCCCTGCCTTGACTGTGCTGAAGAACGGCCCAAAGGCCTCGGTTGCGTTCAAGATGGGTTCTCCTCAGCCGGCCTGCTCCGGCGTGTGGGGGGACTGCTGCACCCAATCCTGCAGCAGCCCGTTGACTTGTTGGTGGGCCTCGTACTGGACCCAATGCCCGGCGCCCGGCACCACGCGGACCCTGACTGCTGGCGCGCCGGCTGACGCGTCCCGCGAGTCGCGGGCGATCCCGGCAATCGATGCCGGCGACATGGTCACATCGGCTTCGCCCCAGATCATCAATACCGGGCCGGGAAAGTGTGCAAGCGCCTGCTGCAATCCGCCCGCGCGCGAGATCGACTTGCTATGGAAGCGCGTCGCGCGACAGGCACGCGTGTGGATGGCCACGGCTTCGCTGTCGATGGCGGCCGGATCGGCGATCATGAATGCCGCCAGGTTGTGACGCATCGCCGCGGCAAGCGCGTGCGGATCGAGGCAGCGGCGCCAGTCGACCAGCGCCTGCGTCATGCGGCGCGGACCGCCGTGGCCGGCCGGCCCGAGCAATGCCAGGCGGCCGACTTCGATTTCGCCAAGACCCTCATGGGTCGCAAGGTGCGCCGTCACCAGCGCGCCAAAGGAAAAACCCACCAAGTCAATACGGTTCAGCGACTGGTCCATCGATAAGCGGGCCAGCGAGCGGGCCAGGACATCGACGAGTCCCGGCAGGTCGGCGCGCGGCGCCGCACCGGAATCGCCAAAGCCCGGCATGTCCGGCACCAGCAGCCGGCGGTTGCGGGACAACGGCCCGATATTGCGCGTCCAGTGCCGCCAGTTGCCATGGCCACCATGCAGCAGCACGGTCGCCGGGCCATCGCCAAAGCTTCGCCAAATGACCTCGCAGCCATCGACCGAAGTCACCAACGTACCGCCGCGCTCGCCGCACATGCCAGGGCCTCGTCAGGGCTTGTCGGCGCCCGCCAGTACCGCCACGCCATCGGCGGCCACCACACCCTGCCCTTCGGGCAGGACGAAGACGGGATTGATCTCGGCCTCGACCAGCCGATCGCCAAGCGTGGCGACCATGCGCGAGAAGGCGACGATCGCCTCGGCCAGCGCGTCCACATCCGCCTTCGGCCGGCCACGGAAGCCCTGCAGCAATGGGGCGGTCTTCAGGCGTCCGATCATCGCCAGCGCGGCGTCACGGGTCAGCCCCCCCTCGCCAGGCAGCAGACGCAGCGTGGTATCGCCGAACAGCTCCGCGGTCACGCCGCCCATGCCGAGCAGGATCGCGGTGCCGAGCGCGTCGCGGTGCATGCCGAGAATCACTTCGACGCCGCCCTTGACCATTTCCTGCACCAGGAAGCGTTGGGGCGCGATCCCCGTGGCCGACTGCACATCGCTCGCCATTCTTGCCAGCCGGCTTGCCACCTCTGCCGGCGGGACATTGACGGCCACGCCGCCGACATCGCTCTTGTGGGTAATCTCGGCCGACAGGATCTTCAGCACGACATTGCCGCTGAAGCCTTGCGCCGCCGCCGTGGCCTCGACGCCATCGGCAACCACCACCTCCTTTGCGACCGGTACGCCGAAACCGGCGAACAAGGTCTTGGCCGCGGCTTCGTCGATCGAACCGGTGCCATAGGCGCCGAGATCCGGCAACGGCAGCGTGGGGGTGCCCGCTTCGTCAACCGCGCGGAGCTTGCCGGCACGCAGCATCGCATCGATCGCCACCGTGCACGCCTCCGGCGCGGAAAACGCCGGCACGCCACGACGATTCAGCAGCGACGCGACTTCGGGCGCATGCGGGCTCACGTAAGCAATCACCGGTTTGTCGCTGTCGGGCAGGCAGTCGCGAATGGCATTGGCCATCAGGTCCGGCATCGCCAGGCTGGACGAGCCGACGATCACTGCCACCGCGTCATAGCTCGGGCTCTCGAGCAGGATGCGGATCGCGGCGCGGAGCAGGTCAGGCCGCAGCCCGGCCAGGGTGACGTCGATCGGGTTGCGGTCGAGCGCGGCGTGGTCGCCCTTCTGCAGCGCGCGCAGCTTCGTCGCGGTCGCCTCGTCCGGTGCCGGCGTCTCGAAGCCGGCCACGCCCAAGCTGTCGGAGACCAGCGTGCCTGCGCCCCCGGTCGAGGTCAGGATCGCAACGCGATTGCCGGTGAGTTTGCGGCCGGCAGCCAGGGCTGCGGGCATGTCAAGGAGGTCCGAGAACGTCTGCGCGCGAATCACGCCGACCTGTTCGAACAGCGCGTCGTACATCCGATCCGCACCGGCTAGCGCGCCCGTATGCGACACCGCTGCGCGCGCGCCGCTCTCGGAGCGGCCGATCTTGAACGCCACCACCGGCTTGCCAGCGCGCGCGGCCTTCAGGGCAGCACGGCGGAACGTTTCCGGGTTGCGCACGCTCTCAACATACAGCGCGATCACGCGGGTGGCCTCGTCATCGGCCAGGTAATCGATAAAGTCGGCCAGGTCGAGGTCGACTTCATTACTGGTGGAAACCAGTTTGGACAGGCCAATGCCCCGCGCCGCGGCGCGCGACAGCAAGGCCCCGAGGATGCCGCCGCTTTGCGACACCACGCCGATGCTGCCGGCCGGGAACTGGTCCATTTCCAGCGCGCCGCTCGCCGACAGCGGGATGTTGTCGGTCAGGTTGACCAGGCCGATGGTATTGGGCCCGAGCAGGCGCATGCTGCCGGCCGCATCGATCAGTTCGGCCTGGCGCCGCGCGCCTTCGGCACCGGTCTCGGTATAGCCGCTCGCCAGCACGATGGCCGCGCCCGCGCCGCGCGCCGCCAGGTCGCGCACCGCCAGGTGCGCACGCTCGGCGCCCAGCAGCACGATGCCGACGTCGGGCACTTCGGGTAGCGAGGCAATGTCGGGATAGCAGCGCAGCCCGTCGATCGATTCGACCTTGGGGTTGACCGGGTAGATCGCCCCGCTGAAGCCATGCTTGCGCAGGTAGGAAACTGGGCGGCCGGCGGTCTTTGCAGGATCGGCGGAAGCGCCGATCACGGCAACGCTGCGCGGCGTGACAAGTCGTTGGATCGCATTCATGGTGTCAGGCCTTGGTGGCAGTCTTGTTCAGAAAAGCCAGCACGGACTCGCGATGCTCGCTGCTGGTGTAGCAGATACCTTGCGCCTGGCTGCCTTGGGCAAAGACCTGGTCGGCGGGCAACTCAAAGGACTGGTTCATGATGCTCTTGCCCAGCGCGATCGCGGTGGTGGAGCCCTGGCTCAGTTCTGCCGCCCACGTCAGCGCATCGCCAATCAGCGCTTCTGGCTTGCTCAGGCGGTCGGCGATGCCAAGCGCCTTGGCCTCCTGTGCCTCGACCTTGCGGCCCGTAAAGACCAGTTCCTTAGCCGCCGACAGCCCCACGCGGCGCGGCAGGAAATACATGCCGCCCCCGTCCGGGATCAGGCCCCGGTTGATATAGGACCACGAGAACGATGCCGCTTCGGAGGCCAGCACGAAATCGCAGCACAGCGCGGTATCGGCACCCAGCCCAGTCGCGGCACCGTTGACCGCGGCGATGGTGGGCTTGGGCATGGTGTGCAGCAGCTTGACGGTGTGATGGACCCGCTGCTGGCGGCTCCAGCCGTTGAAGCCCACCTCGCCCTGCGGCGCTTCCATGCGGCGCTGCATGCCGGCCACGTCGCCGCCGGCGCAAAAGCCCTTGCCGTTGCCGGTGAGCACCAGGGCGCGGATCGCCTTGTCCGCCGCCACGCGTTCCAGCGCATCGATGAATTCCGAGCGCATGTCGTCGCTCATGGCATTGCGCTTGTCGGGGCGGTTAAAGGCGAGCAGCGCGATACCGGATTCAATCTTCAGTTCAATCAGGGAATAGTTGTCCATGGCCTGTCCAGTTCTGCGGGTGCGATCAGTGCGATTTGTTCGGTACGTATGCCGAGCTCAGTCGGCCGTGATGTTGGCGTCCTTGATGACCTTGCTCCAGCGCTGGCTCTCGGCCTTGACGTAGCGGCCGAACTCGTCTGGCGTGCCGCCACTGATGGCCAGCCCTTCCTGCTCGGCTCGCTTGCGGAACGCGTCGGTGTGCACGGCCTTCTTGGCCGCGGCATTCAACCGCGTGATCACCGCCGGTGGCGTGCCGGCCGGCACGAACAAGCCATACCAGCTATCTGCTACATAGTTGGGCACGCCGCTTTCCGCGATCGTGGGCACCTTGCTCAGCGCCGGCGCTTGCGAGCGCTGTGCGGTCGTGACCGCCACCGCCCGCAGCTTGCCGCTCTCCAGGTGCGGAGCGACCGCGGCTGCCGTGGCAAACATCACATCGACCTGCCCGCCGAGCAGGTCCGTGATCGCCGGGCCGGCACCGCGATAAGGAATGTGGTTCATGTCGACCTTGGCCATCTTCTTGAACAACTCGCCAGCCAGGTGCGCCGAAGTGCCGGCGCCTTGCGAGGCGTAGTTGAGCTTGCCCGGCTTGGCCCTGGCGGCCGCGATCAGGTCCTGCACGGTCTTGATGGGGCTGTCCGGCTTTACCACCAGCACATTGGGTGAGCGGCCCACCAGCATCACCGGCGCGAACGCCTTCTCCGTATCGAACGGAAGTTTCTTGTGCAGGCTCGGGTTAACCGCGTGGGCCATCGTCGCCATCACCAGCGTGTACCCGTCGGGCGCGCTCTTGGCCACCGCATCGGTGCCGATGATGGTGCTGCCACCCGGCTTGTTATCGACGATGACGGGCTGGCCCAGGTCCTCGCCCATGGTAATGCCCATCGCACGCGCCACCAGGTCCGTGCCACCGCCGGGGGCGAACGGCACCACCATGCGGATCGGCTTGTCGGGGAAGGCTGCGAGCGCGGGCAAGGGCGCTGCCGCGGCCATGAGGAACGGGATGGCTGCCTTGGCAAGCCGGCGGAAGAAGCCGGTACAGAACGGATGCATGCTTTGTCTCCTGGAACAAGTCGGAACGCCGCGGCCATCAGACTGCATGCACCGGGCGCGTTTCTTTGTTAGAGACAGCTTAGGGCTTGCCTGGCGATTCCACACCCCCACAATTCCATTGCATGGAATTATAGGTTCGGCGGACAGTTATCAGAAAAAAAGAGGCCCTGCAGAGCGCACAAACGCTGCAGGGCCAACCCTATTCCCCAAACCAGTCCCAGATCGCCAGCCCGGGGAATGTAGGACTGCAAACAGACGCCGGACCCGAACCCGGCGAGCACATTACTCAGGCTTAACGTTCCGCTCCGCAATCAACTTCGACCACTTGTCCCCGTCCGCACGGATCCGACCTGCAAATTCCGAAGCAGTAGACGGTGCCGGTGTCAGGCCCATCTTTGCCAGATTGGCCTTGACGTCCTTGTTCTCCAACGTCTTGCGAATGGCCTCATTCAACGTCTGCACAACGTTTGGCGGCGTGCCGGCGGGCACCATCATGCCGTACCAGTTCTCCGCATGGACGCCCTTGATGCCGCTTTCATCCAGCGTCGGCACGTCCGGCAGGTATGGCAGGCGTTTGGCCGTGGTCACGGCGACAGGCTTCAGTTTTTTTCCCTCGATGAACGGCAGGAGGCCCGAGGCATCGCCGAAGAACGCATCCACCTGTCCGCCGATCGTATCGGTGATCGCTGGTGCCGCGCCCTTGTACGCCACGTGCAGGAACTCCGCCGAGGTCGAGGCTTTGAACAGCTCGATCGCCATGTGCGGCATGCTGCCGATGCCGGATGACGCCAGCGACACCGAACGGCCGGCCCGGCTCTGCGCCACTAGGTCCTTCGCCGAGCCGATCTTCGACTGCAGCGGTACCACCAGGACCTGCGGCGTGGTGACCACCAGCGAAACCGGCATCAAATCTCGGTCAGGGCGGTACGACAGGTTCTTGTACAGGGACGGATTGATGACAATGGCCCCGGCACTGGTCAGGAAGAAGACGGAACCATCCGCCGGTCCCTTGGTGACAGCGCTGACGGCAATGGCGCCGTTGGCCCCGGGCCGGTTGTCGATGATGACGGTGCGCTTGAGTTCCGTCTCCAGTTGCTTGGACATCGCGCGCGCCAGCGCGTCCGCCGGCCCGCCCGCGGGGAACGCCACCACCATCCGCACCACGTCGCCGGCCATGGCCGCCTGGCCGAATGACACCGCCAGTATCGTGGCCAGCGAACCCTTCAGGAAAGTCCTTCTCATGTTGCAATGCCTCCTTCTGTGGGTGCTGGCGGTCAGCCGCCGGCCGCACCTTGCGTATTGACATAGAGCGTATAGATCGAAGTACAGGACGCCATGAACAGCCGGTTGCGATGGCGTCCGCCAAAACACAGGTTGGCACAGCGCTCTGGCAGGCTGATATGCCCGAGGGGTTCGCCATCCGGGGCAAAGATCCGCACGCCGTCGAGTTCGGGCGTGCCCATGCCCCAGCCGCACCACAGGTTGCCGTCAATATCGACGCGAAAGCCATCGGGGGTGCCAGGTCCGGCGTCAACCAGTACTCGGCTGTCGCCCAGCGCCTGGCCACCTTCGCTGACCCGGAAAGCGCGGATGCGGCGCGGCCGCGTGCGCGACTCGATCACATACAGCACTTCCTCGTCAGGCGAGAATGCCAGGCCATTGGGCCCGCTGACGTCATCGGCGACAATCTCAAGGCGGCCGCTGACCGGATCGATACGGTAAATGCGCTCCGGCAGTTCCGAAGTCGCCTTCTCGCCCTGGTAGTAGCCGGCGATGCCGAACGGCGGATCGGTGAACCAGATCGAGCCGTCCGACTTCACCACCACGTCATTGGGCGAATTCAGCGGTTTCCCGTCATAGCGGTCCGCCAGCACGGTGATGCTGCCGTCATACTCGGTGCGCGTGACGCGCCGGCCGACATGTTCGCAGGTCACCAGCCGCCCCTGTCGGTCGCGGGTGTTGCCGTTGGCATGGTTTGACGGGCTACGGAAGACGCTGGTGTTACCGGTCTCCTCATCCCAGCGCAGGATCCGGTCGTTCGGGACATCGCTCCACAGCAGGTAGCGGCCATCCCCGAACCAGACCGGGCCTTCGGCCCAGCGGCACCCGGTGGCAATGCGATCGATCGCTGCAAGGGGCAGGTGGTATTTCTCGAAGCGCGGGCTCAGTGCCTGGACGCGCGCATCCGGATAGCGCACCGGCTCGGTCGGCGCAAGAAAAGAGTGCATGGTCATCGTTCAGACCGGAGGATCCGGAAAGAGGGTTATCCGTAGAGACGGGGCGGGTTCTCCGACAACACGGCGCGCAGCAGTGAGTCATCGCCGGCCGCAGCTTGCAGCCAGGCGAGCAGCGCACGGTCGTCCGGCACCGGATAGGAAAGGTTCGGATGCGGCCAGTCCGTGCCCCAGATTGCGCGGGTGGGTGCCGCCGCCAACAAGTGCTCCAGTACGCTGCGCGCCTGCGGTGCCCCGAGGTCACCCGCAGTGATGCGGTCGACGCCCGAGACCTTGATCCAGACCGATTCATTGCGCAGCAACGCACAGACATTCTCGAGCTGGCGCGCCAGCCCGCCTTCGGAGACCGCAACCCGCGCCATATGGTCGATGACGAGTGAGGTGCCGAGATGGCCCACGGCTTCGACCGCCCGGACCACATCTTCCGGCGTGCCATGGACCAGCGCGTGCCAGCCATACGGCCGGATGCGCTCGACCATCGCGCGCACGCGCCCCGCGTCAAAGGCATTGCCGAGATGGCTCATCAGGCCAATGCGCACACCCTTGACGCCCCGAGCCGCCATCTGCGCCAGCAGCGCCTCGTCCATCTCCGGCGCAATCACGGCGATGCCGCGATACGCTCCCTCTCCCGCATCGAGGGCGGCCAACAGCGCGCTATGGTCGCTGCCATAGCAGGCCGCCTGCACAATCACGCCGTGCGTGATGCCGAGCGATCGGTGCATGGCGCGCAAGGCACCGAACGGTGCTGCCTGCGGCGCATAGACGGCGCCGTCGGGCAGCGGGTGCCGGTCATAGGGTCCGTAGATATGCGTGTGGCAGTCCCACACCGCCGGCGCGGCGCGCATCTTGGCTTCGTCGCTGGATGTCATCAGTTCGCCGTCGCGCCGGTGTCTTTCACCACCTTGGTCCAGCGGGCGTACTCGCCGTGGATCAGGTTACGGTACTGGGTGGGCGTCCCGCCGGTAGGCTCGGCGCCTTGCGCCTGCAGCGCCTTGACCACCTCGGGCGCCTTGAGCGTGGCGTTCAGCTCGCGGTTGAGCCGTTCGACCACCGGCGTGGGCGTGCCCTTTGGCGCCACAATGCCTTGCCAGGTGCCGGAATCGAATCCCGGCAGGACCGACTCGGCCAGCGTTGGCACATCCGGCAGCACCGAAACTCGTTTGGCCGTAGTGGCCGCGACCGCGCGCAGCTTGCCTTCCTTGATGAACGGCAGCACCGCGTTCAGGCTTCCCGACATCATGAAATCGATGCGTCCGGCAAGCAGGTCCGGCAGTGCCGCGGCATTGCCTTTGTAGGGGACGTGGTTGAACCTGGTCTTGGTCTTGTCGGCAAACACCACACTGGTCAGGTGATCGATGGTGCCGTTGCCGGACGAGCCGAAGTTGAGCTGCCCCGGCCTGGCCTTCAGCAGCTTGATGAAATCGGCCGGCGTCTTCACCGGGGATTCGGCGTTGACGATCAACACCAGCGGCACAGTGGCCGCGTAGCCAACGGGCGCGAAGATCTTATCCGGATTGAGTTTGGTGTTGTTGAACAGCGCCGGCGAAATCGCGATCGACGAACTGTTGTACAGCAGCGTGTAGCCATCGGCCGGCGCTTTCGCCACGAACTCTGCGGCAATATTGCCACCGGCGCCGGGACGGTTGTCGACGATGATCTGCTGACCCAGCCGCGTGCTCATATCGCGAGCGATCACGCGGGCGAGGATGTCGGTCGGTCCGCCCGCCGAGAATGCCACCACCAGACGGATTGGCTTGTCCGGGAACGTCGCGGCGTGCGCGCCGGATGCCAGCGTGCCCAGCATGACGCCGGCGATCAGGCCCAGCGCCTGGCGGCGCCCGATGCCAAGGGAAGACTCCATTTGCAACTCCAAAGCTCTGCCTACAAATTCTGCGCTTGATGCTGCTCAGTCGCAGCGTACGCTCATGCCACCGTCGACCACGATCTCCGTACCGGTGACAAAGCGCGCTTCATCGGATGCCAGGAACAGCGCCGCATTGGCGGTATCGCGGCCATCGCCCATGAAGCCGAGCGGAATACGTGCCTGGCGCTGGGCGAGCAGCGCGTCCACGTCACCACCCGCGCGTTGCCCGGCAAGGCGCACCTCGACCATCGGCGTATGCATCTGGCCAGGGACCACCGTGTTGACGCGAACATTTTTCTTGGCGTACTCGACCGCGACCACGCGCGAGAGCTGGATGATCGCCGCCTTGGCCGAGGCGTAGCCGACCTGGGCCGAACCGGTCCAGCGGATGCCCGAAGTCGAAGCTGTATTGACGATGGCGCCGCCGCCCTGCTGCTCCATGTGCGGCAGCACGTGCTTGCAAGTCAGGAAGACACTCTTCAGGTTGAAGTTGAGCTGGCGGTCCCAGTCTTCTTCGCTGAGCTGCACCGGGCCGCCCTTGGCCGAACCGCCGACGTTGTTGACCAGCACATCCACGCGCCCGAAGCGCGCCACACAGGCATCAACCATGGCCTTGACCGCCGCGGTGTCGGTCACGTCGCACAGGTGCGAGTCGAACTCTGCGCCCGCGGTCTCTAGCCGCTCCAGCGTTTCACGCATCGCATCAGCGCTCTTGTCGACGGCAAAAATCTTTGCGCCTTCCTGTGCAAAGCGCACTGCAACGGCGCGGCCATTGCCCCAACCGGGGCCGACGCAACCCGCGCCGGTGACGATGACAACCTTTCCTTCGAGACGGCCAGACATACGGAAATCCTTTGTGTTTCGGGGTAACGGTTTGAACGCAAATCAAGCGCGTACCAGTTGGGGCGCGCTGCCGTCCGGGGGTACGACACCAAAGACATTGATGGTCATCGAGATCAGCGTGTAGTAGCCAGCCAGGCCAACCAAGTCGACCACCTGGTCCTTGCCCAGCACTGCCATCGCGCGCCGGTACAGTTCGTCCGGCACATTGCGCGTGGCATGCAACTCAGTGAGGAACTCATGAATCACGCGCTCATCCTCCTTGACGAAGGCCGGCGCACGCCCGGTGCGGATCGCTTCGACCACGTCTTCGGCTACGCCTGCCTTCAGCGCGATGGGCTTGTGTGCCCACCATTCGAATTCCGACATCCAGGTGCGGGCCATCACCAGGATCGCCAGCTCCGACAGCCGCGGCGACAACGACGAGTCATAGCGGCAGTACTGGCCCAGCGCCTGCGCGCGGTTGGCCAGGCCGGGGCGGTGTAGCCACATTGCAAGCGGCCCGCGAACCTGCCCCCGCGGACCGGCGGCAATCGCCGCGTGAACTTCCATCTGCTCGGGCGTCAGTTCTTCGGGTTTCAGTGGCTTGAGGCGTTCCATTCGCTAGCGCTCCGTGTCGACGGTTGGAAACGGAACGCAGGCCGTGGCGCTGATGGGGCGCCGGCCGCACAGGATCGGCCTGGCTGTCTCCGCTTCGTTGTTGGTTTGATGGAAGCTATTCTGGTCGCCGACGACGATAGCGTCCAATACAGTTTTAGGAAGAGACTAATTCCGTTCTAGAATAAGTCGACTTCGTTCACCGGCCTCTTCAGCCCACACGCCATGCTCGAACTCCGCACCCTCCGACTCTTCCTCGTGCTCGCCGAGGAGCTTCACTTCGGCCGCGCGGCCCAGCGCCTGCTGATCTCGCAGCCGCCGCTGACCAAGCACATCCAGCAGCTCGAAGAAGACCTCGGCGTGCTGCTTTTCGATCGCAACCGGCGCACGGTGCGGCTGACGCCGGCCGGCTCGGCGCTGGTACGTGAAGCGCGCCGCATGCTCAACCAGCTCGACGCCACCGTCGAGGCGGTGCGCAAGGCCGAGCACGGCGAGACCGGCCACCTGCGCATCGGCTTCGTCGCGGCAGTGCTGTACATGAACGTCGAGCGCATCGTGCAAAAGTTCGAGCAGGATATCGGCGAGATCGATATCACCTGGGAGGAGACCAGCACCGCCGAGCAGGTCGATGCGCTGCAGCGCGACCGCATCGACCTGGGGTTCGCGCAGATCGGCACGCCCCCAGGCGAGCTTCGCGCCCATGTCATCCACAAGGAGCGGCTGGTGGTGGCCTTGCCCGCATCGCACCCGTACGCCAAACGCAAGCGCATCGACCTGGTGCGGCTGGCCGAGATGCCCTTTGTCACGATCCCGCGCGACAGTGCGCCGGCGTACTTCGACCTGGTGACCTCCACCTGCGTCCAGGCCGGCTTCAGCCCGCATATCCGGCATTACGCCAAACATCTGCTGTCAGTGGTCAGCCTGGTAGGGCTGGGCCGCGGCATCGCGCTGGTACCGGCCACGCTCGCCAAGGCTTCGCTGCCCGGCGTGGCCTTGCGCGATCTCACCGGCGAGCCCGCCATTGCCGAGTATTCAGCGATCTGGAATCCCGACAACCGCTCGCCAGTGCTGCAGCGCGCGCTGCGTTCGCTCGGCGTGCCGCAGGCGTAGCCTTGGCTTCAGGCGACGGAATCGGCGGCGGCCAGGATGTGGCACACTGGCGTCGTCGTCAGCTTGCCAAATGCGTCGATCAGCACCTCCGCCTGCGCGGGCGCCAGCACGTCCGCCGTCAAGGCGCGAAACTTGTCCCGGATGGCTGCCATGCGCGCCGGATTCTCCGCGGAGCCCGAGGGGTTGGCCTGGTACGCGCGCAGCGCCTCGCCGTTCGTCGACATCATTTCCACCCAGCCACAGAAACTGGCCGGGTATAGCGTGTCGAGTTCGGGGTCGCGTACGATCTCGATCGTGTTGGCCAGCGCGACGATCTGCGGGTCGGCCAGGCGGGTCTGCTCGAACTGCGCCGGCAGTACCTCGCCATCCAAGAGCGCAACCGCCAGCGCGTAGCGAGCGCTCATCTGCGCGTTCAGCACACTGCCCGGCGCGTAGTGGTAACCGCATTGCACATCGACAACGGTCGGCATGCCGACGCGAATCGGTCCCTGCCCCGCCCAGTCGGCGCGCAGCCGCAGCGCACAATCGACATGCGCATGTGCACTGCCGCAGCACGCATAAGGCTTGAAGTTGGTCCGGGCCATATGCCAGTCGCTGCCCAGCCCGTCCAGCAGCCTTTCCGGTTTGGGCGACTCCGAGAACGCCTTGAGCCAGCCGCCGTCCCCGGTCTCGAACAACTGCGTCGGGCCTGTCAGGCCGCGCGCAGCGAGTTCGGCTGCCATCACGCCGGCTTGCGCGCCGCGCCCCGGATGGAAGCGCTTGGAATCCGTGCCGTCACTAGCGAACGCAAACAGCCCGCCCGACTGGGTGCCAGCAAGACCCAGCGCCCACGCGGTGCGCTCGGCGTCGAGCCCCAGCATGACCGCCGATGCCGCTGCCGCGCCCAGCGGCGCGCACACGGCGGTCATATGCCATCCCTTCATCCTGGCCAGCGCCGGCTGCAACGCTAGTGAGCAGCGGATCATGGTTTCGTAGCCAACGGCAATAGCGGTTTCGACCCGCTCGGGCGGTACCTCGAGCGTCTCCGCCAACGCGAAAACCGCCGGCAGTACGACCGCGCCCAGGTGGACCTTTGCATTGTGGAAGTCGTCCAGCTCGTAGGCGTGTGCAGCGGCGCCATTGACCAGCGCGGCATCGGCGGCCCGGTACGACCGGCCCGGTCGGCCCCATGCGCGTGCCCCGCCACTGCGCGGAGCGAGGTAACCATCGTCCGCCCAGTCACGGATGGCGCGCGACCAGGGCTCGTCATGCCCGGTCAGGCCGGCGCCGAATGTGTCCAGTGAGAGTCCACCGACCGCCTGCCGCACACCGTCCGGCAAGTCGGCATTGCGGATGCCGGCGATCCATCCGGCAAGTTCCCGGGTGATGGCCATCGATTGCATTTGCTGATGCATGCTTGCTTGTCCTTATCCCTGTCCATCGCTCAATCGATACGGATGCTGGCTGCCTTGACAATGCCCGCGACCTTGTCGATCTCATCCTTGATCACCACCTTGAACTGCTCCGGGGTGGACTGCACGGTTTCAAAGGCCAGTTCCTCGAAGCGCGCCTTCAGGCTGGCTTCGCGCACGGCCTTGTTGACCTCCTGCGACAGCTTTCGGGTGATGTCCGCAGGCAGGTTGGCGGGACCCCAGAGCCCGTACCACGACAACAGCTCAAAGCCAGGCAGGCCACTCTCGGCAACGGTCGGCACGGCTGGAAGCTGCGGGATACGCTTGCTACTGGTGACCGCCAGAACTTTTAGCCGCCCCGCCTTGACGAACGGATACGCGCCTGGCATCGGCGACACCGCCGCCGACACGTGCCCGCCCATCACGTCATTCAACTGCGGCACGGCGCCCTTGTAGGACACGATATCCATCTCCAGCTTGAACGCGTGGCGAATCATCTCCTCGGCCAGATGGCTGGTGGTGCCTAGCCCGGAGGTGGCCCAGGTGTAGGTCCGCGGCTTGGCTTTCGCCAGCTTGACCAAGTCGCGCAGCGAACTGGTTGGGAGGCTGGTGTTGGCGACCACGATCAGCGGCACGTGCCCTACCTGTGCGATCGGGGTGAAATCCCTGATGGCGTCGTACGGGGCGTTCTTCGCGACGAGCGGCAGGTACACCTGGCTGGAGGCATTGAAGAGCAGCGTATAGCCGTCAGCCGAGGCCTTTGCCACCGCCTCTGACCCGATCATGCCCGACGCACCCGGTCGGTTCTCGATAACGATCGCTTGCCCAAGCTGACGCTGCAGTTGTGCAGCCACCAGGCGCCCCACTGTATCGATCGAGCCGCCCGGGGTGTAAGGGATGATCATCTTGATCGGGCGATTGGGATACGCCTCACTCGCGAGCGCCACCGGCTGCGATCCGATCATCATCGCCATCGCGCCGATCACACCCAGCGCCGCACGCCGCCCTGTTCTGCCAGTCCTGGTCATGGCTGTCTCCTTGGTTTTTACGCGCTTGCAAAGGCGTCCGGACCTTTTCCATCCGCATGGCACCGCGCTATGCAGGCCACTGTAGGGACGGGCCGGCAGACCGTCCAATACTGTTTCGCTCCATGAGTTATAGGGCTGGCATATGACACGGCACTGCGCTAACTGCGTTGGTTGCGGCTATCCTAGTGCCCTGTCTCGCAAGGAAATCAGCACCATGGAACTCCGGCAACTGCTCTATTTCGTGACCGTCGCGGATGAGTTGAACTTCAGCAAGGCCGCGGTGCGGCTGCACATGTCGCAGCCACCGCTCTCCCAGCAAATCAAGGCACTGGAAGACGAGATGGGCGTGGAACTGTTGGTGCGCAATCGCCGGGAAGTCCGCCTGACCGACGCGGGCCGTGCCTTCCAGGCAGACTGCCGCACCGTGCTCGACCAAGTGCGCGTAGCCGTGACTACCGCGCGGCGCACGGCGGCCGGCGACATCGGCACGCTGCAGATCGGCATGGTGACGTCAGGCATCTTCCATGTGCTCCCCACCATCCTGACCCGCATGGCAGAGCGTTTCCCCGGGCTGCATATCGCCGTGACCGACATGGGCTCGGCCGACCAGGCGCATGCCGTGATGCAGGGCAAGCTCGATATCGGCATCGTGCATTCGATCCCGACGCGCAGCGGCCTCGGCAAAGCCCCGATCTTCACCGAGTATTTCACTATCGTCGTGCCCGAAGGCCACGAACTCGCCGCCAGGCCTGCGCTGGCGCTCCGCGACCTCGAAGGTGTGCCACTGGTGGCATTCTCGCGTGAGCACGCGCCGGCGTTGTTCGACGGCATGATCGCCTCATGCCTGCATGCCGGCTTCAGTCCCGTCATCGCACATACGGCGCGCAATCCACTGACCACCTTCCAGATGGTCAAGCTCGGCCTGGGCGTGGCGCTGGTGCCGCGCTCTTACTCCCGCGCCGGGCTGCCAGGCGTGGTGTTTCGTGAGATCGGCCAGACCGCTGGTCACATCCAGCTCTATGCAATCTGGCGTGAGCAGGCGGCCAGCGATCTGGTCATGCGGGTCGTGAGCGAAGTGATGAGCGAACCGATCGCCTACTAAACTGCATCACGCGCCTTCATGCCACCGCGCTTTGCCCCGCAGACAGCGCAGCCACATAGTCGATGATCGCCGCCACAACCTCGTCCAGCCGCTCCGGCAGCAAGGCATGCGCGGCATCGCGGATGGTGAGGTTGGTCACGCGATCGCCGAGGTAGTCACGCAGCACATTGGCATAGCGCTGCGGTGCAATCACATCGTATTCAGCCTGCACATTAAGGATCGGCACGTTGCCGCCAGCGAAGAAGTCATCTACAGGTGTGCGCTTCTGCGCCAGCGTCTGCATCGTCATCAACTCCGTGTTCCAGCCCTGCAGCCAGGGAGCAGGATCATTGCACGGCGCGAAGAATACCGCGCGCAGGCTTTCCAGACGCACCGCGTCCGGCAGGTTGGTATCGCCGCAACGCTCGATCTGGGCGCGTACCTCAGGCGGAATCGGCACGGCATCGACGTCCTTCGGCACCTTGCCCGCCGAACCGGCCAGCAGGACCAGCGCGCGCACCAAATCAGGCCGGTCGCTGGCCACGGTGCGGGCGATCCAGTTGCCATGGGCATGCCCGACGATAACGACCGGCGTCTGGCCGCCATGCTCGATCACGGCTGCGATATCGCCTGCCCAGTCGTGCAACGTCTTGTCGGCAAGGGGGCCGACGCTGCGGCCATTGCCGCGCGGCTCCGGGCAGAAGACGCGATAGCCGGCAGCAGCAAGCGGCTCGGCCAGTTCCAGCATGTCAGTTGCGCCGCGGCCGAGCGACGGCAGCAAGACGATGGCCGGTCCGGCACCCAGTTCATAGACCTCGATGGAGATCGCCGCCGAGCGCGGTACTTCGTAGCGCAGAATTGCGCTTTGGTTGTCGCCAGCGCGCGATGTTGCCTTCGCTTGCTGCTCCGTGTTGCCTCGCATGGTCTAGTCTCCCTCGGTGTACCGGTCAGGACAAAGGCGTCCTGGACCTTGTCCGGCCTACTGTACCGAGGCCACCCTGTAAATTCCAATATGGAATCTGACTGACAGTTATAGGGCTGGCGGGGAACACGGTCAGCCTTCCTGCCGGCTTAGGCTGGCTAGCTTAGTCAGGCTTGATCCCGAGTTTCGTCACGATCTCCGACCAGTTCTTCACTTCGCGGCCGATTAGCGAGGCAAACTGCTGTGGCGTGCCGCCGGCCGGGGCGGCGCCATCGGTAGCGAACTTTGTCGCCGTCTCGGGCTGTGCCAGGATGCGATTCACCTCACCATTGACGCGCTTGACTATATCGGCCGGCATCCCCTTGGGACCGACAATGCCGTACCAGAGCGTAACGTCATAGCCCGGAACACCGCTTTCAGCTACCGTCGGTACCGCGGGCAGCGCTGGCAGCCGCTCGGAAGACGTCACCGCATAGGCCTTCAGCTTGCCGGCCTTGATCAATGGCAGCGCGCTGGCGCTGGCGGCAAAGTACAAGTCGACCTGCTTGGAAACCACGTCGTTCAGTGCCGCGCCGCCGCCTTTGTAGGGAATATGGCGCAACTCAACCTTTGCATTGGCACCGAAGCGCTCGCCCGCAAGATGGATTACGCTGCCGGCTCCGGAGGAGGCGAAGGTCAGCAAACCGGGCTTGGCGCGCGCTAGCGAAATGATCTCCGCGACATTGCGCGGCGCGAAATCCGCATGCGAGACCAGGATCAGCGGCCCCTTCGATACTTGGACGATAGGAGTCACGTCTGCCACAGGATCGTACTTAAGGCTGTACAGGCCGGGATTGACGGTATAGCTGGAGGAAACCAGGGTCAGCGTATATCCGTCAGGGGCCGAGGCCCTGCCGGCATTGACACCGATCTGTCCGCCGGCCCCGGGCCGGTTCTCGACAATGACCGGCTGGCCTAGGGAGCGCGATAGCTTGTCGGCGATGTAACGCCCGACGATATCTGCGCCGCCACCGGGTACAAAGGTGACGATCAGCCGGATAGGCTTGTCAGGGTATGGTGCCGCAAGCGCGGCAAGCGGCACAACGGCAAGCGTAAGGCCTGCGAGAAAAGTAGTTACCGGGCCTCGGCATCCTGCCATGGTGTGTCTCCTGTTTATTTAAGTCGGTAATGCAGGAGAGAATGATCGCAAGGTTGGAGACTCAAGGCCAATACCGATTCGGAAAGACAATGATTCCGCTGCGCTATTGATGACGCAGCCGAGAAGCGGAAGGCGTTCGACCATCACGATATGAGCGATCTCCAACCGGCCGTGCAACACTCATCCTCTCATCTACAGAGTGCGGGCGCTTAAGCACACAATCATGTGTGCAGCAGATTAGCTGCTTGCTGGCCGTGATTCGTCTTCGCGGAATATTGTTGTTCCGAGGGAGCCATCGACGACACCCAATCCGGCATGCTGTTGAGTGTCCGTTTCATGAACCATCTCGGTCACCCCGGATCGGAAACTGACTGGCTCAAACGGGTCGTTCTGAGACGATCCCTGGCCGCTTCAATCGGCAAGCAGAAAATAAAAAAGCCATCCCCAAACGTCGGGGATGGCGGGCTTCAGTCGGCTTGGCGAGGAGCGCGCGTGCCGCGCTGCTTCGGCTCAGGTAGAACGTACCCGAATCTCGCCCAAGCCTGTGGGTCGATCGGGAGCGGGCTCGTGCGCCCCGCTGCCAGATTCACAAACGCGCCGCAGTACTGCAGGGTGCCCGTGCGGAACAGCGTCCACAGCAGATTGTACGCCTGCACCGCGATCGCCTGATTGATCACCAGCGATTGCCTGCTGAGCGCATCGGCCATCGAACAGGAAGGCGCCGTGTCCTTCTTGTCCCCTTTCGGGTCCAGGAGTTCAGGGAACAGATCGCCCACATGGGGCAACCGTTCCGCCGCCTTGCCACGAACCTGCCCCAGGATGACCTGGCCGCTGTCCGATTCGTTGCCGCAGTCGAGGTAGTAGCCCCCGCCGCCGCGCGCCATTGCACCCAGGATAGCCTTGCGGGCGCGTCGCGTGTCGACGCATCCGATCACCATGTCACATCGAAGGCGGTCCCGACTGCCAAGGCGACTGACCTGCGCTTCCCAGCGCGTGCCCATCAGGTTGTTCAGCCGATTCACCAGCAAGGTTGCCTTGGGTTGGCCAACATCGACCGGGTAAAAGCCTTGTCGGCCGACATTGGTCTCGCTGACGAGGTCATCATCGTAGACGGTACATTCGATCCCGCCGGGGTGGCCCAACTCCAGCATCGCGTGGTGCAAACGCGCCAGGTTGGGAAGCAGCGCGCTGCCCGTGCCACCGGCACCAACAACAACGACGTTCCAGGCGCGCCTGGTCATGGCTGTGGGAATGCGATGCTCGATCATGCCACCCGCCTCCTGCCTGGCGGCGGCATACCACTCCGCCGGCACCTTTTCCACCTTCTCGAAGATGCCCTTGGCACACAGCCGCAGCGCCATCGAAGGCACCGCGGACGCGCAATTGCCAATCACGAACGCGAACTTGACGTCGTGCCGGTCATCGCCATCGTCTGTGGCGGAGAAATACGCCGGCGAATGACCATGGGAATGGCAGTCGACGACAAGCACATCCTCTGGCCCCAGCTCAGGCCGCTCATACTTCAGGTGGCCAGCGCTGTGCTCGAGGATACCTACCGGAACGAGGCGGAACGCCGCGGTAGCGGCATTCCACACGATCCAGGCGCCCGTTTCCTTCGGATTGGCCGCGCGAGCCATGGCTGCAAAATCCCCGATCAGCTTGGCCGGGATACGCCCGCAGACCAGGTCCGTCTCCTCCCGCGCGTCGCCGTACGGGACTGCGGTGCGGTGCTGGAAGTGCCCGAGGCAGCGCACCAGCCTCAGCCACGGGCGTGCGATTTCAAGAAATACACCGTTGGCGGCAATGAGAAGCCGCTCGCCGGCCCGGGACATGGGCTCGAGCTTGGAGAAGCGCGGCACCATCACCGACGGGAACGACTGTTGCAGGGTGACATCAGCAGGATGCATGGTCATTTATCCAGTTTGCCGGCGATCAGATCGGCCAGCGTACGTTTCATGGGGATGAGGACTTGCTTCGGGTAGTCGGTGAACCGGCCGTCGAGCATGTCCTTCCAGAAGGCATAGGGGCCGCGCTCGAATTTGACGCGCGGGTTCCCATGGTTGGGGTGGGTGAAGGCAGAGTCGAAGAAGCCCGATTCCCATCCGGCAACGGAGGCAACGTCGATCTGCTTGGGCACGTGTGCACTGCCGATGCAGATCTTTCCGTTGTCCCAGGTGTTGAAGTACGGCGGCTCGTGCAGCACCGACGCCGGTACCGGCCGGTCCTCGCCAGACAGCGCGAAGACGCGGAATCCCGTGTGGGCCGCCTGGAAGACCAGACCCGGATGCGGTACCACTGCACTGCATTCGCCAAACTCACTGCACTTGAAGAACACGCGGCGATGGCCTGGCGGGCACCACCACGTCACCGCGGTAGGGCTGATCGACAGCACATTGGGCGTCAGGAACTCGCCCTTGGGAAGGGACGCTTCCGCAACCTGCCGCACCGCCTGGATCAGTGCCTGGCGATTGAGCGGCGTGCCCGCACCGATGACGGGACGGCCGGTCTTTGCGTCGGGCTCAATCCGATGCGCGGTGGCATACGAAAACTCGGCGACAGAACGGCCATACAGCAAAATGGCGCCTTGCAGCGCCACGTCATGCGACCGCGTCGCGGTCAGGATATCGGCCATGAGGCCCTCCTAAGAAGAAATGAGTGTCAAGACACGGTCCAGGGCGCCGATGATCCGCAGCATGCTGGCCAGGTCCTCGAACTGCTGGCGAATAGCCTTGCGCTCCGCCGCGAGGGGAATGAAGCACTGGAACATCGTGGCTTCGCCACTGTTGTTCGCGCACTCGAAATGGTTGTCGAGCACCTCCGACACATAGTCGCTTTCGCAATACGCGATCGTGGCTGCGGAATAGGCGGGCTCGGCCCATTGGGCGCCGGCAACTGCTGATCGGTCACCAGCTTTTGCCAACGTCAACCGCAGGTCGGCCAAAGCCGCGCAGGTTTCGGCCAGCCACGCATCTTCCGAGCGCGCCATGGCGCGCAAGGTGCGTGTTGAAAGCTCCCGTAGACCGGACGACCCGGGCAGGACATGGGCATGCCGGGGCAGAGTGTCATCGGGCGCAAGTTCCGGCCGCACGACGGAGGGCAGATAGCGCTCGATGTCCGCGTCGTCTCCGCCCCAGTTCTCCTTCAAAAATTCCCGCGCGCTGTCGTCGTCGGCCAGGGTGGCGTCGTAGTCCCAGTGCCACCGGGCGAATTCGTCCAGCAACACATCGGGCGTGCGAACGAAGAGTGACTTCGAGCACGCGACATTGACCAGGCTCATGGCCGTGAAGAGCAGCGATGGGTCTGCGGCACGCAGGGCTTGCGCCCTGGCTTTACCGATGCCATACACTTCTTCACCGGGCAGCTCGATCGCCAGATAGAGCGGCGCCTGCAGCCCGTCCTCCCAACCAAACTGCATGATCTGGTCCGCCGCGGCGGCCTGGTCGATCAGCGCAAAGCCAAACTGCAGGCGCTGACAGTGCGGGATACGCGGGTTCAACCACGCGAACATCGCTTGGGTGAACGCATCGCCGGCCCCGGTGGGGTCGGACACATCGCTCGCACGCAGCACGCCTGCCTCGAACTGTGCAATCACCAGGTCGGTGATTTCCAGCTCGTCGGCGTAAGTCACGCGCCCCGAAACCGGCACGGAAGGAGCGACCCCTGGCAGGGTCAGAAAACCATGGGAAGGTCGACATCCGGTAGCGGGATGCCGTCGGTGTGGCGTCCATGCGGGTTGTTGCTCTGCATGGAGCTCAGGAACAAACGACCGAGGATCGAACAGCATTGTTGGGTCTCCTCAGAATGAAAAAAAACCGCCCTTTCGGGCGGCTCCTGTTTGATGGCGGCGAACTGTCCGGTGGACAGTGCCTTCATGAGGTCAGATTTGCGCATGCGCGCCCTTCGCGCCAGCGGCGCGTACGAACGTGAATCGCGCGATATCGCCCTGGTGGTCCGGGCCATCTACCGCGGCGGTAGTGAGTTCCGGATACTGGGCCGAATAGACGTCCTTTACCTGCTCCGGGGTGAACTGAGGACCGGGGTCCATCAGCGTCATGCCGTTGTAGGAAAACTCGCGCGTGAGCTTCTTGACTTCGATTGCCATGTCAGCCTCCTTCAGAGCAACGAAGCGAGATCCGTACCGCCCGAAGCAGGAGCGCTGCTCTCGACTTTCGTCGAGGCCTCGCCGCCAGCTCCGCCTTGCGGGTTGCTCTCGTCTTCGCTGTCTTGCTGCGAATCCGACGCATCCGACGGTGCCGCAGCCTTGGCCAATGCCTTGGTGGCCTTGCTCGACTGCGAGGACTTGGCCGCTTCCAGAATGGACTTGGTGGCTTCGGCCTGCTCTGCCAGCGACTGGCGGGCAGCCGTGACGCCTGCCAGGGCTTGCGCGAAGCCCTCGTCCAGCTCGGCGGGCGTGGCAGACAGCGCCAGCGGCGTCGTCAGCGCAGCATCCGCCGCATTCTTGATAACGGGCACAACGACAACAGACATCAGGTCGCCCTGCATGGTGAGCGTGACGACCACTTTCTCACTCGCGCGCACGAGCGCAGCCAGTTCAGTGAACATAGGTGAATCCTTTTGGGGAAATAGAATGACGGGCGGCGCGCAGGCGGCGCGCCCCCGAAAGAGTGAATGGATCAGTAGCCGAGGACCTTGGGGACCTTGCCGCTGTAGTCGAAGCCGTCGACGGCCAGGAGGCCAGCAACGACTTCGGCCTTCGATTTACCGAACAGCTTGGCAAAACCATCGCCCAGCACCTTGCGGATACCGAGCTCGTCTGCCAGGACCTTCATTTCGGACTTCGTCAGCATCTCGAGGAAGTCCTGCGACTTCTGCAGGTTCCAGTGATTGCGCAAGTCAAGCTTGTGGTACCGGCACACCTCACGGAGGTTGCTCACGTCCATGCCGTCGATGGCCGCTACGGTCATGCCGATCGTCAGCTGCTGCCGGCGGCCGGCATCCAGGCCATGGACAGCCGTGAAGCAGCCTTGAAGTGTCGATGATGGCTTCTGTTCCGTGAGCTTCTCGAAGAACTTGCCCATCACGTCGCCGCCGATGTTGCGCGACAGCCCGTGCATGGCGATCGCCAGCAAATAGGCATTGGCCTGGTCAGCGTTCTGCGCGACCTCCTTGCGCAGCGCCTTGCGCCAGAGTTCGGTGCGGTATTGCTTCACCTTCTCCGACTCGCTGATCACCGTGACAGGCTTCTCGGCGGGCGTGGAGGACTTGTCGCCCTTCGTTGCCGTGGCCGGCTTGCCACCGCCCTGCTTCACAGCAGGTGCCTTGGCGGCATCACGTTCAGCCTTGATCCGGGCTGCCACCCTTTGCTGGTTGCACGCAGTATCGAAGCATTGGCCGCTGAACACCTTGCCCATGGAATCCGGCAGGCCGCTCACCGCGGCACCGAAGTTCTGGCAGGCATGGCATGCCTTGGCCTGTTCCTCGCCTACGCCGGTTGGACCATCCACCTTCAGCTGAATGCGGGTATGGTTGTCGCCGGCACGGACGATGCGCACGATCGGGAACTCTTCCTTGAGCCCATAAGCAATCCCTTCGAGCTTGCGATCGGTCTTTTCGGTGTAGCAGGCCCTGTTGGTGCAGTTGCCAGTGGCAATCGCCTCGCTGAACATCTCCGTCTGCAACGAAGAGTTGTGCGGGCACGCCGCGCAGTCGGACTTGTCAAAGATGGCCGATTCCAGGCTGCACGCGGCGGCCTCGATGGTCTTCTTCAACTCCGACACCGACTTCTTCTCGCTGACGATGACCGGCAAGAGCTTGTCCTGCTTGTCCTTGGCGAGCGTAGCCAGCAGTTCGGCATGGCCGAGCTGGATGGCACGGGTGTTCAGTGCATTAAGGACCGATTCGCTGCAATTCATCAGCGCCAGGCGCTTGTCGAGCGTTGAGCGGGACCAGCCGAGAACGCGCGCCGCTTCATCGCGGTCGCCCTTCAGGAAGCCAACGATGTGCGATGCCGCCACGGCCTCCTCGGAGGGAGCCATGTCGGCACGCTGCACGTTTTCAATCAACGCGAGGCGGTCTGCATCGGCGTCGGTCAGCACCTTCAGGATGATGGGGATCTCGTATCCATCGCCATGTGCTGCCAGTGCGGCGCGGTAGCGGCGTTCACCGGCAACCACCTCGTACTCATGCCCATTCTCATCGTCCTCGATGGGACGGATCAGAATCGGCTGGACGACACCATCCAGGCGAATGGACTCGGTCAGTTCGGCCATCTGGACAGGATCGAAGTACTTGCGCGGATTGCGGCCAGGACGGATCTTGCCAATGGCAACAGTGGGGTTTTGCATTGTTGGGTTCTCCGAGACGGAATGGGGAACCCGTTGCCGCACCGGGAACAGGTTCCCGGTGGGATGGAAGGATGGACTGGCCCGGCAAAGCGGGAGACCACCGTACTGCAGTAGCTGGCCCCAATGGGGCGAAGGTCGATGCGTCTTGGACGCGGAAAGCGGTAAAAGGATAGCCGAATTCGCCCTCATCGATCAATAGCCCACGCTCCGCCGCCGGAATTGGAGGGAGAGAGAAGCGCCGACTCGCTGATGCTCTCTACCGCCGACGGGAAAATGCTCGCTCGAGCAAAAAAAATGCCCTCCGCGTTTGGAGGGCTGAGTGCATCCGAGAGGGTTTCCGTAGCGGGGGCTACGGAAACCATCATAAGCGCCATACCACCGTGACCGGTGCCTAAAAGCTCACCAATTCTGGTGGGCTTTCATCAGAACAGCGCAAGCTGATCGTCAGGAACGAAGATCCGCTGGATCGGCCTGGCCACCGGCCGCTGTGTTGGGACAGCGTTGGTCTCCAAGCACACCGCTTCAACTTCCTGCGGTTGCGCTTCGGCCGTCGCCTCACAGCGCTCTGCAATACCGATTTCCCGAATCGCCGAGACAGCCTTCAATGCTTCAGCTTGCCGCTTTCGACGTAGCTTCGCCCCCCATCCGCCCAGGATGTGCGCAGGGGTAAACCACGTCGCCCACGTCTCCACGCTCAAGGCATTGCCATGGATGACGATGGCCGGGATATGGAGCAGCGACAGCTGCAGGTACGCCATGTGAACGCACCGTTCATCGATATCGATGCACGTGGCATGCATGGTTTGCTGGTAATTGCGACCGGCATCGTGGAGCGCATCGGCACAGGCAATGACCATGCCGCCGGCCCCGCATGCCGGCTCCTCGATCGTGACAAAGCCGTCTCGATCGATGTAAGGGTTGCCGTCACCCACGTTGATACCCGCCATAAGCCGCGAGACGGTGTAGGGCGTGAAGAACTGGCCTGCCCGCTCATTGCCAAGGTCGAGCATCATGTAGGTCTGCCCGAGGACATCGGCCAGACCATCGCCGTTGGGGACCAGGCGTTGAACCCGCTCTTCAAACGTCATGGTGAGCGCGCCGAGCATTTCGGAGAACCTGCCGAGCTCGTCGCGCTCGTACTTCTTCGCGATCTCGAGATAGCGCTCCTCCCGCGCGTCGAAGTGGTGCCGGTCTACAGCATTGCTGATTGCCAGCGCCGACATCTCCACAAAATCGGAGAAGACATCGTTGGTGGTATGCCGATAGCCGAAAGACTTGATGAGCGACAACAACTCTTTCTGCGGATCGCTTGCGTTGCCCTCGAACTTGCGTTTGGCGGCACGGCTCATGCTCGCACCTCACGCAGAAATGGGTACGCAGTACAAATCGACCGGCTGGTGAGGGAGAAAGAATGGAGAGACATGTTCCGAAGGGATGGACCCAGGAACAGCCCCATGACGGGAACAGTTCCCGGATGGGTGAATGGTGTTTCGCGACATTAGATGCCGCCAGATTTGATGCCCCCCGGAAAGTGCTTCCCGGGGGGTAGGAGGTGGCAGGTGACCCGAAAAGGTCAGCCGGCAGTGGCAGGCTTCGGGTCCAGACTCAGCAACTTCGCGAGAAGCCAGCTGATCAGAACCAGAAACTCGATTTCCGCAACGATGTGCAATTGCATGGCTGCAAGGCGATCGTCACCGGTGGTCACAACGAAGTACAGCGCCGCGAACAGGTTCAGAACCGTCGCAAGGACGGCCAGCGTGCTGGTACGGGAGGAGATAGGCATGGAAAGGCTCCGGAAATGGAGCCTTCCCCATTGGGAAAAGCCCCAATGGATGGAAAAGCAGATGGCCGGTACGCCGGCAGGGTCGATGCGCTGAAAGCGCGGAGAATCGAGCGGATATTACAGCGAATTGACGCCGGTGGACAAGGCCCCCCGCGCGATCAACCTGCAGCGCGTCGCCGCCGGCTCGCTTCTCGCAGGCGGTTGATCACGTCCCAGCGGCGCAGGTCCACCTCTTCCGGATTCTCCAGGTTCGAGTGGTCCAGGATCGGACCGTCATCGCCGAACGGCGTGTAGTCTTCGGGCAGCTTGCCCTCTTGCTTCAGTCGGGCGGCCTGTAACTTGGAGAGCCCGTGGCTGGTTTCGCTGATCGCCACGTAGTCCCAGCGCTGCGGCACCGCATCTTCGGAGAACCAGTCTTCGCCCTCCCCCGTCGCAACGAGTGCGACGACGTCATAGACACTGCCTGTCGACGATGGCATCGCCCTGACTTCGAAGCGAACGACCTCCGGCCGCGGATGCCAGAACACCCGATCCAGATAGCGCTTGAACGTGAAGGCGTCCAGGCGCGCAATCTCCCCGTATTGCGGATCCCCCGGCGGGATGAACTCGCGTTCGCCCGCAGGCCGGGTGCCGAGTGACACTTCGCGAAAGCTGTTGGTGGGGGACGCCATGACGATTTCCGTGAAAGAGGGGGTCAATTCTATAGTTTTCACCGACAACTACCGCAGGCTGGGCCGGGAAAATAGGCGGTTGGCGAACCTCGCCGGCCGGCTGCCTTGACTTCGCATCGGCGCCGGTATCCTGGTCTGAAGACCTCTCGATACCTTGCAGCCATGCGGTTCACTCGCTTCGAACGATACACCCCCATCGACTTCAACACCCGCCGGCAGGCCGCCTTCGCTCGCAAGCAGCAGCGCGAACGCGACCGCTACCCGCTCTTCGCCGACCACGTCGCGGGCGAGCAGCACACCTTCGACGAAGAGGTCCTGCGGCGGCAGCGCAACGCGGATCGGTTTGAAGCCGGCCAGCGAGCGTTCCAGGCGCGCGTATGGCGCAAGGCCCGTGCCCGCTTCTTCTCGTTGCCAGAAGCCATCAAGGCCCAGATCCGCACAAAGTGGCTGACGTGGACGGGCCCGACCAACGCGATAACCGTCAGCTATATCGTGGACGAGTTGAGCGGCGACCAAGCACGCCGCGTGGCGCAGGCCAATGCAGCCCACGCTGCCATCCGCCAACGGGTCTGCGCGTCGCTGGGCAGTCAGACGGCACTGGAGGTGTCGTGATGACGCCTACCGACGAGCAAAGCGCCGTCGTCGCCGCTGTCAGAAGCGGCGATCACCTCAAGGTCAAGGCATACGCCGGCGCGGGCAAGACCTCCACGCTCAGGCTGGCGGCGGATGCCCGCGGCCGCGCCCGCGGGCTTTACCTCGCCTTCAACAAGGACATTGCGACGGAAGCCGCCAGCAAGTTTCCGTCCAATACCCGCTGCCGCACCGTCCATTCGATTGCCTACGGTGCAACCCGGCCCGAAATCACCCGCAAACTGAAGAATCCGGTCGAGCCGCCCCATCAACTGGCCCTGCGCTACCGCCTGGGGCCGGTTCGCCTGCCCACCACCATCGGCAAGGACCTGGAACTGAGCGCCAGCAAGGTCGCACGGATGGTGATGGACGGCGCAGCGCGCTTCTGCCGCTCCGCGCAAGGCGAGCCGCTCGCCTGGCATATCCCCGTGGAGCCAATCATCCGGGAAGAGGAAGCCGAACACCTGCGCGAATCCCTGCTTCCGCATGTCCGACGGCTGTGGCAGGAATACTGTGACCCCGCGGCACCGTCGGCCATCACCCATGACGTCTACGTGAAGCTTTGGGAGCGAAGCCGCCCGACGATTGGCGCCGATTTCATCCTGTTCGACGAAGCCCAGGACGCCGACGGCCTGATGCTGACGGTGTTGCGCGCCCAGCAGGCGCAGGTGGTTTATGTCGGCGATCCGTACCAGCAGATCTACGAATGGCGCGGCGCGGTCAATGCGATGGACCACATTCGAGCGCCCGAGCGTTCGCTCACCGAATCGTTCCGGTTCGGGCCGGCCATCGCCCAGCTGGCGAGCCGGGTACTCAGCCTGATGGAAGAGGACGTGCCCGTTCGTGGCCAGGACCACATCGAGTCGCGCATCCTGCACGACTCCACGCCGGGGCACGATCGCTTCGACGCCATCCTGTGCCGCAAGAATGCCACCGTGCTGACCCACCTTGCTCAAGGCATTGCCCGCGGCGACAAAGTGGCCGTGCGCGCCAATGTCGACGAACTGAAGGCGTTCGCCGACGGTGCCGAGCTGCTGATGCGCGGCCAGCGCATCGGCTATCCCGCCTCCCTGGCGCTGTTCGAAACCTGGGAGGAGGTTCAGGAGTATGCCGAGTCGTTTGCCGGCCGGGACCTGCAGCCACTGGTGAAGCTGATCGACAACGAGGGAGTCGATTACCTGCGCCTGATCCTCTCTCGCGTGTCGCCCGAAGCCGAGGCCGACTACATCGTCAGCACCGTGCACCGGGCCAAGGGCCTCGAGTGGGATCGGGTTCACCTTGCAGGCGACTTCAAGTTCAAGACCAACGACGAAGGCGACCTATCCATGTCGCCGGAGGAAATGCGACTGCTGTATGTCGCGATGACCCGGGCCAAGGTCCTGCTCGACATCAGCGAAATTCGCCGCGATCTGTACACGATGTTCCGTGACGCCGGAGTTTAGGAGAAGCCCATGGTCACCGTTCGTGTTGGCAACAGCGAGTTGCCCCTTGACGATGTGCTGGAAAACCCAGGTCGGCATTCCCGCGTGTTGGAGCGCGCAAAGACGACACAAGGCTTTGCCGAATGCGGTTGCACAGCCGCGCGGCCGCGCCCCAAGCTGGTCATCCGCCGCCATCGAGAGATCTTCCTGCTCGCCCGCTGGCCCGAGCAGGCGCAACTGCACGGCGACTGCTGCCCCTTCCAACGCCGCAATACCGGCAAGGGTGGCACCGGCACCGAACTGGACCCCTTCCGCTTCCGCAACGGCGCGCTGGATATCCGGCTTGACGCGAGTCTCAAGATCAGCAGCCGCACGCCGGCAAGGCCGGTGAAATCCAACCCCGAAGGCGAATCGAAGAAGCCGCAGCGCCGCACCGCGGGCCTGCTCGCCTTCCTCGAATTCGCGTGGGAACAGGCAGGCCTGAACCTCTGGACCGGATCCGGCGGACGGGGCTGGAGCGCTTGCTGGTCCCAGCTGAGCGCCGAGCTGGCGGACTGCCGCATCAACAACCGGCCCGCCGACAAGACGCTCCATATCGTGGAGAGATGGGACCCCTCGCGCAAAGCCGAGATCCTGGCAGAGCAGGATGCCTGGCTGGCAAGGCTCACGCCCACTGCAGCGGGCAGCCCGCGGGGCCTGCTGATCGCTGAGGTTGCGGCGCATGAGCCATCGCAATTTGGGGCAAAGTTCGTCCTCCGGCAAACGCAGTTGCGGTGCTTCATGAGCGGCGCCCTATACGAGCGCCTGCAGCGCTCCTATGGCCCGGCGCTGGCCGGTGCCGGCCAGCCGAATCAGCGGTGTGTGGCTATGCTGCTGGTCGAGAAGCCGGCAGACAGGAACTACCTGACGATCGTGGATGGTGCGGCGATGCTGACGAACGCGCAATTCCTGCCCTGCGACTCCACTTATGAAGTCGCCATGGCGGACCACCTGGTCGCGCTGCGCCGCGCTTTCCGAAAGCCGCTGCGCCATATCGGCAATGCACCAGTCCACCCGGATTTTGTGCTGACCGACACGACAGCGGAGGTCATCGTCGAGGTTCTTGGGCTCACTGGGAACCCCGAATACGACGCACGGATGGCATCCAAGCGCGAGCACTACCGCGCTGCCGGCGTGACCGTGGTCGAGTGGGACGCGCCCACCCAGGCCCTGGACTCGGTCCAGCTCCCGCCGCGGGCGGCACGGCGATCGGAGGTGGCGCATGGAGGCTGATGACGCAGCGCTCACCGACGACCTGTTCCACCAGGCCGTCGAGCTGGTCCACCAGCACCGCGCGGCGTCGACCGCGCTCATCCAGCGCCATCTGCGGATCGGCTGGCGTTCTGCTGAAGCACTGCTGGAACGGATGGCTGCCGAGACGATGGTAGTGCGCAAGATGCAGAATGGCCTGTACCTCTACATCCACGGCCCCATTGGCGAGGAACTTGCGCGCCTTACCAGCTTCACTCGGGAGGTGTTGAGCGCGCTCACCACGGATCGTGTTGACGCAGAACAGCTGCGCGCGGCCGCGATCCAACACGGGCTTGCGAAAGAGACCACGGTCTCCGCCCGTTGCGGCGAGACATGCGCATGCGCGACGCTGTTTGAGTTTCCGGTCGTGTGCTTCAGGCCGAGTGCGGCCGGGGGTTAGGAATGGCGACCGGGCATCCCATTCCTTGACTTGCCTGTGTGCGCGCTACGCTGGATCGCATCCAGTTCAAGCAACCCAAGCGCGAGCGCCTGCAGGAAGGCGTCGCGAGGCGAGGAGATTCGATAATGCCCCTCTTCAACGTAGAACTCGTTTACCGCGCCGTCATTCAGGCGGACGACGCCGAAGCGGCGCTGGCCGTCGCCAGGCGCGACCGTCGCGACATCGAGGGCGATTGCGCCGAGCCACGCTATGACCTGGTCGGTCGCGTGCGCACGCCTGCCGACCTCAAGGATGGCTGGACCGAGTCCGATACCCCGTACGGTGGCGACGGGTCGGCTTCCATTGGCCTGCTGCTGCGCGCGGCGGAATGCCCACCGGACCGCGACACACGTACCATCGACATGTTCGAGGATGTTCCCGCATGAGCGATAACACCCGCATCGAGTGGGCAGACCACACCTGGAATCCGTGGGAAGGCTGCCAGAAGGTCAGCCCGGGCTGCGACCACTGCTATGCCGAGGCGCGCAATGCCCGGTTTGCCGGAGGCACGGCCATCAACTGGGGCGCTGGCGCGCCGCGCCGGCGCACATCGGCAGCCAACTGGCGCAAGCCACTGCTATGGGATGCTCGTCATGCAGCGTTTGCGGCCGTTCATGGCCGCCGGCAACGCGTCTTCTGCGCGAGCCTGGCCGACGTGTTCGACAACGCCGTGCCGCTGGAATGGTTCGTCGACGTGCTCGAAGTCTGGCGCCAGACTTCGAACCTCGACAAGCTGGTTGTCACGAAGCGCATCGGTCACGCTACGCGTCGGCTCGAGGAAGCACTGGATTCACCGCCGCCGGTTATCCGGCCGGCGCCTCCAGCGCTGATGGCTGGTCGATGGTCCACCGCGCGGGAAAGCGTCAAGCCGGCCGTCTACTCGACGGCGTGCAGCACGATGATTTCCCGATCAGCAGCGCCGATATCGCAAAAGCCTGTCGGCAGGTCCTTTACAAGGAGACCGCCTGACGCGGCCGCCTATTTATATTGCACTCAACCAAGGAAGCAATGCAGCATTTTGACAACGACCCATCCGAGTACCCCGAGCCGGAGACCGTCCTTGCGATCCGGGGCGCGATCGCCACCGGCAGAATGGGAGGGCCTATGGGCGAGCCGGGTCACTGGCTCAACGAATTCTGGCAAATCGGCCGCGCCCTTCGCGAGCACAGCGAAATGCTTCAGGGCTTCCAGGGCACGGCCCGCCGCGGCCTGCTCACCACCTCCGCGCGCTACCTGGCCATCAACGAGCCGGTATTCGAGCAGCCTGACGAGCTTTGATGACGGCCGGCTGGCGGCACAGGGCATAATTCGGGCTTTTCCACCCCGGATCCCGCCATGCCAACCGGCCTGCTGAACTGCGCCCACTGCGATGGCGCCGCCCTATTCATCGCCGGCCGCCTCCAGGCCGTCATCGTCTGCGAGGAGTGCGGCGTCTCAACGCCGCCCCTCCGCCTCGAATCCACCGACAGCGACGCGGCTTTCGCGCAATTGCGCGCCATCTGGAACACCCGTGTGGAGCACCGGCCTGCCGATGCGCAAACCATCTCCATGCTTGCCCGGCGGGAACTGACCGCCTCAGATATCCCCTATTTCCTGAACCTGCTCGCCTCCACCACGGGGGACTGGACGTCGAACGGGCCGAAGTTCGCGGCCATGGCCGCGGCGCTGGCACGGCCAGGCGTCGATTTCAAGCACGTCTCCCCGCCCGAAACGGTGCTGGAAGATGCCGGCCGGTACCGCAAGCTCGTGCGCCGCTCCAAGGTTATCTATATAGATGGCGCGCCCATGGTCAGATTCGACCACGTTCCGGCACTGGCCGCCGCGATTGCCGAGGAAGCCAAAGAAGACGATCCATGGCCCTTCCCCATCCTGGAGGAATTTGTCGCGCGCGCCGTGGACAGCCTGCCGGATAGCGCCGAACCTTGACTTCCGGCTCGTTGCGGCAAGCTGGAATCTCTACTGCTCCCGAACATTCCATGCTGCGCACCCTAGCCGCTTCCGCCCTGGCTCTCGTCCTGTGCTTCTCCACCGCGGAGGGAAATGCCAGAGAGCCATCACCTTCCGCATGCCCGCAGGTCTTCGCCGATGGCCGACCACCTGCGATCAGCAGGAGTGCCGACAACCGTCTCCTCTGCTTTCGCGCCTATGCGGTCCTGCATTCGGCGCGGACGCGCACGGCCGTCTGGTCGGCAGAGCATCTGACCCGGGCGGCAGTGGACGCGGCCCGTGAACTGCCGCGCGACAGCGACTTCTACGAGGAGCCGAGGCTTCCCCGCAACGAACGGGCCAGTCTGAACGACTACGGGCGCGGCGCCGGTTTCGACCGGGGCCACCTCGCGCCCAGCGGCGATTTTGGCGACAAGGAATCCCAGGCAGAGAGCTTCAGCCTCGCAAACATCATCCCGCAGCACCCGTTCTCCAACCGCCGGACATGGAGCCACCTCGAGACTTCAACCCGGCGCCTGGTGCGCAAGGTCGGCGCCGCCTACGTCGTCACCGGGCCGGCATTCATTCGGGACGCCGGCATGCTGCGCGGCCGCATCCGGGTCCCCGACTTCGTCTGGAAGGCCATCTATGTGCCCGGGATAGGCGCTGCAGCCTACATCGCACGGAACGACGCGACGCCTGCCTACAGCGTCGTGAGCATCGGCGAGCTGGCTCACTTTGTTGGCGTGGATCCGTTTCCGTCGCTGCCGGAAGCGATGCGCATGAACCCGTTGGACTTGCCGCCGCCCACCCCGCACCCCGGCGAGCGCGCGGCAAGGAAGGTATCTTTCGCGTGGTTGGCCAGCGCCGAGGCGACCACTTCTGTGCCAGCGGCAGAGCCACTGCAGAGGCTTGCCAGGGCGGCGAGCACCATGGTGGCACTGGCTGCGGCCTACGCACGATAACCATCGATCTTTGCACCGGCCGCCTCGGGGCCTTCAACAAACGACCGTGCGTGTAATCGGAAGGCTGAGATCATCGTCCAAGGAAGCGAGAAATTCACGTTGCCGACAGGCAGCCAGCAACGCGGGCACATTGCTTCGCAAGAGCCAGCCGCCCAAGCGGCGACCCAACTCCGAGAAATTGATCTCTTCGCCTGGCTCGCTGAACCCGATCATGGAGAAGGCTTGCCCGGTTTCATCATTATCCGCCCATGAAAGGCCGGCATCGAAGATCGCTCGATCGGGGTTCCCTTCCAGGGCCGCGCAGACCAAATCGCTCAAATAAATACCTGCAGACTGCGCTCCGCATCCAAGGTGCGGCAACTCAAGGTATGGGTCCTCATTCAAATATGCAGCGACCTCTACTACTGAGGAGCCTTCCGACTCGAGCGAAGCTACCACCTCGGCCACCACAACGCCCCACTCCATGCGCAGGCCGCGCCGTCGGCGCAGCACGCTTTCCAGCTCCTCCTGTTCAAACGGCCCCGAATCAGGTAACGCTACCCGATCCCTGGCTTCGGCAACCACATAATCGGGCAAGTCAACCCAAGGCCAGCTGCTGAGGGCCTCTGGGGACATCCCGTACGCCATAATTGTCGCCACCTCGGCCATCGAATAAATCCGGTCGTCAAACGCTTTTGCGTCCATCTCCATCATCCTTCAAGTAGTCGATACAAGCGTTGGCGTGAGATGCCCAACTCGCGCGCGGCTTGCGCCTTGTTCCCTGCCAGCGCCCCAAGCACTTCCATCGCGCGCTCCCGGCTTACCACAGGCTTTTCCATACGAGCCATCGCGCTCGGTGTGGAAAGGTAAGCCCCGCTCTTGGATGGCTTACTGTGCCCCGCGGCCAGGACAACCTCCTGAATCGCTTGACGATAGGTTTCAAGATCCGGCTCCTCGCCGCCCCTGACAGGTGCCGGCACGCCGGTCATTTCCTCGTATAGCGTCTGCATCCACCCGTGGCGAAGCCCGTGACTTGTCACACCGAGCCCACTCTTGCAGATGCCATACTTGCGCATCACCGAGTTGTAGTGGCTGCGCCAGCGCGCTAGCGAGTACGTCGATGGAGTCGTAGACCCGCTAACGGGATCAACCAGGCGCGCGGCTTCCTCGAGGACATCCAACTGCATCCGTACCGGCACGTCACGCTTTCGTCCACCTTTGGTGCCATCGACCACGCGCAGCGTATCCACGTTCTTGAGCGCGGTGAGAATCTTGAGCGAGAAGCTCTCTTCGATGCGCAGCCCAAACGCCGCCTGAAGCTTCAATTGCACGGCCACGCGCGGATGCTCTTCGGCGATCCGAGCGATCAACTCGGCCGGATCGACGCCATTCCCCTCCCAGGACTTGTCCTGCGTGGTGACATACGACCGCATCAGGCCGTTTGCGGCCCGGTCCGTGTACTCGCCCAACGGCCGAACAAGGTGATGCTTTCCGATCCACTGGCAGAATGCCTTCAGATGGCTAAGCTTGTTTTCGATCGTTCCAGCGGTCTGTGCACCAGACACCCACTTATCCACCAGGGCCTGAATGTGCTTGTGTCGGAGCGAATACGGGCTTTCGATCATGAACCCGAGCTCACGCAGCTCGACCAGGGAGCGACACACGGTGTACATGCGCCGCTCCTGCGTCTTGATCGACGCGCTTTTCAGGCTGACCCGCGTCTGACTGAGAATCCTCTTCAGGTTATCGACCAAGACCTGCTCCAGTTCGGCCTTCATCCTGGTCGGCAAGCCGTACCGATTCAGCAGACCGCGTATGTCGAATACCGCTGCCTGTCGCATTTCCTTTTTCCCACGGTTTGTCACCACGACTGGCGTCGCACGCAGCGGTGTGCTCCCCGTAGCCCACTTTTCGCTGTTGCGTTGTCGCCTTGCTTTGCCGTTTAGCCATCGGCGATGGTCCTGCCTTCCCGACCTTTAGCGATCCATTGGCTGGTCAGCCCTCACGCGGAAGAAACGTGCATGACTGTCCCGGCAGGTCCTTCCCCAGCGCTTCACGCTGAGAGTCCCCACCGGGCTACCCGGTTGCCAGGGGAATCGCACCCCGGCATGAACGCAGTCCGGAGCATTCTCCGCACTACGCCGCCCGCGTAACTCTTGTTGCGCTGTTCGTCTACGGTCGCGCACACCGTTCGTCATGGTTCCAGATCGTCCGATTGCTCGCTGCAATCGACGTCCCGCCCGTCAGGTAGCGACATCTGAACCGCGGTGTATCGGGTTCCAGTGTTCGCTTACCCCGCTGATAGCTGCTGGGCGTGTAGAGGGGATAGAGGGCCAAATGTGTCCGGAGTGTCCGCTTTACACATGTCCTCAGTGCGACCAATTCTCCCAAACCACCCGCAAAGCCAATTGGTATCGCGGTGTCCGGTGTCCTCAGTGTTGGCCAGTATTTACTTGAGCCAATTGAAAAAAATGCCGCTTCATTCTGCGGCCTGGACAGGTATCACCTCAGAGCCTTGGGTACCAAGGCCGGGGATAGCGGTTTGCCGCGCAGCTGGCGGCTGGGTCGATGCGTCGGGGACGCGGTAGGTCCTCGAAGGATAAACCAGCGCCCTGACCCCTTGCAATGTTTGAGCGGGCAAATTCGCGAGATTTTGGCGACTTGACTTTGATTTGCCGAGGGTAGAGTGAGCAATGTCGATGTGCCACGGAGTCCTACTTGCTCGAAGCTGAACCGATCAAGTCCTAGCAAGTGCCAGATGAGCCGCCCAAACTGCTGGCCGTGAATGGCACTTGAGGTGCCCAAGTCAGGGTATTTCCCAGATCGAGGTAGCAAGTGCCACTTACTGGGACTTTCGGGACTCGGAGCACATCGCAGCCATCCATCACTGATTTCCTCCAGGAGAAAACCAAATGAAGATCTCAACCGTCGCTATCGACGTTGGCTACGGCAACACCAAGTCCGCCTTCCCCCTCGGCTCGGAAATCGCGACCAACATGTTCCCCTCTCTGGCGCCGGTTGCTGCCACTTCCTCACTTACTGCGCACGCCGGCGGCATGTTCCGCGCACGTAACGTCGTGAACGTCGAAATCGACGGCGCGCGGTATGAGGTCGGCCCCGATGTTTCGTTAAGCGCCGCCCACGTCAATACCGGCCGCTCGCTGTCCGAAGACTATGTCACGACACCCAACTATGCTGCCCTGCTCGCCGGCTCGCTGCATTACGCCAACGCCTCCGAAGTGGATCGCCTGGTGCTCGGTCTGCCGGTACACAATACCCACAAGTACGCCGCATTCCTCAAGGACCGCTTCACCGGAAGCCACAATTTTGGTTGGGGGAACGTTCAGATCAACAGCGTGCTGCCGTTACCGCAGCCGCTGGGCACGCTGATCACCTACATCCAGCAGAGCGGCAATAACTACGACCCCGACAACGCCTATCTGGTCATCGATGTCGGCTACTTCACGACCGACTGGGTCGTGGCGCGCGGCTACACCATGGACGACACTCGCAGCGGTGGCGCGCCGGGCGGCGCAGCCCGGATCTACCAGCAGGTGGCGAGCCTGATCTCCGCTGACCGTGGACAACCGACCGACAGCATCGAGCGCATCGACAAGGCCATCCGCGACGCCAAGCCGATGGTGTTCTACGGGCAGGATCTCGACGTCTCGCCATACCTCGCCGAGGCGATGGCCGTGACCCACCAGCCGGTCAAGGAAATCCAGGCCCGCGTCGGTCGCACCGAGGACATCCGGGCCATCATCCTGACTGGTGGCGGCGCCCAGCTCTATGCACCGACGATCCGCGCGGCGTTTCCGCTGAATGTGATCCACATCATGGACGCCCCCTGCTTCGCCAACGTCCGCGGCTTCTTCTCCATCGGCTCCGCCAGGCAAGTCGCCAAGGCGGCCTAAGGACACTGGCAATGGACAAGCTCCAGATGACCGTGACGCTGTCCGCCGACTCGGCTCCGGACCTGCTTGCTTACCTGCAGCAGTACACCGGCGCCCGGGAGCGGGCATTCATGCTCAAGCTGCTCGCGCAGCGCGGGCTGCAGCTGGTGCTGAGCGCTGGACCGGATGCGTTGTTGCGCCCGCCATCGGCAGCGCTCACACCTACCGTTGCACCTGTAGCGCCCAGCCCCCGGACGCTGGAACGTCCCGACCGGGCACCGGTAGCTCTGATGGAGGCGCAGCCCGACAGGGCGGTTAGGTTGAGCGCCCCTGTCCTCGATTCCCCCTCCGCTGAACCACCACCGCGAGCGGCGCCAAGCCCTGCGTCGACCTCGGTGCCCGCGCTGTCACCGGCCCCAACCACTGGCGCGGATCCCCTTGCGGGGCTTGACCTTGGCGCCCTTAACGAGGCCATGGCGCGCTTCGGCTAGTAGAATTCCCTTGCCGACCGGAGCTTGACAGGGGCACTTTCGATGGCAACCTTGTCTTGACGACAACAACAAGTAGGAACCAGACCATGTTCGAATACCTGTCCACCACTCACGGCATCAACCGCTTTGTGTTCACAGTCCTCATCGGCTGGTGCGTGCTGGAAGCGCTCCTGGTTGTTTACAACGGCGTCAAGGCCCGCAAGCGGCGCTGACTCACCGTTCCACGCGGACAAAAAAAAATGCCCAGCGATCGCTGGGCATTTTGTTTAAGGGTTGGCGCGCTTCAATGAAGCGTCGGGGCAAGGCAGTAGTCAAGGGCCGAATCGAAGGATGGCATCCGGTCGACGAACGTCATGCTTCCCGACGGCTCTCGGCGGTACACATCAAAGAATTGCGCTTCCGACTGGCCGGCCTTGACTTCTGTCGCGGCCGAGCTGCGCATCGCGTGGATATGCAGCTTGTTGACGATGGCGGTGAATCCTTTCTGTGGCATTGCGAATCTCCTGAGAGAGCCTGCCACGGGGTACTCCCCTGTGGGAAGGACCCACAGGGCAGAGGTAATGAATGGCGCCACCAAGAGGTGGCGGTTAGGTCAGGCTGCTACTGTCTGGCGAGACATAAGGCGCAGCTGGTATTCGGTGCGCCACTGATCGCAGAAGTCGGTGCCCCGGATTTTGGGGCGATGCAACACGGTACGTAGCCCTGCAGCGCGCAACCGCTTCTGGAGTGTTAATGCGTCGGCCATGCCCGGCGACTTACCGGTCGCTGGGTCGATCTGGTCGAAGTCCGCGAAGATGTGGACGGTGTGGACGCCCATGTCCGGAGGTACCTCGAACTGGCTGAGCAACACGCGATTCAGACAATTCCAGGTCGGCACGCCAAACAGCATGTAGGCTGCATACGCACTTTCCAGGCCTTCGGCCACACCCACTTCGCCGGCGCGCGGCGACATCAGGCGCACCGCGCCGCCGGACAGAGGCAGAGCCGAGACATCATTGCGCTTGGCAGGCAGGATTTCGCCGTCCTCCGAGACAATCAACGCCTTGGCAGGCACCGCAGGATCCAACGAGGTACGGTGCACTGTTGCCATGCGTCCATCTGGCAGCGTGAACTTCGCAAGGATGGTTGGATAACGACCGATGATCTGACCGTCATGCCAGTAGTCCTGCTCCGCAAGGCGCAGCGCGCTGGGACGCGGCGCACGCAATCCAGGCACGCGTGCAGCGAGATACCGCATGGCGTGGTCACCAGGCGTCAGCTCTGCCGCAGCGCTCCACTTCTTGACAACGCGGCGCATCTTGGCCGCAGGGTCGTTGACCTTGCGACGCGGGGCTGGAGCCCGACCGGGTCCAGGTTCAATCGGAATGGTTCCGTCTCCGTTGAGCTCAATCAGCAGCTGCAGGTACGTCAGGCCGGTGAAGCAGCGTACCAGTTCCAAACCGTCGCCGGCCTTCGGACTGCCCGCATTGCACTTGCGGCACACCCAGTCGCCGCGGCCGCGCTTGTTGTCAAAGGTAAAACGGTCATGGCCACCACAGAGGGGGCAACGACCGGGGCGCCCTTGCCAGAAGCTGTCCGTCAGGACTTCCGCCGGCAGATACCGCTTCAGCAGACCTTCCCATTGAGCGGGCGTCCAGCTTCTCACAATGTCACTCAGTTGTTTCATGGGATAGCTCCGTTGGGAGGATGGGTCGATGCCTGAGACAGGCGATAAGACGCGTGCTCAAAGGACATCCCGGCGTTGGCCAGAAGGTCTTTTCAGCATGGCGCTATGTGGGGAAGGAAGCCGGCAGAACTGCCGGGAGAGGACAACTGCGACCGCCGAAGCGATCGCAGTTGTGAAGAAGAGTTTCAGCTGACGGCCTGGCGCACTACCTCAGGCGCCGTCATACCGAAAGGGAATGCCGTCCAGCGCTGCGGGCTGGCGGAACGGTTCTGTTATGCAACGGCGTAAACATTGACCGCCAACCGGCGTGGATGGTCGCTTTGGGAGAGCTGCGACCCGGCCATCGTAAAGATTGAGGATCGTGGGGGCCCAGGCTAGGACCGAGGATCGATGCGCGGTTCGCGCTGCGGTGATGCTATTTTGCGCCGCTCGCGAGCTCATTTGGGCGTGAATGCTCGGCAATTTCAGGTAGCGTTCTCAGAAGCCCTATAAATCACATTTTCCAATGGCAGAATGCTGCAGTTCCCCCGCGCGAACGGAGTCGCCCGTGTCTGCCATGCCTAAAGGAATCGCCCCGTCGTCCCCTCGCGAACTAGTTGAACGCGCTATCGGCCACTGGATGAAGCAGTTGGAGACCTACCCCGGGTGGTCCGACTGGCGCAAGGGGCGCTTGGCGCGAACTCTCTACGACGACGACTTCCCGCTGCCAAAGGACGACATCCATCCAGAGGAATTCGCTTTCGCTCCGGAGATCGAGCAACAGCGCGACCTGGTTGTCCAGTACCTGGGCATCGAGCAAGCCCTTCAAGCCCTAAGGGACTGTGAGTACTATTTCCGCCGGTTTCCCTTTCATGGCCTGCCCGTGAGCAAGCACGAACATCTCACGTACATGTGCGAGATGTACTTCAATCGGTTCTACGAACTCAAGGAGCGGATCAAGAGATACCTCAATTCGATGAAGAAGGCTGAACCACATCACCGAATCGATATCGGACAGTTCCTCAAGTTGTTCGAGAGGGATTTTGACCAGGAGCTTCGCGAGCGGAACCAGGTGCATCACCACCGCCGCTTCGAGGATCTCGCCATTGACCGCGTCTACCTCGCCTACGTCATGTCCGATCGAAGCAGCGACTGGAAGGAGGAGTCCGAGCGTTTTTATCGCAAGGCCACCAACGAATGGGCACAGCGGGTTCGAAGGCGAGCAGCCCAAGCAGAGAAGTACGTCGATGCCGTTGCCCAGACGACGTTGGACGGCTGCACCTTTCTCAAGGCCGCGACACCGAACGCTGATGTCGCCGCAACCGCTAATTCCGCCTAGGCTTTCCGGTTCAAGGGATCCAGCGGACGATCCAGATCATCGATACTGAGTCCGCGCTGCAGGCATTGATTGGCAATGCGTTGCCAGCGCTGTAGCCACAGCGCTTCAAGGTTTTCATACCAGCGTATCTTTGCGCGCAGGCTCTCCACCGTTTGATCGAGATAGGCAAGCTCGTCGCGACGCGTGCGTGATCTGGATTTTCGGCCGCTGTCGGCCAGCGCACGCTTGGCCTCCTGGTATGCGTGCACGATCTCCGGATGACGGCTCAGCGCCTGGCGGGTGTATCCGGAGAACGCTTCGACACGCTCCCAGGTCAGTCGCGTACCCAATTCCCTGCCCTGCCAGCGCTCAAGCTCGGCGATGATGCCCGCCTTCTTACTCTCATTTATCTTTGCGCTTGCCCGGATGCTTTTCGGCACTTCCATACTCCTCTACGTATCGCACCAGATCAGCTTGATGGAAGCCTATCGTTGCAAGCTGCTCCGTCAGCTGTCCATATCGAGTCTCAAGATGCCGGTACCAATCCGAGTGCATCAAGGATAGCGACCTCGCACGTGCCGTCACTGCATGCAGGCTGATGTATGCCACCGCAGCCTGTCTTTTCAGTTCATGCGCTCTGGCCGCTTCGCCCTTGATCCACAGATATTCCTCGCATTTCGCCGTGCATTGCAGATGGCGCTCGCAGGGGGACATCTGGAAGTCGTGGACGCATAAGCCCGGCCCTACATCGTGGACTGCCTGGATGCGTGCAGTCAGGAATGTCTTTGCCACTTCAAGCGGCAGGGCTTTGGCAACCTCAACAATGCCTCCCGCCAACTTGTCTTCCAGAACCTCCTTAACCACCTGCGCCGCGCGTTGGGCAGTCGTCAGATGTTGATAGGCTCTCGTGTCCGCCTCATGCTTTCGCCCAAACCATTTCGTTTGCACGAGATCCGGCGCTCCACCTTCGTCCAGCAGATGGTTAAGGAAGTGCCGGAGTCCATGCGATCGCAAACGCAGTACCAGGCCGTCTTCACCCGCAAGCCCATATCGCTCGAACGCCGACCGAATGGCGGGCCGTCCGGTCAGGAAGTCCGTTACGTTCTGGTCCGATACGGGTCGAGCGGCATACTTAAGCGTTGTCCGCGTCCCGCGATGGAACTGATTCGCGTAAGCCACGCACAACGCTTCGTGAAGCTTGAGCCCTTGACCGGCAGGCCCCGGGATCATCGGCCCAAACCAATGGTCTTTGGCGATGCCACACAGCAAAGCTTCCCGATCAACACGTAGCCCCCGGTTTTCTATCTCGAATGGAATTTCCCTACTCCTAAGGAACTGCGCAATATTTCGACTCTCCAACCCAAGTGCAGTTTGTATGTCACACGTGTAGAGCCTCTCGGGAAGGGAGCGTAGTAACAGCAGCGACCCGCGGCGACTGGCTTTCAGGGCGACCTGCCGCGGCCCAGCCGTTGCTTTCTGCAGTTCCGCCAGCGCAGCCTCCACCAATTCCACCGTCTCGGATAGCAATGGCTTCGTATGCCATTCGACCATCACGTCGTCAGCTCGACCTTTCAGCCTTGCATAGCGCAAGTTCCGACTACCGTCCTTCGCAATGGAGATCGGATTCACCGGCAGCGTCAGCATCTCGCCAACTCTGAGGCCAGTGCATGCCATGATCGTGGCGATCAGAACCAGCATGCGGTCGCCGGTGCCCGCATCATCCGTGGGTTCGGCTTGCGGGATCTTCTGGTAAAGCCATCCAAGCGCCCGGATCGCTTCCTCTTTTGGCAGCCTGTCCGATACCTCTGTCGAGCGGTCTCCAATCCTGTCCGGCGTCAGTGATCGGGGCCGCGCTTTTCGCCTGCACCGCCAGTCCAGCCTCACGCGGCTGAGACGATATCGGTCCAGCATATCGGCGAACTCTTCCATGTGACCAAGGACCTTGTACGCGGATGTCTCCAGTTCTCTTTGGATAACCATGGCCGCCGCCCGGTCCAGGTCATCCTTGCGCAGTTCGCCGAGTTGATGCCCAGTCCTTCGGATTGCCTCACACACGTAGCGTGTAGCCCGGATGAACACGCTGTGGCTGCTCACAGACTGGCCTCGCTTCTGATGCCGGACGCATACAAGAGCCTTGACGAGATCCGCGAAGGCCTCTGGCAGCGGCTCGCCCACACCCTTGGCCGTTCGCCTATGCTGGGTGAATGGCAGTCGCAGTCCCCCGGCGTTGGCCTTGTATCCTCGCGTGCGATGTTCATAGGCAGCCGAGACATCCCAGACCGGTGCATCCCACTCGACATCACCGAACGGCATCAACGCTTTCGCCTTGCCGATCAGCTGCATTCCATTCTCGATCCAGTCATCTCCTGCGGGTGCTTCCAGGCGGCCGACGGCCGCCATCGTCTTACGCCTTCCCGCCGTTCCGTTTACCATGGTGGGCCACCAGTTGTACAACCTCCGCTACTGCGTAGATCACCTCATCCATCTGGACTGACAGGCGCATGCCGAGCCGACCACGACGCTCATCCCTCCCTTTGAGCAGCGCATCCAGTACGGCCTGATGGTCGGCTTCCAGGTACGGCTGGAACTTGGGACAGACGTAGCAAGAGAATGGTGGGTCCAGCAGGCAGCGAGGTGACTGGCCACATGCGCCGATCTCAACCGGCTCCACAGCGTCTACGTCACCGACGAAGCGGACCCTTTTTTCCTGGCAAACGTCCCTCGCCGCTTCGGAGTCCACTCCGATGGGCATCCCTTTGAACAGCTTCATGAGGGGGCCTAGCCGTAGTGCAGCGGCGCGGTTCAGAATGCGGGTCAGACGGGCTCCCTTCAAAGCGTAGTAGACCCGCACATGTTGCGTATCGGAATGGTCCAACATCGTGGCGAGCATGGTCTTGGATGCGCCGAGCTCCACCATCGTCGTGGCAAACGTGTACCGCAAGCGGCGTGAACTCAAGCGGAGCTGCCGTCCGGTGCGCGGCGATTGGATTGCCATTCGTGTAGCGAACCCCCGTATGAGTCTCAGGAATTCCTTTCCTGTCATGTGGTACGCATACTCCTCGACACCAGTACCGACCCGCCATTCGTCCACACTATCGCGCATAAACAGCGGACGCGGATACCCTTCACAATCGATACTCCCGTTGGCCACTAGCAGGTCATGTATCAACGGCAGCAGATCGTTGCTCACCCGCTCTTGCACGAACTGCTGGCGCACACCGATCCCCCATTTCTTGATGCGGGGAATGGACAGTCTCCACTGTGGCGGCACGTCGAACCCGGCCAACTGATTTGACAGATCCTCCTCTCTGAGGAGGCAATAGTTCGATGGATTCCGACCATATGCCAAGCTCAATGCAATCGCGGCACGCTGCATCACGTGCGAGCGCTCTTGGGAGCGATCACCCACCAATGCGGCACGCAGAACAGCCACCTCCGTGTCCCAGAGCGGTCCGCGCTCCTCGTCTTCCAACTCCACCGCAAGTAGAGACGAGCGTGCGGGTATGGAAACCTCATCTAGTTCAAGCGCGAACTGTTCATCGAACCCCAGGCTCGCAAGCATTGTTGCTGACCAACGATACCAGCTGCGCAGAAGGTAGAACTCGTCCATCGCCTTCCTGGTCCGTAGTGCGCAAACAGCTGCCTCGACATGCCGGCACAACGCATCCTTCAGATCTTCCGTCTGTTCCTCCGACGCCAAGGCTCGCCATTGCTCCAACAGCAATAGCCCCTGCGTACCAATGCCTGATGATCTTCCTCTCAGGGCCCCTAGCACTTTGGTCAACGCATTCATGACGCTCCGGCTCGCTTGTTGCGTCATTAGCATCGATGCCCATCGACGCAACGCGTAGCCCACTACGGCGCTTCCGTCCGACTGCCTCTCCCAGTGAAACGCGACGTTGTTGGTAGGCACATTGAACTTCCAGTACGTTCCACTCATCTCCATACGACGACCATCTCGGTCGATGACGTAGCTCGGCAACGGTGGAAGGTTGTTCTTTCGCAGCAACGACATGATTGCGCGATTGATCTCGGCGTTCGTCATTCGATATCCGACGTCGATGCATTAAAGACCGTGGACTGGTATTCAAGGCTGAGCTCACAGGACTCCCGCCGGATCGCATGCCAGACGTACGGCCGGATAGACTCTGACGAGCGCCAACCGAAGAAGTACATCATGTGTTTCTCGACGCGCTCCTCGTCCAGCCCGTTGCGCAACGCTTCCGCACGGAAGTTCGTTGCGCACGTGCTACGCAGGCAGTGCGGATGCAAATCGCGGAATTCGGCGTGTGCTGCGCCAACTTGGGTGAGCAATCCGTTGACGCGCGCCAGGCTCATCGGCATCCCATTCCGGCCCAGGAACAGGAACGGACTTTTGTCTGAACCCGGTATGGCTCGACGGGTACGACAGATATAGGCGTTCAACAGTCCAGCTAACGCCCGATCGCAAGGCAACTGTCGCGACTCCGTCTTCACCTGGGGTTCATTGCGACGAGGATCCCTAGCGTCGTCGGGCGAGCGCTCAACCCTGATCTCCGGAATGGCGCCCGATAGGACGCAGTCAGCAACGCGCAGTTTGAGGAGTTCGCCCCGCCTGATACCCAACAGCAGCAACACCAGGACGATGAGGTAATTGCGGTCCTGATAGGGGACCTTCCAGGGATTTTCGTCGTTGCCGGGACGGCAGATGCTCAGCAGACGGTTCACACGCTCCTCGGACAGCGGGGAGGCATGATGCACTGGCGCGGCGCGCCTTGGCCCGGCCGTGGCAATCGTGTGCTGCATCGTCGCCAGTCGTTGTCTGATATCAGTCAGTTCCCGGCTACCGATCGGCAGACGCCCCATGGCGCCTTCCACATGCCAACGAATGAACTGCATGACGACTTGAAGACGCTGCGCTACGGTGGTCGGAGCCACGACCAGCCGGCGTACCGCCCCTCGTGACTTGAAGTCGCGTCTTAGCCAGGGGTAAAGTTGGCTGGCAATTTCGTCCGGTGAGAGTCCCTCGCCGGTAATCAGTCTGGCCTGTAGCGGAATGCCATGCTGGACCGCCCACTGCCACAGCAACCCGATGACCTGCAGTGATTTTGACAGACTGTTGGCCGACAGCCGTGAACGCAGTCGCTGAATCGCATACTCGTTGATCCAGCCGATAGGTTGCCGGTCTGCGTCCAGCAGGATCGGCAGGCGCTCGCCGTCCGGATGCCGGACCGTCACCACATGAAATTGGGCATGCATTGGCGCTCCTTCGGCCGACGCGTCCCAATTACCGTAGACAATGTTTACGACTTTTCCATGTCACGAAGCGGTGATCGCAGCCCCAGAAGCAAAAAACCGGCTCTCGCCGGCGTTTCCCCCCACGGAAGCTTCACCTGTCAGCTCCAGATAGCGACCAGCTCGGCAATTTTGGTTGCGACCACCGCCATCGTGTCTTCGGACGTGTCAAGTCCGCTTCGCGAAGCAAGCATGGGGCTAACATCGCGGAGCGCAGTGTACGTAGTGCCATGCACGATGGGCACGAGACGGTTACCCTGCAGAAGAGTCGAAAGCTCTTTGTCGGCGACGCCCTCTTTCGGAAGGCGTGCCAACAATGCGGGGGTCACCAGGACGAGTCCAATTTTCGAGGCCGCCAAGCCTTTATCGATGGCTCGCATCATCGGTACGCCCAGACCTAGATCCTTCTCGCTGAACCAGACCTTGACCCCAGCCGCCTCGAGCAAATCGTGCAGCTCCTTGGCCGCGCCCTGCCTGTCATCCCAAGCGTGGCAGAGGAAGCAATCCCGAAGGTCCGGCTTCGCCGCCGCTTCTTTTTCAACAGCCTCGCGAATCGGAGTGAGGGACGCCACCTGAGCGGGCGTGTACGAAACGGACGAACCGGCACGCGACCAGCGCGGCCTTGAACTGCCGCCTCCGCTGGACCTGCCACCGCTGCTGTAGCTGCTCCCGCCACCAGAAGCGTAGGACGAGCCATAGCCACTGCCGTACCCGCCTCCATAGCTGCTGCGGTACCCGCCATAGCGGGAACTACATGCCGGACAGGCTGCTGCCGCGGCCGCCGAGTGGTGCCCTCGAACTGGTGCTGTGCATCGTGCCATTGCTGTGCAATCTCCCTTGTGGTGATGGCGATGTCTCTAATGATAAGCGCAGTAATGGAAGCGATCGCTGTCACAGCCCCAGCTGCACCTGAACAACAGCAGAGTGTCGTTATCCAAGTATCAGCAGTGGTGAGCACTAGCTCACGTTCTTCCCTCGTTGGAGGTTGAAGATCCCGCCTGAGATCTTAGCTTCTGGGCGCCGAAGTTGACACTTTCGCTTCCTGACGAAAATCTCATGCCCTTCCGCAAAACCACCTTCTGATCTTTCCAACGCACCACCGCCCATAAAGTACTGATCAAAAAGAAAAACCCCGCGCGAACACGGGGCTAATCTTTACAAGTATTACTTACTCAAGGTTAGAACGG
>NZ_JBYOJO010000022.1:0-104332 GCF_057798955.1 Cupriavidus sp. 207A1 | reverse complement strand
CTCTTGTAGCGCGTGTAGAAGCGCACGCCCTCTTCGCCATAGGCATGGTGGTCGCCGAACAGCGAGCGCTTCCAGCCGCCGAACGAATGCCACGCCATCGGCACCGGGATCGGCACGTTGATGCCGACCATGCCCACCTGGATCTGCCGCGCGAACGCGCGCGCGATGCCGCCGTCGCTGGTGTAGCACGACACGCCGTTGCCGTACTCGTGCGCGTTGATCAGCGCCACCGCCTCGGCAAAGTCATGCACCCGCACCACCGACAGCACCGGGCCGAAGATCTCTTCCTTGTAGATCGTCATCTCCGGCGTCACATGGTCGAACAGCGTGCCGCCGACATAGAAGCCGTTCTCGTGCCCGTCGACGCGGTGGCCGCGGCCATCGGTCACCAGGGTTGCGCCTTCCGCCACACCCTTGGCGATATAGCCTTCGACCTTGGCCTTGTGCGCGCCGGTCACCAGCGGTCCCATCTCGGCATCGGCCTCCATGCCGTTGCGGATCTTCAGCGCACGCGCGCGTTCGGCCAGGCGCGGCACCAGCTGGTCGGCCACCTCGCCGACCGCCACCGCCACCGAGATCGCCATGCAGCGCTCGCCGGCCGAGCCATAGGCCGCGCCGATCAGCGCGTCGACGGCCTGGTCCAGGTCCGCGTCGGGCATCACCACCAGGTGGTTCTTGGCGCCGCCCAGGGCCTGCACGCGCTTGCCGTGCCGGGTCCCTTCCGTATAGATGTACTCGGCGATCGGGGTCGAGCCGACGAACGACAGCGCCTGCACGTCCGGATGCGCAAGCAGCGCGTCGACCGCCTCCTTGTCGCCCTGCACCACGTTGAACACGCCGTCGGGCAGGCCGGCCTGGCGCAGCAAATCCGCAATCAGCAGGCTCGGCGACGGGTCGCGCTCGGACGGCTTGAGCACGAAGGTATTGCCGCACGCCAGCGCCACCGGGAACATCCACATCGGCACCATCACCGGGAAGTTGAACGGCGTGATGCCGGCCACCACGCCCAGCGGCTGGCGCAGGTTCCAGTTGTCGATGCCGCCGCCGATGTTGTCGGTGAAATCGGTCTTGAGCAGGTTGGGGATGCCGCAGGCGAACTCCACCACCTCGATGCCGCGCGTGACCTCGCCCTTGGCGTCCGAGAACACCTTGCCGTGCTCGCGCGTGATCAGCGCGGCGAGGTCGTCGTGGTGCTGGTCCAGCAGTTCCTTGAACTTGAACAGGATGCGCGCGCGGCGCAGCGGCGGAGTGTCGGCCCACGCCGGGAAGGCGGCCTGGGCGGCGGCGACGGCATCGGCCACGTCCTGGGCGGTGCCCAGCGCGACGCGTGCGGACACTTCGCCGGTGGCGGGGTTGAATACATCCGCCTGGCGCTGACCGCCGGCGCGGCGCACGGTGCCGCCGATGAAATGATGGACTTCGGCCAGTTGCCGGTTTTCTGCGATGCTCACTTGGGATTTCCTTCGAGGGCCGCGGCGCGCGCATGGCGCGCCCCGGCGTGCAATCGGGGAGGCCGGGCCCGCGGGCCCGGCGGCAATGGGAGGCGGCGCGGGCCGCTTGCTCGATGTCCCTTACTTGATGTCCTGCAGCGCCTGCTTCACGGTATCGAACATCTCGCCGATCTGCGCTTCCGAGATGATCAGCGGCGGCGAGAACGCCAGGATGTCGCCGGTGTAGCGCACCAGCACGCCCAGCTCCAGGCACTTGAGGAAGGCCTCGTAGGCACGCGCACCCGGCTGGCCCGGACGCGACTCCAGCTCGATGCCGGCTACCAGCCCGTAGTTGCGGATGTCCTTCACGTGCGGCGCGCCGCGCACGCCGTGCGCCGCGGCCTCGAATACCGGCGCCAGCTCGGCGGCGCGGCCGAACAGGTTTTCGCGCTGGTACAGGTCCAGCGTGGCGATCGCCGCCGCCGCGGCCACCGGGTGGCCGGAATAGGTATAGCCGTGCAGCAGTTCGATCGTGCCCGGCGCGGCCGAGTTGACCACCGCGTCATGCACCTCGCGGCGCACGGCGACGGCGCCCATCGGCACCGCGGCGTTGTTGATCGCCTTGGCCATGGTGATCAGGTCCGGCGTCACGTTGAAGCGCTCGGCCGCGGTGGCCGCGCCGAGGCGGCCGAAGGCGGTGATGACCTCGTCGAAGATCAGCAGGATGCCGTGGCGGCTGGTGATCTCGCGCAGCTTTTCCAGGTAGCCGACCGGCGGCACCAGCACGCCGGCGGAGCCCGCCAGCGGTTCGACGATCACCGCGGCGACGTTGGCCGGGTCATGCAGCGCGAGGATGCGCTCGAGGTCGTCGGCCAGATGCGCGCCCCATTGCGGCTGGCCCTTGGAAAAGGCGGCCTCGGCCAGGTTGAAGGTGGCCGGCAGGTGGTCGGTGCCCGGCATCAGGTTGGCCGAGAAGGCCTTGCGGTTCGGCCCGATGCCGCCCACTGCCATGCCGCCGAAGCCGACGCCGTGGTAGCCGCGCTCGCGGCCGATAAAGCGCGTGCGCTGGCCTTCGCCGCGCGCGCGGTGATACGCCAGGGCGATCTTCAGCGCGGTGTCGACCGCCTCCGAGCCCGAGTTGGTGAAGAAGATGCGGTCCAGCCCCTGCGGCATGATCGCCGCCAACTTGGTGGCGGCCTCGAACGACAGCGGATGGCCCATCTGGAACGGCGGCGCATAGTCCAGCGTGGCAGCCTGGCGTGCCACCGCCTCGGCGATTTCCTTGCGGCAGTGGCCGGCCGCGACGCACCACAGGCCGGCGCAACCGTCCAGGATCTGGCGGCCGTCGTGGGTGGTGTAGTACATGCCGCTGGCCGACGCCAGCAGGCGCGGCGCCGCCTTGTACTGGCGGTTGGCGGTGAAGGGCATCCACAGCGCATCGAGATCGGGAATCACGGTCTTGGCGGCGTCCATACGTCCTCCTAGGGGGAAATCGGGTCGGTTGGGGGCGGCGCGCCGGCTGGCGGCGCGGCAATGAGGGCCACTCTACCGGCGGCGACTGGCCGACAAAATATACAGTCCGGACAACCACGCCTTACCGTACAGTTTGATCACGCCCGACCGTACAGGCAAGTAGCACGCCGGCACCGCACCCGGACGATCTCGCCGCGCGCCGCCCATGCCGCGGCACGGCATCGCACGCTGCAGCGCGGCAATTTTCGCGTGACGGAATGCCTGGGTCCGCGCGTCGGCCGGCAGCCGCTAAACTGTACAGGTCCACGCCTGCCCGAGTGCCTGATGCTGACCCTGAACCTGACCCGCAGCCGCCGCGACGGCGACACCCTGACCGAGCAGATCGTCGCCGGCATCGCCGCGCTGGTGGAGCAGCGCGCGCTGCGTCCCGGCACGGCGCTGCCGTCGGTGCGGCGCTTTGCCCAGCACCACCACGTCAGCACCTTTACCGTGGCCGAGGCCTACGGACGGCTGACCGCGCTCGGCTACCTCGCCGCGCGCCCTGGCTCCGGCTACACCGTGGCGCACCGCCATGCGCCGGCCGGCCATGCGCGCGCGCCGCATTGGGAAGCGCCGGGGCTGAATGCCGCATGGCTGCTGTCGGACGTGTTTGCCGACCATTCGGTCCCGATCAAGGCCGGCGCGGGCTGGCTGCCAGGCGACTGGCTCAACGAGGAAGGCCTGCACCAGGCCATGCGCGCGTCGGCCCGCGTGCCGGCGGCGCAGCTGTCGGGCTACGGTCATCCGTACGGCTTTGCGCCGCTGCGCGAGCACATTGCCGCGGGGCTGGGCCAGTACGGCATCCCCCTGCAGGCGCAGCAGGTGGTGCTGACCCAGGGCGCGACGCAGGCGCTGGACCTGGTGGTGCGCACGCTGCTGCGTGCCGGCGATACCGTGCTGGTGGAATCGCCCTGCTACTGCAACCTGCTGCAGATCCTGCGGCTGGCCGGGCTGCGCGTGGTCGGCGTGCCGCGCACGGCGGCGGGGCTGGACACCGACGCGCTGGAGGACGCGCTGCGCGCCCACGCCCCGCGCGCGCTGTTCATCAACACCGTGCTGCAGAACCCGACCGGCGCCAGCCTCACCAGCATGAACGCCTTCCGCGTGCTGCAACTGGCCGAGCAGCACCGGCTGCTGGTGGTCGAGGACGACATCTACCGCGAACTGGCGCCGGCGGGCTCGCCGATGCTGGCGGCCATGGACGGTCTGTCGCAGGTGGTCTATGTCAACGGTTTTTCCAAGACCATCACACCGTCGCTGCGGGTCGGCTACCTGGCCGCCAGCCCGGACCTGGCCAAGGCCTTTGCGCGCACCAAGATGGCCGTCGGCCTGACCTCATCGGAGGTGACGGAGCGGCTGGTGTATTCGGTGCTGACCAGCGGCCACTATGGCCGCCATGTGGCGGCATTGTCCGAACGGCTGCGTGCGCAGCAGGACCGCGTCACGGAAAAGATGGAGGCCCACGGGCTGGAGGTGCTGCTGCGCCCGGAAGGCGGGATGTTCGCGTGGGCGCGCCTGAACGAGGCGGTGCAGGCGCGGTGGCTGGCCAGTCGCCGCGGCGGTCCGCTGCTCGGCAACCGCCTTGCCACGCTGGCACTGGAGCATGGCATCTGGCTGGCGCCCGGATCGTATTTCGAGCCGGACGAAACCGACTCGCCGTGGATCCGCTTCAACGTGGCCACCGGCGACGCGCCGCAGTTGTGGCAGTTCTTTGACAGCCTGGCGCAGACGCGGCAGGCGGCTTGAGGCCGAGGCAGGCGGCCTGGCCGGCGCTCAGCTCCAGAGACGCTCGACCAGCCAGCCGGCGGTGGCGCAAACGCCTACCCAGGCGGCAAGACAGGTGGCAATAAAGCGATAGCTCATCTCGGTACGGTCAACAAAGATATGACGGGGACGTGAATTTTTCGCTGGATCATACATCCATTCATGAATGTATGTAAGCGAAAGAAAAGATTCCTTACGTCTCTCGCGGGAATCTTGTTGCATATAAGGCACACGCAGCGATACCGCCCCCCGTTTCCTGACGCAACCCAAACCCACCCCTGATGCCGTCGGGGATGCCACGGCACGCGCACTGGTCTCTGCTACCCTTGGGCCTGCCTGGCCCTGCGCCAGACAATTCGCCGAGTTTTCAAGCGCAAAGCACGTTCCCCATGCATACCCAAGACCTGTCCGCCTGGACCCACAGCCACGCCTTCGACGCGGGCAACCGCGCCGCCGAACGCGGCACGCGCCTGGTGATGGTGATCACCGCCATCACCATGGTGGCGGAAATCGCCGCCGGGCTCTGGTTCAACTCGATGGCGCTGCTGGCCGATGGCTGGCACATGAGCTCGCACGCGCTGGCCATCGGGCTGTCAGCTTTCGCCTACGCCGCCGCGCGCCGCTACGCCGGCGACTGGCGCTTTGCCTTCGGCACCTGGAAGATAGAAGTGCTGGCGGGCTTCGCCAGCGCGGTGTTTTTGCTGGGCATTGCCGCGCTGATGGCGGCGGGCTCGGTCGAGCGCCTGTTCGTGCCGCAGGCGATCCACTATCGCGAAGCGATGGCCGTGACCGCGCTCGGGCTGCTGGTCAACCTCGGCTGCGCGCTGATCCTCGGCGGCCATGCGCATGGCCACGACCACGGCCATGACCACGGTCACCATCACAGCCACGACCATCACCATCATGACCTCAACCTGCGCGCTGCCTATGTGCACGTGCTGGCCGATGCCGCGACCTCAGTGCTGGCGATCGTCGCGCTCGCCGGCGGCTGGAGGCTGGGCTGGAACTGGCTCGATCCGGTGATGGGGCTGGTGGGCGCGGTACTGGTCGGCCGCTGGGCCATCGGCCTGATGCGCCAGAGCGGCACGGTGCTGCTGGACCGCGAGATGGACCACCCGGTGGTGGACGAGGTGCGCGAGGTGCTGGCCGGCCTCGATCACGGCGACGACAGTACCCGCGTGTCCGACCTGCATGTGTGGCGCGTGGGCCGTCAGCACTTTGCCTGCATCGTCTGCCTGGTCACGCATGATGCCGCGCTGACGCCGCAGCGCGTGCGCGAGGCGCTGTCGGTGCACGAGGAACTGGTGCACGTAACGGTGGAGATCAGCCGCTGCGACGGCGATCACTGATAGGACCACTGAGGCGAGCGCAGCGGCTCGCCATCGGCTTGCGGAGGATCAGCTCAGCTCGCACCACATGCACAACGGCGGCGTGTCCGCCGCGCGGTGGAATTCGCTCGACGACATGACCTCGGGCGGCAGCTTCGCGGCCGGCACCAGCGTAAAGCCGTAGCGCGCGAAATAGCTGGGGCAGCTGGACGCCAGCAGCACGGCGCGCCGTGCGCCGTTGGCGCGGGCGCGCATCAGCGCGGCACGCACCACGTGGGTGGCCACGCCCTGGTCGCGGTGTTCGGGCAGCACGCCCACGGAACGGATCACCACGGTCTCGCCGCAGCGCTCGCCGGCGGCGCAGCCGATGATCTGCGTGCCAAGGACGGCAACGTGGAAATGCTCGAGCAAGCGCGGTACACCGTCCACCGGCAGCCCGCATCGATCCAGCACCTCGCCCACGGCGGGAGCATCCGTCGGCACGGCTACGCGGATGCGCAGGTCTTTCATCATCTGGAGCCTCTCTTTTTCACACTGCCTCGCGAGGGGAAACGCCATGGAAGCCCGGACATGGCGGTGCCGCCGACTGGCGGCACGGGTTGCACGCAGGCCAGCGGCCTGTCGGGCAACATTACCCGATTCGCTGCGGTTGATCCATTGGGGATAAACGCGTGTCCGGAACCGTTGCGGCATACCGGTCAGGGCGCGTGCGGCACAGCCCGCCGCATTCATGGCGCAGGCCGATGACAGGCGCGTGAAAAAAAGGAAAGCGGAGCGATCGCGCGCGACTGCGCAGGTGCGCCGGGCGCAATGCGCCCGGGCAGGAAGATGGAGGCGGGGATCCGGAATCGAACCGTCGTACACGGCTTTGCAGGCCGTTGCATAACCACTCTGCCACCCCGCCGCTGACATCGCGCCGGAGCGGCGCGACGTGCTGCGGGCCGCAGTGTAGCGGGAAATGGAAATCTTTGCAGGAGAGCGCGCGGCGCGCCGCGCCGGCTCAGTCCTCGATTCCGCCCATGGCGGACTGGATGTAGTTCTGCAAGCCGACCTTGCGCACCAGCTCCAGCTGCGCTTCGAGCCAGTCGATATGTTCCTCGGTGTCCTCGAGGATATCGACCACCAGCTGGCGCGAGACATAATCGCCGACCGACTCGAAATACTTGATCGCATCCTTGCAGCTGGCCTGCGACACCAGTTCGAGCTTCAGGTCGCAGCCGAGCATTTCTTCGGTGTTCTCGCCCACCAGCAACTTGTCGAGGTCCTGCAGGTTGGGCAAGCCATCGAGCAGCAGGATGCGCTCGATCAGCTTGTCGGCGTGCTTCATTTCCTCGATCGATTCGTCATACTCGTGCTTGCCCAGCGCGCGCAGTCCCCAGTGCCGATACATGCGGGCATGCAGGAAATACTGGTTGATGGCAGTGAGCTCATGCCGCAGCTGCCCGTTCAGCAACTGGATCACCTTCTTGTCAGTCTTCATGGCAGCCCCCAATGCCCCTGTGACAGGGACATGCGATGTCGCGATGGCACGACCACAGCGACGCCACGGCGAATGCGCCGCGTGACTTCATGGTAGTCCCGCATAAGCGGACATCAAGCAATCCGGGCCCGCGCCGCGGCGTTCTTGCCGCATGGATTCTCTATTTTCTGACTTGCTTGCGGATGCGAATGCCAATGGTTTCTATTCGGTTTTCGTAAGCGCCCTGCACGGCATCATGAAAACAAAAAAGCGGGCGTCGCGGTATTTGCCGCGGCGCCCGCCATGGGCGTTGCCATCGTTGCAGTTCAGTCCAGCTTCGCGCCCGAATCCGCCACCAGCGTCTTCAGCACCGGCCAGTCGCGCGCGTAGAGCGCCTGCGCCTCGGCCGGCGAACTGCCCACCGTGCGCAGCCCCAGCGCGACCATGCGCTCCTGCATCTCGGGGCTCTGCAGGATGGCGCGCACCTCGCTCTCGAGCCGGGCCAGGATCGGTGCGGGCACGCCCACGGGCGCCACCAGGCCGATCCAACCGACGGTCTTGAAGGCGCTGTCCTGCATGCCGGCCTCGGCAAAGGTGGGCATGTCGGGAAGCGCGCTGCTGCGCTGCGTGCCGGTCACCGCCAGCGCCTTGAGCTTGCCGCTCTGGATGTAGGGCCTGGCGGTGAGGATGCTGGCGAAGCCAAACTGCACCTGGCCGCCGAGCAGGTCCTGCAGCATCGGCGCCTCGCCCTTGTACGGCACGTGCGTGGCCTGGCCGTGCACCAGCTTGCTGTAGTAGGCGCCGCTCAGGTGCGACAGCGACCCCACGCCCCACGAGGCATAGCTCAGCTTGCCCGGCCGGCCGCGTGCGTAATCGCCCAGTTCGCGCACCGTGCGCGCCGGCACCGACGGGTGGGTCACCAGCACCAGCTGCGCGTCGGCCAGCACGCTGATCATGCTCAGGTCCTTGCGCGGGTCGTAAGGCAGCTTCTGGAACAGGAACTGGTTGGTCAGCACCGACTGCGTCAGCGTCATCAGCAGCGTGTAGCCATCCGGCGCGGCCTTGGCCACGGCATCGGTGCCGATGATGCCGGAGGCGCCGGCCTTGTTGTCGACCACCACCGGCTGGCCCAGCCGCTTGCTCAGCTTTTCGCCCATGGCGCGGGCGATGGTGTCGGTGCCGCCGCCGGCCACATAGGGCACGACGATGCGGATGGGCTTGGCGGGGTAGGCCTGGGCCGCGGCCGGCAGGGCCGCGCCGAGCGAAAGCCCGGCGACCAGGCCGCCAGTGGCCAGCGTCAGCCATGCGCGTCGGTTCATGTTGTCTCCAGATCGGTTTTGGTTTTGGAGGACAACCTTAGTGGGCTTGAGAACTTACGTCCAATGCAATATTTTTCAGTTTTTGATGCATAAATGGTTATTTCATGGGCTTGAGGCAGCTGCATCACTTCGTCACGCTGGTGGAACAAGGCAGCTTCGCGCGCGCCGCGGCCGCGCTGCACCTGTCGCAGCCGGCACTGACACGCAGCATCCAGGCGCTGGAAGCCGAGCTGGGCATGCTGGTCGACCGCAGCTACGGCAAGGTGCGCCCCACCGCCGCCGGCATGCTGGCCCTGGCGCGCGCGCGCCGCATGCTGCGCGAGCAGCGCGAGCTGCGGCGCGACCTGCAACTGCTGGAAGAGGTGGAAATCGGCACGATCCGCGCCGGCTTCGGACCGTTCGCGGCCTCGTTCCTGCTGGACCCGGTGCTGGAGGCGCTGGTGCGCCGCTATCCGCGGCTGCGCATCGACCTCGAGACCGCCGACACTGCCGCGATGCGGCGTTCGCTCGAAGCCGAGCAGCTCGACATCTTTGTCGGCGAAAGCCGCAGCCTGGCGGAACTGGCGCACTTGCAGATCGACCGGCTGCCGGCACTGGAAACGGCTTTCTTCGTGCGCAGCGGCCATCCGCTGACCCGGCAGCGCCAGGTCACCCTGGCCGACCTGCGCGCCTACCCGGTGGCCGGGACCCGGCTGCCGCCGCATATCGTGCGCTTCTTCCGCCAGGCCCTGCACGAGGCCAGCGGCGGCAGCGGCCCGCTGCCCGAGGACGAGCCCGGGCTGATGACCGTCACCTGCAACGACATGCATGCGCTGCGCGCGCTGCTGCTGGCGGTCGATGCCGTGGCGCTGGTGCCGGTGGCGATGATGGCCGAGGCGTGCGCACAGCGCCTGGCCGTGGCCCTGCCGATGCACCCGCCCACCGCGCTGAAGGCGCAGTACGGCATCGTCACGCTGGCCGGGCGCACCCCGTCGCCGGCCATGCGTGTGTTCGCGGCGCTGGTGCATGAAGCGGTGGCGCAGACCGGCGCCGGCTCCGGGCCGGCGCCATAGGCGTGGCGTGATGCGAGGCGGTCAGCCCGCAGCCACTGCGGGTTGTCCGGCCTGGCCGCCCGCCGGCAGCCGCGCGGCCATGCGCTGGCGCGAGCGCTCGGGGTTGACCACGCACAGCCCGGCCAGCGCCGCCACCACCATCAGCGCGCCGCACAGCGCCAGCCCCAGTTCAAAGCCGCGCGCGCCGGGCGCGTTCTGCACCAGCACGCCCGTCACCAGCGGCGCCAGCACGCCGGCCACCGACGATACCGAGGCATCGATCGCCAGCACCGCGCCGCGCTGCCCGGCCGGCACCACCTCGGCCAGCATCGCCGGGCCGAGCGAATAGATCGCCGGCGCGCACACGCAGCCCAGCACCAGCAGCCCCACGCGCATGGCGGGCGTGGTGCCTGGCCACAGCAGCAACAGGAAGAAGCCGCCCGCCAGCAGCAGCATGCCCGCCGAGACCCGGCCGCGCGCCAGCCGCGACGACACCCCGCGTGCCAGCAGCCGTTCCGAGCACCATGCGATAGCGATGGTCAGCGGCAGGTTGGTGCCGACGATCAGCGCGAACAGCTTGCCGCTGACGGCATGGTCGAAGCCCAGCCCGCTTTGCAGGTAGGCCGGGATCCAGGTCAGGCACAGCGCCAGGCCCCAGTACGCCGCCAGCCGCAGGGCAAAGCAGCCCAGCACCGTGGGATCGCTCAGCAGCACGCGATACGGCAGCCGCTGCGGCGCGGCGATGCCAGCGTTGCCGTGCGCGATCGGACGTTCGTCCAGCGAGCCTTCGCGCCCCAGCGCGATCCAGGCCACCGCCCACACCACGCCCAGCACTGCCAGCAGGTAGAAGTTGGTGCGCCAGCCCCAGTGCGCGGCCACCGCCGGAATCAGCAGGCCCGCCAGCACGATGCCGATGCCCGCCCCCTGCGTCAGCACCGCCACCGGCAGGTTGCGCCGGTTGTTCGGAAACCATTTGTAGCAGGCATGGATCGCCACCGGCGCGGCCGGCCCTTCCATGAAACCGAGCAGCACGCGCGAGACGATCAGCACCGCCAGGCTGGACGACAGCGCGATCGGGATCTGGCACAGCGACCACGCCAGCGCCATCAGGATCAGCAGCCGCGACGTCGGCGTGCGATTGGCCAGGAAGCCGCCCAGCACGCCGGACACCGCGAACAGCCAGAAGAAGCTGCTGCCGACCAGGCCGAACTGCGCCGGCGTCAGCCCCAGTTCGGCCATCATCGGCGCGGCCAGCAGGCCCACCACCATCTTGTCCATGGCGTTGACCACCAGGAAGAAGAACAACAGCACTGCGGTCAGCCACGCGCGGCGCGGCTGGTAGGATGGATTCATGCGTGTCTCCCGGAACAATGGGATGCCAGCCGCGGCCGGCATCAGGGGCCCCTTACTGATGCGCCGGCCCGCCGCCGTCGCGGCCGATATAGCCGAACAGGTAGGCGCCGACCTTGCGCATCTGGATCTCGTCCGAGCCCTCGGTGATGCGGTAGCGGCGATGGTGGCGGTAGATGTGCTCGAACGGCTTGTGGCGCGAATAGCCCAGCCCGCCGTGCACCTGCATCGCCGTGTCGGCGGCCTCGCAGCACAGGCGGTTGGCGGTGTAATTACACATCGAGACCTTGTCCGACAGGCGCTTCTCCACCTCGCGCTTGGGCATCCGGTCCATTTCCCAGGCGGTCTGGCGGATAAACGCGCGCAGCATCTCGGCACGCGTGGCCAGGTCCACCAGCGGGAACTGGATGCCCTGGTTGCGCGCCAGCTCCTGCCCGAAGGGCTTGCGCCGGCGCGCGTACTTCACGCTCTCGCGGATGCAGTACTCGGCCGCGCCCAGGCTCGCGGCGGCCTGGCGAATGCGGTTCTCATGCACGAAATGCTGGGCGATGGCGAGGCCCGCGCCCGGTTGCCCGAGCACCGCGTCATCCGGCACCCAGACCCCGCTGAAGCTCACGCGCGGATGGTCGGTGGGCATGTTGAAGGTCCACAGATACTCTTCCACGCGCACGCCTTCGCTGTGCGCCGGGACCAGGAACGCGGTGATGCCGCGGGCATCGCCGTCCTCGCCGCTGGTGCGCGCGAACAGCACCACATGCGTGGCGGTGTGCAGGCCGGTGGTCCACATCTTCTCGCCGTCGATGCGCCAGCCGCCGCGCCCGCCGCGCGGCTCGGGCCGCGCGCGCGTGGCCATGTGGGTGGCGTCGGACCCGTGCTCTGGCTCGGTCAGGCCGAAGCTCAGCTTCACGGTCTCGTCCAGCATGCCCGGGATCAGCGTGGCGCGTTGCGCATCGCTGCCGAAATCGCGCAGCACCAGCACGAACGGCTTGTTGCCGACGATCGAGTGCTCGTTCTGCAGGTCATTGTGCAAACCCAGGCCCTTGGCCGCCAGGTGCTCGCGGATCACGGCCATCCACAGGTTGCCGCCATCCCGGCCGCCGTACTCCGCCGGCAGCGCGAAGCGCAGGTGGCCGGCGCGGTCGGCGCGGCGGCGGGCCTCGGCCAGCAGCGCCTCCCACTCGGGGCGCGGCAGGCCCTGGTTGTCGAAGTCGGTGCGGGCCCATTCGCGGCGGTGGTCGAAGAAGCGCTGGTTGTCGTGCTCGTCCTGCAGCGGTGCGATCTCGGCCTCGATAAAGGCATCGAGCTCGTCCAGGTAGGCCGTCAGCTCGGCCGGCAAATGGAAATTCACGGAAGCGTCTCCTCACGATCGACAATCTGGCGATAGCTGCTGTACCCGGGCTGGTCGACGGCAAGCTTGGCCAGCGTGACTGCCCACAGGTGGCCGGCAAGTCCGGGCGTGGCGGCCTCGAAGCGCCCGCTGGCGATGGCCTCGCACAGGCGCTGGTTCAGTTCGGCAAGCGTGCCGTCGGTGCCCAGCAGCGCACGCAGGCGTTCCTGCTCGGCGGCCAGCGCCGCGGGCACGAGGCGCAGTTCGCGCGCGACGATGTCGAGCACATTGGCGGCCACGCGCGCGTCGAAGGCCGCGCGCCCGCCCAGGTTGGGGATCGCGGTGTCACGCAGGAAGGCGGTCACCGCGTCGATCAGGCCTGCGGCATCGGGGGTGTCTTGCATGGTCAGGTTCGGTAATCCGTGCCGGCCGGCGCATGGTCACGCGGCAGCAGCAGGTTGAGCAGGTCGATCTCGGTTTCGGAACTGCGCCGGCCGATCGCGGCGCGCTCGACGCTGCGCGGCCCGCCGCCCTGCGGCGCGCGCGACATGGTCTGGCAGGCCACGCCCCACTTGAGCACGCCGAAGATTTCCCAGAAGCGCACGCGCCCCGCGTCGACCGTGCCGCCCGCGTCGGCATAGCCGGCAAACAGCTGCGCGCGCGTGCCGAAGCCACCCACCGGCAATCCCGTGCAGCCGAAGCGCCAGGAGTTCACGCACAGCCAGCCCAGGTCCGTCATCGGATCGCCCACATGCGCCAGCTCCCAGTCCAGCACCGCGCGCAGGCCCGCCTCGTCGACCATCAGGTTGCCGTTGCGGAAATCACCATGGACCAGCGTGGCGCGCCCCGTTGCCGGCGCATGGCGCTGCAGCCAGCGGAAGGCCAGCTCGAACACCGGGCGCTGCTCGCCCGCCGCCCGATAGCGCCGCAGGTAGCCCTCGACCTCCTCGGCGGCATTGCTCTCGCGCAGCGGCGGCAGCGCGGCGCGGTCGATGCCATGGATCGCGGCCAGCGCCTGCCCGCACTGGTAGGCCAGCCGTTCGCGCGCCCGCGCCAGCCGCGGCTCGCGCACGATGCGGCCGCCCAGCGTCTCGCCTTCGATACGGTCCATCACGAAGCCGGCGCCGATGCCGTCCTGCGGCGCCAGCATCGCCCGCACCACCGGCACCGGCACCCCGGCCGCGCCGGCCAGCCGCAGCAGCGCGGCCTCGGCCGCCATGCCCGCCTGTAGCGCCGACACCGTTGCCGCGGGGCGCGCCGCTGCGCCGGGATCGCGCCTCAGGATCATCGGCGCCGGCCCGTGCGGCCCGGCCAGCGTGAACGACCAGGTCTCCTGGCTGGCGCCGCCGGACAGGCGGCGCAGGCGGGTGATGCCGGCCTCGGCATCGAAGCCGGGCAACTCGCGGCATACGACGCGGCGCAGGCCGGCCAGCAGGCTGGCTTCCGCGTCGGGGGGCGGGGATGTGTGCATCGGTCTCCGGGCAGTCCCGCATGGTGGCGGCACGGCTGAATTAATAATATGGATTATGTTTTTGGCGAGTATGGTGGCCTGATACAGTTCATGACATCAGTAAAAACACGGACAAGCAGGGGCACGCGGAAGCACTGCCGCAACCGATCGGGGTCGTCATGAAAGAAAAGCTGATTGCGCTGGAAGGCCACGCCGGCTATGCCGCGCCGCGTTATGCGAGCGGGCTGCGCACCACCCACCGGCTGTTCGAGGCCGGCCGGCGGCTGCTGCGCGAGCGCACGCTGGAACAGGTGTCCATCCAGGAGATCTGTGCCCGCGCCGGCGTCACCACCGGCGCGTTCTACAGCCGCTTCGACGGCAAGGACAGCTATTTCAGGGCGCTGCAGGCGCTGGCGCTGGCCACGCTGCGCGAGGCCATGGCGGCGCGCCTGGCACAGCTGGACAATGCGCCGACGACGCTGGAAGACGCGGTGCGTACCATGGCGCGCGACAGCCGCATCTGGGCCTGCCGCAATGAAGGCGTGCTGCGCGCCTCGCTGGTGGTGCGTGCCACCACCGGCGAAGACCCGATCCGGCAGCTCAACCGCCAGTACATCGTCGACCTGGCATCGCGCCTGGCGCGGCTGCATCCGGCCGGCCCGTCGCCCGAGCTGGAGCTGCGCATCCGCTTCGCCCACCAGGCGCTGGCCGGCACGCTGCTGTATGCGCTGATCAACCGCGAAAGCATCTACGCGCTGTCGGACCGGCGGCTGGACCAGGAAATGGCGCGGGCCTTCCTGCTGTCGGTGGCGTAACGGCAGCGCGGGCAGCCCAATGAAAAAGAGGCCCCGCAGGGCCTCTTTGCAGCTTGCGGCCGGCGTCGCGCCGGCATCGCCCGCCTTACTCCACCGTCACCGACTTCGCCAGGTTGCGCGGCTTGTCGACGTCGGTGCCGCGCGCGCAGGCCGTGTGGTACGCCAGCAGCTGCAGCGGCACCACGTGCAGGATCGGCGAGAGGTCGCCGTAGTGCTCGGGCATGCGGATCACCTGGATGCCGTCGGACGACTGGATCTGGGTGTCGCTGTCGGCAAACACGTACAGGCGGCCGCCACGGGCGCGCACCTCCTGGATGTTGGACTTGAGCTTCTCCAGCAGCGCGTCATTGGGGGCGACCGTGACCACCGGCATGGCTTCGGTGACCAGCGCCAGCGGGCCGTGCTTGAGCTCGCCGGCCGGGTAGGCCTCGGCGTGGATATACGAGATTTCCTTGAGCTTCAGCGCCCCCTCCATCGCGATAGGGTAGTGCAGGCCGCGGCCGAGGAACAGTGCGTTCTCGCGGCGGGCGAAGTCTTCGGACCAGGCGATGATCTGCGGCTCCAGCGCCAGCACGCCGTGCAGCGCGGCCGGCAGGTGGCGCAGGTTGGTCAGCGCCTGGGCCTCGGCCTCTTCGGTCAGCAGGCCGCGGGTCTTGGCCAGCGACAGCGTCAGCATGTAGAGCGCCGCCAGCTGCGTGGTGAAGGCCTTGGTCGAGGCCACGCCGATCTCGGTGCCGGCGCGGGTCAGGAAGCGCAGTTCGGTCTCGCGCACCATGGCGCTGGTGGCGACGTTGCAGACCGCCAGCGTATGGACGTGGCCGAGCGCGCGCGCATGGCGCAGCGCGGCCATGGTGTCGGCGGTTTCGCCCGATTGCGAGATCACCACCACCAGCGCGCGCGGGTTGGGCACGGTGTCGCGGTAGCGGTATTCGCTGGCAACCTCGACCTGGGTCGGGATCCTGGCGATGCTTTCGAGCCAGTACTTGGCGGTGCAGCCGGAATAGTAGCTGGTGCCGCAGGCCAGGATCAGCACGCTGTCGATGCCGGCGAAGACCTCGGCGGCGTTGTCGCCGAACAGGTCCGGCGACAGGCCTTCGACGCCCTCGAGCGTGTCGCCCAGCGCGCGCGGCTGCTCGAAGATTTCCTTCTGCATGAAGTGGCGGTACGGGCCCAGGTCCACCGAGGCGGCATGGGCTTCGACCACGCGCGCTTCGCGCTCGACCGCGTGGTCGTTGACGTCATGGATGGTCACGCCGTCCAGCGTGATCTCGACCACATCGCCCTCTTCCAGGTAGATGATGCGGTTGGCGGTGCCGGCCACGGCCAGCGCGTCGGACGCCAGGAAGGACTCGTTCTCGCCCAGCGCCACCACCAGCGGCGAGCCGGCGCGCGCGCCGACCACGCGGCCGGGCTGGTCCTTGGCGAACACCGCGATGGCATAGGCGCCGTGCAGGCGCTTGGTGACCGCGCGCACCGAGGCGAACAGGTCGCCACGCGTGGCGCTGCTGGGATAGCTGTAGGCCTGGTGGATCAGGTGGGCGACCACCTCGGTATCGGTCTGCGACTCGAAGCCGTAGCCGACCGCGCGCAGCTCTTCGCGCAGCGGCTCGTAGTTCTCGATGATGCCGTTGTGCACCAGCGCGATGGTCTCGCCCGACAGGTGCGGGTGGGCGTTGACGGTGTCGGGCTTGCCGTGCGTGGCCCAGCGCGTATGCGCCACGCCAGTGAAGCCGGACAGGCCGGACGCCTGCGTCTGCGCGTCGAGGTCGGCGACGCGCGACACGGTGCGCGCGCGCTCGACCGCATCGTCGCGCACGACGGCGACGCCGCACGAGTCATAGCCGCGATACTCCAGGCGGCGCAGCCCTTCGATCAGGACCGGAACGATGTTGCGCGTGGAAACCGCGCCGACGATGCCACACATGCTGAACCCCCGTTTGCTGGCGCCTGCCCTCTGGCCACTGGCGCCGGTATGAATCCTGTGGCGCCGCCTGGTGCCGGCGGCGCTGGTGCTTACTGCTTCGGCTGCTTGACCGGACGCTGCCAGGCGTCGATGGTCAGCTGCTTGGCCCGCGACAGCGTCAGCTTGTCGGCCGGGGCCTCCTTGGTGAGCGTGGTGCCGGCGCCCAGCGTGGCGCCGCGGCGCACCGTCACCGGCGCCACCAGCTGCGTGTCGGAGCCGATGAAGACATCGTCCTCGATCACGGTGCGGTGCTTGTTCACCCCGTCATAGTTGCAGGTGATGGTACCCGCGCCAATATTGACACGCGACCCCACCGTGGCGTCGCCCACATAAGCCAGGTGGTTGGCCTTGCTGTGTGCCGCCACCTGTGCATTCTTGACCTCGACGAAGTTGCCGATATGCACGTCCTCGCCCAGCTCGGTGCCGGGGCGCAGGCGCGCGTACGGCCCGATGCGGCCAGTGGGCCCGATCCGGGCCTCGTCGACATGGCAGAACGGGTGCACCTGCGCGCCGGCGCCGACGGTGCTGTTGCGGACCACGCAATGGGCGCCGATGCGCACGCCGTCTTCCAGGTGCACGCGGCCCTCGAACACGCAGCCGACGTCGATGGTGACATCGCGCCCGCAGGTGAGCTCGCCGCGCACATCGATGCGGGCCGGGTCCAGCAGCGTCACGCCGGCCTCGAGCAGGCGCCGGGCCTGGTTGCCCTGGTGGATGCGCTCGACCTCGGCCAGCTGCAGCTTGCTGTTGACACCCAGCGTCTCCCACACCGCCGCGGGCTGGGCCGAAACCGTCTCGACGCCATCGGCGACGGCGCGCTCGACGGTGTCGGTCAGGTAGTACTCGCCCTGGGCATTGTCGTTGCGCAGCGTCGACAGCCACTTGCGCAGGTGGCCGGTCGGGCACACGATGATGCCGGTGTTGATTTCGCGGATGGCCTTCTCGGCTTCGCTCGCGTCCTTTTGCTCGACGATGCGGACGATGCTGCCCGCCGCGTCGCGCACGATGCGGCCATAGCCGGTCGGATCGGGCATTTCCACGGTGAGCACGCCAAAGCGCCGGGCGCCGGCCTCGGCCACCAGCGCCTGCAGCGTCGCCGCGCTGGTGAGCGGCACGTCACCGTAGAGAACCAACGTAGGCTGGTTGTCGTCCAACAAGGGAAGTGCCTGCATCACCGCATGGCCCGTGCCCAGTTGCTGGGCCTGCTCGGCGAAGGCGACATCGTCGGCGGCCACCGCCTCGCGCACGCGCGCGGCGCCGTGGCCGACCACGACCACCAGCCGCGACGGCGACAGCGCACGGGCCGTATCCAGGACATGCGCGAGCATGGGCCGCCCGGCTACCGGGTGCAGCACCTTGGGCAAATCGGAATACATCCGCTTGCCCATGCCCGCGGCGAGAATGACGATATTCACAAGGAGACCCCTAAGTGAGTGTGTCCGAAAATCTTCTGGAAAACGCCGGACGGGTATTTGGCCCGGTGCTCGGCAAACTGCGCCGCCGGGACTCGCGAAAGCTTGCCGCCAGGCCTGCGCTTGTTCCCGCAAACCCTTGCCAGGACTTGGCTGGCCGGCATCAGGGGAGCCCGGTTTCGATGCGCGCCGATTTTAACATGGCGCTTTCTGCGCAAAGGACCGTGGTTTCCGAATTTCACAATTGTTGGGCGCGGCGTATTTTGGTGATTCTCGGCGCCGCGGCCTTGTGCGCGTGCAGCGCCATGAAGCTCGGTTACCAGCAGGGCGACCGGCTGGCGTACTGGTGGATCGACAATTATGTCGATGTCACCTCGGCCCAGGAGCCGCTGACGCGCGAGGCGATCGCGCGCTTCTTTGCCTGGCACCGCAAGGCGCAGCTGCCGGAAATCGCCAGCCTGCTGCAGGAGGCCAAGGCCGACGTAGGCCAGCCGGTCACGCCGGCGAAGGTCGCACACTTCCAGGACGCCTCGCAGCAACTGGCGCGCCGATCGTTCGAGCAGGCCATGCCCGACATGGCCGACTTCCTGCTGACGCTGACGCCCGAGCAGATCACCCGCATGGAAAAGAAGTTTGCCGAGGGCAACGCCAAGTACCGCAAGAAATTCCTCAACGCGGACCCGGCCGAGCGCGAGGAAGCGCGCTTCGACAAGGTGATGGAGTACGCGCGCCTGGTCTACGGCGGCTTCTCTCCCGAGCAGGAGAAGGCGATCCGCGTCAAGGTCGGGCCGGTGGTGCAGAACGCCGAGGCGCGCTATGCCGAGCGCGTCGCGCGCCAGCAGGAATGGATCAAGATGGTGCGCTTCGTGCAGGCCACGCAGCCGCCCAAGGCACAGGTGATCGACCTGCTGCGGCGCTTCCGCGAGTACTGGCAGAATCCGCCGGCCCGGCACGCCGCCAGCCACGAAGCCGGCAACCACGCCGGCATCGCGCTCACCGTGGCGATCGCCAACCTGACCACGCCCCAGCAGAAGGCGCACGCGCAGGATCGCTTCCAGAAGTGGATCGACGACACGCATGCCCTGATGCGCGAGAAGTCGCAGCCGCCGGTGCAGTCGGCGGCGGCAAACTGAACCCGCATCCCGCCGCGATGAAAAACGCCCGCGCGAGCGGGCGTTCTGTCATTTGGCCGCCGCAACGGCTTACTGCGTGCCGGCCGGCTCCCCCGCCGGGGCCGCCGCCGGGGTGCGCTCGAAGCGCACGAACTCCATGCGGTTTTCGTCGAGGCTGCCGGCAAAGGTCAGCGGCTGCTGCTGGAACGTGGTCTCGCCGAACAGCGAGGCCTCGTCCACCTTGGCCAGGCCCGTCGCCAGCCCGGTGAACGGGAACAGTTCGGTATCCGCCAGGTGCGACGGCACCACGTTGCGCAGCGCCGAAAAGATATTGTCGATGCGGCCCGGGTTCTGCCGCTCCCACTCCTGCAGCATCTCGCTGACCTTCTTGCGCTGCAGGTTTTCCTGCGAGCCGCACAGGTTGCACGGGATGATCGGGAATTCCATCGCGCGTGCGTACGACGCAATGTCCTTCTCCGAGCAGTACGCCAGCGGGCGGATCACGATGTGGGCGCCGTCGTCGGTGGCCAGCTTGGGCGGCATCGCCTTCATCTTGCCGCCGAAGAACATGTTCAGGAAGAAGGTGTTGACGATGTCGTCGCGGTGGTGGCCCAGCGCGATCTTGTTGGCGCCCAGCTCCTTGGCGGTGCGGTAGATCACGCCGCGGCGCAGGCGCGAGCACAGCGAGCAGGTGGTCTTGCCCTCGGGCACCTTTTCCTTGACGATCGAATAGGTGTCCGCCTCGACGATCACATATTCCACGCCGACCGACTTCAGGTATTCCGGCAGGACGTGTTCCGGGAAGCCGGGCTGCTTCTGGTCCAGGTTCATCGCGATCAGCTTGAACTTGATCGGCGCGCGCTTCTGCAGCGCCATCAGGACCGACAGCATGGTGTACGAGTCCTTGCCGCCACTCATGCAGACCAGCACGGTGTCGCCGTCCTCGATCATGCCGAAGTCGCCGATGGCCTTGCCGGTTTGCGATTGCAGCCTCGTCTCGAGGCGATAGAAATTGTTCGAGTGGCTCATGGAGCATCCTGTTGCGTGGCGCCCGCCGGATGGAATGGCCGGCGCGGCGCGAAGGGGCAACATTTTACTTTAGGCGCCCGCGCGCTGCAGCGGGCGCCGGCAGGACCGCTCAGGCCTGCTTGATATGGAAGACCTCGACCCCGACCGAATCGCAATCCGGGTACACGTCGGGCTTTTCGGTCGACACGCGCACCGCGCGCACCTTGGGATGCTTCAGCATGGCGCGCGCGACGTCGTCGCACAGCGTTTCCTGCAGGTGCACATGGCCCTGCGCCATGCGCGCCGCGACGGTGTTGCGCATGAAGTCGTAGTCGACCACTTCGTCGAGCTTGTCGGACTGCGGCGTGCATTCCTCCAGCGGCACGAACAGGTCGATATTGATCAGCACGCGCTGCTCGCCCTTCTTCTCGAATTCGTGCACGCCGATATTGATCTGCACTTCGTAGTTGCGCAGGAACATGCGTCGGCAGTCTTGCAGGCTGGGGTGGGAAAGGGCGGCGAGCATGGTCATGGCGGCAAACGAAAAGGGGAAGTGTAAGGCGGGGGTGCCGCGCCGGTCAGGCGCGGCCGATGATGCAGGTCATTCGGTCAGGAACATCACGTCGCGCGCCAGCGGCATCAGGTGCTGGCCGCCGTCGACGTACAGCGTGGTGCCGGTCACGGCGCGCGCCTGCGCCAGGTAGGCCACCGCCTGGGCGATGTCCTCGGGCGTGGACGACTGGCCCAGCGGCGTCACGCGATGCGCGCGGCGGAAGCTCTGCTCCGACTGCTCGCCCGACACCAGCGTGATGCCGGGGGCCACGCCCACCACGCGCAGGCGCGGCGCCAGCGCCTGCGCCAGCTGCACGGTGGCGGTCTGCAGCGCGGCCTTGGAGAGCGTGTACGAGAGGAAGTCCGGGTTCAGGTTGTCGAGCTTCTGGTCGAGCAGGTTGATCACCACGCCGCGCGGCTCGGCGGCCTTGCCGGCGCCCTCCGGGCCCGCGGCCGCGGCCAGCGCCTTGTGCAGTTCGCGCGCCAGCAGCAGCGGCGCGGCCACGTTGGTGCGCATATGCGTATCGAGCGACGCATACGAAAAACTCGTTGCCACGTCGTACTGGAACAGCGAGGCATTGTTGACCAGGCAGGTCGGCACGCCCAGAGCGGCGGTGCAGTCGGCCACCAACCGGCTGGTGGCGGCCTCGTCGGCGAGGTCGGCGCGCAGCACCGCGGCGCGGCGGCCGAGCGCGCGGATCTGCGTGGCGAGGGCTTCGGCCTCGTCGACCGAGCGATGGCAGTGCACGGCCACGTCCCAGCCCTGGGCCGCCAGTTCCAGCGCGATGGCGCGGCCCAGGCGGCGCGCGCCGCCGGTCACGAGGGCCACGCCGCGGGCGGCGGGCTGGCCAGCCTTGTCGCCAGCCTGGCTGGCGGAAGTATCGGATGCGGGCATTGCTACAATCGCAGGATGCAGAAAGCCGCTAGTTTACCCCTTCCCCCCGCCGACGCGCAGGCCGCCTCCGATACCCTTACGGCCCGTATTGGCGAATCGATCGATGCAGCCGGCGGCTGGATCGGCTTTGACCGCTACATGGCGCTGGCGCTGTACGCGCCCGGCCTGGGCTATTACAGCGGTGGCTCGGCCAAGTTCGGCCGCGATGCCCGCGACGGCAGCGATTTCATCACCGCCCCGGAACTGAGCCCCTTCTTTGCCCGCACGCTGGCACGCCAGTTCGCGCCGTTGCTGGCGCAGGGGCTGCCGCGCCTGCTGGAATTCGGCGCCGGCACCGGCCGGCTGGCGGCGGACCTGCTGCTGGGACTGGAACAGGAAGGGCAATTGCCCGACACCTACGCCATCGTCGAGCTGTCGGGCGAGCTGCGCGCGCGCCAGCAGGACACGCTGGCCCGGCGCGCACCGCACCTGGCCGAACGCGTCACCTGGCTCGATACCTTGCCTGCCGCTTTCGAAGGCGTGATCGTCGGCAATGAAGTGCTGGATGCGATGCCGGTGCAGTTGTATGCGCGCCGCGACGGCAGCTGGCATGAGCGCGGCGTGGTGCGTGCCGCGCTGCAGGCCGAAGGCGGCGCGCCCGCCTTCCGCTTCGAAGACCGCGCGCTGGCCGCCGCCGACGTGCCCGAGGCGCTGCGCGCCATCCCCGGCGACCACGACCTGGTCACCGAGACCCATGCCGAGGCCGAGGGCTTCACGCGCGCGGTCGGCGCCATGCTGGCGCGCGGCGCGGCCTTCTTCATCGACTACGGCTTCCCCGGCGGCGAGTACTACCACCCGCAGCGCGCCGGCGGCACGCTGATGTGCCACTACCGCCATCATGCGCACCCCGACCCGTTCCTGTACCCCGGCTTGCAGGACATCACCGCGCACGTCAACTTCAGCGGCATCGCGCACGCGGCGGTCGAGTCAGGGCTGACCGTGGCTGGCTTTGCCTCGCAGGCGCGCTTCCTGATGAACGCCGGCATCACCGAGCTGCTGATGACGCTGGACCCGTCCGACGCGCGCGCCTTCCTGCCGCAGGCCAATGCGGTGCAGAAGCTGCTGTCCGAGGCCGAGATGGGCGAACTGTTCAAGGTGATCGCGCTCACGCGCGGGCTCGACCGCGGACTGGAACACAGCGAGCCGCTGGCCGGCTTTGCCCGCGGCGACCGCAGCCACGCCCTGTAACGGCACCGGAGCCGCCATGCTGCGCTGGACCCTGACCATCTTCCTGAGCGTGATCATCCTGTCCGCGGCGCTGCCATGGCTGCAGAAGGTGGGGCTGGGCCGGCTGCCCGGCGATGTGCGCTTCCGCGTGTTCGGGCGCGAATTCGTGCTGCCGTTCGCGTCGACGATCCTGATTTCGCTGATTGCGCTGGTGATCGGCAAGCTGCTGTAGGGCCTGCGGCCGCCTGTCCGGACCGGCTCAGGCGCCGTCCGGCTGCACCCCGAGCCGCTGCGCCACCGCCGCCACCCGTGCGGCATGGACCCGGTCCTTGATCTGCGCTACGTTGTCGGCGCAGGCACGCGCGATGGCGCCCGCATCGACGGACGCCGCGGCCTCGCGCGCCGCCAGCAGGCGCGCCGCCTGCGGGTATTCGCTGTGCTCGAAGCCCTTGCGCCCGCGCTTGTCCGCCTCGCAGGCCTGCAGCGCCTGCGCGAAGCGCGCGGGCTTGCGCAGCGCATCGCAGCGTTCCAGCAGCCGCACCACGGCGGCGGCGCCGAACTCCAGCGAGCGGTGGATGTTGCCATGCTCGCGCGCCACCACCAGCGCCAGGTCGCGGCATTCGTTGGGCACGCGCAGGCGCGCGCAGACCTGTTCCAGCAGCTTGACGCTGCGCAGCTCGTGGCCGATATGGCGCGGCAGCACGTCTTCGGGCGTGGTGCCCTTGCCCAGGTCATGCACCAGCGCGGCAAAGCGCACCGGCAGCGGCGCATCGAGCGCGGCGGCGCAGTCGATCACCATCATCACGTGCACGCCGGTATCGACCTCGGGGTGGAAGTCGGCGCGCTGCGGCACGCCCCACAAGCGCTCCAGCTCGGGCAGCAGCCGCGCCAGCGCGCCACAGTCGCGCAGCACCTCGAACATCCGCGACGGCCGTGCCTCCATCAACCCGCGCGCCAGCTCCTGCCACACGCGCTCGGGCACCAGCGCATCGACCTCGCCCGCGGCGACCATCTCGCGCATCAGGCGCATGGTCTCGGCGGCGACGCTGAAGTCGTGGAAGCGCGCGGCGAAGCGCGCCAGCCGCAGGATGCGCACCGGGTCTTCGGCAAAGGCGTCGGAGACATGGCGGAACAGCCGCGCGGCCAGGTCGCGCTGGCCGCCGTGCGGGTCGATCACGGGCCCGGTCAGGTTGCCGTCGGCATCTACCGCGCGCGCCATCGCGTTGATGGTCAGGTCGCGCCGGACCAGGTCGTCCTCGAGCGTGACGTCGGGCTCGCAGTAGAAGGCAAAGCCCTTGTAGCCCATCGCGGTCTTGCGCTCGGTGCGGGCCAGCGCGTACTCCTCCTGGGTGCGCGGATGCAGGAACACCGGAAAATCCTTGCCCACCGGGCGATAGCCGGCGGCTTCCATTTCGGCCGGGGTCGCGCCGACGACCACGTAGTCGCGGTCCTGGCTGGGCTTGCCCAGCAGTTCGTCGCGGATCGCGCCGCCCACCGCATACACCTGCATGTTTTGGCCTTTTCATGCGCCGGCACGGGTCATCCGGTAGTGGCCCGGCGCCGGCGCTATTGCTAGTGGCTGACGATTATCGCATCGGCACGGTCCGGGGCCAGGCGGTACGGTTCGTCGTCGGCCAGGAAGTCGCGTTCCTCGCGCGCGCCGGCAATCCATTGCTGCATCGCCGGCAGCGCCAGCATGAAATCGGCATAGGCCTTGGCGTCTTCGCGATCGTCCGGCAGGTGGATGCCGTAGGTGGCGAAGCGGCTCACCACCGGCGCATAGAACGCGTCGGCCACGGTGAAGGTGCCGAACAGGAACGGCCCGCGCGCGCCATGCTGCTTGCGCAGCCCGTCCCAGATCGCGGCGATCCGCTCCACCTCGCGCTGCACCGCCACGTTCCAGCCGCGTCCGGGCAGCACCGCGGTCACGTTCATCGGCAACTGGTTGCGCACGTTGGTGAAGCCGGAATGCATCTCGGCGCAGATCGCGCGCGCGACCGCGCGCTCGGCCGGGTCGGCCGGCCACAGCTGCTGGTCGGGGAAGCGCTCGGCCACGTATTCGGAGATCGCCAGCGAATCCCACACGGTGACATCGCCATCGACCAGCACCGGCACCTTGCCCGCGGGCGAGTAGCGGGCGATCTCGGCGGCGAAGCTGCCGGTGAACAGGCGCACCTGCACTTCCTCGAATTCAATGCCGGCCTGGCGCAGCAGCAGCCACGGGCGCAGCGACCAGGAGGAATAGTTCTTGTTGCCGATGACGAGCTTCATCGTGAGGTCCTTGGGGGAGGAAACGGAGGGAGAGACGGCACGGAGCGGGCCGCAAGCCACGCCCCGCAGCCCGCGGGACGGCGTGGCAGCCGCGCGCCGGACCAGTCATTTTGCCAGCGCGGCCGCCCGCGTCAAAGTGAATTGCGCTCGCAACCGATATGAAATCCGGTCACATAGGCCACGGCCTCAGCGGTGCACGCTGGCGCGCATGTGGGTCAGCGCGGCATCGCGGTTGCGCCCGGACAGCGCGTCGGTCATCACCGCCTCGAGATGCACGGGGTTCAGGTTCAGCTCCGGCGCCAGCGGGCGCTGCAGCACATTGTCGAGCTGCATCGAATCCAGGTTGTCGCGCGACAGCAGCGGCTCGCCCGGCATATGCTCCATGACCGCGGCCTGCACCCGCGCCAGCGCATCGGGCAGCGCGATCACCGGGCGCGGATGGCCCGAGGCGCGCCCGGCAAAGCGCACCAGTTCCTCCAGCGTATAGACCTGCGGCCCGCCCAGCTCATAACCATGGCCGATGGTGGCCGGATTCACCATGGCGTTCAGGTAGGCCTGCACCACGTCCTGCACGAACACCGGCTGGAAGCGCGCATGCGCGCACGCCAGCGGCACCACCGGCGCCAGCTGCTGCATGTGGGCGAACAGGTTGAGGAAATGGTCGTCGGGGCCGAACACCACCGAGGGCCGGAAGATGGTCCAGTCGAGCCCGCTGGCGCGCACGATGCGCTCGCCGTCGCCTTTGCTGCGCAGGTACATCGACGGTCCATTGCTGTCGGCGCCGAGCGCGCTCATATGCAACAGCCGGCGCACGCCGGTGGACAGGCAGGATGCCACGATCTGCCGCACCAGTTCCACATGCGCGCTGGCAAAGGCGTCGCCGTAGGGATCGGCACGCTCGCCGTGCAGCACGCCCACCAGGTTCACGACAATGCCGTCGACGCCAAGCGAGCCAATCGCATCGTCCAGCGCGGCATTGTCGGCCAGCCCGAGCTCGACCACCTCGACGCGCGGCAGCAGCAGCAGGTGCTGCGCATGCTCGACATTGCGCGTGCCGACCACGATGCGATCCGGGGCAATGGGGGAATCGGGATTGGCGCCGGGCTCCAGCGGCGCGCCCGAGGCCGAGGCGGCGCCGGCCAGGCGCGAGACGAGATGGCTGCCGATGAAGCCGGCGCCACCGATGACGAGGACGTTGCTGGTCTGCATGTTGCCTCCGTGCCAGGAAAGAAGCACGCCGCGGCACCCGCGCCCAGCCCGGGCCTGCGGCGCTACGCCGGCAGGCCCGTCGTGCCAGTCCGACCCGCCCCATGCCGGGGCAGGCGGACCAGAACCAACGACTTCAGGGCAGGCTGGTGGTGGTCACCGCCGACGGCGCGACCGTGCCCAGGCGCGACTTCAGCGACTGCGGCCGGCCACTCATCAATGCAGCATAGTACGTAGCGTTGGAAAGCACATTCTTCACATAGCCGCGCGTTTCATTGAACGGGATGGTCTCTGCAAAGATCGCGCCTTCCACCGGCCGCACCAGCGTGCTGCGCCAGGCCTTGGGGCGGCCCGGGCCGGCGTTGTAAGCGGCCGAGGCCAGCGTCCAGGAGCTGTCCAGGTCGGTCAGCACCATGTTCAGGTAGTTGGTGCCAAGCTGGATGTTGACGGTGGGGTCGGCCATCATCGACGGCGAAAAGTCGCTCATGCCGATCTTGCGCGCCACGTATTTCGCCGTCGCGGGCATCACCTGCATCAGGCCATGCGCCCCCGCCGACGAGCGCGCATTCATGATGAAGCGCGATTCCTGGCGGATCAGGCCGTACACCCATGCCATGTCGAGGCCAACCTCGTCGGTGGCGCGCTGCATGATGTCGCGGTACGGCATCAGGAAGCGCAGCGCGAAATCATGCTCGTTGCGGGTGCGGTCGGCCGAGTTGACGGTGCGGTCGAGCAGCTCCAGGCGGCGCGCATATTCGGCCGCGGCCAGCAGCTCGCGGTCGCTCATGTTGCGCAGTTCCCAGTTCCATTCGCGGTTGCCCTCGAAACGCAGGTTCATGGCGTAGAACTTCTGCGCGCGCTGAAAACCGGGGCGCGAGCGCATCGCCATGGCCTCGGCGTCGCTGACGGTGGTGCGCGGCGGCAGCGTAATGCGGTTGCCCAGTTCCTCGCTGGCCAGCTGGCCGTAGAAGTTGAACTGCCCGGCAATCTGCTGGAAGTTCTGCTGGGCCTCGGTGTCGCGGCCGTCGGCCTTGAGCGCGCGGCCGTACCAGTAGATCCAGGCGGGGTCCTTGGCGCGCAGCTCCGGACGCATCAGCTCGACCGCCTGGCGCACCTGCTTCCAGTCGCCCTGGCGCAGCGCGGCGCGCACGCGCCATTCCTGGGTGTCGTCGGACAGCCACTGGTTGCCGCCCAGGTCCATCTGGCGGCGGTAGTAGCCGGCCGCCTCGGGCAGCAGCTTCTTGGCCGCGAACTGGCCGATCACGCCCCAGGCCGCACCCTGCTCGTCGCGCGACAGCGCGCCCTGGGCCGTGGCCAGGTAGGCCGCCGCCTGCGACGGGTCGGAGCGCGCCATCTTGACGATGGTGGCAAGGGTATCGCCGTCCACGCGTGCGTCGGGCAGCAGCGCTGCGATCTTGCCGGCCAGCGTGAGGTAGTTCTGCTCCAGCGCCAGGCGCGCCTGGAAGGCCACGTCGCTGCGCTGGATCTGCTGGCTCTGGACCAGATAGCCGATCAGGTCGACGCAGCCTTCGCCGTAGTACCTGGGGTCGCTCAGCACGTTGCGCGCATCGGCGGCCACGTTCTGACCCTTGAGCGCACGCGACAGCAGCGCATAGCACTCGACCTGGGTATCGTCCTTGAGCGCGAACTGCGGGTATTCGACATCGAAATTGGCCCAGTCGCGCTTCTTGCCCAGCACCAGCAGCCAGTCATTGCGCATGCGGTCGGCAATCGCGTCGCCCTTGTAGCGCTGCAGGAACACGCGCACCTGGTCGTCAGGCGCATCGATGCGGGCCAGGCCGCTGGCGTCGAACAACTGCGGCTTGATGCGGAAGTACTCGACATAGGACGGCACCGGGTAATCGACCAGCGTGGCCGAGATCGCGTAGGCGCGTTCGACGTCGTTCTTGCGCGCGGCTTCGCGCAGCGCGGCGAAGGCCTCGTCGGGATCGCTGGGGATCACCGTCGAGGGCGCGCGCGTGACCGCCTGCGGGCGCTTTTGCGCGTGGACGGGCGTGACAAGCAATGCACATGCAAGCGCGATCCAGGCGGCCCGCCCTGCACGCTGCAGATATACTCCCTTCAGCATTCTTCTTCCTTGTCGATGACGGCGGCGCCCGCGCCTGCACCGTGTGCCGAAAACCGCGGCGCCGCCATCCGTGTTGGTTCGGACGAGGGCATTATCCCACGCCATGTCTTCCACTCCTGCGACTAGCTCCATCCCTGCCGACGACCGCCGCGCGCTGCGCGCGCAGCTGCTGGCACAGCGCGCGGACCTGCCCGCGCGCACCGTAGCCGATGCACGCATCGCCGCCGCGCTGTCCGAACTGCTGGCGGGCCTGGCGGTGCGCTGCCTGGGCTTCTACTGGCCGATCCAGCAGGAGTTCGACGCGCGCGTCGCGGTGGCGCAGTGGCTCGCCGCCGTGCCCGGCCGCCATGCCGCGCTGCCCTCGGTTAGCCGCCCCGGCACGCCGCTGGACTTCCACCTGTGGACGCCGGATACGCCCATGGCCACCGGCCACTACGGCATCCCGGTGCCCGACGGCACCGAGGCCGCGATGCCGGATGCGCTGCTCATTCCCTGTGTCGGTTTCAGCCCTGACAAGTTCCGCCTGGGCTACGGCGGCGGCTTCTACGACCGCACCCTGGCTGCCATGGCGCAGCGGCCGGTCGCCGTCGGCATCGGCTACGACGCCTGCCGTATTGCGCTGGCGGCGCAGCCGCACGACATCGCCATGGACTGGATCGTGACGGAGTCAGGCGCGTTCTAGCCCGGATCGGTCCCGGCGCCCTGCACCAGCTCGTCGACCAGCGCGCGCATGCAGCGCCAGTGCGAGCCTTCCCAGAACACCCGCAGGCAGCGGTCGCAGGTGACGAAGCTGCGATGGCGCGCCAGCACGCCGTCCGGCACGCGTCCGGCCGCACCGGCCGGATCCAGCGCGCGCAGCGGCGCATTGCAGTCCAGGCACAGCGAAAATGGCCGGGCGCTGCGCGCCAGGTCCAGCCGCGCGAAGATCTCGCGCACCTGCTGGCGCGACTTGAGCGCGCGCACATAGCAGCCGTGCGTGATGCCGCGGCGCTTGAGCAGCTCGCGGTCGCGCGTCAGCACGATGCGGCCCTCGTCGACCGCGATGCGCTCGATCTCGCTGTCTTCGAAATGGTTGTCGTAGAGCGTGTCGAAGCCGGTCATGCGCAGCAGATGGGCCAGCCCGCCCAGGTGGGCATCGGCGACGAAGCGCATCACCCGCAGCGGCTGCTCGCGTACCCGCAGCAGCGGCGACACGTCGATCCGCTCAAACTTGGGATAGACCGAGACCCGGTCGCCATCGCACAGCTGCCGCTCGAACCCGCAAGACTCGCCGTTGACCAGGATCAGCTCGACCTCGGTATGCGGCACGCCCAGCGCCTCGATCATATGCTTGACCGTGGCGGCGCGCGCGCACACGCACGGCAGGTCGCGCCGGCGCTGGTCCGGCGCGAGGAAGTCGTTCAGTTCCTCGTAGAAGCGGAAGGTGGCGGTGACCATGGAGGCGAGTATGGCACCGATCGGCCGTGTTAGTACGCTGGTGGCACCACGGACACACGCAGCAAGCTCCCCTCTCCCGCCTGCGGGAGAGGGGTGGGGGTGAGGGCCGGCGGGTCAAAGGCTGAGGCCGGTGTGTTAACTCCGTTGGCCCCGCTTGATGAGTTCCTGGTTAAACCGCCCCTCACCCCAACCCTCTCCCCGTGAGGGGAGAGGGAGCACCCCAAAACCGCTCACTACTTCGCTGGCGTTCCTTACAGCTTCAGCCGCTGCCAGATCGCCTTGGTCGCGCCGGCCGCGTTGAGCGTGTAGAAATGCAGCCCCGGCACGCCCGCGGCGAGCAGGCGCTCGCACAGCGCGGTGACCACGTCCAGCCCGAAGGCGCGGATCGATTCGCGGTCGTCGCCGAAGCTCTCCAGCCGCTTGGCCACCCAGCGCGGCACTTCGGCGCCGCACATCTCGGAGAAGCGCATCAGCTGCGAGTAGTTGGTGATCGGCATGATGCCCGGCACGATCGGCACCTCCACGCCCTGCGCGCGCACGTCGTCGACGAAGCGGAAGTAGGCGTCGGCGTTGTAGAAGTACTGCGTGATCGCAGAGTCGGCACCGGCCTTGACCTTGCGCACGAAGTTGTCGAGGTCATGGCGCGGCGACTTCGCCTGCGGGTGGTACTCCGGGTACGCCGCGACTTCGATATTGAACCAGTCGCCGGTCTCGGCGCGGATGAACTCCACCAGCTCGTTGGCGTAGCGGAACTCGCCGATCTCGCCCATGCCCGAAGGCATGTCGCCGCGCAGCGCGACGATATGGCGGATGCCGCCTTCGCGGTATTGCTGCAGGATCGCGCGGATGCTCTCGCGCGACGAGCCCACGCACGACAGGTGCGGCGCGGCCTCGATGCCTTCGCGCTGGATTTCCAGCACGGCGTCGAGCGTGCCCTGCTGCGTGGTGCCGCCGGCGCCGAACGTCACCGAGATGTATTTGGGCTTGAGCGGGGCCAGCTGCGCGCGCGTGTTGCGCAGCTTCTCCGTGCCCTCCGCCGTCTTGGGCGGGAAGAATTCAAAGCTGAAGTAGCGGTCTTGCATGATGGTGGCGCGCCGCGTTGGCGCGGCGCGCAAATGGGGTCAGTCGTCGCGGTTGCCCAGCAGCAGGCTGGCCAGCAGCCACGAGATCACGCTGTAAAGGATGGAGCCCAGCAAGGCCGCCCAGAAGCCGCCGACGGTAAAGCCGGACAGCAGGTTGCCGACGAACAGAAACAGCAGCGCGTTGATGACGAAGATAAACAGCCCCAGCGTCAGCAGCGTGACCGGCAGCGTCAGGATCACCAGGATCGGACGGATCAGCGTATTGACCAGGCCCAGCACCAGCGCCGCCAGCATCGCCGAGCCGAAGCTCTTGATGTGGATCGACGGGATGATGTACGGCAACACGAACAGCGCGACGGCGTTGATGATCCAGACGACCAGTAGTCTCATGACGGTTCCTTGGTTGGTGTTTTCTCCCCTCTCCCATTTATGGGAGAGGGGAGCACGGCAAGCGCACAGGGCGAACCGCATCAATAACGGTAGTGATCCGCCTTGTACGGGCCCTCCTTCTTCACGCCGATGTAAGCGGCCTGCTGCTCGGTCAGCTCGGTCAGTTGCGCGTTCAGCTTGCGCAGCTGCAGGCGCGCGACCTTCTCGTCCAGGTGCTTGGGCAGCGTGTAGACGCCGACCGGGTACTTGCCGCTGTCGCGCTCCTGCCAGAGCTCGATCTGGGCGATGGTCTGGTTGGCGAACGAGCTGCTCATCACGTACGACGGGTGGCCGGTGGCGCAACCCAGGTTCACCAGGCGGCCCTTGGCCAGGATGATCAGCTTCTTGCCGTCGGGGAACTTGACATGGTCGACCTGCGGCTTGATCTCGTCCCACTCGTACTTCTCGATCGAGGCGATGTCGATCTCGTTGTCGAAGTGGCCGATATTGCAGACGATGGCCTGGTCCTTCATCTTGGCCATGTGCTCATGGGTGATGACGTGGTAGTTGCCGGTGCAGGTGACGAAGATGTCGCCATGCTCGGCGGCGTAGTCCATGGTGACCACGCGATAGCCTTCCATCGCGGCCTGCAGCGCGCAGATCGGGTCGATCTCGGTGACCCACACCTGCGCCGACAGCGCGCGCAGCGCCTGCGCGCTGCCCTTGCCCACGTCGCCATAACCGGCGACCACGGCGATCTTGCCGGCGATCATCACGTCCGTGGCGCGCTTGATGCCATCCACCAGCGACTCGCGGCAGCCGTACAGGTTGTCGAACTTGCTCTTGGTGACCGAGTCGTTGACGTTGATCGCCGGGAAGCGCAGCTCGCCCTTTTGCGCCATCTGGTACAGGCGGTGCACGCCGGTGGTGGTTTCCTCGGTCACGCCGCGGATGGCTGCCAGGTTGCGGCTGTACCAGCTCGGGTCCCGGGCCAGCTTTTCCTTGATCGCGGCGAACAGGTAGGTTTCTTCCTCGCTGCCCGGGTTGGCGATGACCGCAGCATCCTTCTCGGCGCGCGCGCCCAGGTGCAGCAGCAGCGTGGCGTCGCCGCCGTCGTCGAGGATCATGTTCGGGGTGCCGCCGTCGGCCCAGTCGAAGATGCGGTGGGTGAAGTCCCAGTATTCCTTCAGCGATTCGCCCTTGAAGGCGAACACCGGCGTGCCGCCCGCGGCGATGGCGGCGGCGGCGTGGTCCTGCGTCGAGAAGATGTTGCACGAGGCCCAGCGCACGTCGGCGCCCAGCGCCTTGAGCGTCTCGATCAGCACGGCGGTCTGGATCGTCATGTGCAGCGAGCCGGCGATGCGCGCGCCCTTGAGCGGCTGCGCGGCGGCGAACTCGTCGCGGATCGCCATCAGGCCGGGCATCTCGGTCTCGGCAATGGCGATTTCCTTGCGGCCCCAGCCGGCCAGGTTGATGTCGGCGACGAGGTAGTCTTGCTTCAGGTCGGTCACGGCGTTCATGTTTCACTCCCGGTGAAGAGTGGCACGCAGTTGACGAGTACGGGGATCTGGCGGCCGGGCATGGCGCTCGGGCACATGCGAAGCACGCGGATAGGTCGACTCGCTTCCGTGCGGACCACGGATCAGCGAGCGCCGTTGAAGACAGTCCGAGCCTGGCGGATAGCTGGGGCGGCTGTGCCGCCGGCCGCGCGATGTGCTTCGCGGGCCTCCATCCGTTGCAACGCTCCTCGGGAGGGTAGGAGTATACCATCGCTGGTGACACTCCCCCCTAAGAACCGTACGTGCGGGTTTCCCCGCATACGGCTCAAGCCTCAACAAAGTGAATCGAATAAATCGAACACCGGCTTCACAACGGTTCTGCCGTGGTGATGAACTTGAACATGGCAACCCGGGTGCACCAGCACGCGATTTCCTAGAGCATCGGAACCGCCAAGAACGCGCGGCACGATGTGGTGGTCATCCCACCCCGTCTCTTTGGTCATCTTGCACTGACACAGCGCACATAAACCCCGTTGGGACATATACAGTCTGGTCCACTGCTTGCGGTGCGACATGCTTTGCAGCATGCGCTCCTGTCGCAGTTTTTCGCCATACATTTCCCAGGCCGGATCAAAAGGATTGAATTCCCCTTTGACCTTCGCGTGCCTCCTGATCGGCGTGCCCGCGAGCGGGTATAACTCCAACCAGAAGGGATTGCCCTTCTTATCCACGGTTGTGGTACCGAACACCCAGTTCCGATTGCCGATGGTTACGAAATACCGCTTGCGTACCCAGTCAGCGTTCTTACCTCGATGTCGCCGCTTTGCCCACCTCCACAGAGCCTGAAAAACCATGCGCTCCATTCTGGTGAACATTGCCTTCGCTACCACTGGACTGTGATATTGCGCCCAGCCCCTTAGCATCGGATTCAGCAGTCGGATCAGATCTTCTTGCTTTCTTCCCTTCTTGGCACTGATGACTCCTTTGACCTTGCGGTAGAACGCTTGCGCGTTTTTCTTGCTCGGCTTGATGAGCAGTTTCCCCGAGTACTTCCGGAAATTCCACCCAAGGAAGTCAAAGCCTCCGGCGATATTGACGATCCGCGTTTTCTCCGTCGATAGTGTCAGCCCCCTGACGGCGAGGAACTGCTCCACCCACGGCTTCACTTCGCATTTTAAGACCTCCGATGTGTTACCGGTGATCACGAAGTCGTCCGCATAACGCACAACGTTTACCTTATGCCTTCGCAGGTTGTGGGCCCCTAACTTCGCCTTGAGGGCGGTGGTCAGTTGCTGTTCCAACCCGTTCAGCGCCACATTTGCCAGAGTCGGGGAAATGATGCCCCCCTGTGGTGTTCCGGCGTCGGTCGCCTGAAACTGGCCTTGAAATACCACGCCAGCTTTCAGCCATTTCCTAAGGATGGCTTTGTCCATTGGGACATTGCGCTCCAACCAGTCGTGACTGATATGGTCAAAGCACCCCTTGATATCCGCCTCCAGCACCCATTGGGCCGAAACCTTCTGGGATAGGGAGGCGAAGAGCTGGCTCATTGCATCCGCAGTAGACCGATTGATCCGAAACCCATACGAGTTCGGATCGCTCGTTCCTTCGGACACTGGTTCCAGCGCCAGCAGATATAACGCTTGCATGGCTCGGTCCAACATGGTCGGAATGCCCAGGGGGCGCTTCTTACCGTTGGCTTTGGGAATGTAGACCCTCCTTAATGGCAGTGGCCTGTACCCCCGGCGCTTCAACTGCCCGATGGCTTCCCACCGGACTTCAGGCGTTTCCCACGTTACGCGATCGACTCCCGCCGTCCGCGCACCTTGGTTCATCGTCACTCGCCGTACCGCCGATGCCTTGGCGGAGAACGAGCGGGTCAAGGACCTTTGCAGGGCTTTCACCCGACGCCAGTCCTCTTCCTGTGTTGCCTTCGCAATTCGAATCTGCATTACTCGAACGTTCCGCTCTATGCGGCGCCAATCGATGTCGCCCCACTTCTGCGGTACGCCGGAAGGCGCAGATTCATCCTTGCGGATCAATGCTTCCATGCTGCCCTCCAATCTTGAGGATCTTCCCCAACATCGAGAGACAACATGCCCCTTGAGGGACAAGTTGTCCCACAAGGGAAGAAAAGTTAAACAAGCGAGTTCAGTCAGTCGTCTTGCGACGAGTAGACCAGTTGGAAGTCTGCCCGCTTTCGCGTGGGATGATGTTTCAACCCCTATCCGGATCATTACAACCCGGCATTCGCTTTTTCCAACCTCCCATACCCGCACAGCCGACAGCGTTCCTTGCGGTTCGCCTGCCTGAGTCAAATTGCACTCTGGCAGCCATACGGGCTTACCACGTTCCCCACGCGTTACACGACTGGGTTAGGACCTGCCTCTTCGCCGGTGGCTTAACGACGACGTACTCCGACCACTCAGCGGAGTATCCAGCCACGTACCTTTTGGTGAGTGCCTATCATCAGCTTTGGCACCGTAATACTCACGACGTTTATCAGCAGTTCACATGTGTTGCCCATACCAGCCAGCCTAGCTCCTCAACCGATGCTGCTTCGGTTTGCTGCCTACGGACCTCACGGTCCATTGGCACCCTTACGGGGGCTACATTGTCAGGGAAGCTTCACACCCCACCGTTACCAGTGACGCATGTCCCCCTAGGCTACCGCTAGTCGCATAGCGGGTTCTCTATCAAGGCGCCCTTTCGGACGTGCTCGACCGAACCATAACGCGTAGAGCTTTACGCTCCGGGCCTCAGTCCTTGTTTATGTGCTCCCGTAATGGCGAGCGCTTACCGACGTACGAGCACAGTGGCTGCAGTCGGTCCAAGACGCGATGCCGATCCAATAGATCGGTTTAATTCGTGTGGCAGTTATGCAACAGAGACGTGCGCAGACGCCTTCCCGCTGGGAAGGTATCAAGGCGAATTCGCCCGAAGGCGAGCGTCCCCGCCTTGGGCGATGGCTGGCTGTTGACCAGCAAAAGCAAGCTACAATCCCTACCGAAAAGCCGGCAGGCATTGCACCGATTGACTTACCTCACCTTGCGGCTCGGCTTGTCTAAGCAAGAAATGGTTGGGATTGGACGGTGTCAGCCGAGGCCGCCACCTTGTCCCAACAAAGGTCGATGCTCCTTACGTTGGAGCTACCCGGACACGAGAGTGCGTGTCGCACGAGTGGCGGTATTGTAGCGTGCCCGGCCGCCTTGCGCACCGGCCCTCCTTGATTTCCGCTCAGATGATTCCAACGCCACCCCGCACCCTGACCATCGCCGGCTCCGATTCCGGCGGCGGCGCCGGCATCCAGGCCGACCTGAAGACCTTTTCCGCGCTGGGCTGCTTCGGCATGAGCGCCATCACCGCGATCACCGCGCAGAACACGCTGGGCGTAACCGGCGTGCATGCGATCCCGGCCGACATGGTGGCCGCGCAGATCGACGCGGTGGCCGTCGACATCGGCGTGGACGCGGCCAAGACCGGCATGCTGGGCACCGCCGCCATCGTCGAGGCCGTGGCCGCTGCGGCGGACCGGCATGGCATCCGCAAGCTGGTGGTGGACCCGGTGATGATCTCGACCTCGGGCGCGACGCTGTCCGACGACGCCACCACGCAGGCCATGGTGCGGCTGCTGTTCCCGCGCGCGCTGCTGGTCACGCCCAACCTGCCCGAGGCCTCATACCTGCTGGGCCGCAGGATCGCGCGCCGCGCCGACATGGAACAGGCCGCCGCCGACCTGATCGCAATGGGCTGCCCGGCCGTGCTGCTCAAGGGCGGCCACCTGGAAGACGATGGCGCGGCCGGCATCGCCGGCGGGCTGGACGACATGCTGATGCTGAGGGACGGCACCGTGCGCGTATTTACGCACCCGCGCGTCGAGACCCGCAACCTGCACGGCACCGGCTGCACGCTGGCGGCGGCGATCGCCTCGCAGCTGGCGCGCGGCGATGCGCTGGAAGCGGCCGTCGGCGCCGCGCTGGACTACGTGGCGCAGGCCATCGCGGCCGGCGCAGGCTTGCGGCTGGGCGGCGGCAACGGCCCGCTGAATCACGCCTTTGCGCCGCGCCCACTGGGCTGAGCGGCGGCTCAGGCAGCGCTCAGTTGCCGCCGCTGGACAACGGCACCAGCTTGAATGCGGCGCGCGCCACGCACACGACGTTGCCGTCGGCATCCTTCACTTCCCCTTCGCAGAACGCAATGCGCGCGCCGCGGCGCAGGCAGCGCGCTTCCAGCGTCAGCTCGCCACGTGCGGCGGCCAGGAAATGGGTCGACATGTCGATGGTGATCACGCCGGTTTCCGTCGGCGCATGCGAGCGCGCGGCGCCGCTCAGGGTGAAATCCAGCGTCGCCATCAGCGTGCCGCCGTGCACGTCGCCGCGGCTGTTCACCAGCTGCGGGTGCGCCGGCAGGCGCGTGCGGCAGTAGCCCTCTTCGATCAGCTCCGGCTGCAGGCCGAAATACCGCATCAGCGGCACGTCGATGCCGAAATAGGGCTTTTCAGGCGTGCCGGGGGCGGCGGGAATGATTTCAGGGAGCTGGGTCGACATGGTGCGCGATGCTGGATGGATGGCGGGGAATGCTGCCCATCATCATAGCGGCGGGGTCCGCTTCGATTCCCGCGGCTGGGCGAATGTCGCACAAATCTTGGCGACGCGATGCGCGTCGCCAGGTACGGCTCGCTCCCCTCTCCCGCTTGCGGGATAGGGGAGCAAACCACCGGCTCAGAAGGCCTGCTGCATCGCGATCCGCTGTCGCAATCCCGCGGCCCGCTGTGCCGCCAGCGCCTCCGACAGCAACGGGCACAGCTCACTGTCCTCCAGCCGCCGAAACCCCATCGAGGCATAGAACGGCGCATTCCACGGCAAATGCGCGAACGTGGTCAGGTTCAGCGTTCGCAGGCCGCTCGCGCGCGCCCAACCCTGCACGGTCCCGACCAGCGCCCGGCCGATGCCGCGCCGCCCATGGTCCGGATGCACGTCCATTTCATCGAGATAGCCGCATGCGCCATTGCGGCTGGCCAGTGCAAAGCCGGCGACTTCGCCGCCATGCTCGGCCACCCACAGGCGCCTATCGCGCTGCGCCGCGGCCAGCGCCGAATGCGGCGTGCTGACCAGGCGCAGCAGCGCGGGCAGGTCGTTCTCCGGAAACAGCGCCGCCGCGGCCAATTCGATATCGGGCAGCCGCGGCAGGTCATGCACCGCCGCCAGGCGGATGCGCGGGGCCGCCATGGCGCGCTCAGGCGGGCGGGAACAGGCTGACGAGATGTGCCACCGCAGCCGGCACGTCATCAGCCTCGGTAACGGCACGCACCACGGCGGCGCTGCCTACGCCAACGGCCAGCACTTCGCGCATATTGGTGGCGTTGACGCCGCCAATGCCGACCAGCGACGGGATCACCGGCTGCATCAGCTTCGCATACGCGCGGAAGCGGCCCATGCCTTGCGGCTGGGTCGGCATCACCTTGGTCGTGGTCGGGAAGATCGCGCCCAGCGCCAGGTAGCTCGGGCGGATCGCGGCCACGCGCAGCATCTCGGCGTAACCGTGCGTGGAAACGCCCAGGCGCAGGCCGGACGCCCGGATCGCGTCGAGGTCGGCGTCGTCGAGGTCTTCCTGGCCAAGGTGGATGCCGTAGATGCCGCTTTGCGGGCCATTGGCGGCGTGGTAGTCGAGCGCCGCCTGCCAGTGGTCATTGATGAACAGGCGCGACGATGAACCTTGCATGGCTTTCGCCGCGCGCGCGATCCCCGCGCGCACCGCGGCGGGATCGTCGGACTTGAAGCGCAGTTGCACCGTCGGCACGTTCAGCGGCGCCAGGCGCTCGATCCATTCGGCGTTCGGCACGACCACGTACAGGCCCAGCGCGGGGCACGGCGCGAATGGCTCGACGGCCTGCTCCGGCGCCACCAGCGCGGCATGGCGCACGCGCGGGAAGCGCGCGAAATCGGATGGCCAATCGGCCGAACCCGGCTCCCAGGCTCGCGCCTGGGCCAATGCGTCATGCGCGGGGAAATGCAGCGACAAGCTCGCCAGCAGCACCGCCACAAAGGCGGGCGAATGCGGCTGGTCATTGTCCGCGGCAACCGAGAACACCCAGGTGCCCATTGACGAGCGCACCGTGTCGATCCACTGGCCGCCTTCGCGGTCGGTCTCGATCAGCGTGGCGCCGCTGGCGGCGACGCGCGCGATGACTTCTTCGGTGGCTTCGCCGTCGGACAGCAGCACGTCGTGGGCACCGGGCTGCGCCGGCGCGTCTTGCAGGCGCCAGGCCTGCCACGGCTTGTCGTCGACGCCGAAGGTATCGCCATAGTGTTCCAGCACCGCCTGGCGCAGCGGGCCGTCGCTGGGGGCGTGCACGGGGCGGCGGGTCATGCGCGCTGCTCCGTGTCGGCGTGCCAGAACGGCATGCCGACCACCGGGGTGCTGGCCTGCGCGACTTCGCGCTCGGGCATCGGCCCGGCCAGGTAGGCGGTGCGGCCCGCGGCCACGGCCTGCGCGAAGGCGCGCGCCATGTCGACCGGGTAGGCGGCCTGCGCCACCGCGGTATTGAGCAGCACGCCGTCATAGCCCCACTCCAGCACCTGCGCCGCATGCGACGGCAGGCCCAGGCCGGCATCGACGATCAGCGGCGTATCGGGCAGGCGCTCGCGCAGCACGCGCATCGCGTGCGGATTGACCGCGCCGCGGCCGGTGCCGATCGGCGCGGCCCACGGCATCAGCGCCTGGCAGCCGACGTCGAGCAGGCGGCGGCACAGCACCAGGTCCTCGGTGCAGTACGGCAGCACCTTGAAGCCCTCCTTGATCAGGGTATCCGCCACGGCCGGCAGGTTGAGCGTATCGGGCTGCAGGGTGTAGTCGTCGCCGATCAGCTCGAGCTTGATCCACGGCGTCTCGAACACCTCGCGCGCCATCATCGCGGTGGTGATGACTTCCTGCGCGGTGAAGCAGCCGGCGGTGTTGGGCAGCACCGGCACGTTCAGCGCCTTGAGCATCTGCCAGAACGCCTGGCCGCCCTCGCCATCGCCCACCGCGCCCTGGCGGCGCAGCGCGACCGTGATCATGGCCGGGGTGGACGCCTGCACGGCCGCTTCCAGCGTGGCCGGCGAGGGATAGCGCGCGGTGCCCAGCAGCAGGCGCGAGCCGAACGACTCGCCATACAGCACGAACGGGTCGCGCAGGGTTGCGGAAGGTTCGAAGGTCATGGGTCAGCCTCCCGTCACGGGTTGCACGAGGTCGATGCGGTCGCCGGCCGCAAGAGGGGTGTTGGCGTGCGCGGCGCGCGGCACGAACTGGCCGTTGACCGCCGCGGCAAAGGGGGGCGCGATCTGCGCCGCGCTCACCGCGTCCGCCAGCGTGGCGGATTCGGCAAGGGCGAGCGGTCGGCCGTTGAGCAGGATATCCATGTCAGTCTTGCATTAATGCAGCGTGCCGGAGCGCGCGCCAATGGTGGGCGCGGGCGCTTCGGTCACCGCTTCGATCATACCGGGCCAGCGCAGCGCGGCAGGCACGGCATGCGCGGCGGGATCGCCCTTGAGCAGCGCGCCCACCACCGCGCACGCCGCCTCGGTCACCGCCGGGGCGATCAGGAAGCCGTGGCGGTACAGGCCGTTCACGCGCACCACGCGCGCGCGCTGGTCCACGCGGATCGCCGGCAGGTGGTCAGGCCGCGTAGGGCGGCGCTGCACGTTCAGTTCCAGCACGCGCGCCTCGCCGAAGGCCGGATGCAGCGAATGGGCCGCCGACAGCAGCTCCAGCGCGGAGCGCACGCTCATCGGCGAATCGTCCTCGCTTTCCAGCTCGGTCGCGCCGATCACATACAGGTCGTTGGGCTTGGGCGCGATATAGATCGGATAGCGCGGATGCAGCAGGCGCACCGGGCGGTGCAGCTTGACGTCGGGCGCATGCACGCGCACCACTTCGCCGCGCAGGCCACGCAGGCCGGGCTAACTGCCGCCCGGCTGCGCCGGCCACGCGCTGCGTGCGCCCAGGCCGCGGCAGTCCAGCACCACGTCGGCGTGGATGCCAAGCTGCGACAGCGAGCCGGCATCGACCTCGCCCGCCTCCCAGACGCAATGCACGCCTTCGCTGACCGCGCACGACAGCAGCGCGCGCAACGCGCCGCGGTTGTCGAGCTGGCCTTCGCCGGCCAGCAGCAGTCCTTGCGGAAAGCGGCCCGCCAGCGCCGGCTCGACCTCGCCCACGCCCTTGCCGTCGAGCGCGCGCAGCCGTTGCGCCACCAGCTCCGGCGGCGCCACCGCGCGCATGCGGCTGGTGAACAGCGACATCTCGGCGCGGTCGCGCGCATGCCAGACCACCAGCGTGCCGTCTTCCTGGAAGAAAACCGGCTCCGGCAACTCGGCCAGCCAGGCGCGCCACAGGTCGACACTGGCGATGCCGAGGTCGACGATGCGGCGCTCGGCGATGGCCGACTCGGCCAGCGGCGCCAGCATGGCCGCGGCCACGTAGGCGGCCGAGCCCGCGCCGTCCGGGCCGGCCCGCTCCACCAGCGCCACGCGGGCGCCGCCGCGGACCAGCAACCAGGCGGCCAGGCGACCGGCAAGGCCGGCCCCGAGGATGGCGACGTCAAACGACTGCACTGCTGTCATGAGGGTGTTGTGCCGGGCGCGCCATGCGGCCGCGTCCGGCCTCCTTGTTATCGGTGCCGCCGCGCGGGGCGCTGCGCGGCGGCGGATCTTGCGCGGGCATGGCTTGCGAGGCCATGCCCGTCCTGCCGTGACTTCAGCAGATTTCGGCCACTGCGTTACGAGTAGATCTTGCTGCCCTTCTTCAGGAACTCGATCGACTTTTCTTCCATGCCCTGCTGCGCTTCCTTGGGCAGCGATGCGGCGTAGTCGCGCACTTCCTGCGTGATCTTCATCGAGCAGAACTTCGGCCCGCACATCGAGCAGAAGTGGGCGATCTTGGCGCCTTCGGCCGGCAGCGTGGCATCGTGGTACGAACGCGCGCGCTCCGGGTCCAGGCCGAGGTTGAACTGGTCTTCCCAGCGGAACTCGAAGCGTGCCTTGGACAGCGCGTTGTCGCGCAGCTGCGCGCCCGGCCAGCCCTTGGCAAGATCCGCGGCGTGCGCGGCGATCTTGTAGGTGATGATGCCTTCGCGCACGTCTTCCTTGTCCGGCAGGCCCAGGTGCTCCTTGGGCGTGACGTAGCACAGCATGGCCGTGCCCATCCAGCCGATATTGGCCGCACCGATGCCGCTGGTGATGTGGTCGTAGCCGGGGGCGATGTCGGTCACCAGCGGTCCCAGGGTGTAGAACGGCGCCTCGTAGCAATGCTTGAGTTCTTCGTCCATGTTGGCCTGGATGCGCTGCAGCGGCACATGGCCCGGGCCTTCGATCATCACCTGCACGTCGTGCTTCCACGCCTTGGCGGTGAGCTCGCCCAGCGTGCGCAGCTCGCCGAACTGGGCCTCGTCGTTGGAGTCGGCGATGCAGCCCGGACGCAGGCCGTCGCCGAGGCTGAACGACACGTCGTAGGCCTTCATGATCTCGCAGATCTCGTCGAAGTGCGTGTACAGGAAGTTTTCCTTGTGGTGCGCCAGGCACCACTTGGCCATGATCGAACCGCCGCGCGAGACGATGCCGGTGACGCGGTCGGCGGTCAGCGGCACGTAGCGCAGCAGCACGCCGGCGTGGATGGTGAAGTAGTCCACGCCCTGCTCGGCCTGCTCGATCAGCGTGTCGCGGAACATCTCCCAGGTCAGGTCCTCGGCGATGCCGCCGGTCTTGTCCAGCGCCTGGTAGATCGGCACCGTGCCGATGGGTACCGGCGAGTTGCGCAGGATCCATTCACGGGTTTCATGGATGTGCTTGCCGGTCGACAGGTCCATGATGGTGTCGGCGCCCCAGCGGATCGACCACACCATCTTTTCCACTTCCTCGGCCAGCGACGAGGTCACGGCGGAGTTGCCGAGGTTGCCGTTGATCTTGACGCGGAAATTGCGCCCGATCGCCATCGGCTCCAGTTCGGTGTGGTTGATGTTGGCGGGGATGATTGCGCGGCCCGAGGCGATTTCCTGGCGCACGAATTCCGGCGTGATGTCTTCCGGACGCAGCGGCAGGCCGGCGCCCAGCGCGTTGCCGGGGTGCTGGCGCAGCAGCGCCTTGTATTCGGGCTTGTCGTACAGCGCCTGCAGGTTGAGCGACTCGCGCAGCGCCACGTATTCCATTTCCGGCGTGATGATGCCCTTGCGCGCATAGTGCATCTGCGACACGTTGGCACCGGCCTTGGCACGACGCGGGTTGGTCAGCTGGGCAAAGCGCAGGTGCGCGGTGGCCGGGTCGTTGGCACGGTCGCGGCCGTATTCCGACGACAGACCGGACAGCACTTCGGTGTCGCCGCGCTCGTCGATCCACTTGGCGCGCAGCGCCGGCAGGCCGGCCTTCAGGTCGATATGCACGTCCGGGTCGCTGTACGGGCCCGAGGTGTCGTACACCGGGATCGGCGGGTTGGGCATGTCGCCCTTTTCCGTGCGCGTGGAAGTCTGCAGGATCGTGCGCAGCGGCACGCGGATATCCGGGCGGCTGCCGGTCAGGTAGGTCTTGCTGGAAGCCGGGTAGGCGAATTTCTGGTCGAGATCGCTCTCGAGCGATTCGAAGGAAGCAGCGGGGGCAGTACGGGCCATGGGTGTCGTCCTCTCTCTCTTGCGGGGTGGACGAAACCAGGAGCCCTGTGAGCGCTGCCCGGCGGCGTGGTGGCCTGGGCGGCGAGTCCCGGAGGGACCAGAGGCTTGGTCTTGCTGAAACTTCCCACGCCGGTACTAACCGGATCGGGTTCGAAGGGACTCTCTCAGCCGCACGGCCCATCCGTACGGCACCCCTGTTTCATCCAACGGGGTGAATTTAAGCACAGAGCCCCGGTGGGCGCCAGTGCCAGTTCCCTGTCGTTTGTGGTGCCACACCTGTGCGCAGAGGTATCGAATCGCGCACGGTGCACCGCAAAACCGCCCTTAAGCGGCCAACCATGCACTCAAACGCGTGTCAGGTGCTCTACCATGCAAAGCACAGGACAAGCATCGAACCGATCCAGGAGACCACCCGAAATGACCGACGCCGCCACGCACCGTGTCTTCAACCAGGTGCCGGAGCTTGCGCACTACAACCTCTTCGGCTGCGATCCCATCGTCCGCGCCGCGCTGGAGCGGTTTGGCGGCGGCTGGCATGCCGAGGCGCTGGGGCAGTTCGGCGCGCGGCTGGGCGAGCCTGAAGTGCAGCAATGGGCCGCCGACGCCAACCGCCATACGCCCGAGCTGCATACGCACAGCCGCACCGGCGAGCGCATCGATGCCGTGGAATTCCACCCGAGCTGGCACGCCCTGCTGTCGCTGCTGCGCAGCCAGCAATTGCAGGCCCTGCCCTTCGCGCAGCCGCGCGCGGGCGCGTGGAGCGCGCGCACCGCGGGCTACTTCCTGCAGGCGCAGGTTGAGTCGGGCTCGCTGTGCCCGACCACCATGACCTTCGCCAGCATTCCGGTGCTGCGCAAGGAAGCCGCACTGTTCGCCGAGCTGGAGCCGCGCCTGTATGCGAGCGAGCATGATGCGCGCGACCTGCCCTGGCGCGACAAGACCGCGATCATGATCGGCATGGGCATGACGGAGAAACAGGGCGGCTCCGACGTGCGCGCCAACACCACCGTGGCGCGCGCTGTGCGTGGCGAAGGGCGCGGCGCGGAATATGCGCTGACCGGGCACAAGTGGTTCTTCTCGGCGCCGATGTGCGACGCGCACCTGGTGGTGGCGCGCATGGGGGCAGAAGACGGTCCGCTGTCGTGCTTCTTCGTGCCGCGCTTTCGCGACGATGGCAGCCGCAACGCGGTGCAGATCCAGCGGCTCAAGGACAAGCTCGGCAACCGCTCCAACGCCAGCAGCGAAGTCGAGTTCCGCGACGCCACCGGCATCCTGATCGGCGAGGAAGGCCGCGGCATCCCGACCATCATCGAGATGGCGACCAGCACGCGCCTGGACTGCGTGATCGGCAGCGCCGCGATCCTGCGCGCGGCCTACGTGCAGGCCCAGCATCACACGCGCCACCGCAGCGCCTTCGGCCGCCTGCTGTGCGACCAGCCGCTGATGCGCAACGTGCTGGCGGACCTGGCGCTGGAATCCGAAGCCGCCACGCTGCTAATGATGGAGCTGGGCCACGCCTTCGCGCAGGCCGAGGGCGACAACCCCGACCCGCTCGCCACTGCATGGAAACGCGTGGTCACGCCCGCGGCCAAGTTCTGGGTGTGCAAGCGCACGCTCGAAGCCACCGGCGAAGCGATGGAAGTCTGGGGCGGCAACGGCTATGTCGAAGAGGGGCCGATGGCGCGGCTGTACCGCGAGGCGCCGGTCAATTCGATCTGGGAAGGCTCGGGCAACATCATGTGCCTGGACGTGCTGCGCGCGCTCCAGCGCAATCCCGACGACGGCGCGCGCCTGCTGCAGGAACTGTCGCGCCGCGCCGGCGGCCACCCCGCGGTGCGCGCCGAACTGGCCTCGCTGCAGGCGATGCTGCGCGAGAACCCCGACCAGCTCGAAGCCAATGCGCGCCGCTTTGCCCAGGGCCTGGTGCTGACCGCGCAGGCGGCGCTGATGCTGGCGCATGCCGACCCCGAGAACGCGGAGCTGTTCGTCGCCAGCCGGCTCGGGCGCCAGCACGGGCGCGTGTTCGGCACGCTGGATGCGGATGCCGGCGCGCTCGGGCGGGTGGCGTCGCGCGGCTTCGAGGGCTAGGCCTCCATCGACTCCAGCACCCGCAGCATCACCCGCGGCGCATAGCGGATCAGGTCGTGCGCGCGCTCGCCGATCATGATTGCGGGCGCATTGGTGTTGCCGCCGATCAGCGTGGGCATCACCGAGGCATCGACCACGCGCAGGCCTTCGACGCCGCGCACGCGCAGCTGCGGGTCGACCACCGCCATCGCATCCATGCCCATGCGGCAGGTGCCGACCGGGTGGTAGATGGTGTCGGCACGCTCGCGGATCAGCTCGCGCACGGCGGCATCGTCGCTGCCATCCGCGCGCAGTCCGGCTGTATAGAGCTCGCGCCCGCCGAAGCAAGCCAGCTGCGGCTGCGCCAGGATGCTGCGCACGATGCGCACGCCGGCCACCAGGTCGTCGAGGTCGCGCGCGTCGCTGAGGTAGTTCGGATCGATCAGCGGCGCGCGCCGGATATCGGCCGAGGCCAGGCGGACCTCGCCGCGGCTGCGCGGGCGCAGCAGGCAGACATGGCAGGAATAGCCATGGCCGAGATTCAGCTTGCGCATATGGTCGTCAGCCAGGCCGACCACGAAATGCAGCTGCAGGTCGGGCTCGGGCAGCGCCGGGTGGCTGCGCACGAAGCCGCCGGCCTCGGCGAAGTTGCTCGACATCATGCCGGCGCGCTCGCGCCGGTAGCGCAGCATTTCGGACAGTAGCCTGGCGACGCCACCGAACGACACGCCGAACAGCTCGGGCACCGCGGTGCGCTTGTGCAGCACCACGTCCAGATGGTCTTGCAGGTTGGCGCCCACGCCGGGGAGGTCATGGACCACGCCGATGCCGTGCTCGCGCAGGTGCGCGGCGGGCCCGACCCCCGAAACCATCAGCAGCTGCGGCGAGCCGAACGTGCCCGCGCACACGATCACGTCGCGACGCGCGCGCAGCAGCTGCTGGCGGCCGTCACGCTGTACCAGCACCCCGGCGGCGTGACGGCCTTCGAACACGACGCGCAGGGCCTGCGTGTCGGTCAGCACGTGCAGCCGCGAACGGCCGCCATTGCAGGCGCGGTCGCGCGGGTTGCCGCCATGCAGGTACGCACGCGCGGCATTCCAGCGTTCGCCCGCGTGCTGCGTGACCTGGTACCAGCCGATGCCCTCCTGCTCTTCGCCATTGAAATCGTCGTTGCGCGGATAGCCGGCCTGCTGCGCGGCCTCGATGAAGCGCTCGGCGAACGGGTTGGGCGTGCGCAGGTCGCTGACATGCAGCGGGCCGTTGCCGCCGTGCAGCGGATCGTCGTCGCTGCCCGCCAGACGCTCGTTGCATTCGGCGCGGCGGAAGTATGGCAGCACATCGTCCCAGGACCAGCCATCGCAGCCGGCGTCGGCCCAGGCATCGTAGTCCGCGGGCCGGCCGCGCGTGTAGATCATGGCGTTGACCGACGAGCAGCCGCCCAGCCCGCGCCCGCGCGGCTGGTAGCCGCGGCGGCCGTTCAGGCCCGGCTGCGGCACGGTGTGGAAGCCGTAGTTGCGCGACCCCGCGCGCGGCAGCAGCGCCGCCAGGCCCGCGGGTGTGCGCACCAGCACATGGTGGTCGTGGTGCCCGGCCTCGACCAGCGCGATGGTGTCGTCGCCGCTGTCGGCCAGGCGCCCCGCCAGCGCACAGCCCGCCGAGCCCGCGCCGACGATGACGTAGTCATAGGTGGTTTCCATCTGTCTCCCCGCGAGTCCGCAGGCGGCGCGCATGCATGAGCCGGGCTGCGCCGGCGCGCGCGCCCTGTCCGTCCAGCGGATGGCAAGCCGTGAGATTCAGTGTAGGCGCTGGCTGCGCTGGCTCAAGGCCGGAGCGGGGCTGCGGCAACCAAAGGCACGGGCGCGACGGACGGGCGTTTGAATCGGCATTCTGGTGGCACGCTTCCATTGTCTTGGCCGGCGCGCTGCCTTATCTTGCGCGATGGTGCGCCAATGTGCGCAAATCCAGGAGCGCAGCCATGCGAGAAATCCCCGACCTGTCGTCCGTCTTCGGCGCGATGCATGCCGCCTCGCGGCGCGACCAGCTGCCCGCCTGGACCGTGCGCGCCGATCGCCTGCAGCGCCTGCGGCGCCTGGTGACCGAAAACCAGGCCGAAATTGCCGCGGCAATCCACGCCGACTTCACCAATCGTCCCCGCCAGGAAACCGCGCTGCTGGAGGTTTTCCCCAGCTTGGCCGGCATCGACGATGCCCTGCGCCACGGCAAGCGCTGGATGCGCGTGCGGCGCGCGCCCACCGGGTTCTGGTTCCGTCCCGGACGCTCACGCCTGGTGCCGCAGCCGCTCGGCGTGGTGGGCATCGTGGTGCCCTGGAACTATCCGCTGTACCTGACCGTAGGCCCGCTCGCCGGCGCACTGGCGGCAGGCAATCGCGCCATGGTCAAGCTGTCGGAATACACGCCGCGTTTCGCGGCGCTGTTCGCGCAACTGGTGCCGCAGCACTTCGCACCGGACGAGATCGTGGTGATCAACGGCGATGCCGAAGTGGCCAGCGCCTTCACCGCGCTGCCGTTCGACCATCTGCTGTTCACGGGCTCGACCGCGGTGGGCCACCATGTGATGCGCGCGGCGGCCGCGAACCTGACGCCGGTGACGCTGGAGCTGGGTGGCAAGTCCCCCGCCATCATCGGCGCCGGGGCAGACCTGGAGCGCGCGGTGGAGCGCATCCTGGTGGGCAAGCTGATGAACGCGGGGCAGACCTGCATCGCGCCGGATTACGTGCTGGTGCCGGAAGACCTGCGCGGGCCACTGGTGGAGGCGGCGCGCCGCTGCGTCGGCCGGCTCTATCCCGACCTCGCGCGCAACCCCGACTACACCAGCATCATCAGCCCGCGGCATTTCGCGCGGCTGGCAGGGCTGGTCGACGAGGCCGCGGCCCAGGGCGCAACCGTGGTGCCGCTGTCCGACGCGCAGCCGGATGCGCAGGCGCGGCGCTTGCCGCCGGTGCTGCTGCTGGACGTGCCCGAGGGCGTGACCGCCCTGCGCGAGGAGATCTTCGGGCCGGTGCTGCCGGTGGTCACCTACCGCACCCTCGACGAGGCGGTGGACTATATCAACGCGCGTCCGCGCCCGCTGGCGCTATACGTGTTCGAGCGCGACCGCGGCGCCATCGGCCATGTGATGAAGCAGACCGTCGCCGGCGGCGTTACCGTGAACGACACCCTGTTCCATATCGCCCAGGACGGCCTGCCGTTCGGCGGCGTCGGCGCCAGCGGCATGGGCGCGTATCACGGGCAGGCGGGCTTCGACACCTTCTCGAAGGTGAAGCCGGTGTTCCACCAGGCCAGCCTGAATGGCGCCGGCCTGCTCAAGCCGCCTTACGGCAAGACCTTCGACACCATGCTGCGCTTGCTGCTGCGTTAGGCTTTGGCCGGCGCCGCGCTCACGACACCAGCATCGGCCGTCCGAGCATGCGCGACAGCACTGCCTCCGGCGAATGGGTGTGGTCCGAAATCGCCTGCGGCGCCAGGTAGATGGTCTGCTCCATCATCGCGCGCCCGCGCATGGCGGCGTGCAGCAGCTGGTCGCTGAAGACGATCCAGGTGGCACCCGGCGGGAAGTGGAATTCCTGCTGGGGCACGTTGGCCTGGTAGTCCAGGTCGGCCTTGGCCAGGTCATGCAGCTGCAGCATGCGGTGGTCGTATTCGGAGCGGCGGCGCTTGGTGATATGCAGCAGCTTCATCAGTGCCGCCTGCCCCGGCCACATGCCGTGGGTCCTGGGCACGAACTTCTGCGCAAAGTCGCCGAACGGCTCGCCCACGCGCCACACGCGCGGCGCGGCCGGGTCGATATTGTGGAACACGCGCAACAGGCGCTTGCCCTGCATCGGGTTGGACGGGAACGAATCGACGTGCAGGCGGGTGTCGTCCTTGCGCCAGCTGACCGGGCGCCCGGCGATCTCGCTGGGCCTCAGCGAGGTGCCGGCGCGGGTCATGTGGGGGATGTATTCCGGGAACAGCGTGTGGATCAGCGACTCGCTGCTGTCGGCGTAGCGGCGGATCAGCGCGTAGAGGTCGGCCAGGTCCTGCTCGGTGCCCTGCGCGCCGCGCACCGCGGTGTCGCCGGCGCGCAGGTTGATGTTCTTGGACTTGCCGTCGGAATAGCGGGCGTCGAGGAAGCGCTCTTCGCCCGGCTGGAACTGGAACTTCAGGTTGGGGAAGTAGAGCACCGCGCCCTGCTCCAGTTCGCGGCGCAGCGTGGCGCGATCTTCGGTGCTGACCTCGGGCGCCCACTCCGTATAGGGCTGCGGACGGATCAGGTCGAGCTGGCCGGCGGCAGACGGCCGGGCGGCGGGCGACGGGGCAAGGACAGGCGCTTCGGACATGGCATCCTCTGGGAACGGTTACCCTTGTTCGGGGGTGGCCGCCGCGACGGCGGCTGGGGATGGCGGGATTTTACTCCGTGCGCCGGGCGTGGCGCCGGCGGCACGCGGCAGCCGGACCAGCATCAAACCCGCGTTAAAAAAACCCCGCGGGCCCTTGCGGACCGGCGGGGCTTGCCGTCAGGACGGCTGACGCGGGCGGCGGCGCTTACAGGCCGGCCGCGGCGCGCAGCGCAGCCGCCTTGTCGGTGGCTTCCCACGAGAATTCCGGCTCTTCGCGGCCGAAGTGGCCATAGGCCGCAGTCTTCTCGTAGATCGGACGCAGCAGGTCCAGCATCTGCACGATGCCCTTCGGGCGCAGGTCGAAATGCTCCTGCACCAGCTCCGCGATCTTGGCGTCCGGAATCTTGCCGGTGCCTTCGGTGTAGACCGTCACGTTGATCGGCCGCGCCACGCCGATGGCGTAGCTGACCTGCACCTGGCACTGCCGCGCCAGGCCCGAGGCCACCACGTTCTTGGCCACGTAGCGCGCCGCGTAGGCGGCCGAGCGGTCGACCTTGGACGGGTCCTTGCCCGAGAACGCGCCGCCGCCGTGCGGCGAGGCGCCGCCGTAGGTGTCGACGATGATCTTGCGCCCGGTCAGGCCGCAGTCGCCCTGCGGCCCGCCGATCACGAAGCGCCCGGTCGGGTTCACCAGGTACTTGGTTTCCTTGAGCATCTCGGCCGGCAGCACCGGCTTGATGATCTCCTCGATCACGGCCTCGCGGATCTGCGCCTGGGTGATGTCGGGCGAATGCTGGGTCGACAGCACCACGGTGTCCACGCTGTGCGGCTTGCCGTCGACATAGCGCACCGTGACCTGCGACTTGGCGTCCGGGCGCAGCCAGGGCAGGCGGCCGTCGCGGCGCAGCAGCGACTGGCGCTCGACCAGGCGGTGCGCGTAGTAGATCGGGAACGGCATCAGTTCCGGGGTTTCGTCGCAGGCGTAGCCGAACATCAGGCCCTGGTCGCCGGCACCCTGGTTCAGGTAATCGTCCGAGGCCCGGTCGACGCCCTGGGCGATATCCGGCGACTGCTTGTCATAGGCCACCAGCACGGCGCAGCCCTTGTAGTCGATGCCGTAATCGGTGTTGTCGTACCCGATGCGCTTGATGGTGTCGCGCGCGATCTGGATATAGTCGACGTTGGCGGTCGTGGTGATTTCCCCGGCGAGCACCACCAGACCGGTGTTGCAAAGCGTCTCAGCTGCCACACGCGCATACTTGTCCTGCGCCAGGATGGCGTCCAGGACGGCGTCGGAAATCTGGTCGGCGACCTTGTCGGGATGGCCTTCGGAGACGGATTCCGAAGTAAAAAGGAAGTCGTTTGCCACGAACTTATTCTCCAGGTTGGCTATTGCGTGCCAGCCTGTTCGGTTCATGGCGGCGACGCTTTAGCGGTATTTCAGGCAGCCCGGTTAGAGCCGCATCGCCCCGCAAGTTGTCAGTTAACTCGGCGATACACGCTATTATACGCGCCTGCAGGCGTCGTTGCAGCGCCACAGGCGTGCGGTACGACACCTTGCCGGCATGCCGGACCAACGCCTGCCTGCCCGTCTATCCCGGCACAGACCCGGCGGCGGACTTGCCTGGACCCTTCTTCCACGCCTGATGACTTTTTTATTCTGGCTGATCTCCCGTTTTCCGCTGCGGCTGCTGCAGGCCGCCGGCGGCGCGCTGGGCCTGCTGATCGCCCGTCTGCCGGGCCGCTATGGCCAGCGCCTGCGGGAAAACTTCAGGCTCGCCTTCCCCGACGCCACCGAGGCGATGGTCGACGAGGCCGCCCGCTCGGCCGGGCGCATGATCATCGAGATGCCCTACTTCTGGAGCCGCCGCAGGATCGGCGCGAAGCTGTTCGGCTTCGACGACCACCTGTGGCCTGAACTCGCCAGGCTGCAGGCACGCGGCAAGGGCATCATCATCCTGACCCCGCACCTGGGCTGCTTCGAGGTGCTGCCGCAATCCCACGCCCTGCACCGCCCGGTGACCGCGCTGTTCAAGCCGCCGCACCAGCCGTGGCTGCGCGACTGGATCGAGAAGATGCGCACCCGGCCCAACATGCACATGGCGCCAGCCACGCCGCGCGGCGTGCGCATGCTGGTGAAGGCGCTCAAGCGTGGCCAGGCGGTGGGCATCCTGCCCGACCAGGTGCCCAGCGGCGGCGAAGGCAACTGGGCGCCGTTCTTCGGCAAGCCCGCCTATACGATGGCGCTGGTGCACCGGCTGCAGCAGCTGACCGGCGCGCCGGTGGTGGCGATCTTTGCCGAGCGGCTGCCGCGCGGCGCCGGCTACCGCGGCCATCTGCGCGTGATCAACGAGGGCGGCATGCTGCCGGACGATCCGGCCGACGCCGCCGCGGTCATCAACCGCACCATCGAGGAACTGGTGCGCCTGTGCCCGACGCAATACCTGTGGGGCTACAACCGCTACAAGCAACCCGCCGGCGCGGGCACTCCCGGCACCCCGGACACGCCGGCTACCGAGGGCACGGATTCCGAGCCGGCGACGGATCGATCGATTTCATGAGCCGTGTGTTCACGTGGCTCGGCATTGGCCTGCTGACCGTGCTGGGCAAACTGCCCTACCCCTTCGTCGCGCGCTTCGGCGAGGCGCTGGGCAGCCTGCTGTACCGGATCCCCAGCGAGCGGCGCAAGGTGGTGCAGGCCAACCTGCGCCTGTGCTTCCCGGACCGCACCGAGGCCGAGATCGACGCGCTGTCGCGCCAGAGCTTCCGCCTGCTGTTCCGCAGCTTTGCCGAGCGCGGCATCTTCTGGACCGGCAGCGAGGCGCAGATGCGCCGCTGGGTGCAGATCGACGATCAGGCCGGCCTGGTCGCACTCGACGGCACGCCGCACATCCTGGTGACGCTGCACCTGGCGGGCGTCGAAGCCGGCGCGATCCGGCTCACCATCCACCTGCGCGAGCATGTCGGCCGCTCCGGCGCATCGCTCTACACGAAGCAGAAGAACGCGCTGTTCGACGGCTTTCTCAAGCAGGCGCGCGGGCGCTTCGGCGCCAACATGATCTCGCGCAACGACAGCGCGCGCGACATCCTGCGCTGCCTGAAGAAGGGCGAGGCACTGCAGCTGATCGCCGACATGGACTTCGGCGAGCGCGACTCGGAATTCGTGCCGTTCTTCGGCGTGCAGGCGCTGACGCTGACCTCGGTCTCGCGGCTGGCGCGCCTGACCGGCGCCAGGGTGGTGCCGATCTACACCGAGATGCTGCCCGACTACCAGGGCTATGTGCTGCGCGTGCTGCCGGCGTGGGGGCACTACCCGGGCGCCAGCGTGACCGACGACACGCGTCGCATGAATGCCTTCTTCGAGGACTGCATCCGCCCGCGCGTGCCTGAGTACTATTGGGTCCACAAGCGCTTCAAGCACCGCCTGCCGGGCGAGCCCGAGATTTACTGAGCGCTACTGAGCGCGCCGGCACATCCGGCGCCGCGCCGCTACAATCCCCACCATGAAACTCAAGTTCACCAAGATGCATGGCGCGGGCAACGACTTTGTCGTGCTCGACGGCATCCACCAGCAGATCGACCTGACCCCGGCCCAGTGGCGCGCGCTGGCCAGCCGGCATTTCGGCGTGGGCGCGGACCAGATCCTGATCGTCGAGAAGCCGACGCGCCCGGACGTCGATTTCCGCTACCGCATCGTCAATGCCGATGGCAGCGAGGTCGAGCACTGCGGCAATGGCGCGCGCTGCTTCGTGCGCTTTGTCACCGAGCAGGGCATGACCGACAAGCGTTCGGTGCGTGTCGAGGTGATGAACGGCGTGATCACGCTGACGCTGCAGGACGATGGCCAGGTCACGGTCGACATGGGCGCGCCCGAGCTGGAACCGGCGCGCGTGCCGTTCCTCGCCCAGGGCCTGCCGACGCGTGCCGAGGGCGTCGACACGCTGTACGGCCTCGAGGTCAACGGCCGCACCGAATGGATTTCGGCGGTGTCGATGGGCAACCCGCACGCGGTGCAGGTGGTGGACGATGTCGAGAACTTTCCGGTGCTGCAGGACGGCCCGGTGATCGAGCACCACCCGGCCTTCCCCAACCGCGTCAACGCCGGCTTCATGCAGGTCGAGGACCGCCAAGCCATCCGCCTGCGCGTCTTCGAGCGCGGTGCCGGCGAAACCCTGGCCTGCGGCACCGGCGCCTGCGCGGCGGTGGTGGCCGGCATCCGGCGCGGCCTGCTGGATTCGCCGGTGCGAGTCCACACCCATGGCGGCGAGCTGACCATTGCCTGGGACGGCGACGCCGAACCGGTGCGCATGACCGGCCCGGCCACCACTGTGTTCGAAGGCAGCATTGACCTGGCGGCCCTGCCGGCCTGACCATAGGGGCTGCGCGCCCCTTTTTCCCTCCCCTGCAGCGCAGTCCCCGGGGCGCCCGATTCCCTGATCCCGCAGATCATCGCGAATGGAGCGCCCATGCCGCTGGACGATTTCCGCATCACCTCGGGCAAGCGATTCCGCCTTGCCGACTTCGACCCGGGCAGCAAGCCGCTGTCATGCGGCAAGAAAGAGGAAGACCTGGCCCGCATCATCGAGTTGAGCAACGCCCTCGACGCGCAGCAGGACATCTTCTATGCCGAGCACCGCCGCAAGCTGCTGGTGGTGCTCCAGGGCATGGATACCAGCGGCAAGGACGGCACCGTGCGCGGCGTGTTCCGCAGCTTCGATCCGCTGGGCATCCGCGTGGTGGGCTTCAAGGCGCCATCGCCCGAGGAGCTGGCGCGCGATTTCCTGTGGCGCATCCACCTGCAGGTGCCGAAGTCGGGCGAGATCGTGGTGTTCAATCGCAGCCACTACGAAGACGTGCTGATCACGCGCGTGCACGACTGGATCGACGCCGCCGAATGCGAACGGCGCTACCGCCAGATCCGCGAATTCGAGTCGATGCTGACCGAAACCGGCACCACCATCGTCAAGTGCTTCCTGCATATTTCGCGCGACGAGCAGAAGTCGCGGCTCGAGGCGCGCCTGGCGGATCCCGAGAAGCACTGGAAGTTCGACACCCAGGACCTTGTCGAGCGCAAGCACTGGAAGGCCTACATGGATGCCTACGAGGCGGCCATCATGGCGACCAGCACGCCCGACTGCCCCTGGTACGTGGTGCCGGCCGATTCCAAGACGCACCGCAACCTGATGGTGGCCGAGATCATCACCAAGGTCTTCGAGGACCTGAAGCCGGCTTATCCGCCGGCGCGTCCGGAACTGGCCAAGATCAAGGTCGACTGAGCCGGCGCGCGCGGGCGTGCTCAGCCGCCGTTGCCGCGATGCACGTCGTGCGTGACGAAGGGCTGCTCGCGGCTGGGCATGGCCAGCCATTGCGGATGGCGCAGCGTCTGGCGGATATCCTCCAACCCGCTGGTCCAGTGCTCATGCATGGTCAGCGGGCCGAACTGGTAGTCCTTGGCCAGGTTCTCGAACGACTTGTCGCGGTAGATCAGCTGGATCACGTTGCGGCGCGCATCGCACGACTGCTCCGCGGCACGGCGGTACCAGTCGTTGTCGCGCTTTGACTGCGGCACCAGCGCCATCACCTCGTTGAGCATGCGGCGCAGGTTCTGCTGCTCGCGCATATAGTCGGTGATGGCCCGGGTGCGGCTGGAATACTGGATGTCCTTCTGGCGCTCGGCCACGTCGATCAGGTCGTGCGGCAGCTTGCCGCGCGCGCTCCACAGGTCGACCTGGAAGATCAGCGCATCGCGCCGCGGCTGCGCGGTCAGCACCTCGGCCAGCGGCGTGTTCGAGACCAGCCCGCCGTCCCAGTAGTATTCGCCATCGATCTCCACCGCCGGGAACCCCGGCGGCAGCGCGCCCGAGGCCATGAAATGCTCGGCGCAGAGCTTGTCGCGGGTATTGTCGAAGTAGGCGAAGTTGCCGGTGCGCACATTGACCGCGCCCACCGAGACCCGCATCAGGTCCGGGCGATGGTTGATCAGGTCGAAGTCGGCAAAGCGCTCCAGCGTGGCCTTCAGCGGCTTGGTGTCGTAGAAGCTGGCATGGGTCGGGTCCGAGTAGCGCGACATCAGCGCCGCCCAGCTGCGCGGCTGGAAGAAGCCGCGCTGGCCCTCCAGCATGGCGCGCGCCGCATGCAGGCCGTCGAACCAGATCCGCATGGGCTCGGGCCAGCTTGCCGCTTCATCGGCAAACCAGGTGTACGACAGGCTGGGCAGCCACGGCTGCGCGCAGATGTGCTCCCAGAACGCACGCAGCTGCTCGACCCGGCGCTGCGGCGGATTGCCGGCGATGATGGCCGCGTTCAAGGCACCGATCGAAATGCCGGCGACCCAGTTGGGAAAGATGCCTCCGTCGGCCAGGCCCTGGTACACGCCGGCCTGGTAGGCACCCAGCGCGCCGCCGCCCTGCAGCACCAATGCGCGCACGGCGTAGGACTCGTGCGCGGGCCGGTCGGGCGCCTTGGCCGCCTGGCGCACCGGCTTGCGCGGCCGCACCTGGGCGCCGCGCTCGGCCAGCGACTCGCCGTTGCCGGCGGACTCCGCCGTCGGGGACGGCCTTGCCGCCTGCCGCACTGCCCGTTCCTGCCGCTCCTTTGCCGCCACGCCGCGCTCCCTCCCAGTCTGCAAGTCAGCCGTGTGCCTACCGGCCACGCGTTGGGCGTTGCCTGGCAGCGCCCGTCCGCTCCAACGGTGTCAGACGCCGTAGCGCTGACGATAGGCCGCCACGGCCTCGCGCGAGGCGCCCAGCGCGGGATCCTGCGAGGCATCGAGATAGGCCAGCAGGTCCTTCAGGCTGGCGATGGCGATCACCGGGATGCCGAATTCGCGCTGCACGTCCTGCACCGCCGAATGCGTGCCAACCTGCTCGGCGGTGCCGCTTTTTTCCATGCGGTCCAGCGCGATCAGCACCGCGGCGGGCTCGGCGCCGGCCGCGCGGATCAGGTTGACCGATTCGCGCACCGAGGTGCCGGCGGAAATCACGTCGTCGACGATCACCACCTTGCCCTGCAGCTTGGCCCCGACCAGCGTGCCGCCTTCGCCGTGGTCCTTGGCTTCCTTGCGGTTGTAGGCGAAGCCGACATCACGTCCCATGCCGGCCAGCGCCACCGCCGTCGCCGACGCCAAGGTGATGCCCTTGTACGCCGGCCCGAACAGCACGTCGAACTGCACGCCCGAGGCCAGCAGGGTTTTCGCATAGAATTGCGCCACCTGGCCCAGCATGCCGCCCTGGTTGAACAGGCCGGCATTGAAGAAGTAAGGCGACTTGCGGCCGGCCTTGGTGACGAACTCGCCGAACGACAGCACGCCCGCGTCGAGCGCAAAGCGGATAAAGGTCTGGCTGAGGTCAGTACCGGCTGTCGCCGCGGGCGGATTCTGCTGCGTCATCATTTCTCTCTGAATTCAAAATTTCCCCGAATGTTACGGATTATCAGCGCCAACCTCAACGGCATCCGCTCCGCGTCGAAGAAGGGCTTTTTCGACTGGATGGGCAAGCAGGACGCAGACATGGTCTGTGTGCAGGAACTGAAGGCGCAGGCCGCCGACATGACGGAAGCGTTCCTGGCGCCACACGGTTACCACGGCTTTTTCCATTACGCCGAGAAGAAGGGCTATAGCGGCGTCGGCCTCTATACGCTCCACAAGCCCGAGCGGGTCATCACCGGCTTCGGCAACACCGAGTTCGACAGCGAGGGCCGCTATGTGGAAGTGCAGTATCCGCATCTGGCGGTGATTTCGGTGTACGTGCCGTCCGGCTCGAGCGGCGAGGAACGCCAGCTGGCCAAGTTCCGCTTCATGGAAGCGTTCCTGCCGCACCTGCTGCAACTGAAGGCGAGCGGCCGCGAAATCGTGCTGTGCGGCGACGTCAACATCGCGCACAAGGAAATCGACATCAAGAACTGGAAGGGCAACCTGAAGAATTCAGGGTTCCTGCCGGAGGAACGAGCCTGGATCGGCGAGCTGTTCGACGTGCACGGCTATGTCGACGTGTTCCGCAAGCTGGACCCGCGCCCGGACCAGTACACCTGGTGGAGCAACCGTGGCCAGGCCTATGCCAAGAACGTCGGTTGGCGCATCGACTACCACCTCGCCACGCCGAAGATCGCCGACACCGCGCAGCTGTGCTCGATCTACAAGGACGAGAAGTTCAGCGACCACGCGCCGCTGTCGATCGACTATAACTTTCCGCTATGACCATAGCTTCAGGCCGCCCGGACTTCCGCTAGCAGTTCGGGGTGGCGGTCCAGCACTTTCAGCAGCTTGATCAGCGCCAGCGGCGGCATGGTTCGCCCCGTCTCATACCGAGAAAATGCATTGACGCCCCCGCCAAATATTTCGGCTGCTTCGCGCTGATCAAGGCGGAGCTTTTTGCGAACCTCAGTGATGAAGGTGGGGTCCAGGTATTTGGCGTTGACTTGCTTGTTAAAGGCGAGCATCGCTTCGCCCAGTGAATCGTCATGCATGGGCATGACTCCTTCTCCGCACCTCGGGCACCAATCCCCCCTGACATCGCGAATTACCGTGGTCTCGCCACGATATGTATAGGGCACGTCTCGGAGTCCATCCACGAGTTCGGCGCCGCCACATTCCGGGCACTTCATCTGACCGCTCCTCCTTGCGCTGCGAACTACCTGAATTTGAATGAAACGACCAACACGCCATCGGTGACTATGAGCTTCACATACAAGGCGCCATTCGGTGTGATAGGCCGATAGACATCCTGCCACACCGTGTGATCCTCATAGGCTGTCGTGCTCTTGTAAAAGTCCCGGGGGGCAAGTTGCAGAAGTATGTCACGCACACTTCGCTTATTCAGCCCCATCTGGTTCGCTCCGTCGTAAGCAGTACGAGTCAGCCTCATTCGTCCCGCCTCGAGAAGTGCACGCACTTCCGCCAGGCTGTAATGCGCTGTTCCCTTCTCCATGCAAATTAACCCATTTGGTTAATGCCCGCAAGTTCTGAACTGTGCCAAATCGCAATAATCCGATCCGTACAAACCCCTGCGACCGGCCCCCATCCCCGCTACAATGCAGGTTCCCCACAGCGCCCGGCAGGGGAGATTTCTCATATCCAAAGCATTCCCCCGCACTTCATTGAGTGAGTCAGCCATGGTTTTCAAAGTGTTCGTCGATGGTCAGGAAGGCACCACCGGTCTCCGGCTGCTTGACTATCTTTCCGGTCGTGCCGACGTGGAACTGCTGCGCATTGCCGAAGACAAGCGCAAGGACCCGGCCGAACGAGCACGCTTCCTGAACGCCGCCGACGTCGCCTTCCTGTGCCTGCCCGACGTAGCCTCGCGCGAGGCGGTGTCGCTGGTGACCAACCCCAACACCTGCGTGATCGACGCCAGCACCGCGTTCCGCACCGCCGACAACTGGGCCTACGGCCTGCCCGAACTGGCGCGCGGCCAGCGCGACAAGATCCGCGCGAGCAAGCGCATCGCGGTGCCGGGCTGCCACGCCAGCGCCTTCGTGCTGGCGGTGCGCCCGCTGGTGGATGCCGGCGTGCTGCCGGCCGACTACCCGCTGTCGGCGTTCTCGCTGACCGGCTACAGCGGCGGCGGCAAGTCGATGATTGCCGAGTTCGAAGCCGGCGGTAACCCGAAGCTGAACAGCCCGCGTCCCTACGCGCTCGGCCTGGAGCACAAGCACCTGCCGGAAATGCGCGTGCAGGCCGGCCTGGCCCAGGCGCCGATCTTCAACCCCATCGTCGGCAACTTCCTGAAGGGCCTGGCGGTGACGGTGCCGGTGTTTGCCGAGCGGCTGGCGCGCAAGGTCAGCCCCGAGCAGATCGTCGAGATCTATCGCCAGCACTATGAAGGCGAGCAGTTCGTGCGCGTGATGCCGTACAACAGCGCCGACAACCTCGACGGCGGTTTCTTCGACGTGCAGGCCAACAACGACACCAACCGTGTCGACCTGTTCGTGTTCGGCAACGCCGAGCGCCTGAACCTGGTGGCGCGGCTGGACAACCTGGGCAAGGGCGCGGCCGGCGCCGCGGTGCAATGCATGAACGTGCATGTGGGCGCCGACGAGGCCAGCGGACTGCGCGCCTGAGGCCAGCCATTTCCGCACATCAAAAAGCCGGCACTGCCGGCTTTTTTGTTGCTCGCTGCGGCGTCGGGCTACACCCGCTGCAGCGCGCGCAGCGCGTCGACCAGCCCGGCGCCCTGGAAGGCGCGCTCGCGCCCCAGGTCCGTGGCGGCGGCGCACAGGATGCTCTTGACGGTCTCGGGCTGGCCCATCAGTTCATTGTTGCGCGACAGCAGCAGCGCCGCGACCCCGGACACATGGGGTGCCGCCATGCTGGTGCCATCCATCGACGCCAGCGTGCCGCCGGGCACGGTCGAGGTGATCTTTTCCCCCGGCGCGACCAGGTCGGGCTTGATGCGGCCATCGCCGGTGGGGCCATGGCTGGAAAAGTAGGAGATGCCGAAGCGGTAAGGATCGGTGCGGTGGGTCGCGCCCACCGTGATCACGGCCCGTGCGTTGCCGGGATCGGTAATGGTCTGGCCGCGGAAGCCGGCGCCCATGTGCTCGGCGGCGAAGGCCTCGTCGTAGCCATAGTTGCCGGCCGCGGCCACCACGATCACGCCACTGGCCACCAGGCGGTCGCACTCGACGCACACCGGGGTGCTGCCGCAGGCGTAGCTGCGCACGTCGTGGCGCAACGCCACGCTCAGGTTGATGCCATGCACAGACTGCCGGTCGCGGCTCTGGTTGAGCCAGCGCACATACTGCAGCGCGCCCAGGATGCCGAACTCGTCGCCCCTGCCCTGCGCATCGAAAATGCGCAGGTCGAGCAGTTCGATGCGCGGGCAGATGCCGCTGACATCGCCGGCCTCCATCAGCTCGGGCGGCAGCGGCATGGGGTCTGGCCGCGCCAGGTAGGCCGACGACGGCCAGCCGGCGCCGATGATGCCCGCCACATGCGTGCCGTGGCTGCCGCCCGGCGCCACGTACTGCGCCGGGTCATCGTGGCTGATTTCAAGCAGGGGCTCGATCACCGACCAGTCGATGATGCGGCCATGCGCCAGGTCCTCGGCAATCGCGGCGATGCGCTGCCGCAGTTCCGCCTCGCCGGGTCCGCGCTTGCCCTTGGGCATGGGTGGCAGGCGGCCGCTGGTGATGGCCGACAGACGCGTGAAATCCAGCGTCCTGACCACGCGCGACAGGCGCGGCGCGATCAGCCCGTCGCGCACCGACAGCGGCCCGTCGAGCTTGAGCGGATCGAAGAAGGCCGGATGGCGCGCGTCGATGCCGGAATCGATTACGGCCCAGCGCACGCCCTGCCCGCCGGTATCGAACACGCGGATGGCCGCATCGGCCTTGACGGTCTTGCGTGAGGCGAACACGGCGTGCTCGGCCGGCCGGTTGACCGAGATGCGCCATAGCGGCGAGATGGCGGCGGCAGCGGCGACGTCTCCGGCGGCCATGCCGGCTGTCGGCGTGGCTGGCCCCTCCACATGGTCCTCACGCAGGCACTCCCACAGCGTCTCCAGCACCTGTCGGCTGGCCTGCGTGACTCGCCGCGTCAGGCCCCCGGGCGGGAAGCTGTCGTCGCGCAGCCCCAGCAGCGTCAGCGCGACGTACTGCGCGGCCACATTGACCAGCCGCCCCAGCGCTTGCCCGGCCGGCGCGGCGAGACCGCCGAAGCGGGTACGCGCCGCGGTGTAGCCGATGTCCTTGAAGCGCGCCAGCGCCGCCTCGCTGCCGACATGGGCCAGCACCGATTCGCCCAGCCAGCGCACCAGCGCATCGCCGGTCAGGCTCAGCGCCAGCGCGCGGCGCGCGGCGGGCGTCCACCTGATGCCGGCCATCGGCGCGCGCACTTCGCGCTGCCACCAGGCGGTCAGAGGCAGCAGGCGCAGCATGTCGAAGAAATCGATCTGCGCCAGCAGATGGGATTCATTGGCGGCAAGGAAGCGCGGGCCGGCTTGGTCCGCTGCCGGCCCGGCCAGCGCGGGCAGGCGCCGCAGCACCGCGGCACGCAGCGCGGCGATGCCGGCGCCGTGGTGCGGGGTCAGCAGCAGGCCGCGCGGCACCTCGAACGATTCGCCGGACGCATACAGCAACCAGACTTCGGAGCTGACCGGCAGGTCGCTGGTGAAGCGGTCGGGCTCGGCCTCGCAGCCGGCGAAGATCAGCAGATACGCGGCCCGCCGTTCCGACGGGCTCATGCGGTTCAGGCTCATGCGGGTCCCCCTGCGGTTGACGCATTGTTCCCGGCGCCGGCTTCAGGCCATCAAGGCGCTGTGCGGAATGCGGCGCGGCGGGCCGCGGCGCCGTTCAGCGCTTCAGCGGCTTTTGCCGGTCCTCGTCGCCGGCATCCACCGGCGCATCGCCCAGCCCCGTCATATTGGGGCGGTAGGGCGGCAGCTTGTCCACCGTGGTGTGGATCGCGCGCGCGTACAGCGGCAGCACCTCGGGCAAGTGCTTTTCCAGGTCGGCGATGCGGCTGCGCCCGGACGGATGGGTCGACAGGAATTCGGCGCCGGACTGCGAGACCTTGCCCATCTTCTGCCACAGCGACACCGCCGCGCGCGGATCGTAGCCGGCGCGCGCGGCCACATCCATGCCGATCAGGTCGGCCTCGGACTCGTCGGAGCGGGAAAAGCGCAGCGTCAGCAGGTGCGCGCCCGTGCCCAGCGCCATATTGCCGAGGTTGCCGAAGCCGAACAGCTGCGAGATCACGTTGGCGCCGAGGTTGGTGATCTCGGACTTGGCGGCGCGCTCGCGCGCATGCTCCTGCAGCGCGTGCGCGATCTCGTGCCCCATCACCATGGCGACTTCGTCATCGGTCAGCTTGAGCTGGTCGAGCAGCCCGGTATAGACCGCGATCTTGCCGCCCGGCATGCAGAACGCATTGACCTGCTTCGAGCCGATCAGGTTGATCTCCCACTGCCATTGCCGCGCGCGCTCGTTCCAGCGCGCGGTCTGCGGCAGCAGCCGCTTGCCGATGGCGCGCAGGCGCACCAGCTGCGGATGGTTGTCGGGCGCCAGGGCGCGCTTGGCGATGGCCTCCTGCTTGAGCTGCTCGTACTCCTGCACGGCCTGCTGCTCGATCACCTCGGCAGGCACGATGTTGCGCACCGCGGAGCCGCCCGGGTTGAGCCGGATGCCGCCGGCACTGCCGTCCTGCGGCTGCGCCGGCGCCGGCACGCTCCAGCCGAGCGGCAGCACGGCCGCGGCCAGCGCCAGCGCACGGGCCAGCCGCAGTCGGAAGGGACGCTGAACACCTTGCAGGCGGCGATGCATGGGCGATTCCTTGGGCGCAATCGGAGAGTGGGCAAACAGGTGGTGCAATAATACACGGCGCCCGCGCAGCCGCACGGGCGGCACACGGCTGCCCCACCCATGAATTTCCAGACCTATCTCGACATCTTTCGCAACCGCCGCATCGGCGCCATGCTGATGCTGGGCTTCGCCTCCGGCCTGCCGCTGGCGCTGACCTCCGGCACCCTGCAGGCGTGGATGACGGTCGAAGGGCTGGACATCAAGACCATCGGCTTTTTCTCGCTGGTGGGCCAGGCCTATATCTTCAAGTTCCTGTGGGCGCCGCTGATGGACCGCTACACCCCGCCGCTGATGGGGCGCCGGCGCGGCTGGCTGCTGCTGACCCAGGTCGGGCTGGTGATGGGCATCGCCGGCATGGCGTTCTGCCCGCCGCAGCAGGCGCTGTGGATGCTGGCGGCGCTGGCCACGCTGGTGGCGTTCCTGTCGGCCTCGCAGGACATCGTCTTCGACGCCTACAGCACCGACGTGCTGCGCCCGGCGGAGCGCGGCGCCGGCGCGGCAGTCAAGGTGCTGGGCTACCGGCTGGCGATGCTGGTCTCGGGTGGTCTCGCGCTATGGCTGGCCGACCGCGTGCTGGGCTGGCAGCAGACCTACCTGCTGATGGCGGCGCTGATGGGCGTGGGCATCCTGACCTTGCTGTGGGCGCCGGAGCCCGACGTCCCCGCGCGCGCGCCGCGCTCGCTGGAAGAGGCGGTGGTGGGCCCGCTGCGCGACTTCTTCGCGCGCCCCGGGGCCTGGTGGCTGCTGCTGCTGATCGTGCTGTACAAGCTGGGCGACGCCTTCGCCGGCAGCCTGTCGACCACCTTCCTGATCCGCGGTGCCGGCTTCTCCGCCGGTGAGGTCGGCATCGTCAACAAGACCCTGGGGCTGGCCGCGACCATCCTCGGCGCGCTGTTCGGCGGCACGCTGATGGTGCGCCTGGGCCTGTACCGCTCGCTGATGCTGTTCGGCGTGCTGCAGGCGGTGTCGAACCTCGGTTACTGGATCCTGGCGGTGACCCCGCCGCACCTGTGGACCATGGGCGCCACCATCGCGGTCGAGAACCTGTGCGGCGGCATGGGCACGGCGGCCTTCGTCGCGCTGCTGATGACGCTGTGCAACCGCTCGTTCTCGGCCACGCAGTATGCGCTGCTGTCGGCGCTGGCGTCGGTGGGCCGGGTCTACGTGGGGCCGACGTCGGGCTATATGGTCGAGGCCTGGGGCTGGGCGCCGTTCTACCTGGGCACCGTGGCAGTGGCGCTGCCCGGCGTGATGCTGCTCTGGGCGATGCGCCACACCGTGCACCGCTACGAGGCTCAGGCGCGCGAAGCGGTGGCCTGAGCGGGCCGGGCCTATTCCTTGTAGTAGACGATCTGGTGCGACGTGGCGATCAGCTCGCCCGCGGCGCTCCACAGCTGCGCGCGCTGGTCGAAGAAGCCTTGCCGGAACACCTGCGCCTGCGCGCTGGCGAGCACATGGCTGTCGCCCAGCGCGGCCAGCGTGGCCGCGTCGGCATGGAAATACGTGGTCATCGACACCGTGCCGGCCGGCACGAAGCCCGCGCGCTTGAGGAAGATGCGCGGGTAGAAGCTGTCGGCCCAGGCCGCCACAGCGGCGAAATCCGGCGTGCGCGCCGGCGCGTCGCGCAGCCAGAACTGGGTCAGGCTGTCCGGGTGCTCGGTCCCGGCCTCCGCGGTTGGCTTGGCGCCGCGCACCGGCCGCATGTCGTAAGCCTTGAGCCAGCGCACCGGCGCAAACCCGCCCATGGTGGGCAGCACGTCGGCGGCCGGCACGTCCGGCATCACCGCTTCGCCGCAGGCCCAGGTGTCGCGCCGCACCGCGAACATCGCGGTGGCGGTGGTGGCCACGGCATCGCCCTGGCGCAGTTCCAGGGTCCAGTGCTGGGTCGAGCGATTGGTGCGGACCGGGCGCGCCTCGATCTCGAACGGGCCCTCGGCGATCGGGCCGGCAAAGTTGACGGTCAGTGAAACCGGCTCGCCCAGGCGCTGCGGATGGTCCAGCGCCGCCTGCAGCAGCGTGGCGGCCGTGATGCCGCCGAACGGCCCGATCATGTTCCAGTACGCCGGCGTGGTGCGGCCCTGGAAGCGGTGTTCGCCGGCCGGCGCCAGCGCCAGCGCGTCGTCGAAGGGATGGAGCTGGCTGGCGGCAGCGTCGGCGTGGATCTGGGGCGCAGTGGACATGGCGGAAGCAGGCTGGTCTCGTTGGAATAGAACGATCGTTCGCTTAGCTGCCTACACTAACCGTAGTCAGCGCTACGGTCAAGCGCGGCCTTCCGCTGGCCGTGTCCTGGGCCTCATCCCTGCGCCCGCCGCCGCAACGGCAGCGCCCAGCCGAGCTGGTTGGCAACCACCCCGAGCAGCACCAGCGCCATGCCGGCCACCTGCAACGGCCCCAGCACCACGCCGAACACCATTACGTCGATGACGATCGCGACCAGCGGATAGATGAACGACAGCGTGGCAATGGACACCACCGACAGCCGCTGGAAGGCGCCATACAGCAGCGTGTACATCACGCCGGTGTGCACCAGCCCCAGCGCCAGCAGCGCCGCCCAGGTGCCGCCGCCATAGCTGCCCGCCGCCGGATGCGCCAGCGGTGCCAGCATCAGCACGCCCAGCACCATCTGCAGGCCGGCGATCTGGCCCGGCGGGATCGCCTGCAGCCGCCGCGTGGCCAGCGTGGTCACGGCGTACAGCAGCGCCGCGAGCAGGCCCAGGCCGATGCCGGCCAGCATCGACGCGCCGCCCGCGCCGTGCTCCAGCCCGGTGATCAGCATGACGCCGGCAAAGGCCAGCAGCAGCCATGGCAGCCGCGCGAACGGGAACGGCTCGCGCTGCAGCACCGACGTCAGCAGCAGCAGGAAGAACGGCTGGGTGTGGTAGACCACCGTGGCGATGGCGATGCCGCTGTACGCGTACGCCGAGAACAGCGCCAGCCAGTTGAGCACCAGCGTGATCCCGCCCAGCACCAGCCAGCCGGCCTGGGCGCGGGTCATGCGCACCCAGCCGCGCTGCAAGGTCAGCACGCCCAGCAGCGCGGCGCCACCGAACAGGCAGCGGAAGAACACCACATCCAGCGGCGGCTGGCCGCTGGTTACCACGAACCAGCCGATGGTGCCCGACAGCATCATGGCTGCCACCATGCGCCAGGCGCCGCCGGGCTGGGGTTGTTGCGAAGGCATGAGGAACTCCGGTCTAGCTAATGCCAGCATTGTTTCACTCGTCGCCAAAGTCAACAATGCAGCCCGACCTCAATTAGTATTTGACTACAGGTCAAAGACAGGGGATTCAGCATGCTTGATGCGCCACTCAATGCGATGGCGGTGTTCGCGCGCGTGGTCGAGTGCGGCAGCTTCTCGGCCGCCGCACAGGACCTTGGCATGACGCCGTCGGCGGTCAGCCGCCATGTCTCCCGGCTCGAAGCCAGGCTCGGTGCAAGCCTGCTGCAGCGGACCACGCGCGCGTTCGCGCTGACCGAGCTGGGCCAGTCGGTCTACGCCGCGTGCGCGCGCATGACTGCCGCCGCGCGCGAGGTCACCGCGCTGGCCGGCGAGCACGGCGGCGCGCCGCACGGCGTGCTGCGCGTGAGCGCGCCGGTGTCGTTCGGGCAAGCCTGGCTGGCGCCGCGGCTGCCGCCGTTGCTGGCGAAGTATCCGGGACTGGACCTGCAACTGACGCTGGCCGACCGCATGGTCGATCTGGTGGAAGAGGGCCTGGACGTGGCCGTGCGCATCGCGCGCGAACTGGCCCCGGGCCTGGCGGCGCGGCCGCTGCGCGAGGTGCGCTACCGGCTGGTGGCCTCCCCCGCTTATCTGGAACGCCACGGCGCGCCGGCCACGCCGGCCGAGCTGCCGGCCGCCCGCTGCCTGTACCTGGGCTACGGCAATTTCGGCGAGCGCTGGACCCTGCGTCCCCAGTCCGGCGGCGACAAGGTGGAGGTCCGCATCCCGCCGCGGCTGACGCTCAACAACAGCCTGGCGATCATGAGCATGGTGGAGCGCGATGCCGGCATCGGTCTGGTGCCGGATTTCTCGCTGGGCGATGCGCTGGAGCGGGGGCGCGTGGTCACCGTGCTGGGCGACTGGGACATCCTGGAGCCCTACATCGGCACGGCGTACGCGGTGTACACGCCGACGCGGCATGTCCCGCCCAAGGTGCGGGCCTTCGTCGACCACCTGGCAGGCAGCGCCGGCGACGCGCCGCGTTGACGCTCCGCTGGGGCACGGGGGTGCTAGGCGCCGGTCTGCCCCAGCACCCGGCGCAGCAGCCACAGCATCGCGTCGCGCACGCGGCCGGCATCGGCGCCGGCTTCGATCTCCAGCGCGGCACGGTCGAACGCCGCCGACAGCAGCGGCGCCACGTCGCCTGCATCGACGCCCGCTGCCTCCAGCCCCACGCGCAGGGTGCGGGCGGCGTTGGCTTCGTCGAGGGCCAGCATCTCGCGCAATCCCAGCACTGCCGGCCCCTCCACCAGCAGCAGGCGGGTGCGTCCGGGTACCGTCATCGCCTGCAGGTAAGCTTGAGCACCATCGAGCAGGGCCTCGGCCGCGTCTTGCCCCGCCGGCGTGGCGGCTTCGATGTCGGCGGCGACGGCCGCGGCTTCTTCGGCCAGCACATGGCGGAACAGGTCGCGCTTGTCGGCAAAGTGGTGGTACAGCGCGCCGCGCGTGATGCCGGCGGCGGCACAGACGTCAGGCGTCGACGTGTCGCCGTAGCCACGGCTGACGAACAGGGCACGCGCGGCCTCCGTCAGCGCCTGGCGGGTGGCTTCGGTACGCTCGCGGTTGGTTCGGGACACGCTTCGGATTCCTTGCAAACAAGCAGCCTGTATCTTAATATCTATTTACATACAGACTGCATGTATTTCATGCCGAGGGGAAGCCATCATGAAAGTCACCAGTTATTACCCGGTCATCATGACCGCCGACGTGGCCGGGACGGCCGCGTTCTACCAGGATCATTTCGGCTTCACGGCGTTGTTCGCCAGCGACTGGTACGTGCACTTGCAGCTGGCGGACGAGCCATCGGTCAACCTCGCCGTGCTCGACGGCAGCCACGACACCATCCCCGTGCCGGCTCGCGGCCAGCGCGCGCAGGGCTTGCTGCTGAACTTCGAGGTGGAAGACGCGGATGCGGTCCATGACCGGCTGCGCGCGGCGGGCCTGCCGATCCTGCAGCCACTGCGCGACGAAGCCTTCGGCCAACGGCACTTCATTACCGCCGATCCCAACGGCGTGCTGATCGACATCATCAAGCCGATCCCGCCGTCGGCGGAATTCGCGGCGCAGTACCAGGCCGGCGCGCTGCCGGGCTAGGCGCTCACCCCGCGCACCCCGCGCACCCCGCTCGACCGGCTCAGGCCGCGCAGACCCGGTACACCGCCAGGCTGCCGCGCCAGTTGCCGCCCCAGTTGACGGTCACGCCCTCGTGCATCACCACGCGGTCGATCACGCGCAGGCCGACCTTGGGCGCCAGCGCCTCGAAGTCGCTGATGGTCAGCACGCGCACGTTGGGCGTGTTGTACCACTGGTAGGGCAGCGATTCCGACACCGGCATGCGGCCGCGAAACACCGACAGCCGGTGCGGCCAGTAGCCGAAGTTCGGGAACGAGACGATGCACTCGCGCCCAACCCGCAGCGTGTCGCGCAGCACCTGCGCGGTGTTGTGGATGGTCTGCAGCGTCTGCGACAGGATCACCGTGTCGAAGCTCTTGTCCTCGAACAGCGCCAGGCCGCCTTCCAGGTTCTGCTGGATGACATGCACGCCCTTCTGCGCGCACGCCAGCACGCCTTCGTCGCGGATCTCGATGCCGTAGGCCTGCACGTCGAGCTCGTCCTGCAGCACGCGCAACAGGCTGCCGTCGCCGCAGCCCAGGTCGAGCACGGTGGAATGGGGCTCGATCCAGCGCGCGATCGCGCGGAAGTCGGGGCGCAGCGCCAGGATATTGGGATTGGCCAGGGCGTTCATGCGCCGATCTCCTCTGCGATGCGGTCGTAGTAGGCGCGCATCAGGTTGTGATAGCGCGGGTCGTCGAGCAGGAAGGCATCGTGGCCGTGCGGCGCGTCGATCTCGGCGTACGAGACCGGGCGCTTGTTGTCCAGCAGCGCCTTGACCAGCTCGCGGCTGCGGCTGGGCGCGAAGCGCCAGTCGGTGCCGAAGCTGGCCACCAGGAAGCTGGCCTGGGTCTGCGCCATCGCGCGTGTCAGGTCGCCGCCGTAAGCCAGCGCCGGGTCGAAATAGTCGAGCGCGCGCGTGATCAGCAGGTAGGTGTTGGCGTCGAAGTACTCGGCGAACTTGTCGCCCTGGTAGCGCAGGTAGCTCTCCACCTGGAACTCGACATCGAACGAGAAGCGGATGTCGTCGGTCTTCAGCTCGCGGCCGAACTTCTCTGCCATGTCCTCGTCCGACAGGTAGGTGATATGGCCGATCATGCGCGCCACGCGCAGGCCGCGCTTGGGCTTGACGCCATGCGCGTAGTAGTTGCCGCCGTGGAAATCGGGGTCCGACAGGATGGCGCTGCGCGCGACCTCATTGAAGGCGATATTCTGCGCCGACAGCTTGGGCGTGGACGCGACCACGATGCAATGGCGCAGGCGCTCCGGATACATCAGGCTCCAGGCCACCGCCTGCATGCCGCCCAGGCTGCCGCCCATCACCGCGGCGAATTGCGTGATGCCGAACGCGTCGGCCACGCGCGCCTGCGCATTGACCCAGTCTTCCACCGTCACCACCGGGAATGCCGCGCCGTAGGGCGCCCCGGTGGCCGGGTTGAGGCTCATCGGCCCGGTCGAGCCGAAGCACGAACCCAGGTTGTTGACGCCGATGACGAAGAAGCGATTGGTATCGAGCGGCTTGCCGGGCCCGACCATGTTGTCCCACCAGCCCACGTTGCGCCGGTCTTCGGCATAGACGCCCGCGACATGGTGCGAGGCGTTCAGTGCGTGGCAGACCAGCACCGCGTTGGAGCGGTCCGCATTGAGCGTGCCGTAGGTCTCGACCATCAGGTCGTAGCCGGCGATGGACGAGCCGTTGCGCAGCTTCAGCGGCTCGGCAAAGTGCATGCGCTGCGGCGCGACCACGCCGACCGAATCCGGCGGCAGGTCGAACGCGGCGGGCGCGGCGGTCGGCAGGGCGACATCAGTCATGGAATCCGGCCCGTGGCGAACGGGCATAAAAAAACCCGACCGGCATTTGCGTATCAAGCGTCGCAGCCAAGTCGGGATTCGCTGGATTCCTTGCGGGATTCCGCGTGCCGGCGCCATCCACTGCCGTGGTGGCATGGGGCGCCGACCCAACCTCTTTAGCCGCATTTATAGTGGCGAGCCATCGGGACCCTGTCCGTGGCTGCCGCGCGCCCGCAAGCCAGTCATCAAATCGGCGCGACCGGGCAATTATAGAGCAATCGGCCCGGCTGGTTGCATTCAGCCCAGCAGCACGCGCAGATGCGCCTCGGCATGGTCCGACGGTGACTTGCGGAAACCGCTCTTGGCATAGCGGTGCCACTGGCCCTGCACCGCCGCCATGATCAGCGCGGCGCGCGCGGGAATATCGGCATCCGCCGGAAACGCGGCCTGGGTCACCGCGACCTTCAGGCACTGGCGCAGCGACGCCTCGATGCGGTCCACCACCTGGTTGATGCGCTCCTGCAGCCGTTCGTGCTCGCCCACCAAGGCCTCGCCGGTCAGCACGCGCGTCATGCCCGGGTTCTTTTCCGCGAACGACAGCAGCATGCGCACGATGGCGTGCGCCTGGCGCAGGCCGTGCTCTTCCTTGTCGGTGATCTGGTTGATCAGGCCGAACACGGTCTGCTCGATAAAGCCGATCAGCCCCTCGTACATCTGCGCCTTGCTGGCGAAATGCCGGTACAGCGCCGCCTCGGACACGCTCAGGCGCGCGGCCAGCGCCGCGGTGGTGATCTTCTCCCCGCGCGGGTGCTCCAGCATGGTCGCCAGCGTCTGCAGGATCTGCACGCGGCGCTCGCCGGGGCGCGGACGCTTGCGCGCCGGCAGCGCCGGCTGCTGGTCGGCGTCCGGCTCGCTGCCCGTGATGACCGCCTCTGGTTCGCGCCCGTTGCTTTGCGTCATGACCCGGTTCTCCGCATTCGTCGTTGGAGTTGATGCATCGATTGTACTTTTATGTCCACATAGGCCGGCCGGTTCGGCACGCGCGCGCGCACGCGCGGCACGTTGCCGGGCTGCGCCTGCGGCGCCTGGGTCTCGGCGGCCACCAGCGTCACCGAGCGCTCCTGCACGGCGTGGCCGGCATGGCGGCGGTCCTCGGCCTGCAGCGTCGAGCGCACCGCGGCGTCGCGGCGGCTGCCGTCGTCATGCGCGGCGGCGGGCGCGGCGGGCACCATGTGCGGTCGTGAAGGCGCGACCGTGCGCAGGTAGCCCGTCACCCACGCGGTGCGGATGCCGGTGCCGGCGTAGCGCTTGAGATGCGACACCGTGTCCTCGACCAGCACCGCGCGATGCGGCGCGATGCGGGCCTGCGCCAGCAGCCGGCGCAGCATGCGGCGGTCCGGCTTGGGCCGCAGATGCCCGTGCACCCACATCTGCTCGATCGCCACCACGCGCTCGAAGCAGTGCCGAATGCCGGCGATGTCCAGCACCGCGCGCGCATAGTCCTGCGGCGCGTTGGTGACCAGGATCTTGCGCCCGGGCAGGCGCCGCAGGTGCGCGGCCAGGCCGCGCCGGACCCGTACCATCTCGGCCAGCGCGGGGAACTCATGCGCGGCGCGCAGGAAGTCCGCCGGGTCGACGCCGTGGTGGCGGATCATGCCGAGCAGCGTGGCGCCGTAGCGCTGCCAGTAGTCCACGCGCACGCGGCTGGCGGTGGCTTCGTCGCAGCCGAGCACGCGCGCCACGTACGCGGTCATCAGCCGGTTGATCGCCGGGAAGATCGCGTGCGAGGCATCGTGCAGCGTGTTGTCGAGATCGAACAGCCAGACCGTGCCGCCCGAGGTATCGCCCGCGGGACGGCGGCGGAGGCGAGCGCGGACACGGCGCGGTGAGGAAAGACTGGAAGGCACGCCGGGCAACTCGGAAGGTGGTGGGATATGCCGGAGCGGCCGGCCGTGGCCGGCGCCGCTCCGGGGCTCCGCTCAGTGCGAGCGGATCATGGTGCCGAAGGCCTGCTCGGTCAGGATTTCCAGCAGCAGCGAATGCTCGATGCGGCCGTCGATGATGTGTACCGAATGCACGCCGCTCTTGGCCGCGTCCAGCGCCGACGAAATCTTCGGCAGCATGCCGCCCGAGATGGTGCCGTCGGCGAACAGTTCTTCGATCTCGCGCGCGGACAGGTCGGTCAGCAGGTTGCCCTTCTTGTCCATCACGCCCGGGATGTTGGTCATCATCACCAGCTTCTCGGCCTTGAGGATCTCGGCCATCTTGCCGGCGACCACGTCGGCGTTGATGTTGTAGGCCTGGCCGTCGTCGGAGAAGCCGATCGGCGAGATCACCGGGATGAAGGCGTCATCCTGCAGCGCCTTGACCACCGCCGGGTTGATCGCCTCGATGTCGCCGACGTAGCCGATGTCGATGAACGCGCCCGGGTTCTCGCGGTCGGGCATCTGCAGGCGCTTGGCGCGGATCAGGCCGCCGTCCTTGCCGGTCAGGCCGACGGCCTGGCCGCCGTACTGGTTGATCAGCATCACGATGTCCTGCTGGACTTCACCGCCCAGCACCCACTCGACCACTTCCATGGTCTCTTCGTCGGTGACACGCATGCCCTGCACGAAGGTGCCGACCTTGCCGACCTTCTTCAGCGCCTCGTCGATCTGCGGGCCGCCGCCGTGCACCACCACCGGGTTCATGCCGACCAGCTTGAGCAGGATCACGTCGCGCGCGAAGCCGTGCTTGAGCTTCTCTTCGGTCATGGCATTGCCGCCGTACTTGACCACGATGGTCTTGCCGTGGAACTTGCGGATATACGGCAGGGCCTCGGCGAGGATCTCGGCCTTCAGTGCGGGAGCGATGGCGGCCACCGCGGTCGCGGCAGGCCCAGGGTTGTCGGCGTTCATGGGGGACATCCGTGAGAATCAACAGGTATGATGGCTAAGCCGCCGCGTCCCCGGGGGGAAGCCCGACGGATCGCCCCCGGGGATCGCCCGAAAGTGCGCCATCCGGCCACGGCAGGCGCCGATTTTACAAGAAACCGCGCGGGGCGAAAGCGCGCCGGCCCAACCGGGCACGGCGAAGCGGCTGCAAGCGGCCTGCGGGGCACCGGCGCGTTCCGTCGATGCAACAAGCGCGGCCTTGCCGGCCGGCCTTCTCAGCCATTTGGCCTGCACCGCGGCGCAGTGTTCCCCGCAGTGTTCCCGAATCCTGACCCTCATGTCCGCAGCCATCTGCCGCTCGCCCGACCGAATCCCGTCCATGCCGCCAGCCCCGCGGAGGCAGCGATGAGCAACCCCGCCGCGGTGCTGACAGGCCAGCTGCGCCCGGTCGAATCCTGCAGCCGCTGCGGCGCCGGCTTCGTCTGCGGCTACGTGGCGGGGTTGCCCGAGTGCTGGTGCGCCAGCCAGCCGCTGCTGCCGGCACGGCACATCGTGCCGGGCCAGCACTGCCTGTGTCCGGCGTGCCTGGCGGCGCGGCGGGCTGGTCAGACGGCGGAATCCGCACCCGCTTCCGTACCCGGTCCAGCGGCCGGCTGACGCGCCGGCGCAACGGCCGCACCGCTGTCCCACTGCATCGCCAGCATCCCGGCCACGATCAGCGCAGCGCCGGCCATCCGCGCCGGGGTCAGCGCGCGCACCGCAAACCCGGCCAGGCCGAACTGGTCGACCAGCAGCGCGGCCAGCACCTGCCCGGCCACCACCGCGGCAATGAAGCCGGCGGCGCCCAGCCTGGGCGCCATGATCAGCGCGGCCGAGATATAGAACACCCCCAGCACCCCGCCGCTCCACAACCAGGCCGGCGCCTGCGCCAGCGCCGCCGGCGACGGCAGCGGCACCCGCATCAGCCACAGCACCGGCAGCAGCGCCACCAGGCTGACCAGCAGCGACACCAGCGTGGCCGACAGCGGATGCCCAAGCATGCGCCCGAGCGTGGCGTTGGCCCCGGCCTGGAACGGGATCGCGGCACCGGCCAGCACGGCGGTGCCAAGCGGCAGCCACAGCGATGACGGGATCGAAAACGACAGCTGGGTGCCTGACATGGCGCGCTCCATAGGGCAAGATGCGATGCCAGCAGTTTGAAATATCGCTTTGCGAATTTCCAATTCTGCTTTCGTACGTTTAATATTCGCCGAATGAATAGCCTACGCGGAATCGACCTCAACCTGCTGGTGGTGCTGGAAGCGCTGCTGGCGGAGCGCCATATCTCCCGCGCCGCGCTGCGGCTGCACTTGAGCCAGCCGGCGGTCAGCCATGCGCTCGGGCGGCTGCGGCAGCTGCTCGACGATCCCATCCTGGTGCGCGGCAAGGGCGGGCTGGTGCTGAGCGCGCGCGCGCACGAGCTGTCGGGGCCGCTGGCCGAGGCGCTGGCGCAGGTGCGCATCCTGCTGGGGCCGAGCGGCTTCCAGCCGGCCACCGCGCGGCGCAGCTTCCGGCTGGCGATGTCCGACTACGGCGCGCTGGTGGTGCTGCCGCGGCTGCTGCGCGCGGTGCGCAGGGCCGCGCCCAATATCGACCTTGTGGTGTCGCAGGCCAGCCGCGAGGGCATGACCGCGCAGGTGGCCGATGGCGAGATCGACATGGCGCTGGGGGTATTCAGCCACCAGCCCGAAGGCGTGCAGTCCGCCGAGCTGTTCCGCGAAAGCTATGCCTGCGCGGTCGATGCCGCCACCGTGCGCGATACCGGCCGGCTCGACCAGGTGGCCTACCTGGCGCGCTCGCACGTGCTGGTCGCCACGCACAGCGAACGCATGGATGCGATCGACACGGCCGTGGCCAAACTGGGGGGACGGCGCAAGATCGCCTGCGTGGTGCCGCACTGGAGCGTGGCGCCGGCGCTGATCGCCGGGACCAACCTGGTGCTGACCACCGCGCGGCGCAGCCTGGCCGCGCTGGAAGACGATCCGCGCTACGCCGTGTTTGCGCCGCCGTTCGCGCTGGACGACTTCACCTTCAGCATGATCTGGCACCAGCGCACCGAGGCCGATCCCGCCCACGCCTGGCTGCGCGAGCGCGTGCTGGCGGCGGCGTCGAGCCCGGAAGCGGACGAGCCGATCAGCCTGCGCGGCTGACGCCCCGGCGCGGGCCGGCCGCCGGTCAGTGCTTGTGCTCGCCGTGGCCGCCGCTGGCGGCGCCCGGCACCATGCTGCGCACCTCGGCCGTGACCTTCTGCTCGATCACCTTGCCGCCCTGCTCGATCTTCAGCGTGATGGGCACGGTATCGCCGGGCTTGAGCTGGGCCTTCAGGTCCATCAGCATCACGTGGTAGCCGCCCGGCTTCAGTTCGACGTTCTGCATCCTGGGCAGGTCCAGCGACTTGATCTGGCGCATGCGCATCACGTTGCCTTCCATCTTCATCTCGTGCAGCTCGGCCGACGCCACCGGCGACGAGACGCCGACCAGCTTTGCGTCCTGGTGCGCGTGCAGCACCATGAAGGCGCCCGAAGCGGTCTGGGTCGGCACCGTGCCGCGCACCCAGGCGCTGCTGACATCGACCTGCGCCAGCGCGGCGCCCGATGCCAGCGTGGCGGCCAGGGCAAAGGAAGCGGCCAGCGTGGCCGGGCGGAATTTGGCTTGCATCAAAGGCTCTCCTGAAAGCAGACATTAGACCATGCGGGGACCGCCCATGCCCGAGCCCGCCGTAGCCGCCCGGCACGCGCGATCGACAACGCAACCAGCCAGTCTGGCAGCCGGCGCGGCAACGCGCCAATGCGGCAAGGTGTCGCACGCGCCGGCGCCCCGCGGCGGCATTGATACACTCGCGCCATGCGCCCCGCCCCAGCCGTGACCCGCCTGCCTGACTTCCCGTTCCTGTCGCCCCTGCCGGCTGGCAGTTCGGCACGCCATGGCCAGGTGACGCTGCGCCGGCTGTTCTGGCTGCGCTGGGCGCTGCTGGGCGGACAGGCGCTGACCGTGCTGGTGTGCGAGCCGATTGCCGGCATCCGCCTGCCCTACACGCCGCTGCTGGTGGTGCTGGGGCTGCAGGCGCTGTTCAACCTGCTCACCGGCCTGCGCCTGCGCCAGCACACGCGGCGCAACAGCGCGCCCGGCGAGGCTGAGCTGATGGGCCAGCTGCTGGTCGACCTGACCGCGCTGTCGGCGATCCTGTTCTACACCGGCGGCGCCACCAACCCGTTCGTCTCGTTCTACCTGCCGGGGCTGGCCATCGCCGCGGCCATCCTGCCGTGGCGCCAGGTGATTGCGCTGGCGCTGTACGCGCTGGCCTGCTACACGGTGCTGCTGATCGAATACGTGCCGCTGGACCTGCACAACCCGGACAACGCGGTGACCTACCACCTGGCCGGCATGTGGCTGAACTTCGTCGCCAGCGCGGTGATGATCGCGCTGTTCGTGGCGCGCCTGTCGGGCGTGCTGCGCCAGCGCGAGGCGCAGCTGAACCTGGCGCGCGAGCAGCTGCTGCGCGAAGCGCGCGTCGAGGACCTGAACGGCCAGGCCGCCGCGGTGGCGCATGAAATCGGCACGCCGCTGGCGACGCTGGCGGTGATTGCCGGCGAGCTGCGCGCCGATGCCTCCGACGCCGGCCGCGGCGCCGCCGCCATCAGCGGCTATCTGCCCGACCTGCAGACCATGGAGCAGCAGCTGGCGCTGTGCCGCTCGACCCTGGCGCGGCTGCGCGAAGATCCGGCCACGCTGGCGCCGCAGCGCATCGACGGCTGGCTGCCGGCGTTTGCCGAGCGCTGGCAGCTGCGCCATCCCAATGCCAGCCTGCAGGCCGTGGCCACGCCGGGCGCCGGCGCGCAGGCAGTGGAAGCCGCGCGCGTGGGCCAGATCCTGACCATCCTGCTGGACAACGCCGCGCGCAGCCAGCAGGCCGCCAGCCGCGGCGCGCAGCCGTTGCAGCTGCAGATCGCCATGGCCCCCGGCAATACCGCGCCGTGGCTGTCGTTCCGCGTTGCCGACCACGGCGACGGCATCCCCGAAGCGCTGCGCGGCCAGCTCGGCGAAACCCCGGTGGCCAGCCAGCACGGCGGCCAGGGCATCGGCCTGTACCTGGCGCAAAGCGCCGCCCGCCAGATGGGCGGCGAACTCGCCTGGCATGACCGCCCTGGCGGCGGCACCGTCGCCGAACTGCGCCTGCCCGCGCTCTCCACGCTTTCCACGTCGGCGGCCGCCACCGCCACCATGCCTTCTGCGTTATGACCGAACCCCTTACCCCGGTACCCGAAGCCACCGCACCGGCCGGCACGCCCTTCCTGGTGATCGACGACGACGAAGTCTTTGCCGGCACGCTGGCGCGCGCGCTGACGCGCCGCGGCTATGCCGTGGCGGTGGCGCACGACGGCCGCACCGCGCTGGCGCTGGCGGCGCGCACCGACTTTGCCTACGTCACGCTGGACCTGCACCTGGAGCCGCCGCCCGAAGCCGGCAGCACCGCGCCCGCCGAGTCCGGGCTGCAGCTGGTGGCGCCGCTGCGCCAGGCCCTGCCCGATGCGCGCATCCTGATCCTGACCGGCTACGCCAGCATCGCCACCGCGGTGGCGGCGGTCAAGCAGGGCGCCGATGAATACCTGGCCAAGCCGGCCAATGTCGATTCGATCCTGACCGCGCTGATGGCGGGCGTGTCGGAAGACGCGGCGCAGGCCGCGCTGGAAGAACCGGTGCCGCTGTCGGTGGCACGGCTGGAGTGGGAGCATATCCAGCGCGTGCTGGCCGAGCATGGCGGCAATATCTCCGCCACCGCGCGCGCGCTGAACATGCACCGGCGCACCTTGCAGCGCAAGCTGGGCAAGCGGCCGGTATCACGCTGAAGGCGCTGAACGGGGTTCCCCAATGCAAAAGGCCGCGCACGTGCGCGGCCTTTTGCATGGCGTGGCATGGCGCCGCGTTACAGGCGCAACTGGACGTAGTCCCAGTCCAGGCCGTCGGCACCGTCCGGCGGCGCACCGCTGTCGGCGATGCGCATGGCATCGCCGGCATGGCGGTCCGCCAGCGTGAACAGCGCGCCCGAATCCAGCGCCAGCGTTGCCGCCGCGGCGGCGGCCGCGCCGAGGGTGCCCGATTGCGCGGCCTCGGCCGCCGGCATCGCCGGACGGATGCAAAGGAAGGCCGTGGCGGCGGCCAGCGCGGCCAGCAGGCCGCCCGTGGCGAGCACCACCCGGCGGGTCTTGTAATGGACCATGTGATTTCTCCTGCCAGTGGGTTGAGGGGGATGCGGTGGCTCCCGCACCGGTCAATCGACCGTCAAGGTGCGCAAGGGTCGCATCGCCCGGCCACGCCGGCCAGCGGGCTTACCATTGCTTACGAGCCTTACCGCGATGTGGCAGGTGGAAACGCACGGACATGAAAAAAGGCGCACCGCAGTGCGCCTTTCGTTTTGCCATGCCGCGCACTTTACAGCACGTAGCGCGACAGGTCCTCGTTGCCGGCGAGGTCGCCCAGGCGCTGGTCGACGTACGCGGCGTCGATGGTCACGGTCTCGCCGGACGACTTGCTGGCATGGAACGACAGGTCCTCCAGCAGCCGCTCCATCACCGTATAGAGCCGGCGCGCGCCGATGTTCTCGACCTTCTCGTTGACCGAGAACGCGATCTCGGCAAGACGGCGGATGCCGTCCGGCGCGAACACCAGATTGACCTCTTCGGTGTTCAGCAGCGCCTGGTACTGCTTGGTCAGGCTGGCATCGGTCTGCGTCAGGATGGCCTCGAAGTCCTGCACCGACAACGACTCCAGTTCCACGCGGATCGGGAAGCGGCCCTGCAGTTCGGGGATCAGGTCGCTCGGCTTGGACAGGTGGAACGCGCCCGAGGCGATGAACAGGATGTGGTCGGTCTTGATCATGCCGTACTTGGTGTTCACCGTGGTGCCTTCGACCAGCGGCAGCAGGTCGCGCTGCACGCCCTGGCGCGACACCTCGCCGCCGCCGATATCGCTGCGGCTGGCGATCTTGTCGATCTCGTCCAGGAACACGATGCCGTTCTGCTCGACGTTGGCGATGGCCTTGTGCTTCAGTTCCTCGTCATTGACCAGCTTGGCGGCCTCTTCGTCGATCAGCAGCTTGAAGGCTTCCTTGACCTTCATCTTGCGGCGCGCCTTCTTGCCCTGGCCCAGGCCGGCAAACATGGTGCGGATCTGCTCGGTCATGTCTTCCATGCCCGGCGGGCCCATGATGTCCATGCTCGGCATGCCGGCGGAGACCTCGAGCTCGATGTCCTTGTCGTCGAGCTGGCCTTCGCGCAGCTTCTTGCGGAACACCTGGCGCGTGTTGGAATCCTTCTCTTCCGGCTGCGAGAAGCCGATATCGCGCGGCGGCGGCAGCAGCACGTCGAGCAGGCGGTCCTCGGCGGCGTCCTCGGCCTTGGTGCGCACCTTCTTCATCTCGGATTCGCGCGTCTGCTTGATCGCCATCTCGGCGAGGTCGCGCACGATGGTGTCGACGTCGCGGCCGACATAGCCCACCTCGGTGAACTTGGTGGCTTCGATCTTGATGAACGGCGCATCGGCCAGCTTGGCCAGGCGCCGCGCGATCTCGGTCTTGCCGACGCCGGTCGGGCCGATCATCAGGATGTTCTTGGGGGTGATTTCCTGGCGCAGCGGCTCGGCCACCTGCTGGCGGCGCCAGCGGTTGCGCAGCGCCACCGCCACGGCCTTCTTGGCCTTGTTCTGGCCGATGATGTGCTTGTCGAGTTCGGAAACGATTTCCGACGGGGTCATGGTGTGCGACATGGTATCCGTTCAGTTGGGGCGCGGTGCGCGGGGGGCGTACGCCGGCCCCCGCTGGTGCCAGCGGCTTATTCCAGCGTCTCGATGACGAAATTGGTGTTGGTATAGATGCAGAGCTCGCCGGCGATGGTCAGCGCCTTCTCGACCACGTCCTTCGGCGCCATCTCGGTGTTCTCGATCAGCGCCTTGGCCGCCGACTGCGCATACGCGCCGCCCGAGCCGATCGCGGCGATGCCGCCTTCGGGATCCAGCACGTCGCCGTTGCCGGTGATGACCAGCGTGGTATCGCGGTCGGCGGTGATCAGCATGGCCTCGAGCCGGCGCAGCGCGCGGTCCGAGCGCCAGTCCTTGGCGAGGTCGACCGCGGCGCGCGTCAGGTTGCCCTGGTATTTCTCCAGCTTGGCCTCGAAGCGGTCCAGCAGCGAGAAGGCGTCGGCGGTGCTGCCGGCAAACCCGACCAGCACCTTGCCGTTGTAGATGCGGCGCACCTTGCGCGCGGTGCCCTTCATCACGATATTGCCGAGCGTGACCTGACCATCACCGCCCAGCGCGACCTGATTGCCGCGGCGGACGCTGACGATGGTAGTGCCGTGATACTGTTCCATGGTGGCTTCCGTGAATATGTCAGGACCGTAGTTGGCGACGCCCCGGCACGGTTTCAAGGCCTGTCGCGCACCTCGCCGGCGGCGGCAGTCTGACCAATATAGGATGCCCGCCACCGCTGGTTGCGCCGCCCCGCAAACAAAAAGGGCCATGCGCAAGGCATGGCCCTTCGGCACAACGCACCGGCCGGCAGGCCAGCGCGCCGCATGAATCACTCCATCGGCTTAGTCCGATCGATCAGTCCGCATAGACGCCGGCCTTCTTGATCACCGGGGTCCACTTGTTGATTTCGGCGCTCAGGTAGGTGCGCAGCGATTCAGGCGTGGCGCGCTGTGCCGTCACCGCTTCGGCGCCGAGCTCGGCCATCTTGGCGCGGAACGCCGGGTCGGCCACGGCCTTCTGCAGGGCGGCCGACAGCTTGTCGATCACCGGCTTGGGCGTGCCCTTGGGCGCGTACATGGCGTGCCAGACCTTCACTTCCACGTTCGGCATGCCCTGCTCGGCTGCCGTCGGGACGTCCTTGAACGCTTCCACGCGGCGCGCCTGCATGGCTGCGTACGGCTTGACCGAGTGGGCCTTCAGGTGGCCCGCCAGGTTGGTGGTCTGGTCGCACAGCAGGTTGACCTGGCCGCCCAGGATATCCGTCAGCGCCGGCGCCGCGCCCTTGTACGGCACGGTGGTCAGCTCGGTCTGGATCGCGCTCTGGAACAGCAGGCCGCACAGGTGCGAGGCCGAGCCGATGCCGGCGTTGGCCAGCGACAGCTTGGCGGCGTTGGCCTTGATGTACGGCAGCAGTTCCTTGAACGTGTTCGGAGGCAGCTGCTTGTTGCCAACCAGGATCATCGGCACGTCGGCGATCTCGCCGACCATCTCGAAGTCCTTCAGCGGATCGAAGCCCAGGTTGCGGTACAGCGCCGGGGCCGTGGCCATGCCGATATGGTGGATCAGCACGGTGTGGCCGTCGTTCTTGGCCTGGGCCACCTTCTTGGCGCCGATGGTGCCACCGGCGCCGCCCAGGTTTTCGATCACGATGGTCGAGCCCAGGTGCTTGGACATGATCGCGGTCAGCTCGCGCGACACCTTGTCGGTCGGGCCGCCGGCCGAGAACGGCACCACGGCCGAAATGGGCTTGCCGCCCGGGAATTCCTGCGCGTACGCGCCCGCCGCAACGCCCATCACGCCGACTGCCAGCGCGGCCGCGATCGTCTTTGCCACTCGTTTCATGCTCTTCTCCTGATTCCTTCGATACCCGTCATGCAATGCCTTGCCGCCGGCCGGGCCCCTGCTCGCGCGGGGCGCTCTGGCGCGGTCTCACTAGCCGCGTTTGGACCAAGGCCGGCTGGCGCCGCTGCCCCTGCCGTAAACCGCAAGGGCGGGGGATGATGTTAGCAACACCAGACAATGCACAGGTATAGGGGCTAACCCGCCTGCAATCCACGGCATATGGCGCAAGATAGGGCAGCAATCGCCCACAAACTCCGCGTTTCGCGACAGCCGCCGCCGGCTAGCGGAAGAAACCAAGCATTTCCTCCAGCAGCGGCTCAGGGGCTTCCTCGGGAATGTAATGGCCGCAGGGCAGCGCGCGCCCGCTCACGTCGGCGGCCACCTCCTGCCACAGCGCCAGCGGCTCGAAACAGCGCGCCACCACGCCGTGCTCGCCCCACAGCACGCACAGCGGCAGCGCCAGGCGGCGCCCGGCCTCGCGGTCGGCGCGGTCGTGCTCGAGGTCGATGGTAGCCGCCGCGCGGTAGTCCTCGCACATGGCGTGCACGCGCGCCGGGTCGCGCATTGCCGCGGTGTAGGCGGCCATCGCATCGGGCGCGAACGCGGCCAGGCCGGCGTGGCGCAGGCCCATCAGCTTCTGGATATAGAAATCGGGCTCGGCATTGATCAGGGTCTCGGGGAACGGCGCCGGCTGGATCAGGAAGAACCAGTGCCAGTAGGCCGCGGCAAATGCCATGCTGGTGCGTTCGTACATGGCCAGCGTGGGCGCGATGTCGAGCAGCATGGCACGGCTGACCGCGTCGGGATGGTCCAGGCACAGCCGGTGCGAGACGCGCGCGCCGCGGTCATGGCCGCACAGCGCAAAGCGATGGAATCCGAGGGCCGCCATCAGCGCCACCTGGTCCTGCGCCATGGTGCGCTTGCTGTAGCGCTCGTGGCCGGCATTGCCGGGCGGCGCCGCACTGCTGCCATAGCCGCGCAGGTCGGTGGCGATCACGGTAAAGTGGTCGGCCAGCGCGGGCGCCACCCGGTGCCAGATCAGGTGGCTTTGCGGGTGGCCGTGCAACAGCAGCAGCGGCGGCCCCGAGCCGCCCCGCACCCCGGCGATCTCGACCTCGCCGACCTGTTGCCGGAACGGTTCGAAATTCGGGAACAGCAGCGCGCTCGCGTCATTCAGCATGAGGGTCTCCGCTCAGGTGGTCCTGTGCCGATCATAGGCGCAATCCGCCGTCGCGGCTGACGCAACTGAATTGCAACAACCGTGGGGCTATGGTTAAATCCGGCCATGACCCGTCCCAGTCCGGACCGGCCGGCCCTGGCGCCGGAACCGGCAATCCCGACCCCGGCGGCCCTGGAGGCCGCCCATGAGCGCCTGCGCCGGCTCGGCGCGCGCGTGACCCAGCCGCGGCTGTGCATCCTGGCGTGCCTGATCGGCAGCGACGAGGCGCTGACCCACCAGGCCGTGATCGACCGGCTGCCCGAGGCCGGCGAAACCATCGACCGCGTCACCGTCTACCGCGTGCTGGACTGGCTGGTGGACCAGGGCGTGGCGCAGAAGCGCGCCGGCAACGACCGCGTGTTCCGCTTCAGCCTGGTCGAGCACGAAGCCGCGCGCGCCCAGGAGCATCGCCAGCACAGCCATTTCCACTGCACCCGCTGCGACCGCACCTTCTGCCTGGACGATGCCGCCGCCCCGGCGCAGCCGGCCGCGCCGCGCGTGCCCAGCGGCTTTGCCATCGAACATGTCGAGCTGACCGTGAACGGCGTCTGCGCCGAGTGCGGCAAGCGTTCGCGCACCGCCCACTGACCGGCACTCATTTCCCGGAGAAACAACAATGTCCAAACTGATTCCGGTCACGATCCTGACCGGCTTCCTCGGCAGCGGCAAGACCACCCTGCTCAAGCGCATCCTGAACGAGCAGCACGGCATGAAGATCGCCGTGATCGAGAACGAATTCGGCGAAGAGAACATCGACAACGAGATCCTGGTGCAGGACGGCCGCGAGCAGATCGTGCAAATGAGCAACGGTTGCATCTGCTGCACCATCCGCGGTGACCTGGTACAGGCGCTGTCGACGCTGCTGACGCGCCGCGACGCCGGCGAGATCGCCTTCGACCGCGTGGTGATCGAGACCACCGGCGTGGCCAACCCCGGCCCGGTGGCGCAGACCTTTTTCATGGACGAGGAAATCGCCTCGCGCTACCTGCTCGACGCAGTGATCACTCTGGTCGACGCCAAGCACGCCCACCTGCAGCTGGACCAGCAGGAAGAGGCGCAGCGCCAGGTCGGCTTTGCCGACGCCATCTTCATCACCAAGTCCGACCTGGTCAGCGAAGGCGACGTGGCCGAGCTGCGCCACCGCCTGCTGCATATGAACCCGCGCGCGCCGATCCGCCTGGTCAATTTCGGCGAGGCCCCGATCGACACCATCTTCGACCTGCGCGGCTTCAACCTGAACGCCAAGCTCGAGATCGACCCCGAATTCCTGCGCGCCGAGGACCACGACCACGACCATGACCACGAACACGGCGAGCATTGCGGCGCCGACTGCGGCCATGATCACGGCCACGACCATGGGCACGCCCACGGCCATGCGCACGACCACCATCACCACCATCATCACACCGACCGCATCGCCTCGTTCGTGTTCCGCAGCGACAAGCCGTTCCACTACGGCAAGCTGGAAGAATTCCTGTCCGGAATCCTCGCGGTCTACGGGGAAAAACTGTTGCGCTACAAGGGCGTACTATATATGGAGGGGGTGGACCGCAAAGTGGTGTTCCAGGGCGTTCACCAGCTGATGGGCAGCGACATCGGTGCCAAGTGGGAAGACGAAACCCCGGGCACGCGCATGGTGTTCATCGGCGTGGACCTGCCCCGCGACGCCATCCTCAAGGGCCTGGAGAACTGCCTGGCCTGAGTGCGCCTGCCGTCCCATGGGCGGCATCCCTTCCGACACCGCCGCGCGGCTGCCCCCCGTTCGGGGTACCGGGGAAATACCGAAGCGCCAGCCGGTTTTCCCCATATCTCCGAAAAATTTGTTCAAGTACAATAGGCCGGATTTGATACCGGTGGCGCACCTTTTTCCCGCCGCCGGTGTCCGGTCCACCGCTTGCCGGTGGACTTGCAGGGCGGCGGTTGTCGTCAGCATGAGGCAGGCCGCCAGCAGGTGCGGTCGCAGTGCTTCGTGCGGAGACCGCCTGTTCCGCTTGGGGTGCCCCGACGCGCGCCGTCACTGACTGACGCGAGAGAGAGGTGTCCCCATGACAGCCGCAACGAAGACCAAAGAAAGCCGCAGCAAGACTGGTAGTGCAGCGGCAGAGACGCTCAAGGCGCAGCCTGTGAAGGCCGCGCCCGCTCCCCGCGGCAGTACGGCGAACGCCGAAGCGGGCGCAAGGAAGGGAGGCCCGCGAAGCAGCAAGACTGCAGCCAGCCAGAGTGAAACAACCGTGGCGCGCAAGCGCGCGGACAGCGCACCCGCGCGGACTGAGACGCCGCCGGCCGCATCAACAAGAGAATCAGCAGCAACCATGAGCAGCAACAAACTTCTGACTGAAGCTGAAATCCTGAAGATGAGCGACAAGGATTACATGAACGAAGCGCAGCTCGCCTTCTTCAAGCACCGCCTTGAACAGCTGCGCGACGAAATCCTGAAGAACGCTGACCAGACCACGGAGCACCTGCGCGAAACCGTGATCGTGCCGGATCCGGCCGACCGCGCCACCATCGAGGAAGAACACGCGCTGGAACTGCGCACGCGCGACCGCGAGCGCAAGCTGCTGAAGAAGGTCGAACAGTCGCTGCAGCGCATCGAGTCCGGCGACTACGGCTGGTGCGAGGAAACCGGCGAGCCGATCGGCGTGCCGCGCCTGCTGGCGCGCCCCACCGCGACGCTGTCGCTGGAAGCGCAGCAACGCCGCGAACTGCGCCAGAAGCTGTTCGGCGACTGAAGCACGGCGCGCCGGCCAGCCGGCGCAGCCTGCGCAACATGACGGCCCGGGTATCCGGGCCGTTTGTTTTTGGGCCGCGCACCAGCCCTTGTCGCGCCAGGGCCACGGCCTGACATTGAGAATCATCCGGCTGTTGCCGCCGCGGCCTTTCTGGTAAATTCGCAACCTTGTTGCAACAACGCGCCCGCGACCTTTGCGCGCTGCGTTGCCTCCTCCACATTCCCTGCTGCTGCCATGGCTGATCGCCTGCCCGTCACCGTGCTGTCCGGTTTTGCCGGCGCCGGCAAGACCTCACTGCTGAACCACCTGCTCGCGCATGGCGCCGGCGGGCGTGTCGGCGTGCTGGTCTGCGGCGCGCAGGACGGGCAAGCACTGGCGCCCGTGCCGCCCGGTTGCGAGGCCACGCTGCTGCCGTCGGGCGAGCCGCTGCTCGCCGAAGCCGCAAGGCTGGCCGCCACGGGCCGTTTCGACGCGCTGCTGGTCGAGGCCGACGGCCTGGACGAGCCGCTGGCGATCGCCGAAGGCTTCCTGTTCGAGGCCGAGCATGGCGCGGGGCCCGACGCGGCCGTGCAGCCCGACACGCTGGTGACCGTGGTCGATGCCGCCACCGTGCTGCGCGACCTCAACGAAGCCGAATTCCTCGCCGACCGTGGCCTGGCGCAGGGCCAGGACGACGACCGCACCGTGGCCGAAGTGCTGGTGGCGCAGATCGAAGGCTGCGACGTGATCGTGCTGAACAAGGCCGACCTCGTCGGCGCCGCGGACCTGGCGCGGCTGCGCGCGGCGCTGCAGGCGCTGAACCCGCGCGCCGACATCGTCGAAGCCAGCTTCGGCAAGGTGCCGCCCGGGCGCGCGCAGGGTACCGGCCGCTTTGATTTCGAAGCCACCGCCGATGGCGCCGGCTGGCTCGCCGCGCTGCGTGGCGAAGTATCCGCGGCGGACGCGGCCAGCGGGGTTTCCACGCTGGTCTACCGCCGCCGCCGCCCGTTCCACCCGCAACGTTTCGCCGACCTGATCCATACCGAATGGCTGCGCGAGCACGGCAGCGTGCTGCGCTCCAAAGGACTGTTCTGGCTGGCCAGCCGCATGGAGACCGCGGGCGACTGGAACCAGTCCGGCGGCGTCTGCCGCCATGGCGGGGCCGGCGCCTGGTGGGCCGCGCTGGATCCGGCCGAATGGCCGGCCGACGCCGACGAGCGCGCGGAAGTCGAAGCCGACATGCACGACGGCGGCGCCCCGGCGCCGTTCGGCGACCGCCGCCAGGAACTGGTGCTGATCGGCCTGGACCTGGACCACGCCGCGCTGCAGGCGCGTCTCGATGCCTGCCTGCTGAGCGATGCCGAGATCGCCGCAGGGGTGGAGGCCTGGGCCGCCTATCCGGATCCGTTCCCGGCCTGGGTCGATGATTTCGACGACGACCACGATCACGGCCACGATCACAGCCATGGCGATGACTGCGGTTGCGGCGATCCCGCCGACGATCACGGCCACCCGGGCGGCCACCCCCATGCGCACTGACTGGTTCGCCCGCCTGCGCGCGCACGGCCCGGGCCTCTGGTCCGCGCTGTGGCTGGCGCTGTGCCTGCTGCTGGCGCAGCATGCCGGACTGACCCACCGCATCGTCCACGGCGGCCTGCTGGCACCGGCTGGCGCCCCGGCGGTTGCCGACACCACCGCCGCGTCCGACACTGACCCGCACACGCTGGCGCAGGCCTTCAGCGGGCACTCGTGCGTGCTGTTCGATGGCGCCACCGTCGCCGACACGCATTGCGGCAAGCTGCCGCCATTGCAGCTTGCCTTCGGCAAGCCGGTCAAGCCGGCCAGCCTGGCCTGGCGCTGGCCCGACCTGCCCTCGTCCCATCCGTTCCAATCGCGCGCCCCGCCGGCGCCGGCCATCGCCCTCGCCTGATCCGGGACGCGGCCAGCGCCGCGCACCCGCCGTCTTACGCATTCCGAGCTGAACACGCGCCCTTCCGGCCGCGCCGCCACGCCCCTCGCGGGCGCGCCGTGCCTGGCCGGACGCCGCCGTGCCAGCCGGGCCGATCGCCACTGCATTGCTCCGCGCGCCATGTCGAAGAACCGTTACACCGCCCGCCGTTACACCCAGCCTGCCGCCCCGCGCCTGACCCCGCTGGCGGCGCTTGCCGCCTCCCTGACCGCCACGCTGGCCGCCGCTTTCGCAGCCCCCGCCGCGCTCGCGCAAACCGCCGCGGCGCCGGCCGCCGATGCCGCTCCCGCCGCCGCTCCAGCCACCCCGGCCGGGGCCACGCTGCGCGAAGTCGTGGTCACCGCCAACCCGCTGGGCAGCGACCTGAACGACATGGTAGCGCCGGTCTCCACACTGGGCGGCGACGCGCTGGCGGTGCGCCAGGCCAGCACGCTGGGCGAGACCCTCGACAAGCTGCCCGGGGTATCGTCGACCTACTTCGGCCCCAACGCCAGCCGGCCGGTCATCCGTGGCCTCGACGGCGACCGCATCAAGGTGCTGCAGAACGGCGGCACCACGGTCGACGCGTCCACGCTGTCTTACGACCACGCCGTGCCGGTGGATCCGCTGGTGGCCGAGCGCATCGAAGTCGTGCGCGGCCCGGCGGCGCTGATGTACGGCGGCAATGCCATCGGCGGCGTGGTCAACGTGATCGACAACCGCATCCCCAAGGAGCCCATCGAAGGCGTAGGTGGCGCGGTCGATGCCAGCGCCACCGCCGGCGGCGACCAGGCCCGCAACGCCAGCGCGTTGATCGAGGCCGGCAACGGCAAGTTTGCCGTCCACGCCGACGCCTTCGCGCGCAAGACCAGCGACCTGCGCATCCCCGGTTACGCGCGCAGCGAACGGCTGCGCAACACCGAGCCGCTGCCCGAAGGCGAGGCTGAGCCCTACGGCCGCCTCCCCAACACCAGCGCCGACCAGCAGGGCGGCTCGCTGGGCGGCTCCTACACCTGGGCCGATGGCTTCCTCGGCGCCAACTACAGCGCCTACCGCAACGACTACGGCACGCCCGCCGAGGACGCGGTGCGGCTGAAGATGAAGCAGGACCGCTTCGCGCTGGAAGGCGAGGCACGCAACCTGGCCGGCAACACCGGCGGCTGGCTCGAGTCGGTCAAGGGCAAGGTCAGCTTCACCGACTACGAGCACCGCGAAATCGAGGACGGCGAAACCGGCACGATCTTCAAGAACCGCGGCTGGGATGCGCGCTTCGAGGCCCGGCACGCCAAGATCGGCAACCTGACCGGCGTGGTCGGCACGCAGTTTGGCCACACCAACTTCTCGGCGCTGGGCGAGGAGGCCTTCGTGCCCAGCACCAACACCGACAATGCGGCGCTGTTCGTATTCGAGGAACTGCCCCTGACCGCCGGCGGCGACCTGAAGCTGAACTTCGGCGGCCGGCTCGACCACAGCAGCGTCAAGGCCAGCGCCAACGGCAACGACCGCTTCGCCGACGCCAGCCGCAGCTTCAACGCCACCAGCGCCTCGGCCGGCCTGCTGTACAAGATGAACACGGCGTGGTCGCTGACCAGCAACCTGTCCTACACAGAACGCGCGCCGACCTTCTACGAGCTGTACGCCAACGGCCCCCACGTCGCCACCGGCGCCTGGGAAGTCGGCGATCCCAATGCCAACAAGGAGCGCGCGACCTCGATCGACCTGGGCGTGCGCTTCAAGTCAGGCGCGCACAGCGCCGGCGTGTCGGGCTACTACAGCCGCTTTGCCAACTACCTCGCGCTCAGCGCCACCGGCCGCGCGCGCGACGAGGCCGGCGACGTGGTCGCGGTCGGCAGCCCGGATGCGCTGCCCGAATTCCAGTACCTGGGCGTGCCCGCCACGCTGTACGGCTTCGAGGCCGAAGGCAAGACGCGCCTGCTGCAGAAGATGCTGACCAGCAGCGACACGCTGGACTTCGAGGCACGCGCCGACTACGTGCGCGGGGAAAACCGCGACACCGGCGAGCCGCTGCCGCGGCTGGCGCCGCTGCGCCTGGGCGGCGCGCTGGTGTATGGCGCCGGGCCCTGGGGCGCGCGCGTCGATGTCACCTACGCGGCCAAGCAGACGCGCGTGCCGTCCAACGACACGCCGACCGATGCCTACACGCTGCTGAGCCTGGCGCTGACCTACAAGTTCAAGGTGGCGGGCACGCAGACGCTGGTGTACCTGCGCGGCGACAACCTGACCAACCAGGACGCGCGCAACTCGGCGTCGATCCTGCGGGATATCGCGCCGCTGGCGGGAAGAAGTGTGAAGGTGGGGTTCAGGACGTCCTTCTGACCGGCCTGCCGCCGGGCGACGCATCCCGATTGCGTGCTCCCTCTCCCGCTTGCGGGAGCGGGGAGCAAACCACCATGGGCGACGGCTTCCTCGCCATTAGGCGCGGCGTCGGGGGCAATCAATCCCGATTCACCACCCACTCCCCCTCGACCTGCGCCGCCCCCACCCGCGCCAGCGCTCCCACCGTCTGCGCGCAGATCTCCGCCATCTGCTGCTCCGGCATAAAGCGCTCGCGCATGTGCGCCATCAGCGGCGCCGCCTCCATCCACGCGGCCAATGCGGCCAGCGTCATCCGCTGCGCCTCGAGCAGCTTGAATTTCACCAGCACCTTGACCGCATGCGCGGCATTGCGCGCAGGGTCGGCGCTCAGGTACGCCAGGCGCCCCTGCGCGCGTTCGACCGCCGCGGCGACGTCGGTGAACACGCTGCCGTGGCCGGGAATCACCACGCGCACGTCGAGCTGCTCGATGCGCGCCAGCACGGCCGCCTGTTCGGCGAAGCCGCTCTCGCCCTCCAGTTCCGGAAAGATCACGCCGAAACCGTTCTGCCACAGCGCATCGCCAGAAATCAGGATGCGCTCGGCGGGCGCGAACAGCATCACCGCGTGCGGGTCATGGCCGGGGGCCGCCACCACCTGCCAGTCGATGCCGCCCAGGCGCAGCGTGTCGCCGTCGTTGAGCACGCTGTCGAAGGTAAAGCGGTCGCACTGCTGGCCGGTGGCCTTGTAGCTGAGCGCATCGGTATCCCACGCCGCCACGGCCCCGGCCTCGGCCGCGGGGATCGCGGTGCGCGGCTGCCAGCGTGCCTGCAGCGCGGCATTGCCGCCGCAGTGGTCCGAGTGCAGATGGGTATTGATCACGCGCGCCAGCGGCCGGCCCTGCAGCGCCGAGGCCACCAGCGCCACCGTCTGCGGCGCGTGGGTGACGTAGCCGGTGTCGACCAGCGCGGTATCGTCGCCGTCCGCAAACAGGATGTTGTTGGCCGACAGCCAGCCACGCTCGAACACGCGCATGGTGGCCGGCAAGCGCGGCACGGTGCTTTCGCTCACGACGATGTCTCCTCGCCCGCCAGCCATGCGGCGCGCCGCGGCAGCTGCGCCCAGGTGCGGCGCTTGTCCTCGTCGCCGGCCGACGACCAGCCGGCAATCTCTTCGATGGTGCGCAGGCAGCCCTCGCAATAGCCGCTCGACGGGTCCATGCGGCAGACGTTGCGGCACGGCGACGGCACCGGGGTGGCTTGCATCGCGGCGTCGGCCTGCCTGGCCAATTCCGCGGCGAGCGCACCGGGCGAGCGGGGCATCGTAGCCATGGCGTTGCGCGCGCTCGCCACTCAGGCCGCCGCGCGCGCGGCCTTGGCCGCGACCTTCTGGTTGAAGCGGCCGGCGTCGATCAGGTGGCGCTCGTGCACGCCCTCGGAGATCTTGTCCTCGCCGTCCCACGCGCTCAGCTGGAAACGCAGGCGGCGCCCGTCCACCTCGACCAGCTCGCCCCTGACCGTTACCGTCATGCCCGGCGGCGTCGGCGCCAGGTGCGAGAAACTGACCAGCGTGCCGAGCGACTGCTCGCGCGGCCAGTCCAGGTGCTCGCGCAGCATCTGCAGACAGGCGCACTCCATGATGCCGACCAGGTAGCCGGTGGCCAGCACGTCGGGCATCTCGGCGCAGCCCGGGATATCGTCATACAGGCGCGGCACCGTGGCCTTGGGCGGCACCGTGTATTGCCAGGTGAAGGCCAGGCCGGGGCGCAGGTCCGGGCTCATGCCGCGGCTCCGGGCATGGCCGCGAGCGCGACATCGGCCACTTCGGCCCCGGTCATCTGTTGCAGCTGGTGCGGGGTCAGGTTGAACACCGCGTGCGGATGGCCGGCCGCGGCCCACAGGCTGTCATAGCGGAACAGGTCCTGGTCCAGCAGCATCACCGGCGCCACCGCATGGCCGATCGGACAGACGCCGCCGATGGCATAGCCGGTCTTCTCGCGCACGAAGCGCGCGTCGGCCTTGCCCAACGCGCCCACGCGCGCGGCCACCTTGGCCTCGTCGACGCGGTTGCTGCCGCTGGCGATCACCAGCACCGGCGCATCGTCGGCAACGCGGCGGAAGATGATGGACTTGGCGATTTCGGCCACGCTGCAGCCCAGCCCGGCGGCAGCCTCGGCCGAGGTCTTGCCGGTCGCGGGCAGCATCACCACGGGCCGGTCGTGGCCGAGTCCGGCCAGCAGCCCGGCCACGCGCTGCGCGGACTCAGGCAGCGCTTCATCAGGCATGGTCATGCGTTCTCCTGTTTGCCGCCGCGCTTTACACGCAGGCCGGCGCCGCGTCGCTGGCGGCGGCCCATTTGGTCAGCAGGGCGCGGCCCACGCGCGAACTGTTGGCGCGGCCGATCGCCTGCGAGATGTAGTCGCCGGCGCGCACCACCGCTTCCAGGTCGATGCCGGTGTGGATGCCCATGCCATGCAGCATGTAGAGCACGTCTTCGGTGGCGACGTTGCCGGTGGCGCCCTTGGCATAGGGGCAGCCGCCCAGGCCCGCCACCGAGGCGTGGAAGATCGCGACGCCCACTTCCAGGCTGGCCAGGATGTTGGACAGGGCCTGGCCGTAGGTGTCGTGGAAATGGCCGGAGATCCGGTCCAGCGCAAACTCCGCCGCCGCGGCGCGCATCACTTCCTGCACGCGCACCGGCGTGCCCACGCCGATGGTGTCGGCGATGTCGATCTCGTCGCAGCCCAGTTCGCGCATGCGCCGCACCACGTCGACCACCGAACTGACCGGCACCTCGCCCTGGTAGGGGCAGCCGAGCGCGCACGAGATGCTGCCGCGCAGGCGCACGCCCTGCTCCTTGGCCGCCGCCGCCACCGGCGCGAAGCGCGCGATCGACTCGGCGATGGAGCAATTGATGTTCTTCTGCGAGAACGCCTCGCTGGCGGCGCCGAAGATCACCACCTCGTCGGCCCCGGCCGCGATCGCGCCCTCGAAGCCCTTCATGTTGGGCGTCAGCGCCGAATACAGCGTGCCGGCGCGACGCTGGATGCGCGCCATCACATCGGCGCCGTCGGCCATCTGCGGCACCCATTTGGGCGACACGAACGAGGCGGCCTCGATATTGACGAAGCCGGCGTCGGTCAGCTGGTTGATCAGCGTGACCTTCACGTCCGTCGGCACCATTGCCTTCTCGTTCTGCAGGCCGTCGCGCGGGCCCACTTCAACGATCTTCACGTAGTTGGGCATGGTCATGGCTGTCTCCTGTCGTTTATCCGGTGGGGTATGGGGCGGGTATGGCGGGTCAGTAGCCGCGCTGCAGGTCGACCACGCCCGCGATCGGCTGGCCGGCGCGCAGCGCGCGGATCTTGCCGGCAATCTGCGCGATGCTGTCCTCGCGCAGCGTCAGCGCCGAGATATGCGGCGTAATGGTGATGCGCGGCTCCTGCCAGAACGGGTGGTCGGATGGCAGCGGCTCGGTGCGGAACACGTCCAGCGTGGCACCCGCGACCTGGCCGGCCTGCACCGCCGCGAGCAGGTCGGCTTCGACCAGGTGCTGGCCGCGCGCGACGTTGATCACGTAGGCGCCCTGCGCCAGCTTGCCGAACAGTTCGCCGTTCAGGATGTTTTCGGTCTGCGGCGTCAGCGGCAGCACATTGACCAGCACGCGCAGGCCGTCCAGGAACGGCGCGTGGCCGGCATCGCCGTGGAAGCCCACCACGCCCTCGATAGCGCGCGCGGTGCGGCTCCAGCCGCGCACCGGGAAGCCGAAGCCGGCCAGCGTGCGGGCGATATGCGTGCCGAGCGTGCCGACCCCCATCACGCCGATGGTGAAGTCCGCGCGGCTGTGCGGCTTGAGGAATTTCCACTTGCCGGCCTGCGCCTGGGCGGCGTAGTCGTCCAGCCGGCGGAAATAGCGCAGCACGGCCGAGGTGACGTATTCGGCCATCTGCGCCGCCATGCCGGCGTCGTCCAGCCGCACGATCGGCACGCCGGCCGGCAGCGCCTGCGGATCTTCGTCGCGCAGGCGCAGGATGCCATCGACCCCGGCACCCAGGTTGAACACCGCCTTCAGGTCGGTGCGGCCGCGCAGCATCTCGACCGGCGGGCGCCAGACCACGGCGTAATCGGCGGATTCGCCGCGGCTGTCGTCCCAGGTCACGCAGGTGGCTTCGGGCAGCGCCTCGGCGAAACCTTCGATCCAGGGATCGTAACGGCCATCGGGAACGTACAACTGCAACTTCATGATGTCTCCAGCGACTCTGGTGGTGCAAAGGGCTATTTTGGCAGAGGAATGCGCTGCGGGGGCGCATGGCGGAGCACGGCGTTCGCGCGAGCGAGACCGCACCGGCGGATGCCTTGCCTGCGCACCGCCCAAAGTCATGAGCGGTGCCGCGCCGTGACGCGGCGCGCGCCGCCGGATGCCGTTGGCTGCCTGCCTAGTTCCGTTCGAACGCCAGCAACTGGGCCCCTTCCGCCACCTGTTCGCCCACGTCGTAGAGGATTTCGCTGACCACCCCGTCGGCCGGCGCGCTGATGGTGTGCTCCATCTTCATCGCCTCCATCACCAGCAGCGGCGCGCCGCGCGTAACCGTGCTGCCGGCCTCGACCAGCACGGCGATGACCTTGCCCGGCATCGGCGCGGTCAGCTTGCCGCCCTCGCTCTCGGCTTCCCCCGCGTGGGCGAGCGGGTCGAGCCACGCCAGGCTCACATGCCGCCCGGCGTAGAAGACGTGGAAGGTATCGCCATCGGCATGCACCTGCCCGTGCGTGCGCCGCGTGCCGAGGTTGACGCGAAGATCGTCGGCCTGGCAGGTATAGGCAAAGGGCGCGGCCTGGTCGGCGTAGATCAGGGTGCTGCCACGCGCATTGCTGTCCAGCTTCACGTCGAGCACCTGCTCGCCATAGCCGAAACGCAGCGTGCGCGACACGCCGCCATTGAGCCGCCACGCGCCGGCGTGGGTCCACGGCGAGTGCGGATCGGCGGCATCGATGCGCAATTCGCGCGCCTCGCGATGCAGCAGCGCCGCCACCGCCAGCGCGATCAGCTCCATGCCGACCGGCGCGGGCGGCGGGAACAGGACCGCCTCGTTGCGCGCGATCAGTCCGGTGTCGAGATCGGCGGTGCGGAACGCCTCCGACTTCACCAGCCGCTGCAGGAACGCCACGTTGGTCGACAGCCCGACCACGTGGTACGCCGCCAGCGCCTGGCGCATGCGCGCCAGCGCTTCGTCGCGGTCCTTGCCCCAGACGATCAGCTTGGCGATCATCGGATCGTAGAACGGGCTGATGGTGTCGCCCTCGCGCACGCCGGCATCGATACGCACGCCGGCCGGGCCGTGGGCATCCTCGCCGCGCATGAACTGCACCGCCGGCGGCGTGCGCAGGAAGCGCAGCGTGCCGGTGGACGGCAGGAACTGCTTGTCGGGATTCTCGGCGTAGATGCGTGCTTCCAGCGCATGGCCGTCGATGCGCAGTTGCTCCTGCGCCAGCGGCAGCGGCTCGCCCGCGGCGACGCGCAGCTGCCATTCGACCAGATCCTGGCCGGTGATCATCTCGGTCACCGGGTGTTCGACCTGCAGGCGGGTGTTCATCTCCATGAAGTAGAACGATCCATCCTGGTTGGCGATGAACTCCACCGTGCCGGCGCCGACATAGCCAACCGCCTTGGCCGCGGCCACCGCCGCCTCGCCCATGGCGCGGCGGCGCTCCTCGGTCATGCCCGGCGCCGGCGCTTCCTCCAGCACCTTCTGGTGGCGGCGCTGCACCGAGCAGTCGCGCTCGAACAGGTAGACGCAGTTGCCGTGGGTATCGGCAAACACCTGGATCTCGATATGGCGCGGACGGGTCAGGTACTTCTCCACCAGCACCTTGTCGTCGCCGAAGCTGGCGCTGGCCTCGCGCTTGACCGACGCCAGCGCGGCCTCGAAACCGTCGCCCGACTCGACCACGCGCATGCCCTTGCCGCCGCCGCCCGCGCTGGCCTTGAGCAGCACCGGGTAGCCGATGCGGTCGGCCTCGCGCCGCAGCAGCGCCGGGTCCTGGTCCTCGCCGTGGTAGCCCGGCACCAGCGGCACCGCCGCCTTCTCCATCAGCTGCTTGGCCGCGCTCTTGCTGCCCATCGCGTGGATGGCGGACGCTGGCGGGCCGATGAAGACCAGCCCCGCCGCGGCGCAGGCCTCGGCGAACGCTTCGTTCTCGGACAGGAAGCCGTAGCCCGGGTGGATGGCCTGGGCGCCGGTCTCCTTCGCCATCTCGATGATATGGTCGGCGCGCAGGTAGCTGTCGCGCGCGGCGGCGCCGCCGATATGCACGGCCTCGTCGCAGAAGGCGACGTGGCGCGCCTCGGCGTCGGCATCGGAATACACCGCGACGGTGCGGATGCCCAGCCGGCGGCAGGTGGCGGCCACGCGGCAGGCGATCTCGCCGCGGTTGGCGATCAGGATCTTGTTGAACATGCGCCCTCCTTGTTATCCCCTAACCGGGATATTACGGCGGCGCGCCGTCCAGCGGGCACTTTCCTGTCACATCATCCCGCGTAGCCCTCGGCGCGGATGTCGAGGCGGGCCAGCAGCGCGCGGTCGCGGTCGGCCTGCGGGTTGCCGGTGGTCAGCAGCTTTTCGCCGTAGAAGATCGAATTGGCGCCGGCCATGAAGCACAGCGCCTGCAGCGCTTCGTCCATGGCCTCGCGGCCGGCGGACAGGCGCACCATCGCCTGCGGCATGGTGATGCGCGCCACCGCGATGGTGCGGACGAACTCGAACGGATCCAGCGCCTCGGTGCCGGCCAGCGGCGTGCCCTCGACCTGCACCAGGTTGTTGATCGGCACCGATTCCGGATACGGGTCCATATTGGCCAGCTGCGCGATCAGGCCGGCACGCGCCTCGCGCGACTCGCCCATGCCGACGATGCCGCCGCAGCAGACGTTGATGCCGGCGTCGCGCACGTGGCCGATGGTGTCGAGCCGGTCCTGGTAGGTGCGCGTGGTGATGATCTTGCCGTAGAACTCGGGCGAGGTGTCGAGGTTGTGGTTGTAGTAGTCCAGCCCCGCCTCCTTGAGCTGCTGCGCCTGCTCGGCCTTGAGCATGCCCAGCGTGACGCAGGTCTCCAGCCCCATCGCCTTGACTTCGCGCACCATGTCCATCACCGGCTCCAGGTGGCGGTCCTTGGGGCTGCGCCAGGCGGCGCCCATGCAGAAGCGGGTGGCGCCATTGGCCTTGGCCGCGCGCGCGGCGTCCAGCACTTCTTCCAGCGCCATCAGCTTCTCGGCCTTGACGCCGGCGTCGTGGTGCGCGCTCTGCGGGCAGTAGCCGCAGTCCTCTTCGCAGCCGCCAGTCTTGATCGACAGCAGCGTCGACAGCTGCACGGTGTTGGCGTCGAAGTGTTCGCGGTGCACCTGCTGGGCGCGGAACAGCAGGTCGTTGAACGGCAGCGCGAACAGCGCGGCGACGTCATCGACGCGCCACTTGGCGTCGTCGGGCAAGGCATGCTGGCGCGCGGTCTGGCGCAGCGATTCGGCGGAGATGGTGGTAACGGTGTGGGCTTGGGTCATGATCAATGGAATTTTTGTTCAGGCAGCCAGGCCGGCGGCCTCGGCCTGGTATCGAGTGGCGGCGGCCAACAGCGGCGCGAGGTCGAGCCGGTCCGCGGCGGAGGCGGGCGCCAGTTGCCAGGGCAGCTCGCCCAGGCAGGGCGCATCGAGCGACGCGTGCAGCGTGGCGATGTTCTCGTCGGCCAGCAGCATGTCCGGGTCGACCCGGTTGGCGATCCAGCCGGCCAGCGGCAGGCCGCGCGCGCGGATGGCTTCGGCGGTCAGCACGGCATGGTTCAGGCAGCCAAGCCGGATGCCGACCACCATCACCACCGGCACGCTCAGCATCACGGCGAGGTCGGCGGTGTTCCAGCGCACCGCGCCAGCGTCGAGCGGCACGTTGAAGCCGCCCACGCCCTCCACCACCACGGCGTCGGCCTGCCGGCGCAGCGCGTCGAAGGCGGCGCGGATCGGTGCGCGCGTGATGCGCACGCCTTCCTGCGCGGCGGCCAGGTGCGGCGAGCATGGCGTGCGCAGCAGGAACGGGCAGGTCTGGCCCAGCGGCACCGCGACCGAACTGGCGGCGCGCAGCTGCGCCACGTCGTCGTTATGCCAGTGGCCGTCGCGCCATTCGCTGCCGCTGGCCACCGGCTTCATGCCGGCGGTGCGGTAGCCGGCGGCATGGAGCGCATGCAGCAGCGTGGCGCTGGCGTGGGTCTTGCCGATGCCGGTATCGGTGCCGGTAACAAAGCAGGCGAACGGTGCAATGGGCGGGACGGGCGCGTGCGGGCTCATGCGGCCTCCCGCTGCGCCACCGCGGCAGCCAGCGCATCGAGCAGGCGCTGCACGTCGGCTTCAGTGTGCGCCGCCGACAGCGTGATGCGCAGCCGCGCGGTGCCCTCCGGCACCGTCGGCGGACGGATCGCGCCGACGCGAATGCCGTCGGCCTCCAGCGTGGCCGACAGCGCCAGCGCGGCCCCGTTGTCGCCGACGATCAGCGGCTGCACCGCGGTCTCGCTGTCGCCCAGGGTCCAGCCCGCAATGGCGGCCAGCTGGGCCAGGCCCTCGCGCAGCAGCGCGATGCAGCGCGCCAGTTGGGCCCGGCGCTGCCGGCCCTCGTCGCCTTCGATGATGGCCAGGCTGGCCAGCAGCGCATGCGCGACGGCGGGCGGCGCGGCGGTGGTGTAGATATACGGCCGCGCGGTGTTGACCAGGTGCTCGATGATGGTTTCGTGCGCGGCGACAAAGGCGCCCGCCACGCCGGCCGCCTTGCCGAGCGTGCCGATGTAGATGAAGCGTTCGGACGACAGGCCGAGCGCCTCCAGCACGCCATGTCCCTGCTCGCCGAGCACGCCGAAGCCGTGCGCATCGTCGACGACGATCCACGCGTCATAACGCTCGGCCAGCGCCAGCAGCTGGCGCAGCGGCGCGACGTTGCCGTCCATGCTGAATACGCTGTCGGTGACGATCAGCTTGCGGGCGCTGGTGCTGGCCGCGAGCAGCGCCTCGAGCGCAGCGGTGTCGCAATGCGGATAGCGCTGCACGTCGGCACGCGCGAGCCGTGCGCCGTCGATCAGCGACGCGTGGTTGAGCGACTCGCAGAACAGCGTGGCCCCGGCCGCGCCGAGCGCGGTCAGCACCGCCATGTTGGCCATGTAGCCGGTGCAGAAGTACAGCGTGCGCGCCTGCGCGATGTACGGCGCGAACCAGCGTGCCAGTTCGGCTTCCAGCTGCGCGTGCGCGAGCGAATGGCCGCTGACCAGGTGCGAGGCGCCGCTGCCGGCGCCATAGCGCCGCGCGCCTTCCACCAGCGCGGCGATGACCTGCGGGTGGCTGGCCAGGCCGAGGTAGTCGTTGCTGCAGAAGGTCAGCAGCGACTCCGGCCCGGTCCCGTCCTCGCCCACGGCCTGGTGCGGCGCGCAGGCGGTGTGGGCGATGCGGCGGCGGCGCGTCAGTGCCAGCGCGTGGCGCTGTTCGGCGGCCTGCTTCAGTTGTTCAAGCAGCATGGCGTACCTCCTTGCCCGCGGTCACGTCGTCGAGCGTGGCCAGCATCTGTTCGCCCAGCCAGCGTGCCTGCGCGGCGTCGAAGACGTAGGGCGGCATCACGTAGAGCGTATTGCCGATCGGGCGCACCAGCAGCTCGCGCGCACGCGCGGCATGGTGGAAGCGCGCGGCAAAGTCGGCGCCGGCAACGTCGTCGCAAACATCGGCGGCCCAGATCAGGCCACGCTGGCGCACATGGCGCACGCGCGCGTCGGCGGCCAGCGCGGCCATGCCGTCGGCCAGCCACTGCGCGCGCTCCCGGTTGCGCGCCAGCACATCGTCCTGCGCGAACAGGTCCAGCGTGGCCAGCGCCGCGCGGCAGGCAAGCGGGTTGCCGGTGTACGAGTGCGAATGCAGGAAGCTGCGCGCCAGCTCGTCGGCGACGAAGGCGCGCTGGATCTCCGGGCGCGACAGCACCAGCGACAGCGGCAGGTAGCCGCCGCTGATGCCCTTGGACAGGCACAGGAAATCGGGCCAGGCATGCGCGGGCAGCGGCGCCTCGGTGCCGCGCGACTGCTCCCACGCGAAGAAGGTGCCGGTGCGCCCGCAGCCCACCGCGATCTCGTCGGCGATCAGGTGGACGCGGTAGCGGTCGCACAGCGCGCGCACGCCATCCAGGTAGGACGGGTCATGCATCGCCATGCCGGCGGCGCCCTGCACCAGCGGCTCGACGATCAGCGCGGCAATGGCGCCGGCGCGCTCGCGCAGCAGCGCCTCCAGCTCCGCCAGCGCGCGCGCCGCCACGTCGGCGGCGGACTCGCCGCGCCGGGCCTGCCGCGCATCGGGCGACATCACCACATGCGCGCGGCGGATCAGCGCGTCGTAGGCGTCGCGGAAAATCTCCACGTCGGTCACGGCGAGCGCGCCCACGGTTTCGCCGTGGTAGCCGTGGCGCAGGCAGACGAACTCGCGCTTGGCGGGCAGGCCGGTGTTGCGCCAGTAGTGGAAGCTCATCTTCAGCGCGATCTCGACCGCCGAGGCGCCGTCCGAGGCGTAGAAGACATGGCCCAGCGCGCCGCCGGTCAGCGCCGACAGGCGCTCGGCCAGCTCCACCGCGGGCGCGTGCGTGCAGCCCGCGAGCATCACGTGCTCGAGCGTCTCCAGCTGGCTCGCCAGCGCGGCGTTGATGCGCGGGTTGGCATGGCCGAACAGGTTGACCCACCAGGAACTGGTGGCGTCGAAGTAGCGCTGGCCGTCGGCATCGTGCAGCCACGGGCCTTCGCCGCGCACGATCGCCAGCGGCACCGCGTCGTCGTCAGGACGAAGGCGCGTGCACGGGTGCCAGACAGCGGCGCGGCTGCGCTGGCCGAGGCCGGCCGCGCCGCTGCCTGGGGAAAGGGACAGGTGGTCCAAGATTGCCCTCCTTGGTTGGCCGGCCGCGCCGGCGCGGCCGGCAGGGCCGGTCGGCGCGAGGGTCGCGGGCGGATTGGGAGGGTCATGGTAGGGACGACTTCCGCGGCTTGGCAATGCCGCAGGATTTTCCCCGTTAGCGCAGCGTTGGCAGGATTTGGCGAATGTTGCCGGCAAGAAGCGCTGCGCTTGGGGCTAGCGTGCCGCCATCTTCACGCAATCGCGCGTCGCCTTTATTTGAACTCAAGCCGGCCGCCACGACGGCGTGCGCTTCTCCAGGAACGACTTCACCCCTTCGCGCCCCTCTTCCGACGCCCGGATCCTCGCGATGCGGTCGGCCGTATCCGCCAGCAGGTCGTTGTCGATCACGCGCCCGGCGATGTCCTGCACCAGCCGCTTGCTCTCGCGCACGGCGTTGGGGCTGTTGGCCACCAGCGCGGCCGTCAGTTCGGCGACCTTGGCATCGAGCGCCTCGGCCGGCACCACCGCATGCAGCAGGCCCAGGCGCAGCGCCTCGGCCGCGTCGAAGCGCTCGGCCGTGATGAAATAGCGGCGCGCGGCCTGCTCGCCCATGGCGCGGATCACGTACGGGCTGATGGTGGCGGGCAGCAGGCCCAGGCGCGCCTCGGACAGGCAGAAATGCGCGTGCTCGGCCGCCACCGCGATATCGCACGCGGCCACCAGGCCCATGCCGCCGGCATAGGTGTCGCCCTGGATGCGCGCGATCACCGGGCGCGGACAGGACCAGATGGTGTGCAGCATCTGCGCCAGCGTCAGCGCGTCGGCGCGGTTCTGGTCGTCGGAGTAGCCCGCCATCTTCTTCATCCAGTTCAGGTCGGCGCCGGCGCAGAAGGCCGGGCCGTTGCCGGCCAGCACGATGGCGCGCACCTCGTCCATGTCGCCCAGCGCGCGGAAGGCGCCGGTCAGTTCGGCGATCACGGTCTCGTTGAAGGCGTTGCGCACGTCGGGCCGGTTCAGCGTGACGGTGGCGACGTGGTTGGCGATATTGACGGTCAGGGCAGTGAATTCCATGGTTCGCTCCGTTGGCGGATATGGCGCATATAGCGGATAGGGATGATGCGGCTCAGGTGCCCGGATCGAAGGGCAGCCCCAGCGAGCGGAAGAAGTCGCCCACCTCCGGCAGCCACACCGGGATGCCTTCGCGCGCGCTGAACAGGCGGTGCGAGTCGGCGCCGAACTCGCCCACGTCGACCAGCCGGGCCTGCGCGGCCGGCCCGCTGGCGCGCGCCTTGAAGGCGTTGAACATGCGGCCGGGCAAGGGCACCGGCCAGTAGCTGTCGTTCTCGCCATAGACCCACAGCGAGGGGTAGCGCGCCACGCTGCCATAGGCGGCGAAGGCATCGACCAGGCGCTCTTCCCAGTCGGGGCAGTTCAGGTTGCGCAGCCCGCCGGCAAAGTTGACCACGCCGCGCACGCCGGGATAGGCGATGGTGCTGAAGGCCATGGTGGTCAGCCCGCCGTGCGACTGGCCGATCACGACGATACGTTCCATGTCGACATAGGGCTGCGTCGCCATGTAGTCGAGCGTGGCGACGACGTCGTCGGCCTGCATCATGCCGTTGGTCTCGATGTCGCAGCTGCCGCCGATATAGGCACCGCCCGAGCGCGCAAAGCCCTGCCGCATCGGCAGCACCACCACGTAGCCGCGGCGCAGGAACTCCACGCTCTGCGCCGGGAAGCGCGCGCGCCCCTGCATGCCGGGCCGGCCCGGCGCCTTGCCGTGGTTGATCACCACCAGCGGGAACGGCCCCGCGCCGGCCGGCTTGAACACCGTCGCTTCCAGGTCGATGCGCGACGGGATCGCGGCCTTGGGCAGCATCACCACCTGCTCCTGGAAGCGCACGCGCGCCGCCGACTGGCCGTTGCCGTCCGCCATCTGCGCATGGCCGCACAGCGGCGCCAGCACGGCAAGCGCCGTGGCCAGGACAAGGCGGTGAAACAGGCGGGCGGTGCAGCGCATCAGCAGTCAGGCAATATCAGGTCGGCGCAGATTGACATGCTTACATGCGGAACACGCCGAACTTCATCTCGTCGATCGGCGCGTTGAGGCTGGCCGACAGCCCCAGCCCCAGCACCGTGCGCGTCTGCGCCGGATCGATCACGCCGTCGTCCCACAGCCGCGCGCTGGCGTAGTACGGGTGGCCCTGGTGCTCGTACTGGTCGCGGATCGGCTGCTTGAAGGCGTCTTCCTCCTGCGCGCTCCACTGGCCGCCCTTCGCTTCGATGCCGTCCCGGCGCACCGTCGCCAGCACGCTCGCGGCCTGCTCGCCGCCCATCACCGAGATGCGCGCGTTCGGCCACATCCACAAAAAGCGCGGCGAATACGCGCGCCCGCACATGCCGTAGTTGCCCGCGCCGAACGAGCCGCCGATGATCACCGTGAACTTGGGCACCTGCGCGGTCGCCACCGCCGTCACCATCTTGGCGCCGTTGCGGGCGATGCCCTCGTTCTCGTACTTGCGCCCCACCATGAAGCCGGTGATGTTCTGCAGGAACACCAGCGGGATCTTGCGCTGGCAGCACAGCTCGATAAAGTGCGCGCCCTTGAGCGCCGACTCCGAGAACAGGATGCCGTTGTTGGCGACGATCCCCACCGGATAGCCCCAGATGCGGGCGAAGCCGCACACCAGCGTGGTGCCGTAGCGGGCCTTGAACTCGTCGAACTCGGAGCCGTCGACCAGGCGCGCGATCACCTCGCGCACGTCGTACGGCTTGCGCGTATCGGTCGGGATCACGCCATACAGCTCTTCCACCGGATACAGCGGCTCGACCGGCTCGTGCAGACGGATCTGGTCCGGCTTGCGCCGGTTCAGGTGCTGCACGATGTTGCGCGCCAGGCTCAGCGCATGATGGTCGTTCTGCGCGAAATAGTCGGCCACGCCGGACAGCCGCGTATGCACGTCGGCGCCGCCCAGGTCCTCGGCGCTGACTTCCTCGCCGGTGGCGGCCTTCACCAGCGGCGGGCCGCCCAGGAAGATGGTGCCCTGGTTCTTGACGATGATCGACTCGTCGCTCATCGCCGGCACGTAGGCGCCGCCCGCGGTGCACGAGCCCATCACCACCGCGATCTGCGGGATGCCGCGCTTGGACAGGTTGGCCTGGTTGTAGAAGATGCGGCCGAAGTGGTCGCGGTCGGGGAAGACCTCGTCCTGGTTGGGCAGGTTGGCGCCGCCCGAGTCGACCAGGTAGATGCACGGCAGGTGGTTTTCCTCGGCGATCTCCTGCGCCCGCACATGCTTCTTGACCGTCATCGGGTAATACGTGCCGCCCTTGACGGTGGCGTCGTTGCAGACGATCACGCATTCCTGCCCGGCCACGCGGCCGATGCCGGTGATGATGCCGGCGCCGGG
>NZ_JBYOJO010000021.1:0-116194 GCF_057798955.1 Cupriavidus sp. 207A1 | reverse complement strand
TGTTGGCCGTTTTTAGTAATGTCACCTTTGCCATGGTTAGAGATGTCACCTGAGCCTGAGTCCCCGTACGCTGCGAGTTTCGTCGGGCGCTACGGGAGGCAGCCATGCGCGAACGGGATTTGGTGACCATGAGCATGCGTGAAGTTGACCGGATGAAGGTGATCCAAGCTGTCGCCGATGGGCACTTGGCGCGCTGGCGAGCAGCCGAGCGCTTGGGCATCAGCGCCCGGCACGTCAGGCGGCTTGTTCTGCGACTGTTGGAGGACGGCCCCAGTGGACTGATCTCGCGCAAGCGCGGTCGCCCCGGTAACCGGCAATTGCCGCCGGGCCTCGAATCCCGGGTGCGTGGCCTGATTCGCGACAGCTATGCCGACTTCGGCCCGACCCTCGCCTGGGAGAAGCTGCGCGAGCGCCACGGCATCGAAGTCTCGCCAGCCTGCGTTCGCCGCATCATGATCGACGCGGGCTTCTGGGTGCCGCGCAAGCTGCGCCCGCCCAAGGTGCACCAGCCGAGGAACCGCCGCGCCTGCCTGGGTGAGCTGGTGCAGATCGACGGCTCCGACCACGCCTGGTTCGAGGACCGGGCGCCGGCCTGCACGCTGCTGGTCTACGTCGATGACGCGACCGGGCGCCTGATGCAGCTGCTGTTCGTGCCGACCGAATCCACGCCGGCGTATTTCACCGCCACGCGCGCCTATGTCGAGCGCCATGGCAAGCCGATGGCGTTCTATTCGGACAAGGCCGGCATCTTCCGCGTCAACGCCAGGGACAGCGCCGAGGGCCGCGGCTACACCCAGTTCGGGCGCGCGCTGTTCGAGCTCAATATCGACATCCTGTGCGCCAATTCGAGCCCGGCCAAGGGCCGCGTGGAGCGGATGAACGGCACCTTGCAGGACCGGCTGGTCAAGGAGCTGCGGCTGCGCGGCATCAGCACGATGGCCGCCGCCAACGCCTTTGCCCCGCACTTCATCGCCGACTTCAATGCGCGCTTCGCCAAGGTGCCCAAGCGCGATTTCGATGCGCACCGGCCGCTGCGCGGCGACGAGGACCTGGCGCGGATCTTCAGCTGGCGCGAATGGCGCAAGGTCTCGCAAAGCCTCACGCTGCAGTACGACAAGGTGATGTACTTGCTCGCGGACCGGCCCGAGCACCGGCGCCTGATTCATCGGTATATCGAGGTGGCCGAGTATCCGGACGGGCGCATCGAGCTGTGGGCCGATGGCGCTGCCCTGCCCTACACCACTTATGACCGGCTCGGCGAGATGGACCAGGGTGCGATCGTCGAGAACAAGCGGTTGGGAGCGGTGCTGGCGCTGGCTGCCAAGGTGCAGGCGCAGCGCGACGATCGCCAGCAGGCGGGGCCGTCGCGCACGCTGCAGGGTGAACCCGCTCGGCCCCATCGCGCGCCGCTGAACGTCAAGCGGCAGCGGCTGATCAACCGGCTCGATCTGGAACGCGCGCTGGCGCCCGCGCCGCTGCAGCGGAACGCGGACCTTTTAACTTTGCCCACCGCGAATCCACCGCCCCACCCTGCGCTGAATTCAGTCACGTCAGGCCAGCGCCACCGCCCTACTTCTACCCCGCAAAAGAACCCAACCCCGCACAAAAAGCACGCCCATGCCGACATTTGAATTTAGCGGAAGAGACGACCTTTCAAAACCGCCTAGACAGTAGGTGTAGTAGCTAAGCAGTAATGTCCGGTTTCAGCAAAGTTGAAATGTCCGCCCAAGGCGCTGCCCATGATATTCAGCCAGCCGGCGTCGGCTCACCACACCAGCCAGAGTCCCACGCCCAGCAGGAGCGCATGCGCGCCTAGCGCGACGTATAGCGGTTCGCTCGAGGGCGCCGCTATGTCCTGCAATGTCTTGCTGATACAGCGCGTGAGCATGGCGCGTAGCGCAGGATCCTTCACTGCGCCTTTGTCGCCCGCTGGCGGTTCGCTCGCCGCTGCGCGGCACGATTGCAATTCGGCGAGCATGTCGCTGATTGGCAGGCGGTTCAGCACGAAGGCGATCGCCGAGCGCACCGCCCGACCTTCGCCCAATACCGGCGCCAATTGCTTGCTCAAGGCGTCGACCGACAGCCAGTCTGCCGTGCGCTCCAGCGTCCCGTGCGTATGTGGCATGGCTTCGATGCGGTCCGCGAATGCAGACGCCAGGCGCTGCGTCAGGACGTCGCCGTGCGCCTCCACAAGGTGTTGCATGGCGCGTGCGCGCCCGTGTGCCACGCCCAGCACCGCGTAGACGCCCACGAACAACAGCAGCAGGACGGCTACCAACCACGGCGCAGACGTGGCCAGCGCGAAGCTGGCGCCCGCGCCCCCGGAATTCACCGCCGTGTTGCCCGGCCCCAGCAACTGGCTCAAGTAGAAGAAAAATGCGCCGCCGCCCAGCGCCATGCCGAGCAGGCCGCCGTTGATGACCGCACGGGCGAAAATCAGCCCGGCCCTGGTGCCGGTGCTAATGAGCGATGGTTGCCCGGTTGATTCTGAGGACATAGAAAATGCGGGGTTGTGAACTTGCAGGGAAGAAGGATACCGGCTCCGGGCTTCCGCCACCTGGCCAGCCCCTTGACGCATGCGTGCTGAAACGTGTCCTCGTGGCCGGCGCGGTCGCCCGCGGCGATCCCGTCCAACCGAAAGGCGGCCGCGTCATGCACGCAGCGCTTGCCCGCCGGTATGGCGCGGCACTGCCGATGCTTCAAAAACCCAGGGAAACAATGCGCCGACTGGTGACGGTGGCCGGAATGCTGGCGCCTTGCTGGGCGCGATATTGGCATGCTTCGGGAGCCTTACTGTATCGAAGGCACGATGCCCAGTTTTTCCGCCAGCATTCGCTCATAGACGCCAAAGTGCTTGTCAACGTCTGCCTGGCTGACAACCACTATTTCCATAGAGACCTGGCCGACCTTCAGCCCAAGCATCGTGGCCAACGCCAGCTCCAGGTGCGGGGCTGCTTCGCGGTCTTTGGCAAACGTCGTGCCGACGCTGACCGTGTAGGCCCTCTCGCCTTCACTGCTTACCTCGACCAGCCGTGCCGCTGCGCTGAGGTTGCTCTCAATGGCGATCCTGGCGAGTTCCGCCACACGCCGCGTCCTTTCGGTGGGGAACCCGCGCGCGCATCTCAGCCGCAGCCGATGCTTGCCCAGGGTTAGCCATTCGGAACCAAACTCCATCGAAGCCTCCTTTTGCCAAAGATGCGTACAGACCCTGGGGCCGGGGCATGCCAGAACCCGCTTCCGTTTGGCTGCTACGGTAGCGAGAAGCCGGCTGCCACCCGGCCCACTCTTCTATCCGGCTCACTTCACGTCGATTCGCCGGACCGCAGCCTGCGGCGAGCCCGACTTGGGCAAGCGCACTGTCAAAAGGCCGCGTTCGAAGCGCGCATCGACGTGGTCCAGGTCGAGGCCATCCGGTAACGGGATGCTGCGCATGAATGCCCCATATGCGCGCTCCAGGCGGTAACAGCCGTTTTCTTCGCTGCAAACATCCTGTCGCTTCTCTCCGCGCAGCACCAGCGCCCCATCTTCGATGGTGGTCTTCACGTCCTCACGCTCCATGCCCGGCAGCTCGGCCGTGATCCGCAATGCCGCGCCATCGTCGACCACGTCGATCCTCGGCTGGAAGCGGGAAGAACTGAAGTCGCCGAACCACCGGTCCAGACCGCTGAAGCCGGCGAACGGTTCATGCAGGAACTCCCCCATCGCACGCCATGGTTCGCCGGAGAACAGCCGCGAAACGTCCGGCCATTCGGAGGCCCTGTGCCGGGGCACAGGAACGTTCGACGGCTCGTCACTGGATGGCTTCTCCGCCGCCGGTCTCCGCAGGAACTTGAAGGGATTCCACTTGCCCAGATCCGTCTTCATCTCGTCCTCCATTCACGCAATGAAAAATACCTGGCCCCTCCGGCAAGAGGCACGTCGGCAGCGCGCAGGTTGGCCGAGCCGACGCACCAGCGACTGCTCCTCGCGCTATTGCACCGTAATCGCCCGTGGCTTCGAGGCTTCCTGCTTGCCAACACTGACAGACAGGCAGCCGTTGGCATAGCGCGAGTCGAGTTCGTTGAACAGGTCGGTTCCGAAGAATAGATCACTCATGGTCTTATCCTCCTGCGATGCAGCAAGGAGGCGAAGGGGCAACGCGCTACCATTCACCTGCCAAGCTGCTGGCAAACAAATAGAAACACGCAGCGCGCAACGTCGCGACTGCCTGAGCGAAAAATAAAATAGTACGGCGCCGCGAAATTTCAAGAGGGATTGCGTTGCACTCCGCCGTAGAGCGACGTGTGCTCTTTAGTGCATTTTTTGACGCTAGGCCTGCCCCGCCCCCGCCCGCAAGTCCGTCATGATCTGCTCGGCAAGGAACTCGCAGGGCGGCCGCTTCGACTTCGCGCTGCGGGCCAGGATCAGCTCGAGCGGCGGCAGGTCAGGCAGGCCCTGGGCCTGGCCCAGCACGGTCAGTTGCGGCGGGATCGCGCAGCGGGCCAGCGCGGCCACGGCCAGGCCGGCTTCGACCATGCTGAGCAGGCCCAGCAGGCTCGGGCTCTCGTACGACGTGCGATGCGCGATCCGAGCGCGATCGAGGCTGCGTATCGCGTTCTCGCGCGCCACGCTGCCGGGCATGAACACGGCGATGGGCAGCGGCCGGTCCTCCCACACTTGCGGCCCGTTGGACATGGCGGCCCATGCCATCGGCTCATGGCGGATGAAGTCGCCGGACAAGCCCTTCACGCGCGTGCCGCAGACCAGGTCGACGGTGCCGTCCTTGACCAGTGGCGCGAGCGCGCTGCTGGGCAGGCCGACCACCTGGATCTCTACCTTCGGGTACGTGGTCGAGAATTTCTTCAGCACCGATGGCAGCAGCGACGACGCGTAATCGTCGGGCACGCCGATCGCCACCTTGCCCGTCACCTCCGGCCGCACCACCGCCGCCCAGGCTTCGTCTCGCAGCGCCAGCATGCGGCGGGCGAAGCCCAGCAGCACCTCGCCCTCGTGCGTCAGCACAATGCTGCGCGGCCGCCGCACGAACAGCGGGCGGCCCAGTGCTTCCTCGAGTGCCTTGATTTGCATGCTGACCGCGGATTGCGAACGGTTCACCGCCTCCGCGGCCCGCGTCATATTGCCGGTCTCGGCGACGGCGATCACCGTGGCCAGCACATCGTGGTCGAGCGTCTTCATTGGTATCAGGAAAACTGAACGTAACAATCAATATTATGCGTTTTTCTTGTTGAAAACGGCGTGCGATATTCGGCAACAGCAAACAGGATTCCGCCCTCCCCTCCGAGCATGGACAACCCAGCCGCTTCCCTCCTCGTCGACCACCCGCTGCGTGCCTCCCTGGTCGCCGAATTGCACGCCCGGCCCTTTCTTCGGCTCAGCGGCAGCGTGTCACTGACCCACTACGCCATTTACTCGGACGAGGATCCCGCCATCCATGAATATCTGGTGCGCACCTTGTGCGAACAGACCGGCATGGCGCTGCCTGCGGACGGGGTCACGCACTACGCCGTGCAATCCCCGTTCGGCTGGCATCTGAAATGGGAGCGCCACACCGAGTTCTCCACCTTCACCTTCGTCAGTCCGCGCGACGACACCGATTACTTCAACGACCTCGCCATCGATGGTGTTCCGGCAGACTGGCTGAGTCTGCTGGCCGGCAAGCGCTTCCATGCGGTGCGGATGGAGTTGCTGTCGGGACAGGCGGCGGGCGCTGTCAGCGCGAAGCTGCGCGAATGGCTCGACGGGCCGGTTCTGGTCGGCAGCGATGTCCTGGGCAGCGGCAAGGTCTACTGCGACTGGAACGTGCGGGCCGATGGCTATATGCGCATCCTGGCGATCGACGAGGACTTCCGCGAGGAACAGGGCGGCAGGCTGCTGCAACGGCTCTACGAGATCGAGACCTATCGCATGATGGCGTTGCTGGCGTTGCCGGTCGCACGTCGCCTGGGGCGGGAGCTCGACGACATCCACGCATCGCTGCAGGAACTGATGCGCGCCATGGACGCGCGCCGCGCCGGCGACGACGATGCCGAACTGCTGGATCGGCTTACCGAACTGGCCGTGCGCGTGGAATCGCTGTCCGGGCACAGCGGGCGCTTCAGCGCATCGCGCGCCTATGAGCGCATCGTGCTGGCGCGCATCCATGAGTTGCGGGAACAGCGCATCGAAGGCATGCCTACCATCTCCGAATTCATGGAGCGGCGTTTCGGTCCCGCCATGGAGACCTGCCGCAGCGTCTGGTCGCGCCACGAACAGATCGCGGCACGGGTGGCGCGCGCGGTCGACCTGCTGCGCACCCGCGTCAACCTGGCGCAGGAGCGGGATGTCACCAGGCTGCTGGCCGGACTGGAACGCACCGCGCGCAACCAGTTGCATCTGCAGCATGCGGTCGAGGGGCTGTCGGTCGCCGCGATCTCGTATTACGTGTTGTCCATCGCGGCAGCCGGGTTGAAGGCATTGCATGTCATCAAACTGCCGGTGGATCCCGAACTGGCAGAAGGCCTGTTGATCCTGCCGGTGGTGCTGATGGTGTTCGGCGTCATCAAGCGCAGCCGGACCCAGAAAACCCACGATGGCGCTGTCCACGCAGGCCAGGCCTGAACCATCATCGACCTCAAGTGCTTACCATCGAGAAAAATCGCCCATGAACGCCGTCACGAGCATCGACCCGTCTCTTGCATCTTTGCTTCGAGCTGTCCGCCAGGCGCCGCAGCCTGGCTCGCATCGGGTGATCCGGGCCGGCAGGCAAAAGACCCCCACGGAAGTGCTGACCGACAACTCGAACGACCGGCCGGACGTCGCAACGATCGCGGTACTGGGCTACAACTGAAGCAAAAAATGCCCGCCGGGATCCCGGGCGGGCCGGTACCCTGCTTCAAAACTCGCCCGGACAGTTCTGTTCCCTGCTCCCATCCGCGCAGGCCCCTGCCAGGTGCTACCATTCGGCGGCATGCCGCACGCAACCACGGCCAGCCAATAGTCCGTCGCCGCGGCGCTCGCATAGTGCGATGCCACCGAATACTCCATGGAACTGCGTCAACTCCGCTATTTCGCCAAGGTCTGCGAACTTGGCAGCTTCGGCAAGGCAGCGCTCGAACTGGAGCTCGCCACCTCCGCGCTCAGCCAGCAGATCAGCCGGCTCGAGCGCGAACTGTCCACGCGCCTGCTGCAGCGCCAGTCCACCGGCGTGGTGCCGACCGACGCCGGGCTGGCCTTCCTGCGGCAGGCCCAGCTGACGCTGCGCCACGCCGATGATGCGGTTCGGGCCGCGCAGCAGGCGCGGCTGTCCGGCCATGTCAGCATCGGCCTGGCTTCGACTACCGCCGCGGTGCTGGGCGTGCCGCTGCTGCGTGCCATGGCTGCGCGCTATCCCGACGTGCGCGTCCACGTGGTCGAGGCCTTGTCCGGGCACCTGAGCGAGATGCTCAATGCGCGCCGGCTGGACCTGGCCATTGTGTTCCGCACCGAGACCGCGCGCCGCTGGAGCGTGACGCCGCTGCTCGACGAGAAGCTTTATGTGCTTGGGGCTTCGGGCCTGCCAGGCCTGCCGAAGGGTCAGCGCGCCCGGCTCGCCCAGTTGGGCGAACTGCCGCTGATCCTGCCGAGCGCTACCCACGGCCTGCGCGCCCTGCTCGATGCTGCCTTTGCGCGCGTGCGCGTGACGCCAAACGTGGTGGCGGAGATCGACGGCCTGTCGCTGCTGATGGATGCGGTGCGCGCCGGCTTTGGCGCCACCATCCAGCCGGGCGCAGCGACCGCGCGCCTCAATGATCCGACGCTGGTCCGCTCGCTGGTGGTCGACGCCCAGGTCGGGCGGCACAATCTGCTGGCGAGCCTTTCCGATGATGAGCTGTCGCCTGCGGCACTGGCGGCACGGGTGGTGCTGGCCGATACCGCGCGCAGCCTGGTGCGCGAGGGCTCGTGGTTCGGCGCCACGCTGCACAAGGATTGAGGCCGCGACGGCGGCGCTGCCGTCCCGGCCTGATCGCCGGCCTCAATCGACCGTGATCTTCCGCTCCCTGACGATCGCGCCCCACTTGGCGCTTTCCTTCTTCATGAAGGCGAGCAGTTCCGGCCGCGTGGTCGGCTGCGGGGTCAGGCCATGCTTGGTCAGGGCATCCTTCACGCCGGCGTCGTTCAGCACCTTGACGATCTCCTGGTTCCAGCGATCGAGGACTGGGGCCGGCGTCTTGCCCGGAGCCACGAAGGCATACCAGTTCAACGCCTCGAAACCGGGATAGCCGGATTCCGCTACCGTGGGCACGTTTGGCAGATACGCCGGCCGCACCGGGCCGGTGGTGGCCAGCGGCACCAGCTTGCCGGCCTCGACCTGCGGCATTGCGGTCGGCGGTGCCGCGAAGTACGAGGTCACACGCTGGCCAAGCAGGTCCTGCAGCGCCGGTGCCCCGCCCTTGTAGGGAATATGGACCATCTCGATGCCGGCGCGCTGGTTGAACAGTTCACCGGCAAGGTGGGAGGCGGAGCCGGCACCGGTCGACGCGTAGTCCACCGCTCCAGGCTTCTTCTTTGCCAGCGCGACCAGTTCGGCCAGGTTGTTCACCCCGGCGCCCTTGTGCACCACCAGCACGTTGGGAAAGTTCACGCCGCCCGAGACCGGAGCCAGATCCTTGAACGGATCGTAAGGCAGCTTCATCAGGTGCGGCGCGATGGTCAGCGGGCCGATCGAGCCGAACAGCAGCATGCTGCCATCGGCCGGACCGCGCGCCACCAGCTGATGGGCAATATTGCCGCCGGCACCGCCGCGGTTGTCGACGACGACCGGCTGGCCCAGGTTGTCCGCCAGTTTCTTGGCGATCAGCCGCGCGGCCGCATCGGCGGCGCCGCCGGCAGCGAAGCCAACCACCAGCGTGACCGGCTTGCCGCCGGCGATAGGTTGCGCTTGCGCAGAGCCCGATGAGAAGGAAAAGCAGAGCGCGGCCAGCAAGGGTGCGCGCAGGATCAGTCGACGGTCCATTGAATCGGTCTCCGTATTGTCGTTCTGGAAAGGGTCTATGGAAGGGCGTGGGGATTGGCCAAGCCTCGGCCGCTCAGTCCGCCCCGAGCCCGACCGGGTTCGGCCGGCGCTTTTCCACTGCATGGCGCAGCAGCGCGGCACTGCGGAACACACCGTGCGCGAACTTGCCGTAGGGCATGGTGGCAAACAGCGCCATCACCGCGCCCAGGTGCAGGCACAAGAGCATGGCCAGCGCCGGCGTGCCGCGGCCCAGCCACAGCGCCAGGCCGCTGGTGGCGGTCAGGAACAGCAAGGCGATGAAGCCCAGGTCCATCGGCCGCTGGCCGTGAGCGAGGTGCAGGCGGTGACGTTGCAGGTTGAGCCAGCCGAGCCCCGCGGTGCCGATCGCGAGACTGGCGCCGCCGAGGGCACCGAGCACCTTGGGCAGGCTCGGCAACTCGTATGGCGCATGCCAGCCGAGCGCATAGTGATAGATCGTCGCCACGGCGGTGGCGGCAAAGCACAGCACGAAGCCATAGAACGTCAGGTGATGGAAACGCCGGCGCGACAGCGTGAAGGCGTCGTCGGCATTGTTGCAGCCCGCACCGTGGCCGCCGTCGAGGTATTTCAACCGCAGCACCGCGGCTCCCGCCTCTGCCGCCGCCGGTGCGCTCACTGGCGCGCCGCTGGTCGCCGGGGTGACTTCGCGCCAGAACCTGCGCACGCCCATCGCCAGCGCAAGCACGACGAAGCCGAACACCGGCGCAAACATCGACACCAGCAGGTTGTGCGGGAACAACGCGTAGAAATTGCCGCTGGCGGGACCGCCCCACAGCGTACCGTTGAGCGCCACGGCCAGCAGCAGGAACAGGGTCAGCGCGAGCGCCAGGGCCAGCGACACGGTCAGGCCATTGCGCCGGTACAGCTTGCCCAGCACTGGCGGCCAGGCATAGTCCTGGTAGGTCTGGCCCCGGACCTCGGCCATCGCCACCGGCACATTGACGGCGAACTCGTGCGGCGGCGCGTACTGGCAGGCGTGCAGGCAGGCCCCGCAGTTGTGGCACAGGTTGGCCATATAGTGCACGTCGGCGCGGCCAAACTCGAGCCGCCGCGTCATGGCGGGAAACACCGCGCAGAAGCCTTCGCAATAGCGGCAGGCATTGCAGATCTGCAGGATGCGCGCGACTTCACCCTCGGCAGCGGTCAGCGGCAAGACGGGATGGATCGGAATCACGCGTCGCTCCGCCCCGCCCACGCCTTGTGCGTCGGCACGAGCCTGATCGACCAGCTCAGCTAGCGATGGCATTGGACTGCTCCATGTCGAAATCGGGATGTTCGAAGCCGCAGGCACGCGCGGCGCCCACGCCGGCGATGCGGCCGAAGGCGGTGCCGATCGCCATGCCGACGCCGGCGGTATAGCCCTTGCCCAGCACGTTGCCGGCCATCATTTCGCCGGCGACGAACAGGTTCGGGCTGGGCCTGCCATTGAAGTGGACCTGAGCGTTCTCGTTGACCTTGAGGCCCAGGTAAGTGAAGGTCACGCCGGGACGCAGCGCGTAGCCGATGTAGGGCGGCGTGTCGAGCGGCCGCGCCCAGTGCGTCTTGGCCGGCGCGATGCCCGCGGTGGCGCAGTCGTCCAGCACCGTGTGATCGAAGGTGCCGGGCCGGCAGGCGGCGTTGAAGGCCTCGACGGTCTGCACGAAGCTGGCTTCCGGCACGCCGAGCTTGCGCGCCAGTTCGGCGAGCGTATTGGCGCTGGTGCCAGGGAACACCGGCGGCATGAAGCGGCCGATAGCCTTCTGGTCGATGATCGAGTAACCGATCTGGCCGGGCTGCTGCGCGACCAGCCGCCCCCAGATGGCGTAGCGCTTGGGCCAGAAGTCCTCGCCCTCGTCGTAGAAGCGCTCGCCGTCGCGATTGACGACCACGCCGAGCGAGACACAGTCGATCCGCGTGCAGATGCCGCCGTCATAGAGCGGAGCACGCGCGTCGATCGCCACCATATGCGCCTGAGTCGGATCGCCGATCGCATCGGCGCCCGCGTCGATCATATGGCGCAGCAGCACGCCCTGGTTGAAGCGCGTGCCCCGGATCAGGAAGTTGTCCGACGGCCACTCGCCGCGTTCGTTCTGGCCCCAGGCTTCGCGCAGCCAGTCCCGGTTCGACTCGAAACCGCCGGCGGCCAGCACGCAGGTCCTGGCCTGGATGCGTTCGCCCGCAGCGGTCACGGCCGCGACGAAACGGTCGCCGTCGCGCTCGATCGCAACCACCTGCGTGTCGTAGCGGATCTCGACACCAAGCCCCTCGGCACTGCGGAAATAGGCGTTGACGAGCGCCTTGCCGCCGCCCATGAAGAAGGCATTGGTGCGCGCCACATGCAGCGCGCCAGACAGCGGCGGCTGGAAATGGACGCCGTGCCGGCGCATCCAGGCCCGGCAGCGCGACGACGCACGGATCGTCATGCGCGCCAGATGCTCGTTGGTGATGCCGCCGGTGACCTTCAGCAGGTCCTGCCAGTACTCCTCTTCCGGATAAGCATCGACCAGCACATCCTGCGGCGCTTCATGCATGCAGCGCAAGTTGCGGGTGTGCTGCGAATTGCCCCCGCGCCATTCGCGCGGCGAGCCCTCCAGCAGCAGCACCGAGGCACCCGCCTCGCGCGCCATCAACGCGGCGCACAGCGCGGCATTGCCGCCGCCGATCACCAGCACATCTTTCATGGGGGAATCTCCTTGTGGGCTCGACTGTAAGCAGGGCCCGAAGGAGACGAAAGATGGTGGTGGTTAAGGCGTGTTCAGTTTTTGTGAAGGGTGGCGGCGACCGAATGCCAACAGCGGGGACGGCCGAAACCGTACCCCGCTGCCCTCTTCCTGCCGTAACACCCTCAGGGCTTGACCGCGATCGCCCCGATCTCCACGGCAACGTCGCGCGGCAGGCGCGCGACCTGGACCGTCGCCCGTGCCGGCGCGACGCCGGTGAAGTAGGTCCCGTAGACCTCGTTCATCTTGGCGAAGTCGTTCAGGTCCTTCATGTAGACCGTGGTGGAAACGACGTCAGCCATGGTCATGCCGTCGGCCGCCAGCACCGCCTTCAGGTTGTCGAGCACCAGCCGGGTCTGGGCTTCGATGGGTGCGTCCTTGAGCAACTCGCCCGTCTTGGGGTGGATCGGGATCTGGCCGGCAAGATACAGCACGTTGCCGGCGCGGATGGCCTGGGAGTATGGACCGATGGCCTTGGGGGCGTCGGCCGACGCGACGGCGCGCAGCGTGCCGCCGTGCTGGGCGCAGGCCGACAGCGAGGCCACGCCGCAAAGGGCCGCGGCAATCAGGGTGACAGATCGTTTCATGGGCTTGGCTCTTGTCGTGTTGAACGGGACCGGGGTTACGCCATGGCGCCGGACAGGGTCCACATCGATTCCACCAGCCGGTCGATGTCGTTCGCGTCGTGCCACAGGTGCGTGGAAATGCGGATGCCATAGTGCTGGGCCGGCGCGCCGATGACCTCGAAGTTCACCGAGCGGATCACGAAGCCCGGGGCGAAGTCGCTCAGCATGCGGTTGACGAAGGTCGTGGCCTTTTGCTGGTTCATGGCATCGTCGCGATTGCGGAACGGATTGAAGCAGGTCAGCGCGGACAGCAGCTTCGGATCGTCCTTGGGCGAATACAGCGACTCGACGCCCCAGCGCTCGACGATTTTTTCCTTCAGGTACGACGACAGCGTCAGGTCGTAGGTCTCGATCTTCTTCCGGCCGATGGTGTCCCACATCTCGCAGGCGCGCGCCAGTGCGCGGAACATCGGCACGTGCAGGCTGCCGCAGGACGTCACTGTGGCGGCGATGTCGTAGGCGCCGCGCGGCTGCCTGACGTAGGAGCTGGTATGGATCGGATACCACTCCGGCAGCGGCAGCGGATTGGATGGGCGCATCTTGTTGCGGATCACCAGGATGCCGGTGGAACCCGGTCCGCATTGCCACTTGTGGCCGGCGCCGGACATGAAGTCCATGCCCAGCGCGCCGTAGTCGTACGCCATCATGCCAGGCAGGTGGGCACCGTCGACGATGCTGATCAGGCTGTGGGCCTTCACCACCTGCATCAGGTCGGCGATCGGCAGCATGGTGCCGGTCTTGTAGGTGGGCGACGACCACATCATCGCGCGTACCCGCTTGCCCTGCCCCTTCAGCGCGCGGATGCGCTCGTCGAACAGCTGGACGTAAGTGCTGGCGGTCTGGTTGTTGCCCACCGGCAGCGCAATGGTCGAGACCTCGATGCCGTAGCGGTCGACCGCGATATTGAGCGGAGTCAGGCCGCCGCCGTGTTCGTGGTTGGTGGTGACCACCACGTCGCCCGGCTCCCACTTGATGCCGAGGATCGCATGGCACATGCCCGACGAGGTATTGCCGGAGAATGCCACTTCATCGCCATCGACGCCGAAGCCCTTGGCCACCGCGGCGCGCAGGTCGGCCAGGTTGCCGTAGCCGCTCGATGAATCGGCGGCCTTGGCGAGGTTTTCCTGGCCGAAGACATCGAGCACTACCTTGGGCATCGAGCCGCCGGTACCGATGTTCATGTAGACCTTCTCGGGCTTGAGCACGAACATGCCCTGCACTTCATTCCAGAAGGCCTCGTCCTGCGCCAGCTGCGAGCGCAGGTCGGACGATGCCGCCGAGGCGTCGTCCGAGCAGGCGCTGATCAGCGGCGCCAGCGCCAGCGAGCCGGCGCCGTAGGCCAGCATGCGCAGGAATTCGCGCCGCTTGGGTGTCCACGTCGCCAGCGCTTCCGGATGCGGTGGCGTTGCGACAGCCGTTATCTGCTTTTGCTTCAGCTCGTCCATGGTGCTCTCCCGTTGTGTCCAGCGATCGGCGTATCGACGCATCTGCGTGCCCGGCGCCTCTTCTTCGAAAAAAGTCTACGCAAACAACGGCCGCGACAGCAGCACGACTTTCCCCTACGCAGTAATACAGAGAGCTTGTTCCGCGCCCCACTCATGGTGCGCGCCAGCGCCCTGCCCCGGTGCAGCCGCACCAGGCATGGACACAGCGCACGGCTCAGGGGCAATCAGCAGTCCGCGGCCAGGGCCGCGTCGGCGAGCTGGATCGCGTGCAGGTCGGAGAAGTGGACCGCGTACTTCACCAGTTCGGCCCGACCGCCAACCTGCAGCTTGCGGCGCAGGTGCAGCCGGTGGGTTTCGACGGTGCGCACCGAAGTGCCGAGCCGCTCGGCGATCTCCTTGTTGGAGCGGCCCTCGGCCAGCAGCTTCAGCACCGTGGCCTCCTTCGGCGTCAGCGTGCGGCGCGACGACGGTGGCGGCTCGTCGGTCTGCAGGAAGGCCTGCAGTTCGGCGTTGAGGTAGGTGCCGCCGGCGGCGACGGTGCGGATCGCGGTCACCAGCTCGTGCGCGGGCGCTTCCTTGAGGACGTAGGCAGCCACGCCGAGGGCAAAGGCGCGCCGCACATATTCAGGGTCCTTGTGCATCGACAGAGCGATCACGCGCACCGACGGAAAGCGCTCGGCAAAGCGCGAGGCAAGCTGCAGGCCGTTGGCATCGGGCATGTGGATGTCCGACACCACCAGGTCGGGGTCGTGCCGCCCGGCCAGGATGATGGCCTCCTCCACGCTTGCCGCCTCGCCCACCACGGTCATTTCCCCGGTGGCCTCCAGGCGCAGGCGCACGCCGTCCAGCACGAACGGATGGTCATCGACCAGCAGCACACGAAGGTTTGGGGTCATGCGGCAGGCCTCCTGGCGGGGGAATGATGGCCCAGGCGTCGTGCGGGCCGGGTCCTGGTCTGTGTTTCGGGCGCCGGCGCGGGCAGGCGCAGGCGGGCCTCGACGCGCGTGCCGCCGGTGCCGGTGCGCACGGCAAAGTCGCTGCCTTCCAGGCTTTCGATGCGCTCGCGCATATTGCGCAGGCCGATGCCGCCCTTGCCGTCGGCGCGGACCTTGTTCAGGTCGAAGCCGTGGCCGTTGTCCTCGATCGTCAGCGCGACGTGATGCCCGCTGCCGGCCAGCGTGACCTGGACCCGGCCCGCCTGCGCGTGCGTGAGGGCGTTGTTCAAGGCCTCCTGCGCGACCCGGAACAGCGCGGTGCGCTGCGCCTGCGACAGCGCGGGGATGGCCCCCTGCTCGATGAAGCGCACCTCCACGGCGCGCGGCGGGTGCAGCTGCTCGACCAGCATGCGCAGCGCGGCGGCCAGCCCCAGGTCGCTCAGCAAGGCCGGATGCAGCCCGTGCGAGACCCGCCGGATCTCGACCAGCGCTTCCTGCAGCCGGCCCAGGCCCTGTGCCAGCAGTGCTTGCGGCGCGTGGCGACGCGATGGCGGGCGATCCTTGTCCGGGTCGGTTCCGGGCTCCTGCTCCAGATGCACCTGGGCGGTCTCCAGCAGGTACTTGGACGACACCAGCACCTGCACCACGCCATCATGCAGCTCGCGTGCCACGCGGGCGCGCTCCTCTTCCTGCGAGCTCACCACGCGCCGCGCCAGGCGCCGCAGCTTCTCGCCCGAGATGCGCGAGTTGCGCAGGTTCCAGGCCAGGCCTGCCAGGCTGATCAGCATGACCGAGCCGATCGCGAAGGCCGTAAGCCGTATCTGCGTATCGCGCAGCGTGCGCGCGGCGTTGGCATCGAACGCGGCCAGTTCGCGCTCGATGTCGTCCATATAGAGGCCGGCGCCGATCACCCATCCCCATTTGTCGGCGGTCCGCACATACGACATCTTGGGTGCCTCGGTACGCGAGGACGGCTTGATCCAGTTGTACCGGACAATGCCGCCGCCGGCTTGCGCCTGCCTGATCAGCATCCTGGCCTGGTCGCTGCCGGTATCGGCCGGGTCGCAGAAATCGACCCCGTCGATGCCCATGCTGCCCGGATTCAGCAACACGTTGCCGAGGCGGTCGTAGACGAAGAAGTAGCCGTCATTGCCGAAATGCATGCGCGACAGCGCGGCGAGCGCCTGCTGCTGCAGCGCGGCTTCCTCGCCGCTGCCCTGGGCGATGCGGGTCAGGGTCGCGTGCCCGAGTTCGACGTAGTGGCGCAGCTCCTTTTCCTTGCTGGCCACGTAGACGGCCTGGACCTGTTTGCGGTCCTGCCTGGAATGGCTGACCATCTGGTACGAGACCATCCAGGTCACCAGCAGAAATACCACCAGCATGAAGGCCGCCGACAGGGCGACCGTTCTCATGCGGATCGTCATGGTTTGCACGCGCGGGGGCAGATGGATCATCGCGGGGGCCCAGGGGAGCCAGTCATACTCGGGCTGGCGAACCGACTGCAAGGCCGCCGACGAAAACACCAAGGCGGCGTTGGCGAAAAATGCCGACGCCGCCACGACAAATCGATTCCTCCCAGTTCGATTTATCGAAACCGCCTGTGCGCGCGTTTTGGTCCTGTGTTTTGGTCCCGCGCTTTGCCAGCCGGTTTCTCGACCCCTGATGCAGCCGGCGAACCAATGGCTCAACCGATATGCATGAGGAAACCTATGTCGTTTTGTGGCAAAAAGCAAGCAGCGTGCCGGAACCGGCAACGCATGATGCAAGCGCGCCGGAACGTCGATTGGGGCGATTACCGATAACAATGCAGACATGGAGTGCAGCCGCGCGAGCCAATGCACCAGAAATATGTGCTGGCGTACTAAGCGGCGGCCGGAAAGCTGCCAAAGTCCAACCTGGCGAATCCTTGCGCCCCACGATTTTCCTTTGCGCCCCATAAAGACCGATGCCTGGGAAACGCTTGCCATCGCACCCCACTGCCATGCTTCGGGCCGTCAACCTGACGCTGGCTCCCTGCGTCGTCATGCTGGCGCTGGCCGGCTGCGAACGCGATCCCGAGCGCCGCACCGCGGCGCCGGTGCCGTCTGGTACCGCATCGGTGGCGGTGGCCGCCAAGCCGGTTCCCGCGCAAGTGCCCGCGGAACGCCCGCCGCCCGCAGCAACAGTACCGGCAGCACCGCCGCGGCCATGGTTCGACGACGTCGTGGATGCCGAAGGCAAGCTGGTGCGGGAAGCCTATCTGGCGATTGCGTCCGATTACAGCAGCGACGAGGCCATCGCCTATCGCTACGGCCCGGCCAATACCAGGCCGGTGGCGGGGGCGCCAACGCACTGGCAGCCGGACGACAAGACCTTCTATCCGCACGGCAATCCCTGCTATCAGAAGGAGTTTCCCAAGTCCGAGCTGGATCACAGCCTTAAGGTCATCTATCAGCTGGGCCAGCTGGATTGCTCCCGCAACGATTACGGCAGCAATATGGGGGATGTCATTTATCGCGCCGATGCGGCACCGGACCCTGGCGTTACCTCGCTGCTGACGCTGGCGCTGAGTGCCGGGACGGTTGCCGAGAAACCGCAGTTGCCGTGGGTTTACGGGCATGTCGCGACCGACCCCCAGTTGAAAAACCATATCGCGGCCAATGGCGGCGAATTGCCCAGGCGCCCCATTGCCATGGGGCGCTGCAGCGAACACGATTGCGCCCAGGCCTTGATCGCGTTCCAGAACGGCCTGATTGCCTCGGTCGGCAGCAATACCGCCTCGCACTCGGCGGCCGTGAAATTGCCCGCGGGCAAGGTGCCTACGGCGATTGCGATCACGACCAACTCGGAATTCGCCCTGGTAACGATCTGGGATACCGTCGCCTTCAAGGGCCAGGTGGCCGTGCTGGCGCTGGGCAGCCTGGCCGATGGCAGCAAGGTCGGCGGCCCCTATGATCCCAGCGCGGGCTCGTGGCCGGGTCTTTACCCCGGCCTGCGCAATATTTCCAACTTCGTCTTTATCAAGCTGCTGGGCTTTATCGACCTGCCCGGCATGGTGGCACCGACGGACATCTCGGCGGTAACGGATTTTGGCGTGATGCAGGACAACAGCACGCAAGGCTGGCTGATCGACCCGGTCGGCCGCCGCGGCGCCAGCCGGACCAAGACGGAGGTAAACCCGGCCACCAGCAGCGTCAACCAGAAGAGCTTCACGCGCACGGGCATCAACGGCAAGCTGGTGTCCCGGGCCGGCGTGGCGGCGGTGATTTCGAAGTCCGAGAAAAAGGTGATCTTCCTCGACCTGAAGCCGCTGTTCGACAAGGTCAACCGGGCCTACTTCGAAGGCAGCCATGCCGCGCTGCAAGCGACGCTGGCCAACACCGGCCTGGGCGATGCCCAGTGGCCGCCGGTATTTGCCGTGGACAACTACGCGCCGGCCATCGTCAAGTCGGTCCGCCTGCCGCAGAAGCCCACGGCCGTCAGGATCTCGATCCTGCCGATTCCCGGCCGCGCCTGGGTGGCGACGGAGGAAGGCAAGATCCGCGCGTTCTCCGTGGCGGGGCTGCAGTCCGGCCGCAATCCCGACCCGAAGCTGATCGAGGAGATGCTTAGCGTGCAGGTCGGCAAGAATCCCACCAGCATGAAGCACCATGTCAACGTGGGACTGGGCAATTCCAACACCAGGCTGTGGGTGGTATCACGCGGCGCGCAAAAGATCCAGCTGGTCGACATGGTGGGCCTGACCGTCGAAAAGACGCTGCAGGACTCGCGCATCGTCGACCCCATCACGGTGGACGAGACCCAGCAGAACCCGCTGCTGACCAGCGTGATCACCATTGCGGACTACACCGGCAGGCAGGTGATGAACTACCGTTATGCGCCGATTGCCCTGCAAGGCGGGAATACGCCGTTGCATATCGGCGTCGGCAAGTCGGGCAATGCGCCGTTCGAGTTCGGCGGCGCCTACGACGTGCCCGGCAAGCCGTTCGATTTCACTCAGAGCAATGTGCCGTGAGCACCCTGCCCCGTGCTGCTGCGCTGCTCGTGATCGCGCTCAGGGCGCGCTGACCAGCACCGCGTTGGCCGGGTCCGGCGGCGCGTTGCCCTCCATCACCACCAGCTGCACCGGTGACGGCGCCTGCGGCGACAGCGTCGGCACCACCTCCCGCAGCGGCCCGATCGCGGTGCCGTTGGCCATGCCGGCCGGGTTGGTCCTGAAGCTTGCCACCGGCGTCTTCTGCCCGCCCACGTAGACGCTGTATTGCGTTTGCGGCTTCAGCTTGAACAGCGAGACCTCGAGCGCGTCGACCACGCCCAGGTTGCGCGCCACGACAAAGCCTTTGGCGTCGCCGCCGCGGACCGGCTTGAGCGCAACGTTGAGCGGCTCGGTGTTCGCTCTGGGCACCAGGTTGCCCGTGCCGGCGCCGCCTGGCACCGCGTTGCTGACATAGACCAGCGCCTGCGGCGCCTGGCCCACCGGCACGCGCGCGATGACGCGGTTGTCGGCGGTGTCGATCACATCCACCGCGTCGCCGTTTTCCAGGCCGACATAGACGCGCGAGCCATCGTCCGCCGCCCAGATGCCATGCGGCAGCGCGCCGACGGGAATGGTCGCGACCAGCGTGGGCGTGGCGTCGGTGGTGAACACCTTCACCACATTCTCGCCACCTACCGTGACATAGGCATGCGTGCCGCGCGCGGTGCGGGCAAAGGCCAGGTGGTTGGTGATAAAGCCGGTATCGAACACGCCCTTCACGGCCAGCTTCCCGGTATCGATGCGTGTGACCTTGCCCACGTCCTTGTGCGTCATCCAGACTTCCTTGAAGTCGGGCGTGAATTGCAGGAAGGGCGAGAACGGGCTGGCCACGTCGAGCCGCTTCACCACCTTGCGGGCCCTGACGTCGATCACGTCGACCACCGGATTGAAGCTGGACACGACGAAGGCCAGCTGGCCCGCCGGGTGGAACAGCACCATGCCCGGTCCCGCGGTGGTCGGGATGCGGCGGGTTTCACGGAACGTGGCGGGATCGATGACCGAGATGTAGTCCTCGCCGCGCACCACCACCCATACCTCCTTGCCATCGGCGGTAAAGAAGCCCTCGTGCGGCGAGCGGCCGATATAGGCGATGCCCTTGACCCGGTTGGTCGCGGTATCGATGAACGCGACCGAGTTGGAGCCATTGGAGATGACGATCAGCGTCCGGTGGTCCGGTGAGAACCCCAGGCCGTGTACGTTGAGTTCGCCCTTGTACAGCGGCGACAGCACGTCGGGCCGTGCATTGCCGAGCCGGACCTGGCCCAGCAGCCGGTTGGCGGCGGGGTCGATCACCGACACGGTGTTGCTGTTCTGGTCCGCGGTATAGACGCGGTCCTGCGGTTGCGGTGCGGCGCTGGCCAGTGGCGCGCCGAGCGAGATGGCGAGGGCGACAAGCGTGTTCTTCTTCATGGCAGTAAGGGAGCTGGATGCGGTTGGCATAAGGCGCGCGACAGAATGGGGCGGGTCAGCGCGGCGACGTGGCCCGGGGCGGCTGGGCCTGATGGCGCTGCAGCCACGCCTGCATCAGCCGTATCTCGTTCTGCTGCTCGGTGATGATGCCCTGCGCCAGGTTGCGCAGCGCCGGATCCTTGCCGTACAGCAGCAGCGCCTTGGCCATGTCGATCGCGCCCTGGTGGTGCGGGATCATCATGGCGACGAAGTCGTGGTCCGGGTCGCCGTTGGTGGGTGCCTGCGTCATGCCGTGGTGCATCACGTTCATGGCGTCGTCGATCAGGGCGGCATAGGGTTTCGCGGTGCTGGCGATGAAGGGCGGAGGTGCCGCCTGGCCCGGGTGCTGGTGCGCGTTCTGGGCCGGCGCGGCCAGGCTGGCGGCCGACAGGCACAGCGCCGCCAGGGCGCGTGCCGCGGTGCGGGCGCCATGACGTGAAGAACTTCGTTGCATCGCAGGGTCTCCGGTTGGCCCGGCCAGAGTGTGCTGGTCGGGAATGGTTTCCTGCGTATACACGGGAAGCACCCGGACTATTCCGTCCCCGACGAAATATTTTTCCGAGCGGGCCTTGGACGCTGCGGCCAGAGTCCCTTCAAGGCTTGCCCTCCCCCACCGGCTGTCCGTCCAGATACTGCAGCACCCGGAACGCCGCCTTCACCCGCTCCGCGACCGGATAATTCTTGTTCGCCAGCATCACGATGCCGATGCGCTGCGACGGCACGTAGGCGACATAGGCGCCGAAGCCGTTGGTCGAGCCCGTCTTGTTGACCAGCATGCCGCTGCGCGCCGCCTGCGGCGGCTCCAGCCGCGCCACCGGGTTGGCCTCGAACACCACCTGGGGCGAGCTGCCTGCCAGCACGCTGTCGCGCTGCGCCGGCCACGGGTACATTTCCCACGCCAGCCCCTGCACCATGTCGCCGACCTTGAAGTAACCGGTGCGGGTGGCGGCCAGCGCGCGCTGCAGGGTCTGGTCCAGCCCGCTGCTGTCGATATTGGCCATGACGAAGCGCATCATGTCGGCCGACGTGGTCTTGACGCCGTAGGCCTCGGCATCCAGCACGCCCGGCGTGACGCGGACCGACTTGCCGCCCCTGGCGTAGCCATAGGCATAGTCCTTCATGCGCGCCTTCGGCACCGTGATGTAGGTGCTGCGCAGCCCGAGCGCGGGGAACAGTGTCTTCTCCATCAGCACGTCGAACGGCTGGCCCATGCTGCGCGCGGCCAGGTAGCCGAACAGGCCGATGCTGGGGTTCGAGTATTGCCGGTGGGTACCGGGGGCGTAGCGGGGACGCCAGTCGCGGAAATAGTCGACCATCTTGCCGGTGTCGGTGACGGCCTCAGGAAACTGCAGCGGCAGCCCGCCGGCCGCATACGTGCCCAGGTCCAGCAGGCTGGTCGCGCCCACGCTGCTGCCCGCGAGTTGCGGCAGGTGCTTCGCCGCATTGTCGGTCAGCGACAGGTCGCCGCGGGCTTGCGCATAGGCGGCCAGCGTCGCGGTGAAGGTCTTGCTGACCGAACCGATCTCGAACAGCGTATCGGCGTCGACCTTGCGGGCGCCGGCCCTGGCGGCGACGCCGTAGTGGAAGTCGTACTGCTTGCCGCCGACCGTGACGGTCACGGCCATGCCCGGCACATCGTGCGCCTGCATCACCGGCTGGATTGCCGCGTCGACGACACGCCTGAGCGCGGCCGCATCGACACGCTCGGCAGCATGGGCACCGGCGCCGCAAAGCAGCGCCGCGGCGGCGGCAATGGCTTGCATTGCCTTGTGAAGAGTTTGGTTCATATCAGATCATCTGACCGTGGTGCGCCGGCACACAGCGCAGCCGGCGCGGGAAATAAGCGAGACTTTACCGGCTCCCGGGCCTCGCCCGCCCAAACCTGTGTCCGATGACCGCGCCGGATCGGTCTTCCAGTCATCGTTCTGTCATCCACCCCCGCCAGAATGCGCAGGTCAATCAAGTCAGGGGAGTCGACATGACGCACGCAATTGAAGTCCGCGGCCTGAGCAAATCGTTCCGTGCGGACCGCAAGGCGCTTGACGATGTCACGCTGCAGATCGCACCGGGCGAGATGGTCGCGCTGCTGGGCGCGTCCGGATCCGGCAAGTCTACGCTGCTGCGCCACGTGGCCGGCTTCGTTACCGGCGACGCCGGCGCCGGCGAGATCCTGGTCAACGGCCGCCACGTGCAGCGCAACGGCCGCCTCGCCGGCAACGTACGCCAGGTGCGGCGCGAGATCGGATTCGTGTTCCAGCAGTTCAACCTGGTGGGACGCCTGCCGGTCATCACCAATGTGCTGGTCGGCATGCTGGCGCGTGTACCCAAATGGCGCGGCCTGCTGCGCGCGTTCAGGGCCGACGAAATCCGCAGGGGGCTCGATGCGCTTGCGCAAGTTGGTATAGACGACTATGCCTTTCAGCGTGCCTCGACACTGTCGGGCGGCCAGCAGCAGCGCGCCGCGATTGCGCGCACGCTGGTGCAGAACGCCAGCGTGATCCTGGCCGACGAGCCGATCGCCTCGCTCGATCCCGAATCTTCGCGCCGCGTCATGTCGCTGCTCAGGCAGATCAACCGCACCCGCAAGGTGGCGGTGGTGGTGTCGCTGCACCAGGTGGACGTAGCCATGCGCTACTGCCCGCGCGTGGTTGCATTGCGCCACGGCAAGGTGGTCTATGACGGCCCCTCGGCCGCGCTGACGCCGGCCATGCTGCGCGACCTCTACGGCACCGAAGCGGACGAACTGCTGCGCGATGCCATCCCTGAAGACGACGACAGCGCCGCGCCCATGCCGGCGCCGGCGCTGGTCACGATGAACCTGGCCGCCGCCTGAGCGGTTGGCGCAGCCCCATTCCCCCAAACCGCTTTCCACCGGAGTTGCCCATGCTTCGCAGAACCTTCATCGCCGTCGCGGCCTCGGCCGCGGTTGCCCTCCCCGCCCTCCCTGCCTTCGCCCAGGAGGCAAAAAGCCTGAACATCGGCTTCATCTCGACCGAATCGTCGTCCAACCTGAAGACCGCCTGGCAGCCGCTGATCGACGACCTGAGCAAGACCCTGGGCGTGCCGGTGAAGCCGTTCTTCGCCTCCGACTATGCCGGCATCATCGAAGGCATGCGTTTCAACAAGGTGCAGATCGCGTGGTTTGGCAACAAGTCGGCCATGGAAGCGGTCGACCGCGCCAGCGGCGAGGTGTTTGCGTCGGTGATCGACAAGGACGGCAACCCGGGCTACTGGTCGGTGCTGGTGGTCAACAAGGACAGCGACCTGAAGAGCGTCGAAGACGTGATCAGGCGCGGCAAGGACCTGACCTACGGCGCCGGCGACCCCAACTCCACCTCGGGCACGGCGGTGCCGGGCTTCTACCTGTGGAGCGCCAACAAGGTCGAGCCCAAGACGCTGTTCAAGGCGGTGCGCATCGGCAACCATGAAACCAACTTGCTGTCGGTGCTGAACAAGCAGGTCGACGTGGCCGTCAACAACACCGAGAACATGGAGCGCTACCGCATCAACACGGGCAAGAACGCCTATGAGCAGGTGCGCGTGCTGTGGAAGTCGCCACTGATCCCGGCCGACCCGATGGTCTACCGCAAGGACCTGACGCCCGAACTGAAGAAAAAGATCCAGACCTTCTTCGTCAACTACGGCAAGGGCACCGACGCGGCGCGCGAGAAGCAGGTGCTGGCCGGCCTGACTTACCAGGGCTTCCGCGCCTCGAACGACGCGCAGCTGGTGCCGATCCGCCAGATCGAGCTGGCGCGCGAAAAGGCCAAGATCGAATCCGACACCACGCTGGCCGCCGCCGACAAGGAAAAGCGCCTGTCCGACGTGAGCCGTCGCCTGGCGGAGCTGGACAAGGCCGCCGCCAGCGCCGGCAGCACGCAGTAACCGGTTCGCCGCCACCACACTGTTCGACCTGTCTCACCGGGGCGGCGGCTGTTGCCGCCCGCCTCGCACCGCTTTCCAATCCCCGCTGTATCCGGACCGCTCCATGACCGTCTCCGCCACGCCTGGCCTGCCTCCCACGCCCCGAAGCCATGTGCGCCCGCCGCGCACACCCCTTGCCGTGCCGCTGACCTGGGCGGTGCTGCTGGCCCTGCTGGCCCTGTCCTGGCAAGGCGCCGACATGCGCCCGCTCGACCTGCTGCGCGATTCGGACAACATGGCCAGGTTCGCGGCCGACTTCTTCCCGCCGGATTTCCGCGACTGGCGCCACTACCTCGACGAGATGCTGGTCACCGTGCAGATCGCGCTGTGGGGCACGGCGCTGGCCGTGGTGGTGGCGGTGCCGCTGGGGCTGCTGTGCTCGGCCAATATCGTGCCGGCCTGGGTCTACCAGCCCGCGCGCCGCGTCATGGATGCATGCCGCGCCATCAATGAAATGGTGTTCGCCATGCTGTTCATCGTCGCGGTCGGGCTGGGCCCGTTCGCCGGCGTGCTGGCGATCTGGATCCATACCACCGGGGTGCTGGCCAAGCTGTTTGCCGAAGCGGTCGAAGCCATCGACCCGCGCCCGGTCGAAGGCGTGCGTGCCACCGGCGCCGGCCCGGTCGAGGAAATCGTCTACGGCGTGATTCCGCAGGTGCTGCCGCTGTGGCTGTCGTTCGCGCTGTACCGCTTCGAGTCCAACGTGCGCTCGGCGTCGGTGGTGGGCATCGTCGGCGCCGGCGGCATCGGCACCGTGCTGTGGGAAATCATCCGCAGCTTCCAGTACGGGCAGACCTGCGCGGTGATGATCATCATCATCGTGTTCGTCTCGGCCATCGACATCCTGTCGGCCCAGATCCGCAAGGTGCTGGTCTGAACGCCATGCCGACCACCGAAGTCTCGCTGGCGCTGCGCGAAGTGCGCGGCTCCGACGCGGAGCTGCTGCACCTGTCCGCGCTGCTGGCCGCGATGGACGGCGAGGCGCCGCTGCCGCTGGCCACCATGCGCGAGCGCTATGCCACCATGCGCCGCTATCCGGACTACCGCTGCTACATGATGGTGGGCGCGGACGAGGTGCCGCTCGGCACCTTCAGCCTGCTGGTGTTCCCGGTGATGGTCCACGACGGGCGTCCCGAGGCGATCGTCGAAGCCGTGGTGGTGGCGCCGGCCGCGCGCGGCATGGGCATCGGCAAGGCCATGATGCGCGAGGCGATGCGACTGGCGCGGGAAGCCGGTGCCGCCAAGCTGGCGCTGTCATCCAGTGCGCGACGCCTGCGCGCCCACCAGTTCTATCGCCAGCTCGGCTTTACCGAGCATGGCATCAGCTTCAGCATCGGGCTCTGAACTCAGGCCTGCCGTGCCGCCGGAGGCGCGGCGCCTACCAGTTGCGCCAGCGCCGCCACCGCGCTCTCCAGCCCGCCGCTGTTGTCGATCTCGACCAGCCGGCATCCCGGCGGCACGGCGAACGCCTGCCGCGCGCGGGCCAGCCGTTTCGCAATCGCATCTTCCGCTTCGCGTCCGCGCTGGCGCAGGCGTGCCGCCAGCACTTCCGGCTGCACCCGCACGTGTACCGCGCACAGCTTCGGGTAGCGTGCCACCGCCTGTGGCAGGTACTCGCGCGAGCCGTTGACGATCACCGTCAGGCCGCGCGCCAGCCACTGCTCGATCTCGATGCCGATGCCGTAGTGCAGGCCGTGGCTGTGCCAGTCCAGCGCCAGGCAGCCCAGCGCGCGGCGGCGGTGGAATTCCTCGGGCGTCAGGGCCACCGAGGCCTCGTTGGCATCGGCGGCGCGGGTGATGTAGCGATGGGCGATGACAATGCGGTGATCCGCGCCCAGGCGCTCGCGCAGCGCGCGCAGCAGCGAGTCCTTGCCGCTGCCGGACGGTCCCATCAGGTAGAACAGGCCGTGCCCGTCGGCCACGGTTGCCGCGCTCATGCGCCGAGATACGCCGCGCCGGCGCCGTCCGCGGTGCTGCCGTCGAAGCCGTAATGGCGGGCGACGACAAAGTCCTCGCCCTGGGCCGGCTGCACGAATACGCTGATGCGGTCCACAAGCAACGGCGCTTGCAGCAGCTTGCCGCTGGCTGCTTCAAGCTGCGCGCTCGCGGCGCGCTGGCTGGCAGCATCGAGCATGCCGGTCAGTGTGATATGGAACACGAAGGTGCCGAACACATACGGGTAGCCCCATGCGTCGAGCATGCGGCGCTCTGCTGCGCTCAGCTGGTCCGGGGTGCGCCTGGCCAGTTCCTGCGCCGAAGGCGGCGCGCGCAAGGGGTCGAAGGCCAGCACGCAGGCGTCGGCCAGCGCCTGCATCGGCGGCGAGCCGCCGGCTGCGAGCGTCCATGCGACAAAACCACGCAGCGCGCGCAGCGCCAGCGGCGCGTCGAACGGCGTTTGCCGGCGCGCAAGATCCCGCGCGGCGGCATCGACCATCGCCGCGCTGGCGCCGTCGGCAAGCCGGAATGGCGGCTTCAGGGTGGCATGCAGGCCGTAGTGGGCCGGCGCCTTGATCCACTCGGGCGGCGCCGCGGGCAGGTCGGCGGGCGGAGGCAGCATGGCGCCGGTGTCGGCGTCGCGCCCCAGCCAATGCTTGCCGAAGGTGGCCAGCGGGCCGGATGGCGACAGGTAGATGGCGTAGCGGTACGCGGCTTGAGTCATGCGGCAAGGTTACCAGCGGCATCACGCGCGCGCAGGCGCAGACTGCCCCGGTTTGGTGGGGTTGACCGCAGACAGTAGCGCAGGCAGATGACAGCCGGATGTCTAGACCAATCCCGCGCGGCAGCGTCAGTCACGGTCGGACACCGTCAGCTGCACCCAGTCGCCGGCGAAGCGCACCACGCTGTACTGCACCGGGTTGCCGTCGATATCGACGTTCAGCGCCTCGACCTGCAGCACCGGGCGGGTCTTGGGCTGGTTCAGCATCCGCGCCACCGGCGCGCTCGGCATCGCCGCGGTAATGCGCGACCACTTGCGGGTGTAGTCGGCAATGCCGTAATGGGCCAGCGCGCGCGATACGGATTGCCTGGCGCGCAGCACCTCGTCGATCCCGGGAAAGCGCTTGAGGTCGAAGTAGTGCTCGGCCACGTCGATGGTGCGGTCCTCGGCCTTGCCGATCATCTGCGCATGGAGCAGCTCCGCGGTGCGCGCCAGCCCCAGCTGTTTGGCCACCTCCGGCGCGCGCACCACCTGGCTGGCGACGACTTCGGTATGGCCGCGCACGCCCTGGGCCGCCAGGTTCTGCGAGAAGCGCGTACGGCGTCCGATGGCGTAGTCGATCGCGTGCTCCTGCACGAAGGTGCCGCGGCCCTGCTCGATCCGCACCAGCCCGCTCAGCTCCAGCTCGCCCATGGCACGGCGGATGGTATGGCGGTTCACGGCGAAGCGGTTGGCGAGCTCCGGCTCCGGCGGCAATTGCTCGCCCGGCAGGTACAGCTTCTTGCGGATGTCGTCCGCCAGCGCCTCGCCAATCTGGCGCCACACCGCGACGCCCGAACCCCGTTCCACTTCTCGATCAGACATCGTGCGCTGTCCTCTTGTCATCAAGCGTTAACCCATCTCGTGCGATTGTGCCTCAGCCATGCCGCGCTGGCAGCGTGCCCGAGCAATCCCCTGCCCCGTCATGAAACGTTCATTTGGCTGTGGTCTAGTGGCTGCGTGTTCCAGGAACGACATCTAAACGTATAGACGTATAGGGGTGATGATGCAAAGCGAAACCGCGCGGCCGGATGTGCCCGCCGCCCATGCTGCCCGCGCCGCCTGGCTGCGGATCCTGGCCACCGCGCCGACCGATGCGCTCGACGGCGCCTACCAACGGCTTGCGCAAGCGCAGGCCCTGCCCGCCTACCGGCTGCTGCGCAAGCCCGAGGCCGGCATGGCGATGGTGCGGGGCCGCGCGGGCGGCACCGGGGCCCAGTTCAACCTCGGCGAAATCACGGTAACGCGCTGCGCGGTGGTGCTGGAGGATGGCGCCGCCGACGCTGCCGCCGGCGTCGCCTATGTCCAGGGGCGCAGCGTGCGCCATGCCGAGCAGGCCGCGGTGCTGGACGCGCTGCTGCAGCGTCCGGCCTGGCACCAGCGCGTGCAGGACCTGGTGCTCGCACCGCTGGCCGACGCACACGCCAGCCGCGCCGCGCACGCGGCGGCCACGGCCGCGCAGACGCGCGTCGAGTTCTTCACCATGGTCCGCGGAGAAGACTGAGATGCCCGCCGCCCAACCCATGCTGTCCACGCCGGCCGCCGCGCTGCTGCCTGGCTTTAGTGATCCGGTCGATGACGCCCAGCAGGCGTTCCGCGCAGCGCTGCGGGCGTTCGCCCACCCGGGTCAGCTGCAGACGCTGCCGGCCCGCAGCGGCTTGCCCGAGGGCCTGTCGCCGGCGCTGGCCGCGCTGCTGCTGACGCTGGCCGACGCCGATACCCCGGTCTGGCTGCCCGCCGCCGTGCCGGCCGCGGCGCGTGCCTTCCTGCGCTTTCACTGCGGCTGCCGGCTGACGGAAGCGCCCGGCGCCGCGGCCTTCGTCTGCGTGCCGGCCGGCCATGCCATGCCGGCGCTCACGGACTGCGCGCAGGGCGACCCGGCCTTCCCGGACCGCTCGGCCACGCTGCTGGTGGAAGTGGCCTCGCTCACCGACGGCGAGGCCCTGACGCTGCACGGCCCCGGCATCGAGCACACGCAAGCGCTGCGTGTTGCCGGCCTGCCGGCGGGCTTTCGCCCGGCCTGGCGCGCCAACAACGCCGGCTTCCCGCTCGGCGTGGACCTGCTGCTGTGCAGCGGTGACCGGTTCTGCGCGCTGACGCGCACCACCATCGTGGAGGACTGACATGTACGTAGCCGTCAAGGGAGGCGAACGCGCCATCCTCAATTCTTACCGGATGCTCGACGCCTATCGCCGCGGCGACACGGCGGTGCCGGAACTGACGCTGGCACAGATCCGCGAGCAGATGCCGCTGGCGGTGTCGCGCGTGATGGCCGAGGGCTCGCTGTACGACCCGCACCTGGCGGCGCTGGCGCTCAAGCAGGCCGCCGGCGACCAGATCGAGGCCATCTTCCTGCTGCGCGCGTACCGCACCACGCTGGCGCGCTTCGGCTATACGCAGCCGCTCGATACCGGCGCGATGCGCCTGCAGCGCCGGATCTCGTCGACCTTCAAGGATGTGCCGGGCGGCCAGGTGCTGGGGCCCACCTATGACTACACGCAGCGGCTGCTGGATTTCTCGCTCGAAGGCGGCCGCGCGCCGCAGCCTTTGCCCGCTGATCAGGAACCGCTCGCCGCCGCGATGCCGCGCGTGACCAGCCTGCTGGAAGCGGACGACCTGGTCGAAGCCGACGCGATTCCCGCCGGCGATCCCGCGCCGCCCGACCTGACGCGCGAGCCGCTGAGCTTTCCCGCCGGCCGCGCCGCGCGCCTGCAGAACCTGGCGCGCGCCGACGAGGGCTTCCTGCTGTCGATGGGTTACTCGACCCAGCGCGGCTACGGCAACTCGCACCCGTTCGCGGCCGAGATCCGCTACGGCACGGCCGAGGTGGAGCTGTTCGTCGAAGAGCTCGGCTTTGCCGTCACCATCGGCGCGATCGAGCTGACCGAATGCCAGATGGTGAGCCAGTTCGCCGGCAATGCCGACGAGGCGCCGCGGTTTACGCGCGGCTACGGGCTGGTGTTCGGCTACAACGAGCGCAAGGCCATGTCGATGGCACTGGCGGACCGCGCCATGCGCGCCGAAGCGCTCGGCGAGGCCGCCGACGCGCCGGCCAACGATATCGAATTCATGCTGTACCACAGCGACAACGTCGAGGCTTCGGGCTTCGTGCAGCACCTGAAGCTGCCGCACTACGTGGATTTCCAGGCCAACCTGGAGCTGCTGCGCCGGCTGCGCGCCGAGGGCGCCGACGTGCCGGACAGCGCCATGCCCGCGTCCGTGGCGGCGCCACCGCAGCCGCAGCCGCAGCCGCAGCCGCAAGCGCAACCGCAATCCCAGCCACAGCCGCAAGAGGAGACGCTGGCATGAGCGCCGCCGACACCACCATGGCCGCGGGCATCGCCCGCGACGAGCACTACAACTTCGGCTATCTCGACGAGTCGACCAAGCGCATGCTGCGCCGCGCCTTGCTGAAGGCGGTGGCGATTCCTGGCTACCAGGTGCCGTTCGGCAGCCGCGAGATGCCCTTGCCGTATGGCTGGGGCACCGGCGGCATCCAGGTGACGGCCGCGATCATCGGCAAGGACGACGTGCTCAAGGTGATCGACCAGGGCTCGGACGACACCACCAACGCCATCAATATCCGCCGCTTCTTCGCCCGCGTCACCGGCGTGCCGACCACCGAGCGCACCACCGCGGCCAGCATCGTCCAGACCCGCCACCGGATTCCCGAAACGCCGCTGCGCGCGGGGCAGACCGTGGTGTTCCAGGTGCCGATCCCGGAGCCGCTGCGCTGGCTTGAGCCCAGCGAAGGCGAGACCCGCACCATGCATGCGCTGGCGGAATACGGCGCGATGCACGTCAAGCTGTACGAGGACATCGCGCACCACGGCCACATCGCCACCACCTACGACTACCCCGTGATCGTCAACCAGCGCTACATGATGCGGCCCTCGCCCATCCCCAAGTTCGACAACCCCAAGCTGGACCGCAGCCCGGCGCTGATGCTGTTCGGCGCGGGCCGCGAAAAGCGCGTCTATGCGGTGCCGCCCTACACCGCCGTCAAGAGCCTGGACTTTGCCGACCACCCCTTCACGGTGGAGTCGTGGTCCAACTGCTGCGCGCAGTGCGGCGCCACCGACAGCTACCTGGACGAGATCATCACCGACGACGCCGGCACGCGCCGGTTCGTGTGCTCGGATACCGAGTACTGCGCCGGCCGCCAGGCCGCGCAAGCCGTCGACACCGCTGCCGGAGGTGCGCAATGAGCGCCGCTCCGCTGCTGTCGGTGCGTAACCTGACGCGCACCTGGGACGGCCTGCACGGCTGCCATGACGTCAGTTTCGACCTCTATCCCGGCGAAGTGCTGTGCGTGGTGGGCGAGTCGGGCTCGGGCAAGAGCACGCTGCTGCAGGCGCTGTCGATGCAGGCGCCGGCGCAGCGCGGCACGGTCAGCTATGCCATGCGCGAGTCCGGCCCGACCGACCTGGCCACCCTGTCCAGCGCACGCCTGCGGCTGCTGGCGCGCACCGACTGGGGCTTCGTGCGCCAGCATGCGCGCGACGGCCTGCGCATGCAGGTCAGCGCCGGCGCCAATATCGCCGAACGGCTGATGGCCGTGGGCGAGCGCCACTACAGCAACCTGCGCGAAGTCGCCGGCAACTGGCTGGAAAAGATGGAGATCGACCTGGCGCGGCTGGACGATGTGCCCGGCACCTTTTCCGGCGGCATGCAGCAGCGGCTGCAGATCGCGCGCAACCTGGTCACGCATCCGCGCCTGGTGTTCATGGACGAGCCCACGGCGTCGCTCGACGTGTCGGTGCAGGCGCGGCTGCTGGACCTGCTGCGCCGCCTGGTGGCCGACCTGGACCTGGCCGCGGTGCTGGTCACGCACGACCTGGCGGTGGCCAGGCTGCTGGCGCACCGCACGCTGGTGATGCAGGGCGGGCGCGTGGTCGAGCAGGGCCTGACCGACCAGATCCTCGACGATCCCCAGCATCCGTACACGCAGTTGCTGGTTTCTTCCATCCTGCAAGGCTGAACACGATGCACGCAGAACAAGCACAGAAGCTGGTCGAGGTGCGCGGCCTCGGCAAGATGTTTACGTTGCACAACCAGGGCGGCATCCGCCTGCCGGTGTTGCGCGCGATCGATTTCGATGCCGCGCGCGGTGAATGCCTGGTCCTGTCCGGGCCGTCCGGCACCGGCAAGAGCACGCTGCTGCGCTGCCTGTACGGCAATTACCTTGCCACCGAAGGCAGCATCCGGCTGCGCGACACCAGCGCCGACGGCGCGCCGTGGGTCGAGCTGGGCCAGGCCAGCGAGCAGCGCGTGCTGCAGCTGCGCCGCGACGTAATCGGCTATGTCAGCCAGTTCCTGCGCGCGATCCCGCGCGTGGGCGCGCTCGACGTGGTGGCCGATCCGCTGCGGCAGCGCGGTGCCGGCGAGGACGAGGCGCGCGCGCGCGCGGCCGAACTGCTGGCGCGGCTGAACCTGCCACGCCGGCTGTGGGACCTGCCGCCCGCCACCTTCTCGGGCGGCGAGCAGCAGCGCGTCAATATCGCGCGCGGCCTGATCGGCGGCCATCCGATCCTGCTGCTGGACGAGCCCACCGCCTCGCTGGACGCCGACAACCGTGCCGTGGTGGTCGCGCTGATCCGCGCAGCCCTGGCCGAGGGCCGCGCGCTGATCGGCATTTTCCACGACGAAGCCGTGCGCGATGCCGTGGCCACGCGCCTGCTGCCGCTGCACCCCGCTACCGCTACCACCACCGCCCCCGCCTGAACCGAACCGCCCCGAACGGAGCCAGACATGCCTGCGACCTACCTGACCCACGCCACCCTGGTGCTGCCCGACCGCGTGCTGCGCGACAGCGCGCTGCTGCTCGAGGATGGCCGTATCGCGGCGATCGAGCCGGCACCCGCGGCCGTGCCCGCGCACGCCACCGTGGTCGAACTGCATGGCCACACCGTGATGCCCGGCCTGGTGGACGTGCATTGCGACGCCATCGAGAAAGAGGTGGAGCCGCGCGCCAGCGTGCTGTTCCCGCTGGATTTCGCCGTGGCGCAGGTCGACCGCCGCAACGCCGCGGCCGGCATCACCACCCCCTATCACGCGCTGTCTTTCGCCGGCAACCAGTTCGGCGTGCGCAACGTCGACACCGCGGCCACGGTGGTGCGCACCATCGCCGCCTACCGGCAGCACAGCCTGGTCGACAACCGCGTCCATTGCCGCTACGAGGTCGCCGACGCGAGCGCCGTGCCGGTGCTGGAGGCGCTGATGGCCGAAGGCGTGGTCGACCTGCTCTCGGTGATGGACCACTCGCCCGGCCAGGGCCAGTTCAAGACCATGGACGCCTACCTGGCCTACATGATGGGCAACCACGGCATGAGCCGCGACGCGGCCACCGATGCAGCACGGCAGAAAGCCGCGGCGATGGAGGGCGCGCACGAGCGCGTCGACCGGCTGGTGGCCGTGGCGCACGCGCTGGGCATTCCCACCGCCAGCCACGACGACGATTCGCCGCAGCGCATCGCCGCCATGCACGCGCTGGGCGTGCGCATGAGCGAGTTCCCGATCAACCTGGAGACCGCGCAGGCCGCCAGCGCCCGTGCGCTGCCGACCATCCTGGGCGCGCCCAACGTGCTGCGCGGCAAGAGCCAGAGCGGATCGATGCGCGCCATCGATGCGATCCGGGCCGGCGCCGGCAGCATTCTGTGCTCGGACTACCAGCCCTCCACCCTGATCGCCGCCGCGTATGCCGCCGGACGCGAGGCCGGGCTGCCGCTGGACCAGGCGCTGGCGCTGGTCACCGCCCACCCCGCCGATGCCTGCCAGCTGGATGACCGCGGCTGCCTGGCGCCGGGCCTGCGCGCCGATGTGATCGCGGTTTCCGAGGTGGCGGGCCAGCCGATGGTCACGCACACGTGGTCGGGCGGGCGGCTGGTGTTTGCGGCAGGTTATCCGTCGCTGCGGCCCGCCGGCGATGCGGCCGTGCCGCGCCGGACGGCGCTGCGCGAGGTCGCGTGACGGGGCCGGGCGCGGCCATCGAGTCTGCCTCGTATTGCGAATCATTATCATTTGAGAATACAATGCGAGGCTGTTTGTCCGTGCCCGAGTTTTCCGCGCCATGCCCGCCGCCGAGCCTACGCTCAACGATGAAGTCCGCACGCTCTACCTAGACCATCACGGCTGGCTCCATGGCTGGCTGCGCCGGCGCCTGGCGAACGCGGGGCAAGCGGGGCACGCGGCCGACCTGGCGCACGACACCTTCGTGCGGCTGCTGGCGCGCGAGGCGCCGATCGCCGCGCGCGAGCCGCGCGCTTTCCTGGCCACGGTGGCACGCGGGCTGGTGGCGAACTTCCATCGTCGCCAGGCACTGGAGGCCGCCTACCAGCAAGCGCTGGCAGCGCTGCCCGAAGCCGAGGCCCCGGATCCGGAAACGCGTGCGCTGCTGCTCGAGACCCTGGCCGAGCTCGACCGCCGCCTGAACACCCTGCCCGCGGCGGTGCGCCGCGCCTTCTTGCTGTTCCAGCTCGACGGCATGCCGCAGGCCGCCATCGCCAGCGAGCTGCGCGTGTCGGTGGCCACGGTGCAGCGCTATATCGTCAGGGCGCTGCACCAGTGCTGCTTTCCTGCCTGAGCTGCGCCGCATGTCGTTACCGGGCGCACCGCAACCTCCCATCGATGCCGCGATCACGTTGCGCGCGACGCAGTGGTGGCTGACGCTGCTGTCGCCCGACGCTTCGCCGGCGAGCCGCGAAGGCTGCGCGCGCTGGCGTGCCGAGCATCCCGACCATGAGCGCGCCTGGCAACACCTGCATGACTGCAGTGCCGCCATGGCAGTGATGCCGCGTGGCGTGGCGCGGGCCACGCTGGCAAGCCCGCCGCCACGCCGCGGCCGGCGCCGCGCCATCGCGCTGATGGCTGCCACCGTGGTTGCCGCCGGCGCCTGGCAATGGCAGCGCGGCGGTGCGCTGCTGGCATGGCGGGCCGACCATGCCACCGGCATCGGCGAACGCCGGCGCGTGACGCTGCAGGACGGCACCGGGATCGACCTGGATACCGACAGCGCCATCGCCGTGCACTACGGCGATGCCGAGCGCCGGGTCACGCTGCTGCGCGGCGCCATCGCCGTGGCAACAGGGACGGACGTGCTGGCCAGGCCGTTCCGGATCGGCACCGCGCAGGGAACGTTGCGCGCACTGGGCACCCGCTTCACCGTGCAACTGCACGACGATGCGACCGCCGTCGCGGTGCAGGCAGGCGCCGTCGAAATTCGCCCGGCCGATCCGGCCGCGGTGCCGCGCGTGCTCCAGGCCGGCGAGCGCACGCGCTTCAGCCGCGAAGCGATCGATCCGCCCGAGGCCAGCGACGTTGCCGATACCGCCTGGACCCAAGGCATGCTGGCTGTGCACGACATGCGCCTGGACCGCTTCCTGGCGCAGCTGGCGCGCTACCGCCATGGCCGTCTCGGCTGCAACGGCGATGCGGCCGGCCTGCGCGTGTCGGGCATCTTCCCGCTGGACGACACCGACCGGGTGCTCGATGCCCTGCCCCACCTGCTGCCCGTCAGCGTCGAGCGCTGGACGCGCTACTGGGTCAGCGTGCGGCGCAGGGCGTGAGTCCACCGAACATCTATCAGCCGGCATCGCCAATAGAAAATTTTGTTGCGCGGGACTGAGGGGTTTGCCTGTTTCAAGTGGCCTGACAGAGGAAAGGCTGATTTCCGGCCGCATTCTGAAAGGACTGTTTCATGGGCAAGCTTCATCTGCCAACCCCGCCCGCCGGCACACGCCGGCCCGCTGCCCTGCGCATCCGGCGCAGCGTGCTCGCCGTTGGGCAGGCGCTGGCCTTGTCGGCCGCCACCTGGCCCCTCGCTGCAGTGGCCGCGGAACCCGTGCCGGCGCCCGGTGCCGCGGCGCGCGGCTACGCGATCCCGGCCGGCGCGCTGCAGCCGGCGCTGACGCGCTTCGGCCTGGAATCGGGCGTACTGGTGTCCTACGACGCAGCCGACCTCGCCGAGCGTCGCACCGAGGGGCTGCAGGGCCGCTACGCGCCTGACGAGGCGCTGGCCACGCTGCTGCGCAATACCGGCCTGCACGCGGTGCGCGTGCCCAACGGCTTTGCCGTCAAAGCCGTGCGCGCCGCCGCCCCGGAAGCCAACGGCGCCACCCTGCCGGCGGTGACCGTGAGCGCCGCCCGCCACGACGCCGAAGCGCTGACGCCCGCCTACGCGGGCGGCCAGGTGGCGCGCGGCGCAAGGCTGGGGTTTCTGGGCAATGCCGATGCCATGGACTCGCCCTACAGCAGCGCCGCCTATACCGCGCAGGCCATCGCAGACCAGCAGGCCCACACCATCGGCGACGTGCTGGCCAACGACCCGACGGTGCGCTTCACCACCTCGGCCGGACACCTGTACGAGAACTACACCGTGCGCGGTTTCGATATTTCGTCCAGCGACCTCGCACTGAACGGCATGTACGGGCTGGCGCCCTACGGGCATGCGCCCACGGAGTTCGTCGAGCGGGTCGAACTGCTGCGCGGCCCCACCGCCATGCTGACCGGCATGGCCCCGAGCGGCGCGGTCGGCGGCGTCATCAACCTCGTACCCAAGCGCGCCGCGGACACGCCGCTGACGCGGCTCTCGGCCAACTACCTTTCCGAAGGCCATGCCGGCGCCAGCGTCGATATCGGGCGCCGCTTCGGTCCGGACAATGCGTTCGGCGTGCGCGTCAACGGCGCCTATGGCAATGGCCGCACCGGCATCGACGGGCAATCCAAACGCCGCGCCCTGGGTGCGGTGGCGCTGGACTATGCCGGCGAGCGCGTGCGCGCCTCGCTCGATGCCTACGCCGATGAAGAGGAAGTGCGCAACGGCAGCGCCTGGATGGCCTCGTTCGCCAGCACCGTGCCGGCGCCGCCCAGGGCGGGCACCAATATCCTGCCCGGCACGCATGGCCGGCTCGACAACAACGCCATCGTCGCGCGCGGCGAGGTCGACCTCGCGCGCGACTGGACCGCGTACGCCGGCCTGGGCTCGCTGCACTACAAGTACAGCGGCTTTATCAACGGCACGCGCGCCAACAATGTCCGGCCCAACGGCGACTACACCGGCATCACCTACAACCAGAAGGGCTACACCGATACGGTCTCGGCCGAGGCCGGCGTGCGCGGCTCCGTGCGTACCGGCCCGGTGGAGCACCGCCTGGTGCTGGGCTACACCTACCTGGGCCTGCGCAGCGGCACGGTCAACGTGGCCAGCCGGTCGTTCCTGTCCAACATCTACGCACCGGTGACGCCGATCCTGGCGCCATCGCCGGGCAACGTGCCCCAGACCGCCGACACCACGCTGACCAGCCTGGCGCTGGCCGACACCCTCGCGTTCGCCGACGACAAGGTGCAGCTGACGCTGGGCCTGCGCCACCAGCGCGTGCAGGCGCAAAGCTTCAGCGCGACCACGGGCGCACGCACCGCGGATTACGACGAAAGCGCGGTCACGCCCTCGGTGGGCCTGGTGCTCAAGCCATGGGGAGCGCAGCTGGCGCTCTACGGCAACTACGTCGAAGGGCTGAGCCAGGGCGACACCGTGACCGACGTCACTGCCCGCAACTACCAGCAGGTGTTCGCGCCCTACAAGACCCGCCAGGGCGAGCTGGGCGTGAAGTGGGACAGCGGGCGGCTGACGCAGACCCTCAGCGTGTTCCAGATCACGCGCCCCACTCTGATCAAGGATGGCGCCACCAATACCTATGGCCCGGACGGCGAGCGCCGGCACCGCGGCGTGGAATGGAACGTCTATGGCGAGGCCAGCCGCGGCGTGCGTGTGCTGGGCGGCATTGCCTATACCCGCGCCGTGCTGACCCATACGGCCAGCGGCGCCTATGACGGCAACACCGCGTTCGGCAGTCCCACGTGGTCCGGCAACCTTGGCGCGGAGTGGGACCTGCCCTGGCTGCCGGGCCTGACCGTCAGCGGCCGCGTGACCTACACCGGCTCGCAGTACGTCAACACCGCCAACACGCAGAAGATCGACAGCTGGACCCGCTACGACATCGGCGCGCGCTACGTGACCAAGATCCAGGGCAAGCGCGTGGGCTTCTACGCCAGCGTCGAGAACCTGTTCAACCAGAGCTACTGGGCGGGCTCGTTCAACGACGGCTACGTCACGCAGAACGCGCCGCGCCTGTTCAAGTTCACAACCTCGGTGGATTTCTGATGCGCTTTCCTGTCCTGATCCGGCGCCGCGCCGCGTGGCTGTCGGCGTCCCTGATGCTGTCGCTTGCCGCCATCGCCACGCCGGCTGCCGCATCCGATCCAACCCTGGCCGTCGGCCAGCCAGCGCACGGCACCTGGCAACCCGGCGCGCCGCTGCACTACACGCTGTCGCTGCAGGCCGGCGACGTGGTGCGCGGCGTGCTCGACGGACCGGCGGCGACGCTCGACCTTGCCGATCGCGGCGGCAAGCCGCTGCGCCGGCTGCTGGGGCCGACCACGCTGTCGCGCGGCTTCCTGTTCGTGGCCCCCGGCAGCGGCGCGTACCGGCTGACCGTCAGCGGCGACCAGGCCGACGTGCCCGGCGCGGTCGGCGGACGGCCCTGGCCCGGCGCGCCTTACGTGCTGCGCATCGACGAGATCGTGCCGCGGGCCGCGCAGCACGCGCCCGCCGACCTGCCCGACAGCCCCACCCTGCGCGCGCTGGCGCAGGCCCTGGCCAGCGGCGGCAACACCAACGCCTTCTGGCAGGACATGGCCCGGCGCGGCACGCCGCTGGTAGAGCCTTTGCCGCCCACGCCGGGCAGCGGGCAGGAAGCGATGGTGCGCGTGACCTTCCTGTGGCGCGGCGCACGCGACAATGTGCGCCTGCTCGGCAGCCCCGCCGGCGACCACGACCCGCTGCTGCGCCTGGGCGACAGCGACGTCTGGTACCGCAGCTACCGCGTGCCGGCCGCCACCCGCATGAGCTACCAGCTGGCGCCGGACGTGCCCGTGCTCGACCAGCCGGCCGCGCAGCGCCGGCGCGCCATCCTGGCCACGGTGCAGCGCGATCCGCTCAACCCGCGCACCTTCCCGGACCATGGCGCGGATCCGTTCCAGCTCAAGTCCGTGCTGGAGCTGCCGGCCGCGCCGCCACAGCCGTGGCTGGCGCCGCGCGCGGGGGTGCCCGCCGGCACGGTCACGCCCTACCGCATCGACAGCCGCATCCTGGGCGAGGCGCGCGACATCTACGTCTACCGCCCGGCCCGTGCCAGGCCCACGGCCACGCTGGTGCTGTTCGACGCCCACGCCTACCTGTCGCTGGTGCCCACGCCGACCCTGCTCGACAACCTGATCGACGCCGGCCTGCTGCCGCCCGTCGCCGCGCTGATCGTGGCCAATCCGAGCGCCGCGGCGCGCGCCGGCCAACTGCCGCCGAACCCGGCCTTCGCCGACTTTCTCGCCAACGAGCTGATGCCCTGGGCCGCCACGCTTGGCCTGGACGCGCCGGCCGACCGCACCGTGGTCGCCGGTTCCAGCTACGGCGGGCTGGCGGCGGCCTATGCGGGCCTGCGGCATCCGCAGCGTTTCGGCCTGGTGCTGAGCCAGTCCGGCTCATTCTGGTGGGGTCCCGGCGGCGCGCCCGACCAGCCGCCACGGCAGCCGCAATGGCTGATCCGCGAATACGCCGCCAGCCCGCGGCTGCCGCTGCGCTTCTACCTGGAAGCCGGGCGTTTCGAAGAGGGCCGCGGCGCCGTCAACATCCTGACCACCACCCGGCACATGCGCGATGTGCTGGCCGCCAAGGGCTACCCGGTGGTGCATGCCGAGCATGCCAGCGGGCACGACTACCTGCAGTGGCGCGGCACGCTGGCATGCGGGCTGATCGCGCTGCTGGGCCGGCCGGAACGCGTCGACGCGGAAGTGGCCAGCGCCTGCCCGGCGCTGCGCCCGGATGCATCGGGCGCCGCGGTCACGCCGCGGGGTTGAACCCCAGCGCCGCGCTGACCGTGCGCGCCTCGCGCCGCACGGCGCTGCCGATGGGCCCGTCGATGGCGGGGTCGAAGCCGCCGGTGGCGCCCAGCGCGGTCAGCACCGCGCACACGCGCCCGGTGTAGTCGCGCACCGGCGCCGCCACCGCGCTGATGCCGGTCAGGTTGGTGTCGCGCACCCAGGCGCAATCGTCGGCCTGCACCGCGCGGCGCAACGCGCCGATCGGATCCCCGGCATCGAGCTGCGCCAGCCGCGCCGGGCTGGCGGCCGCAAGCTCATCCCTGGCCTGCGCCTGTACGCCCTTCTCATCGAGCAAGCCCAGGAACACGCGCCCGGTGGCGGACCACAGCAGCGGCATCACCGAGCCCGCGCGCACGTTCACCGTCACCGGCAGGCCCGGTTCCTCGAAGCGCATGATGGTCGGGCCCTTGTTGCCCATCACCGCGACGAAGCAGGTCACCTCCAGGGTTTCGCGCAGGCGCACCAGCGAGGCCTCGGCCAGCCGGATCGGGTCGGCCTGGCGCATCGCCGCCATGCCGATCTGCAGCGCCTCGAAGCCAAGGTGGTATTGCTGCGTGCCGGGTTCCTGCGCCACCAGGTCTTCTTCCAGCAGGCTGACCAGGTAGCGGTGCACCTTGGCCGGGCTTTCGTCGATATGCGCGGCCAGCGCGGTCAGGCTGGCGCGCCCGCCCAGGCGCGCCAGGCCTTTCAGGACGGCCATGCCGGTGACGGCCGACTGCACGCGCTGGCGCCGTTCGCGCGGGCGGGTCGTGGCGGTTTCGATGACGGGTTCAGGGGCTTTGGATTGGGGCATGGCGGGACGGAGCTACGCGACTTGTGCGGTGTTCACGGCGACAGCGGACGATGCCACACCGTGACAGTGGGCCAGTTCAAGGTTAACCCGCATTCAATCGTTACGCAATGCGTATATGATTTACGCAAACAGAAAACGCCGGGCCAGGACCCGGCCCTTCCTTCAGGAGACAAAAACCCATGCCCCGCCCCCGCCTTGCCCCTGCCGTGCGCCTGGTTATCGGCGCGCTGACCGTGCCGATGCTGTTCGCGAGCGCCGCCCACGCCGCCGATCCCTATCCCGCCAAGCCGATCCGCTGGATCGTCCCGTACGCCGCCGGCGGTGGCTCCGACTTCCTGGCGCGCACCATCGGCCAGGGCCTGTCGGCCAAGGTCGGCCAACCGGTGGTGGTGGACAACAAGCCTGGCGGCAATACCGCCATCGGCGCCACCGAGACCGCGCGCGCGGCGGCTGACGGCTATACCGTGCTGTCGGCCGACAACGGCACGCTGGTGTTCAATCCGGTGCTGTACAAGTCGCTGTCCTACCATCCCGGCAAGGACCTGGCACCGGTGACGCTGCTGGGCCGGTTCCCGATGATCCTGGTGGTGGGCACCGCCAGCCCCGCCAAGACGGCCAAGGATTTCATCGCACAGGCCAAGGCCACGCAGGGCGGCATCAACTACGGCTCGGCCGGCGCGGGCAGCCCGCACCACCTGGCGATGGAACTGCTGAAGGTGGAGGCCGGCCTGTCGATGACGCATGCCCCGTATCGCGGCGCCGCGCCGGCGCTGTCCGACGTTGCCGCCGGCCAGGTCGCCGCGATGATGGTGGACTACGCCGCCGGCGCCGGCTTCATCAAGGGCGGCAAGGTGCGCCCGCTGGCCGTGGCCAATGCCACCCGCCTGCCGCAGCTGCCCGACGTGCCGACCTTTGCCGAGCTGGGCTACGCGCGCGTCGAAGCCGCCGCGCTGGTGGGCATGGTGGTGCCGGCCGGCACGCCGCCGGAGGTGATCAACACATTGAACAAGGACGTGGTCGCGGCCATCCGCGAGCCGGCGGTCAACAAGCGGCTGGTGGACTTTGGCGTCGAGCCCGTCGGCAACACGCCGGCACAGTTCAGCGAATTGCTGCGCAGCGAATCCGGCCGCTGGACCAAGCTGATCCGCGACCTGAAGATCACGCTGGACAACTGAGTCCGGCCGCAACACCGCTGCCCGTCCGGCGCGCCGGACGGCAGCGCTTTTTGCCAGGCATCGATGCCTGCCAGGAGTACCCAGCATGACCCTCCCCTCCCCCGGCGCCGCGCGCGGCTGCCCGATCGACCACAGCACCTTCACCGCGCCCACCGGCTGCCCGGTCAGCCACAACGCGGCGCAGTTCGACCCCTTCGGCGACGGCTACCAGCAGGACCCGCCCGAATACGTGCGCTGGTCGCGCGAGCAGGAGCCGGTGTTCTACAGCCCGCAGCTGGGCTACTGGGTGGTCACGCGCTACGACGACATCAAGGCGATCTTCCGCGACAACCTGACCTTCAGCCCGTCGATCGCGCTGGAGAAGATCACGCCTACCGGCGACGAGGCCAACGCGGTGCTGGCCAGCTACGGCTACGCCATGAACCGCACGCTGGTGAACGAGGACGAGCCCGCCCACATGCCGCGCCGGCGCGCGCTGATGGCGCCGTTCACGCCCGCCGAACTGGCGCACCACGAGCCGCTGGTGCGGCGCCTGACGCGCGAGTATGTCGACCGCTTTATCGACGACGGCCGCGCCGACCTGGTCGACCAGATGCTGTGGGAAGTCCCGCTGACGGTGGCGCTGCATTTCCTGGGCGTTCCCGAAGAGGACATGGACCTGCTGCGCCAGTACTCCATCGCCCATACCGTCAACACCTGGGGCCGGCCTAAGCCGGAGGAACAGGTGGCGGTGGCGCACGCGGTCGGCAACTTCTGGCAGCTGGCCGGCCGCATCCTGGACAAGATGCGCGAAGACCCGTCCGGCCCCGGCTGGATGCAGTACGGCCTGCGCAAGCAGCGCGAACTGCCCGAGGTAGTGACCGACTCCTACCTGCATTCGATGATGATGGCCGGCATCGTCGCCGCGCACGAGACCACCGCCAACGCCTCGGCCAACGCCATCAAGCTGTTGCTGCAGCATCCGCACGCCTGGCGCGAGCTCTGCGAAGACCCGGCGCTGATTCCCAATGCGGTCGAAGAATGCCTGCGCCACAACGGCTCGGTGGCGGCGTGGCGACGGCTGGTCACGCGCGACACCGAGGTTGGCGGCATCCGCCTGCCGGCGGGCAGCAAGCTGCTGATCGTGACTTCGTCGGCCAACCATGACGAGCGCCATTTCGCCGATGCCGACCTGTTCGACATCCGCCGCGACAACGCCAGCGAGCAGCTGACCTTCGGCTACGGCTCGCACCAGTGCATGGGCAAGAACCTGGCGCGCATGGAAATGCAGGTCTTCCTGGAAGAGCTGACGCGCCGGCTGCCGCATATGCGCCTGGCCGAACAGACCTTCACCTATGTGCCGAACACCTCGTTCCGCGGGCCGGAGCACCTGCTGGTGGAATGGGATCCCGCGCAGAATCCCGAGCGCCGTGACCCCACCCTGCTGGCGGTGCGCCAGCCGGTGCGCATCGGCGAGCCGTCGGCGCATACCATCGCCCGCACGGTGGTGGTCGAGCGCGCCACGCCCGCCGCCGACGACGTGCTCCGGCTGCGGCTGGTGGCGCCCGACGGCAAGCCGCTGCCGCGCTGGGCGCCGGGCTCGCATATCGACGTGGAATGCGGCGACACCGGGCTGTCGCGCCAGTATTCGCTGTGCGGCGATCCGGACGACGCGGCGGCGCTCGAGATCGCGGTGCTGCGCGATCCTGCCAGCCGCGGCGGCTCTGCCTGGCTCCATGGCAGCGTCAGGGCCGGCGACCGCCTGCGCATCCGTGGGCCGCGCAACCACTTCCGCTTCGATGAACAGTGCCGGCGGGCCATCTTCATTGCCGGCGGCATCGGCGTCACGCCCGTGAGCGCGATGGCGCGGCGCGCCCGCGCGCTCGGCATCGACTACGACTTCCACTATTGCGGGCGCTCGCGCCGGGCCATGGCCATGCTGGACGAACTGCAGTCGCTGCACGGCGCGCGCCTGCACGTCCATGCCAGCGACGAAGGCGGGCGTGCCGACTTTGCCAAGCTGCTGGGGCAGCCTGACGCGCACACCCAGGTCTATGCCTGCGGCCCGCAGCGCCTGCTGGATGCGCTGGCCGAATGCTGCGCGGCGTGGCCGGCGGACGCGCTGCGCGTCGAGCATTTCGTCTCGCGGCTGGGCACCCTGGATGCGTCGAAGGAGCAGCCCTTTACCGTGGAGCTGAAGGACTCCGGCCTGGTGCTGGAAGTGCCGGCGGGGCAGACCCTGCTGGGCGCGCTGCGCGGCGCCAATATCGACGTGCAGAGCGACTGCGAGGAAGGCCTGTGCGGATCGTGCGAAGTGCGCGTGCTGGCCGGCCAGGTCGACCACCGCGACGTGGTGCTGACGCGCGCCGAGCGCGACGCCAACCACCGCATGATGGCGTGCTGCTCGCGCGCCTGCGGCGGCGGCCGGCTGGTGCTGGAGCTCTGAACACGCGGGCACGGCAAGCGCGCTGTTGCAACGTAGGACAAAGCCTGACAACGGCCGCAAGGACACAGGACTAAAGTAGCAGCGCAACCGCCGCCCCCGTTCTGTCTGCCTCATGCCCCCTGACCCCGCCGCCGTCCACGTCGTTCCCGATCCCGCTCTCTGCCGCTGGCATCGCCCCGCCATCCACCTGTCGTTGCTGGCTGCGACACTTGCTCTTTCCGCCACACCAGCCGCCACGCCAGCCGCGACCGTGGCCGCGCCGCAGCTGTCGGAGCTCGCCACGCTGTTGCTTGGCACCGTGCGCGGCAAGCCGACCGGCATGCACGGGGTCACGCGCCTGACCACTGGCGATGCCGACCGGCAACTGCGCCTGGCCTGCCAGGAGCTGATGCGCGCGGGCCCGGTAAACCTCGACGACACCACGCGCTTCGACGGTTGCGTGGCGCGGCCCGGCAAGATCGTCGACTTTCACCTGAAAGTCTCCGGCATCGATGCCAGCCGCGACGACACCCGTGATTTCATGGCGACGGCCAAGCCGATCCTGGAGCGCGGCATCTGCCGCAACCCGGATGTGCCGGTGCTGGGCAAGCTGGGGATCCGGCTGCGCTATCACTATGCGGCCGGACAGAAACCGCTGGTGCTGCTCGACATCCCGCCCGAGCAGTGCCGCGGCAAATAGGGCGACGGGCTCAGCCCGCGCGCCCCTCAGCCCGTTCGCCCGCTCGCCCGTTCCCCAGCACCTCTTCGCACACCGCCAGCCACGCCCGCGCCGCGTGCGACAGGTAGCGCCCCGGCGACCAGATATGGGCCATGGTCCAGTCCACCGCGGGTTCGGTCAGGCGCGCCATGGCCAGCGTGTCCTGCGCCTGCAGGCGCTCGGCCAGCGGCTGCGGCAGGAAGGTGGTGCCCAGCCCCGCCGCCGCCATCGACGCCAGGAAGTCCCAGTGCCCGCTGCGCGCGACCACGCGCGGCTCGATGCGGGCTTCGACAAAGGCCTGGCGCAGCTTGCGCGTCAGCGAGAAATCCTCGGTCAGCATCACCAGCGGCTCGTCGCGCAGCGCCGCCAGCGACACGGTGCCCCCGCGCGCCCAGGCCGCCTTGCGCGGCCCCACCGCCCAGATCGGATAGCGGCCGAACTGGCGCGTCTCCAGCGCCAGGCCGCTGTCGCCCGGCAGCACGGTCGCTCCCACCTCCAGCTCGCCGCTGGCCACCAGTTGCTCCACCACCTGCCCGCCGTGCTCGTCCAGCGTCAGTGACAGGTTGGGATAGCGCTGCCGGAACGCGCTGACCGCCGGGGAGAAGAACAGGTTGACCATCGGCGGGATGCCGACCGTCAGCTGCCCCCGCCCCAGCGAGGACAGGTCGGCGACCTCCAGCGTCAGCCGGTGCACCACGCCCAGCGCCTCCTGGCCGCGCTCGTAGACAACGCGGCCGACGTCGGTCAGGCGCACGCTCTTGCCTTCGCGGATCAGCAGCGGCTGGCCGACTTCATCCTCGAGCTGGCGGACCATCTTGCTGATGGTCGACTGGGTCACGAACAGCGACGAAGCGGCCTGGGTAAAGCTGCGCAGCCGCGCGGTCTCGACGAAATAGCGCAGCGCGCGGATATCGATGGGCATGTTGGCGTGGAGGGCGGACGCGCCGCCCATGAATATCGCGAATGGAAAAGCCAATATTAAATCATGAATGGAATGCGAGAGGTGCAGCTACACTTCGCTCCCAACATGCCGTCCCTGCCCAAACCGCGTCCCCAATGAAGCGCGGAGCGGCAGGTGGCGGCAAGCGCCCCCAACCTTCCCCTTCAAGACCCTGCTCCATGGCTAGCTGGCCGAATGCACGACAGTGGCTGTTCTCGCTGAAGGCATTCGCCGCCGCGATGCTCGCGCTCTACATCGCGCTGGCGCTGGGACTGGCGCGGCCGTACTGGGCCATGGCAACGGTGTACTTCGTCTCGCATCCGCTCACCGGCGCGACCCGCTCCAAGGCGGCGTATCGCGTTGCCGGCACGGTGCTGGGCGCCACCGCCGCGGTGGCGACGGTGCCGCAACTGGTCAACATGCCGATCGTGCTGATGGGCGCGATCGCGCTGTGGATCAGCGTGCTGGTGTACCTGTCGCTGCTGCAGCGCACGCCGCGCAGCTATGTGTGCCTGCTGGCGGCCTACACGTTGCCGATCGTGGCCTTGCCGGCGGTCAGCCAGCCGGCGCAGATCTTCGACATCGCCGTGGCACGGATCGAGGAGATCGTGATCGGCATCGTCTGCGCCGGGCTGGTGGGCTCGGTGGTGTTTCCGGCCAAGGTCGCGCCGGCGCTGCGCGCGCGTGCCGATACATGGCTGTCCGATGCCGCGGCCTGGGCCTCGGACATCCTTGCTGGCAGTCCGCGCGCCGACCACAGCCGCCACCGGCTGGCCGCCGACATCCTGCAGCTGGACCAGCTGATCAGCCAGCTGGCCTACGACACCGAAGGCGGCCACACGCTGCGCCACGCGCGCGCGCTGCGCGGGCGCATGACCATGCTGATGCCGCTGCTGTCGTCGCTGGACAGCGTGCTGCAGGCGCTGCGCTGCCATGCCGCCGGCATCCCTGCCGACCTGCGCGAGGCGCTGGCGGCGACGGCTGCATGGCTTGCCGGCGATGCTGCCACGGCGCCTGCCGCTGCCCCCGAAGGCTGGCGGATGCTGTCCGGACCTGACGCGAGCGGCTGGCATGATCGCCTTGCCGCCACGGCGGCCGACCAGCTGCAGCGCCTGTGCGCCCTGTACGGCGAATGCCGCGCGCTGCAGCAAGGCATCGGCGACCACCGCACCGGCACGCCGCTGCCACGCGGCGAACCGGCTGCGGAAGCTGCCGGCCATCACCATGACCACTGCATGCTGCTGTTCGGCGCGGTGTCCAGCGGGCTGGCGGTGTTCTGCGCCGGGCTGTTGTGGATCTTCTCGGGCTGGGAGGACGGCGCCAGCGCGGTGGTGGTGGCCTCGATCGCGAGCTGCTTCTTTGCCGCGGTCGACGAGCCGCGACGCATGGCCGGGGCCTTCGTGCGCTGGAGCGCGATCTGCCTGCTGATTTCGTCCGGCTACCTGTTCCTGGTGGTGCCGCATGCGCACACCTTCGAAGCGCTGGCCGCGCTGCTGGCGCTGCCCTATCTCGGCATCGGCCTGCTGATTTCGCGGCCGGGGTTCCATCTGATCGCGATGCTGCTATCGGTCAACACCGCCGCGTTCGCCAACGTGCAGGCCGTGTTCGACGCGGATTTCCTCGCCATCTTCAATACCTGCCTGGCCAGCGCGGCGGCCATGGTGTTCGCGCCGCTGTGGTCGGTGGCGGCACGCCCGTTCGGCGCGCGCGCGGCGGCACGGCGACTGGTGCGCGCCAGCTGGAACGACCTGGCGCGGGCCGCCACGCTGCGCGCCACCGACGGCGATGCGCGGCTGGGCGCGCGCATGCTGGACCGGCTGGGCCAACTGGTGCCGCGCCTGGGCGCGGCCGGCGACCCCTTGTCCGCGGACGGCTTCCATGCGCTGCAGGTCGGCTATTGCGCGCTGGCGCTGCACAAGGCGCTGCCGGACTTGCCGCCGCCGGCGCGCAAGCCGGTGCGCCGCGTGCTGGCCGCGGTGGCGCGGCATTTCCGCGCGCAACTGCGTGCGGGGCGGCGCGTACCGGTAGCGGCGGGCCTGGCCGCCGCCGTGGGCGAGGCCATGGCCGCGGTGGCGGCCAGCGGCCGCGCCCAGCGCGGCACGCTGGGCGCGCTGGTGGTGCTGCAGGTCACGCTGCTTCCGCTTCCCGCCATGACCTTGTCCCGCTGATCCCACCTTCTTCGCTGCGCCCCATGCTTAGTGAAATCGACCTCTACGGCGTGTTCGTGCCCGGCGTGCTGGTGCTGGCCGTGCTGGCCTTTGCGGTGGCCACGGCAATCCGCATGGCGCTGGCCGCGCTGGGCTGCTACCGCCATATCTGGCACCGCTCGCTGTTCAACCTTTCCCTCTATGTGATCGTCCTGGGCGCCGTCGCTGCCGTTTTTGCCGCGGTGCCCGGACTGCCGTCATGACCTTCCGACTCCGCTCCTTGCTTCCCGTGCTGCCGACGCTGCTGGCCGCCATCGCCGCGCTGCTGGTGCTGCGCCACCTGTGGGACTACTACACCGCCGCACCCTGGACCCGCGACGGCCACGTGCGTGCCGACATCGTCCAGGTGGCGCCCGACGTATCGGGGCTGGTCACGCGCGTGCTGGCGCGCGACAACCAGTACGTCCGGGCCGGCGAAGTCCTGTTCGAGATCGACCGCGACCGCTACGCGCTCGCCCTGGAACAGGCGCTGGCGACGCTGGCGACCCAGCGTGCCGCGCTCGCGCAGGCGCGGCGCGAAGCCGCGCGCAACCGCAGCCTGGACGGCGTGGTTGCCGCCGAAGTCGCCGAGCAAGGGCGCGCGCGCGTGGAGCAAGGCCAGGCCGCGCTGGCGCAGGCCGAAGCCGCGCTGCGGCTGGCCCGGCTGAACCTGCAACGCACCAGCGTGCGCAGCCCGGTGGCGGGTTACTTGAACGACCGGCTGCCGCGGCTGGGCGACTACGTGTCGACCGGACGACCGGTGCTGTCGATGGTCGATGCCGGCTCCTTCCACGTCGAAGGCTATTTCGAGGAAACCAGGCTGCACCGCATCCATATCGGCAGCCCGGTCGACGTGCATATCATGGGCGAGCCCCGCCACTTGCGCGGCCACGTGGACAGCATCGCCGCCGGCATCGAGGATCGCGACCGCAGCGCGGGTTCCAACCTGCTGCCCAACGTCAATCCCACCTTCAACTGGGTGCGGCTGGCGCAGCGCGTGCCGGTGCGCATCGTGCTGGAAGACGTGCCGGCCGACGTGCGCCTGGTCTCGGGGCGCACCGCCACCGTGGCAGTGCGCGAGCCAGCCGCAGACCAGGGCGCCGCGCGCGGCCCGGGGCCGCGATCATGAGGCCGCGCCGTGCCTGGGTGGCATGCCTGATTGCGTGCCTGATTGCCTGCCTGAGTGCCTGCACGACGGTGGGACCGGACTATCACGTGCCCGACCACGCGGCGGTACGCGCTACCGCGGCCAATGGCCCGCTGCAAGGTGCACAAGCGCCGGACGTGGCGATCGCGCCCGTGCCCGACGACTGGTGGCGCCTCTATGACGACGAACGGCTCGACCGGCTGGTGACGAAGGCGCTGGCGGCAAACACCGACATCCGCGCCGCCGGCGCCAACCTGCGCCGCGCGCTGGCGCTGCTGCACGAAGTGGAGGCCGAAAACCTGCCCCAGGGCAGCGCCGGCGCCGGCGTGTCGCGCGCGCAGCTGTCGGGGGAGAGCTTTTTGCAGCAGGCCCAGCCGCCGGTGTTCAACCTGGGCGACGTGGGCCTGGGCGCCTCCTACCTGATCGACTTCTTCGGGCAGCTGGCGCGCGCCGACGAGGCTGCGCTTGCGGGCGCGCAGGCCAGCGAGGCGACGCTGGACATGGTGCGCGTCACCATCGCTGCGCAGACCGTACGCGCCTACGTGCAAGGCTGCGCCGCCACGCATGACCTGCACGCCGCCACGCAGCAGCTGGCGGTGCAGCAGCGCACGCTGGGTGCCACCCGCCGCCTGCTCGCCGCGGGCCGCGCCGGGCCCGCCGAGGTGGCGCGCGAACTTGCCCGCAGCGAAGCACTGCGCGCGGCGCTGCCGCCGCTGCAGGCCGCACGCAGCGCCGCGCGCTACCGGCTGGCGCTGCTGCTGGGCCAACCCCCAGGCGCGCTGCCGGAAGCCGAGGTCGCCTGCGATGCCGAGCCCGCGCTGCGCGCGCCGCTGCCGGTCGGCGATGGCGCCGCGCTGCTGCGACGGCGCCCCGACGTGCGCCAGGCCGAACGCGAACTCGCCGCCGCCACCGCGCGCATCGGGGTGGCTACGGCCGACCTGTATCCGTCGATCCGCATCGGCGCCAGCGCCGGACTGACCGGCGTGCTGAGCCATCTTGGCAGCGGACCCACGGCGCGCTGGAGCGTGGGGCCGCTGCTGAGCTGGACCTGGCCCACCAATGGCGTGCGGCACCGCATCCACGGCCTGGAAGCCGCCGCGGATGCCGCGCTGGCGCGCTTCGACGGCGTGGTGCTGCGCGCGCTGCAGGAAACCGAGACCGCGCTGTCGGCCTACACGCGCGAACTGGAACGCCACGCGGCCCTGCTCGCCGCCAGCGAGCAGGCCGCGCAAGCCGCGCGGCAGCAGCGCCGGCTGTGGGAGGCGGGGCGCCTGCCCTACCTGGCGCATCTCGATGCCGAGCGCGACCTCGCCGCCGCGCAGGCCGCGCTGGCGACCTGCGCGGGCCAGGTAGCCGCGCGCCAGGTGGACCTGTTCCTGGCCCTCGGGGGCGGCTGGCAGAGCGCGCGCAAGCTGGCTGGCGTGCCCGCATCGATCGATGAAAAAAACGACTGAAATCCTGACTGTTAAATCATCACGGGAATAGCCCGGCGTGGCTACACTTCGTCCCGTGCCGGGCAAACAACCATGCGCGGCACCGCCCACAAGGCGAATCCGGACGGCGCAGGCAGCAAACCCGCCAGCCTGCGCGGCCCCTTGCGGGCCAGCCGTCCCCTTACCCCAAAAAACAGCAGACATGCATAAAAACGCTCTCAAAGCCCTTCTTGCCACGACTCTCTCCCTCGCAGCAATCAGCGCCGCCACCCCCGCGATGGCACAAGGCCTGAACGATCGCGGCGTTGCCGGTGACCGCTACGGCTACGCCCTGCACAACGGCAAGCGTGATCCTTTCACCGACGGCGCGCGTGTCAACGACCAGCGCGACCCCTTCACCGATGGCGCGCGCGTCAACGACCAGCGTGATCCGTTTACCGACGGTGCCAACCGCGCCACCGGCCTGGAAGTTGCTGGCATGGATCGCAGCGGTGTGTCGGAGACCCCCTCTCATCGCGGCGCGCGCGCGTCCACCGCTGCCTGATCTGGCGGCGAAACCACGCTGCGTGCTACTGATGCGCGCGCTCCGGTGCTAGATTGAGAAGGCGTGCCGCCGCCCGGCGTCGGCGCGCCTGACAAGCCACCCCACCAGACGCGAGGAGCCGCGCATGTCCCTTCCCCATCTTGCTTCAGGACAGATCGCCAGCGTGCTGCCCCTGGGCGCGCGGCTGGACCAGACCGCCACCCAGGCCCTGTTCAAGGAAGGCCCCCTCGAAGTCATGCGGCTGGTGCTGAAGGCCGGCAAGCATGTGCCCCCGCATGCGGTCGACGGACCCATGACCGTGCAATGCCTCGAAGGCGAGGTGCGCGTGCGCGTGGACGGCTCCGAACGCCAGCTGCACCAGGGCGACCTGCTGTACCTGGGGCCTTGCGTGCGCTACGACGTGACGGCGGTGTCGGATGCCTCGGTGCTGGTGACGATGGTGTTGCCCGCCAGCCTCTGAGCTTTTCTAAGCCTCTACTGGCTGCCAGCGCGCGCTCGCCGCCACGAAGGCGTCGATCAGCGCCGCGACCGGCGCGCGGCGCAGCGCCGCTTCACGCACCAGCACGCCCACCTCGCGATAGAGCGGCCCGCCCGGCAGCGGCACCTGCACCACGCCGGCGGCCTCGCGCAGCGGCACCAGCTCGGCCGGAATGATGGCGCAGCCCAGGCCCGCCGCCACCATCTGCAGGATCACCGCCGGCTCGTCCAGTTCCATCCCCTCCCTGACCCAGAGCCGCTGCCGTTTCAGGTAGCGGTCCACCAGCTGGCCGCCGGTGCTGTGGCGGTTGTAGCGGATAAAGGGCAGCGCCTCCAGCAGCGCGCGCAGCTCCTGCGGCGAGCCCGCCGGCCCGATGCCGACGAAGCGCTCGCGCACCAGCGGCACCCACTTCAGGTCCGGCGGCAAACCCAGGCGCGGCCGGATCAGCACGGCCACGTCGAGCTCGCGCGCATCGACCTGCGTCAGCAGCTGGGTCGACATGCCGGGCACCACGTTGACGTGCGAGTCCGGGAAGCGCTGGCGGAAGTGCCGCATCGCCTCGGCCAGCAAGGTGGCCTGCACCGTCGACACCGCGCCCAGCTCGACCGGCGCGGCCTCGGCATGCGGCCCGGCGCGATCCTTCATCGCGGCATAGAGCTCGACAAAGCGGCGCGCCTCCGGCAGCAACCGGTGCCCGGCGTCGCTGAGCGCGACCGACTTGCCGGTGCGCTCGAACAGGCGGCAGTCCAGTTCCTCTTCGAGCCGCCGGATCTGCGTGCTGACGGCCGACTGGGTCAGCGCCAGCCGCGCCGCCGCCGCCGAAAACGACCCGGTTTCGGCAGCCGTCAGGAAGGTCTGGAAGTAGCGGATCATCTATTGAAATCTTTGATGCTCAGGGCAAAAATGATTCGCTTCATATTACGGCTTGTGCTGACTACAATCAACGCGCGGGCCGATCCACCGCCCGGTCAAGACCTTCCCTCCATAACAAACCCCATGAACACGACTTCCACGATCCCCTTGTTCCACCTGGCGTTTCCCGTGCGCGACCTGGCCGAGGCGCGCAGTTTCTATGGCGGGTTGCTGGGCTGCCCGGAAGGCCGCAGCTCCGAGGCGTGGGTGGATTTCAACTTCTATGGCCACCAGGTGGTGGCGCACCTGTCGCCCGAGGAATGCGGCCACCGTGCCACCAGCGCCGTAGATGGCGACGACGTGCCGGTGCGCCATTTCGGCGCGATCCTGCCGATGGACCAATGGGAGGCGCTGGCCGAACGCCTGCGCGCGGCCGGCACCCGGTTCGTGATCGAGCCGCACGTGCGCTTCAAGGGCCAGGTCGGCGAACAGGCCACCATGTTCTTCCTGGACCCGTCGGGCAACGCGCTCGAATTCAAGGCCTTTGGCGACCTGAGCCAGGTGTTCGCGAAATAAGCCGGTGCCAGCGCGCGGCGGTCAGGCGATGCGGCGCATCGCCTCGCGGATGGGCTCCGCTTCCGTGGGCCGCACCAGCCTGGCCACTTCCTGGCCGTCGCGCAGGAACACCAGCGTTGGCCACAGCTTGATGCGGAACGACCGGCCCAGCGGCCGTCCGCTGCCGTCTTCGATCTTCAGGTGGCGCAGGTCCGGATGCACGGCAAATGCCTCGGCCAGCGCCGGCTGGGCCCGCTGGCAATAGCCGCACCACGGCGCGCCGAACTCCAGCACGGTGGCGCCGGACAGCGTGTCCACTTCGGTGCGGGTCGGCTCGGTGGCGGCATAGTGTTGAGTCATCGGCATGGTGTTTCCTTTCGGTGGGCGCGTGACGGTGTGCCTGCCAGATTCGTTCCAGGCCAGCGCGAGGCCAACCTGAGGCGGGGCTACGGCGCCAGCATGCCGCATCCGCGACGCCAGCGTGTAATTTCTACGCCGCCGGCGCGATTTCCCACCATGACGGCAGCAGCTCCCGCACCTCCGCCGCGGCAAAGCGGTCATCGATCAGATACAGCACGCCCTGGTCCTGCTGCGTGCGAATCACCCGGCCCGCCGCCTGCACTACCTTGCGCAGCCCGGGATACAGGTAGGCATAGGCATAGCCCCGGCCGAACGCCTGCTCCATGCGCGCGCGGAACTGCTCGTTGACGGCGTTGAACTGCGGCAGCCCCAGCGTGGCGACGAAGGCGCCGATCAGGCGCTCGCCCGGCAGGTCCACGCCCTCGGCAAAGGCGCCGCCGAGCACCGCAAAGCCAATGCCCTCACCGCCTTCCGCAAAGGCCGCCAGGAACGCCGCCTGCGCGGCTTCGTCCATGCCGCGCGCCTGGACCCAATGCGGGATGTCCGGGTGCGACCCGGCGAAGCGGGCGACGGCCTGCTGCAGGTATTCGTGGCTGCTGAAGAAGGCCAGGTAGTTGCCTCGGCGCGCGCGGAACTGGTCCGCCATCAGCGCCACGAGGGCCGGCAGCGACTGCCCGCGCCGCGCATAGCGGGTGGAGATGCGCGAGGCAATCCGCACCGACAGCTGCTCGGCGCGGAACGGCGATGGCACTTGCACGCGCGCGCAATCGGGCGGCAGGCCCAGCGTGTCGAGGTAATAGTCCGCGGGATCGAGGGTCGCGGAAAACAGCGTGACCGAATGCGCGGCGGCAAGGCGCGGGCGCAGGAACGGGGCCGGGATCACGTTGCGCAGGCAAAGCCGCGCATGATAGCCGCGGCGCCGCGACACGCGCTGGATATCGAACAGCGAATGCGCATCGAGCTGTTCGGCCAGGCGGGCGAAATGCAGTGCGTCAAAGTAGAAGCGCTGCAGCGCGGGATCGTGCGCGCCTGGATGCTCGGTCATGTAGGCCAGCGCCGCCGCACAGCATTCTTCCAGCGCGCGGCGAAAGGCCGCGGGCACTTCCGGCAGGACCTCGTAGGCATCGTCACCCTGGCGCGCGAGTGTGCTCCACTGCCGCGCCAGCCGTGCCAGCGGCCGCGATAGCGGCGCCGGCGCGCCGCGGCGCAGCTCGCGCAGCGCTTGCGGGTCCAGCTCCGCCGTGTACATCGCGCGGCCGCGCTCGACCAGGTTGTGGGCCTCGTCCACCAGCACGCTGGCGCGCCAGCCATTGGCCACGGTCAGCGCGTACAGCATCGCACTGCGGTCGAAGTAGTAGTTGTAGTCGGCCACCACCACGTCGCTCCAGCGCACCAGTTCCTGCGCCAGGTAGTAAGGGCAGATGGCATGTTGCCGCGCCAGTTCGCGCACCGCGGCGCGGTCGCGCACCGGCATGGCGCGCGCCGCTTCGCGCGCGGCCGGCAGGCGGTCATAGAAGCCGCGCGCCAGCGGGCACGATTCGCCATGGCAGGCCAGCTCCGGATGCTCGCAGGCCTTGTCGCGCGCAGTCAGCTCGAGCACGCGCAGCGGCTGCGCGCCATGGCCGCGCAGGGCCGCGGCGGCGTGCAGCGCCACCCCGCGCCCGGTGGAGCGCGCCGCCAGGAAGAACACCTTGTCGAGCCGCTGGCCCGGCATGGCCTTGAGCACCGGGAACAGCGTCCCGACCGACTTGCCGATGCCGGTGGGCGCCTGCGCCAGCAGGTGGCGGCCGGCGCGGTTGGCGTTGTAGACCGCCTGCGCCAGCTCGCGCTGGCCCGGGCGAAAGCCCTGGTGCGGAAACGCCAGCTGCGCCAACGCCGCATCGCGCGCCTGCCGGTGCGCCAGCTCGGCCTGGGCCCAGTGCAGGAAGCGCTCGCAGGACTGGACAAAGAACGCCTCGAGCGCCGGCGCGTCGAAATGCGCCACCACCGGGTGCTCGCGCTGGCTGACGATGTCGAAATAGACCAGCGCGATCTCCAGCCCGGGCAGCCCCAGCTTGCGGCACAGCAGGCAGCCATAGATCCTGGCCTGGGCCCAGTGCAGGTGGCGGTGGTTGTCCGGCACGGCGGCGTCGCCGCGGACCGTCTTGATTTCCTCGAGCCGGTTGGCAGCGGGATCGTAGCCGTCGGCACGGCCACGGACATGAAGCGGACCGAAATCCGCGGACAGCGCCACTTCCGCCTGATAGCCCGCGCCGCGACGGCCGGTCACCACGCCATGGCCCGCCACCCCCTCCTGCGCCGACGGCGTCGGCACGAAACGCAGGTCCAGGTCACCCGCCTTGGCGGTGAACTCGCACAGCGCGCGCACTGCGACGACGTACGCGGGCTGCGTCGGCGCAGTGGACGCAGTGGACGCAGTGAGCGGTGCGGGCGTGACGGGAGGGGGCGCGGTGACGGCGGACACAGACAATGGGCACGGCGAAAACTGTACAAATATACAGTAGTGACTGGCCGAGGAACGCCCTTACCGCTTAACGGGCATAACGAAAGAGCAAATCGTTATTTCCATGTGCCCCACGCGCCGCTCTATATTGTCCGGCTCACAAGACAACAAGCGCCTGCCTGCCCGGCGGCGGACGACCGGAGACCGACCTTGACCCGCGGCATCACCCTTGGCGACACCCTGACCTGGCCCGCGCGCAACCTGCCGCACAAGACCGCGCTGGTCAGCGGCATCGGCGCCGGGCGGCGCGCGTGGACCTTTGCGCAGCTGGATGCCGAGGTCAACCGCCACGCACATGCCTTGCAGTCGCTCGGCATCGGCAAGGGCGACGTGGTGGCGGCCTTCCTCTACAACACGCCGGCCTTCGTCTTTACGCTGCTGGCCACGGCACGCCTGGGCGCGGTCTTCAACCCGGTCAACTACCGCCTGGCGGCGCAGGAGCTGGCCTACATCCTGAACGATGGCGGCGCCAGGGCGCTGCTGTTCGAACGCGAAGGCGCGGCCGTCGTGGAAAAGGCCGCCGAACTGGCGCCCGGCACCACGTTGCGCCTCTATGCCGACGCCGACCCGGCGCCCGCCTTCGCCACGCACCGGCTCGACACGCTGGCGGCGGACCGGCCCGACACGCCGCCGACGGTGACGGTCGACGAGAACGATCCCTGCATCCTGATGTACACCAGCGGCACCACCGGCCGGCCCAAGGGCGTCATGCACACCCATCGCAGCAAGCTGCAGCACAACGCGATGATGCACCAGGCCATGATGCTGGCGCGCGAGGACGTGGGCCTGTCGCTCGCGCCGCTGAACCACACCGCCGAGCTGCATACCAGCTTCCTGCCGCGCCTGCAGGTCGGCGCCACCCAGGTGCTGCAGCGCCGCTTCGATGCGGGCGAGGCGTGGCAGCTGGTCGAAGCCGAGGGCGTCACGCACTTCTTCGCCGCGCCGACCATGGTCGGCATGCTGCTAGACCATCCGGACGCTGCAACCCGCGACCTGTCCTCGCTGCGGCTGGTGGAGTACGGCGGCGCTTCGATGGCGCCGCACCTGATCCGCGAATGGGACCGCAAGGTCGGCGCGGGGCTGGTGCAGGTCTACGGCACCACGGAAATGGGACCATGCATGTCGGTGCTCTACCCGCACGAACAACTTAGCCGCGCCGGCTCTGCCGGCCTGCCCGCGCTGGACCACGAGCTGGTGGTGGCAAGGCTGCGCGAGGACGGCGCACCGACCGACCCGTCGCAGCCGTGCGCGCCGGGCGAAGTCGGCGAAGTGCTGGTGCGCGGCCCATGCATGATGCAGGGCTACCTGAACCGCCCGGATGCCAACGCACGCGCGCTGGCGCATGGCTGGTACCACACCGGCGACCTCGGCAGCGTGGATGCCGAGGGCTACCTGTGGATCCGCGACCGCATCGACTACATGATCAATTCCGGCGCCGAGAACGTCTATCCGCGCGAGGTGGAAGACGCCCTGATCGAGCATCCCGGCGTGCTCGAAGTCGCGGTGCTGGGCGAGCCCGATCCCACCTGGGGCCAGGTGGTCGGCGCCTATGTGGTGGCGCGCGGCGAGGCCGCGCCGAGCGCGGAACAGCTCGATGCCTTCCTGCTGCAAGGCGATCGGCTCGCTGCCTACAAGCGGCCGCGCCGCTACCATTTCGTCGAAGCGCTGCCCAAGACCACCAGCGGCAAGATCCAGAAACACCTGCTGCGGGCCGGCGGCGCGGCGTGATCCTGCCTCAGGCCAGCCGTGCGTCGTACTGCCAGCGGCGCACCTTGGTATAGGCCAGCCGCCCGGCATCCGCGTGCAAGGGATTGACCAGCACGTTGTACTCTTCGGGAATCACGAAGGAAGGCACCAGCAGCAAGGCGCTCGTGCCCGCGCGGACCCAGGCCTCGCCGGTGTCGAGGCTGGTCTTGCCGGCGGGAATGGCATCCCAGCCGACGGGCGCGCTGGCCGCCGTCCAGCGCCCTGCCGCGGCCCACAAGTCGTCGGGAATATCGATGCGGACCAGGTAGCGGTTCAACGGCAGGCCGGCCGAGCCCAGGTGAACCAGCGTTTCCAGGCACGCCAGCGCAATGCTCGAGGCCGCGTAAATCAGGGAGGTGCCCTGCCGGTTCCAGCGCCCTCCGCTCGCCTTGGCGCCGGCGCCGCTGGCATCGTCCGCGGTATAGAGGGGCGTGTCGGTCGCGATGCGCCACGCCGGCCTCAAGCGTAGGCCCCGCTCTGCATCCTGGCCACCAGGTCGGAGACGATGCGCTGGCCCGCGACGGTATCCATCAGCGCGGCGGGGCGTTGGCCGCCCAGCGCCGGCGACGGCTGCTCCAGCCACTGCGCCACCCACTGCGCCGCATTGAAGCCGCGCGCATCGCCCGAGCTTTCCACCAGCGCCTGCACCTGGCCCACCAGCCGCACCATGCCCAGCACGCGCTCGCTCTGCTCGCTCGACAGGTTCTGGTGGGCGCGCGCCTTGCGGTCGACGGTGGCACGCGGCAAATCCAGCGTCTTGATCAGCTGTTCCTTGCTCGTGCCCATCGATTCGGCCAGCCGGTTGAGATCGGAAGCCGGCACGCCCTCGCGGATGGCGTGGATCACCGACATGGCGCCTTCGGTCGACAGCGTGGCCTCGTAGACCGCCAGGTAGCTATTGACGCTGAGTTGGCGGGCGGCGCGGCGTTGGTGTGCGAGCGGATAATGGCCTTCAGGCGTGAGCACGCGCGGCATGGCAGACCTCATCAAATGAGCCTTCAGTATAGCTCAATTGATTTCCCGCCAGCATGCCTTGCGCTGCGCTTCTTGCCGGAAGGCCGGTCGGCCTACAGCCCCCGGCCGCGCCGTCTTCCCTTGCCGACGGACAGCGCGATGCGGGCCGGACGGCTCCGCCGGGGCGGCGTTGCCACAGCCGTGGCTTCGGCAGGCGCCGCGCCGGCCTGCTCGCGGTACTCCGCCAGCAGGCTTTCCCGCTGACGCACCCGTTCTTCCAGCACCGCAATCGCCTGGCCGAGCCGGATCATCTCGCTGCCCTGGCGCGACGCCGCCTCCGCGGCCCGGCTCAGTCGCTCGACCGCCGCCTTGCGCTCGGCCTCGAGCAGCTTTTGCGCTTCCCTGGCGGTCACGCGCGCGGCATCCAGTTCCAGCGCCATGCGGCGCTCGTTGGCGGCGGTGCGCTGCATCAGCGTTTCGCGTTCCTGGTCCCATGCCGCGCGCCGGGCTTCAAAGTCGTTCTGCATCGCATGGCGCGCGGCCAGCGCGGAGGCATGCTCGGCGCGCAGCGCTTCGGCTTGCTGCTGCCATGCGGCCGCAGCGGTTTCGGCGCGCGCGGCGCGCTCGGCCGCCTCGTCGCGTGCCCGCGTCAGTTCCGCCATGGCAGCCTCCGCGCCTTCGAGCCGCACCTGCATGACCTGGCGTTCCTGCGCCAGCGCTTCGCGCTCCTGCTGCAGCGCCGCGTTCGCTTCCACCAGCGCGGCTTCCCGCTGCGCCAACGCGGTCTCGGCCGAGGCCCTGGCGCCTTGCAGCGCCGCCTCCCACAGGTATCGCGCGGCTTCCGTGACGGGCTCGGGACAGCCTGGCGCCGGCGCGAAGCCCTGCGGATCCTGGATCCGCCCGCCCAGCGCAGCAAACCACGCATCCAGGTGCGGACTCACGGTGTTGGGCGAGCCTCGCCCCAGATGCAGGCGGATGCGTTCGATGGTCGGCCGCTGGCCGGCCTTGAGCAAGCTGTCGGCGGCTTGCCAGACGTCGTCGCGGGTGATGCCTCGGCTGCGGAGCGTTTCCATGATGGGATCCGTCGAATTCCTGAAAAACCACAAATAAGGTTCGATAATGGAGACTTATCGGCTTCTAGTCGTTATTTACGTATGATATATTACAGCATACATCATATTTAATATGATCAAAATCCGAGACGCCCACGAGGCCTACTTCCCACCGATTCCCTCCGATGTCGACTTACCGGCTCCGCTCCGCACGTCCCAACTGGATCCTCTCGCCGAGCAGGCGGCCAACGCGCTGCGCCAGGAAGGCGAATCCCGCAACACGGTGGCAAGCTACCGCTCCGCATTGCGCTACTGGTCTGCCTGGTATGCGCTGCGCTACCGGCAGCCAGTACGGCTTCCGCTTGCGCCCGCCGTCGTTATCCAGTTCATCGTCGACCACGCCACGCGCCAGACGCCGCAGGGCCCTGTCTGCGAGATGCCGGCCGCGATCGACCAGGCGCTGGTCGCTGACGGATGCAAGGCACGACCCGGCCCGCCCGCGCTGTCCACGCTGAGCCACCGGCTCGCGGTCATCGCCAAGGCCCACCAGCTGCAAGGCCTGCCCAACCCCTGCGCCGATGCCGGCGTGCGCGAATTGATGGCCAGCACCCGGCGCGCCTACGCGCGCCGCGGCCACCGCCAGGCACGCAAGGCCGCCCTGACACGCGCGCCGCTGCTGCGCCTGCTTGATACCTGCGATGGCTCGCTGGCCGGGTTGCGCGATCGCGCGCTGCTGCTGTTCGCGTGGGCCAGCGGCGGGCGTCGCCGCTCCGAAGTCGCGCGCGCCACCATGGACAACCTTACGCGTGTGGGGCCCGGGGACTTTGTCTATGTGCTGGGCTGGTCGAAGACCAACCAGTCAGGCAGCGAGCACGCCGATACCGCCAAGCCCGTCACCGGTGCCGCCGGGCAGGCGCTCGAGGCGTGGCTGGCCGCGGCGGGGATCGAGCACGGCCCGCTGTTTCGCCGCATCCGGCGCGGTGGACATGTGGGAGAAGGCTTGTCGGATGCGGCGGTCAGCCGCATCGTCAAGGCCCGTTGCGCGCTGGCTGGGCTGGACGGCGATTATTCCGCGCATTCGCTGCGCTCGGGCTTTGTCACGGAAGCGGCGGCGCAGCAAGTGCCGCTGGCTGAAACCATGGCCATGACCGGCCATGCCAGCGTATCGACGGTGGTCCGCTATTTCCGCGCGGCCGATGCACGTCGCTCGCGCGCGGCCGATCTGCTGGCACCCGATGACAGCGACAGCCCCTGAGCGACTCGCCATGTCCGCCAACCATGCGCCGGGGCCGGCGCAAATACGGGTATTTCGCTAGCCGGCGCCTCTGGCTCGCCCCGCGGGGCCTGCCTATACTGGCAGGCGCGCGGGACAGTGCCGGCACAGGCCGGACGCCGCGCACGGAACATCCGGCAGACAGTCACCGCCGCGCAAGCGCTGGCGGTACAGGCGCGCGACGACGCGCCGCTGCCCGGACCCGATCAAGTGGAAACGCGGAGATGGGCATGCCCAACGAACAATTCCTCGCCACGCAGGAAACGCGCCGCTCGGGGCTGAAGGCCCTGCGCGCGGCCCTGCTGCAGGTTCACAAGGAAGTCATCGGCTATGACCGGGCCCAGTACGAACGCCTGAACGGTCCGATTCCGGCCGGCCTGTTTGTCCAGCTGGTGACTGAAGACAACTACTTCCGCTGGCTCGACCCGCTGTCGCGCCTGATCATCGAGATCGACGAAGAGCTCGAGGCCAAGGAACACCACGACGACACCTGCCGTGCCGTCGGTCGCGCCGCCGAAAAACTCTTCAGCGACGGTGCCGACCCCTCATTCCGCAAACGCTACCAGGAAGCGCTGCAGGATGAGTCAGGCGTCATCGTCGCGCACGGGCGGCTGATGTCCGTCATCGGGCAACTGCGCCAGCTGCCCTAGCGCGCCCGTGCGTCCGGACGCATTGGTCCGGATGCCTTGTTTCTCCGCACTTTACTTGCCTGGCTTCGACTTGCCGGGCCGGTGCGGCACGTCGGTGTCGACCGCGACCGGGTCGCTGGCGGGGAAGGTATCCTTCAGCGCCTCATCGAGTTCGCGATCGATCAGTTCGTCACTGGATGGCTGCTGCGCTGGCTTCGTCGGTTGGGGCTGGTGCTTCTGTGCGGGCTTGCTCATGGCGATATGGCTCCGTTGGCGACCGTGAACCGATGGTAACCCTGGCGGCCCGGCATTGCCATGCGGACGCCCACCGCTCAGTGGCCTCTGCCGCCACCTCCTCTGCCACCCCCGCGCCCGCCGCCATGCCAGCCACCCCGCCCGTGGTGGCCATGGCCATGCCAGTGATGGCCGCGTCCGCCGCCGCCATAGATGAAGGCGAAGCTGCCATAGACCGGCCATGGACGGTAATACGGATAGCCGTATGCCGGATAGGCGGGATAGGCCGGGTAGGTCTGGTAGTACGGCGTCGACACCGAGTAGGCGGGATAGGCCGGATACGGGTCGCCGGCATACGGGTACGCCACGCACCCGGCCAGCGCGGTCGCGACGAGGATCACTCCGATTCCGTATTGCATGATGCTCCTCCCACGGTCGGCGCTCAGCCTGCCAGAGCTGGCAGGCACGCAAGTTAGACCGCGCGGCCGGCCCTGCATTCCGGTGAACCGAACCTGCCCGACGCCCCCCGGCCAAGCCATGGCCGTGCGGGTGCCTATATCGGGACAAAACAAAGACATATTTAAGAAGTGTCCGATATTCAGATGAGAATCAACGGAATACATTGTTCCTGCACCCGACCCTGGGTGCCCGACAGAGCCAGGTTGCCCCCCTTCCTGGCTCCTTACGTTGCCACGATGGTCCCCGCCATCGTGGCATTTTTTTGTGCAGCGATTTATGCCGCAATTTCGGGCTACAGGCCCTTCTCGACCATCTCGAGCACGCGCTGCCCCAGGATCTCCGCCTGCTCGCTGGCGCGGCTGCGCAGCGGGCCGTCGATCAGCAGGATCGCCAGCCCGTGCACGGCCGACCACGCCAGGTATTCGGCGCCCGGGCGGCGCTCGGCGGGCAGCACCCCCGCCTCCACCAGCTGGTCCAGCGCCGCGCCCAGCAGCTGGAAAGGGTTCAGGCCGCTGTTGCCGGCCTTGGCCGGGTCGGCGTCGTCTTCCACTTCATCCGGCACCGAGAACGCCGTGCGGAACAGGCCGGTTTCCGTGAGGGCAAAACGGAGGTAGCCCGTGCCGACCGCGCGCAGGCAGGCGCGCGCATGCGCGGCGGCGCCACGGCCCGGGCGCAGCCCGCCGATTTCGGCTTCCATGGCGATCGCCAGCGCAGACAAGGCCGACGCGCGCACCGCCTGCAGCAGGTCTTGCCGGCTGGCGAAATGGCGGTACGCGGCATTGGGCACCACGCCGGCGCGGCGCGTCGCTTCGCGCAGCACGATGGCGTCGGGGCCGCCCTCGCGTGCCAGGTCGATGCCGGCGTCGAGCAGCGCGCGGCGCAGGTCGCCATGGCGATAGGTCGCCCGTGCGGGCGGTGCGGAGGCTTCCCGGTTCATGCCGGCCTCCCGGAAAACGAATGACAGTTCATGATGTGCAGAGTCTTATAGTGAACAGTGTACACAATCAAACTGTCACAAGCTTGTTGCATCGACGTTGGCAGGGGCCGCGGCTCAGAGAATCGGCGCGAACAGGGAGGCGACGTGCATCGCCACCCGCAGTGGCGCCGGTGCGGCGAGGAACTCGTCCAGCCCGACCCGGCGGGCCTGCGCGAAGTCGGCCTCGAGCATTGCCGCCACCTGCGCCGCAAAGCCCTGGTCGGCCGTCATCACCATCAGTTCGAAATTGAGCCGGAACGAGCGGTTGTCAAGGTTCGCGGTGCCGACGGCGGCGGCCTCGTCGTCGATCAGGATCACCTTCTGGTGCAGGAAGCCAGGCTGGTAGCGATAGATCTTGATGCCAGCGGCAATGGCCTTGTGGGCGTACAGCGTGGAGGCGGCATAGACCACCAGGTGGTCCGGCCGCGCCGGGATCAGGATGCGCACATCCACGCCGCGCAGCACCGCCAGCCGCAGCACTGCGAACACGGCCTCGTCCGGAACGAAATACGGCGACGTGATCCACAGCCGGTGGCGCGCCGACTGGATCGCCTCGACAAAGAACAGCGAGCAGGTTTCCTGCGCATCGGCCGGCCCCGACGGCACCACCTGGCAGGTCATGCTCCCGCCCGCCTCGGGCGGTGGCATCAGCAGATGCGGCACCTCGCGCGCGGCCCAGTACCAGTCTTCGGCAAACGCCATCTGCAAGTCCAGCACGGCGCTGCCGCGCAGCGCGATATGGGTGTCGCGCCAGGGCGCCAGCGGCGGACGCTGGCCCAGGTATTCGACCCCGACATTGTGGCCACCGATGAATGCTTCGCAGCCGTCCACGACCACCAGCTTGCGGTGGTTGCGGAAATTGAGCTGGAACCGGTTGACGAAACCGCGATGCGTGGAGAACGCCCTCGCCTCGACCCCGGCATCGAGCAGCGTGCGCACGTAGCGGCGCGACATGGCGTGGCAGCCGATGCGGTCGAACAGGAAGTACACCTTGACGCCAGCCTGCGCGCGCTCGCACATCAGCGCCTGCAGGCGCCGGCCGAGCGCATCGTCGTGGACGATGAAGAACTGCACGATCAGCACCTGCCGGGCGCGCTCCATCGCCGCGAAGATCGCCTCGAAGGTCTGCTCGCCGTCGATGAGCAGGCGCACATCGTTGTTGGCCAGGCAAGGCATGCCGGTCAGGCGCGGCAGCGCGCGCATGCAGGCCTGCACCGGCGCGTGGACCACGCAGGCGCTGCGCGCCTCGCGCTCGCGCGGGGTCATGCCGTGGCGGATTTCACGCAGCCGGTCGTCGTTGAAGCGGCGCGCGTCGACATAGCCGGCGAAGGTGCTGCGCCCGAAGATCAGGTAAGGCACCAGGGTGAAATACGGCATCATCAGCAGCGAGCCGGCCCAGGCAATCGCCCCCGGCGCGGTGCGCACCGTCATGACGGCATGCAGCGCGGCCACCACGCCTACGACGTGAAAGGCCAGCACGATGATGGCGATGACACTCGGGCTCTGCAGCATCGGTGGCTTGTGTCCGCTGACCGGGTCGCGATGCGCGCTATTTTGGCACAGCACGGTCCCGGATGTAGGCGCCCGGCTGTGCGCCGCCGGCCGGCGCTGCCTTCTTTTTTGGCACGCCGATGGCATCACGGTGCCAGGCCGCCGTCGGGGCAGCATGCCCCTGTTTGTCCACAGGAACTGTGGACAACTTTCCATAGCGCCGTCAGCTGCCGCAGCTCCACCATCGACTGCGCTTCTATCACGGCGAATCACGAATATCGGCAGGTATTTCAGCAATGTCTGATTGTTTTTCAGACCGCACTTTCAATACGCTTTCTGGCTAGGCAACGCGATGCCATCGAGGTGTCGTGGCCAGGGCTGTCCGACCGCGGCCCGGGCGCTCCTTGCCGGCTTTCGCCTGACGGTTCGTATCCTGCCCTGTGGTCCGCCTCCGATGAACATTGCGCTGCTCATGGGCTTTTCGCCCCAACTCCGTACCGTGGCCGAACTGCTGGAGGGCGCCGGCTTTCGTTGCCGCGTGTTCGAGACCGGCCGCGAGCTGATCCACCGCGTCAGCCAGGAGCTGTACGACATGCTGCTGATCGACGATGCCCTGCCCGACCTGCCGGCGCTGGAAGTGGTGCGCGCGGTGCGCAGCGCGCGCTCGCGCGATGTGCCGATCATCCTGCTGGCTGCCGACAACAGCGAAGACAAGCTGGTCGATGCGCTCGACGCGGGCGCCGACGACTACGTTTGCCGCCCGCTCAATGCGCGCGTGCTGATGGCGCGCATCACGGCATTGCGCCGGCGCGTGACCGGCGAGCGCGTGCGCCAGGGCCTGGTGGTGCAGGCCGGCCCCTACCAGCTCAACAGCATGGGGCGCTTCGCCACGCTGCACGGCGAGCGCATCGCCATGACGCCGAAGGAATTCGACCTGGCCATGATGCTGTTCTCGAACGTCGGCCGCGTGCTGGCTGCCGAGCGCATCCAGCAGGCAATCTGGCGGCATGAACTGCCGCCGCTGTCGCGGGCGCTGGCGGGCCTGATCTCGCGGCTGCGCAAGACCCTGCGCATCGGCGTGGCCAACGGCATCGTGATCACGGTGGTCTACGCGCATGGCTACCGGCTTGACGTGCTCGAAGAGAGCATCGCGCCCAGGCTGCCGAAGGCCGGAACCCGGACCACCGTGCCCGGACGCACGGGCAACTGAGCCGCGCTACGCCGGCAGCGTCGCTGACAGCGCCAGGAAGTCGAGCACGGCCATGCCGTCGGCGGAGCGCTTGGCCTCGCGCTTGGCCGCTGCCGCCGCGGCGCCGATCTGCTGGCTGCCCAGGCGCTGCAGGCCGGCGACGCCCTCGCCGCTGACGCATACCACCCCCACCGCCATCGATACCGGAGGAAAGAACACCGGCCGCCCGTGCCGGTCTTCGCCATGCATGCCGCCGGCGGCGCGGTCGGGCGGCGCATACATGGCGCGCGCGGCATCGTTGAAGCGCAGGATCGCGGCCCGCATGCGCTCGGCCCAGTCGGCGCTCTGGTATAGCACCAGGAAATCGTCGCCGCCCACGTGGCCCAGGAAGTCGCGGGCCGGGTCGCAAGCCTCGGCCAGGATCGCGGCCGCGCCCTTGAGCATCTCGTCGCCTTTCCAGTAGCCGTATTTGTCGTTGAACGGCTTGAAGTGGTTCAGGTCGACATAGCAGGCATGGAACTCGCTGGCGGCCTCGATCAGGCGCTCGATATGCTGGTTCAGCGGGATATTGCCCGGCAGGAAGGTCAGCGGATTGGCGTAGCGCGCCGCTTCCATGCGCACCTCGGTGATGGCCCGGATCAGGTCGGCGCCGGTGCCCAGCCCGATATAGCGGCCCTGGTCGGTGATCACGAAACCGTCGGCGAGCGAGCGCGTGTTCTCGCCCGACAGGATCTGCGCCATGTCCTCCAGGCTGGCGCGCTGGTCGAAGCAGGCCGGATCGCGGTTGGCCATGGCGATGCAGGCCTTCTTGCCATAGAGTTCGCGGTGGAACGGCGCCGCGTAGCGGTCGATAAAGGCCTGGCGGCCGATGATGGCCAGCGGCCGCCCCTCGTCATTGACCACCGCCACCGCCTGCAGCTCGGGCTGGTCCTGGAAGGCACGCAGTACCGCATCGTTGCTGGCCGATGGCGATACCGTCGGCGCCGGCCGCAGCAGCCGTCCGGCGGTGATGCCGGACCAGCCCGAGCGCACCATCTGCGGAAACACGGCAATGCGGCGCGACGCCAGCGCCTGCCGTACATGCAGCGCTGCCTGCGCCGCCGGTTGCGCCACCGGCCGTCCCACGTAATAGCCCTGGGCGCCGGTTACGCCCAGGTCGCGCACCACGGCCAGTTCATCTTCGTCTTCAATGCCTTCGGCGATCACGCGCCCGCCAAAGGCACTCATCATGCGCAGCAGCGCGCGCAAAATCTCCAGCCGGCGCGAGCACGACGCGATGCCGCGCACCAGCGACTTGTCGATCTTGACGAAGTGCGGCGACAGGTGGGCAAGCAAGTCCAGGTTGGCGTGCCCGGTGCCGAAATCGTCGAGCGCGTACTGCATGCCGAGTTCGCGCAGCACCGACATGGCCACGCCAAAGCTGGCGGCGTCGCCGATCGGGGTCTGTTCGGTGACCTCGATCACCAGCCGCGACGGTGCGATGCCGGCTTCCAGCAGGGCCGCCATCAGCCGCCCCCGGTCCGCCAGCAGGTGGCGCAAGGTCTGCGGGCTGAAATTGAGGAAGAGCTTGCCGGGCAGCTCGAAGCCGCGCCAGGCGACCAGCGCGGTGCGCGCCGCTTCGACCTCCAGCGCGATGGTGGCGGGAACGCCCTGCGCCAGCCGGAACAGCGCGTCCGGTGCCGCCCACGGCGAGCCCACGGGCCCGCGGATCAGCGCTTCATAGCCGAGGATGGCGCCGCTGTCCGCCTGCACGATGGGCTGGAACACGGCGTGCAGCGGCGGCAGACGCGCCGGCGCAAGCGCGGACCCGCCCGGGACAACGCTGACAGCGTCGGGCGTGGGATCGTGCAGGGACGTGGCGACAGTCAGGCCATTCATAAGAAGCAAGCGGGGGATGGTGCGGCAGCGGTCAGGGCGCAGCGCGGCCCACATTGCATGACATCCACATGACAGCACGATGACAGTCCAAATTGGAAGAATGTCACGTTGACGTCACGTTGATCGACGACGATCCGTGCGCCGCGGCGACTGTCCCGTACAGAGGACGGCACCAGCGGCGAATCGGGTCAAGCCCGGGCTGCGCAGGCTGGTCACGCCGGCGCGCCCGTCTGGAGTCATCTCCGTGTTGCAAGTTTCCAAGACTTCCCTGCCCGGCCAGCGTCGGGCAGTTGCCCACGCGCGCTGGCTGGCGCGACTGGGCCGCCTGCCTCTGGTGGCGCGCCTGTGCGCCGCCTTTGCCCTGGTCTACCTGTTCGGCGCCGCGGTCGGCCTGACCGGCATCGCCAACCTGGTCTCGATCAAGGCGCGCACCGATACCCTGTACCAGCACGACATGCACGGCGCGATCTCGGCGGAGCGCGCGCAATCGGCACTGGCCGGGCTCGGGCGCGCCCAGCTGGCGCTGACCATGGCCACCAGCAGCACCGAGCGCGACGGCGCCGCCGACGAGATCGCGGCGGCGCTGTCGCAGCTCGATGCGGCACTGGCCGGCGTGCAGCGGGCTGCCCCCGCCCAGGCGGCGCCACTGCTGCGCGAACGCCAGCGCGCCAGCGAGCTGGCCCAGGCGTACGTGGCGTTGCTGCGCAAGCAGCCGCTGGATCCGCTGCAGTTCGACAGCGCGGTCTCGGTCGACGGCCATTTCGTCACCGGGCAGCTGCAGCGGCTCAGCAGCCAGGTCGAGGCCGTACGCCGCCAGCAAGAGCAGCAGGCCGCCGCCACCGTTGCCAGCGTCGCCGCCAGCCAGCTGCGCGCGCAGGCCTGGATGGCGACCCTGCTCGGCGCCAGCCTGCTCGCGGCCGTCGCGCTGGCGTGGATTGCCGCGCGCAGCCTGCGCGCCGAACTGGGCGGCGAGCCGCGCGATGCCGCCGACATCGCCCGCCGCATTGCCGCCGGCGACCTGACCGCCCCGATCGCGCTGCGCCCGGCGGACCACAGCAGCATGCTGCACCATGTGGCCAGCATGCGCGACCAGCTGGCCGGCGTGCTGGCGCGGATCCAGGCCAGCGCCCACGAGATCACCGCGGCCAGCCAGCAGATCGCGGCTGGCAACCAGGCCCTGTCGGCACGCACCGAGCAGCAGGCCAGCGCGCTCGACGCCACTACCGACAGCATGCAGGCGCTGGCGGCACACGTCGCCGCCGCGCATGCGCAGGCCACCGAATCGAGCGAGATGGCCAGCGCCGCCCGCGCCGCCACCGACGACGGCGCGGCCGTGGTGCAGCGCATGCGCGGCGCCATGGACGCCCTGCACGGCCATTCGCGCCATATTGCCGAGATTGTCGGCGTGATCGAAAGCATCGCGTTCCAGACCAATATCCTGGCGCTGAACGCCGCCGTGGAAGCGGCGCGTGCGGGCCCGGCGGGCCGCGGCTTTGCGGTGGTGGCGCAGGAAGTGCGCGCGCTGGCACAGCGCAGCGCCGAGGCCGCGCGCGAGATCGGCGGCATTGTCGGCAATGCCACGCACGAGATCCAGCAAGGCGCCAGCCTGAGCGGCAGCGTGGTGGCGGCGATGGAACGCATTGCCGCCACGGTGGGCCACAGCCATGCGCTGGCCGAGGGCTTGCGCGCGCTCGCGGACGAGCAGGCCGACAGCGTGCAGGGCGCCGGGCAGGCGGCGGCGCAACTGCGCCAGACGGCCCGGCAGAATGCTGCGCTGGTCGATGAACTCGCGGGCCAGGCGGCGCGGCTCGACCAGCAGGCCGCGGCGCTGGCCAGCGACGTGGCGCGCTTTCGGTTCCAGCAGCCGTGACCGGGCAATCGCGGCAAAGATGTGTCGGGTCGAAACATTTGTCATGACGACGTAACCGGCATTTACGTCTTCCGCGACGAAGTTACAGATATGTTGCATCTGAACCAGCCCCGGTAACGTGACAGCCCGGTTGCGGCGAGTAACCTTGCTTCACACCAACTGAACTGGCACCCGCACAGGAAACCATGGCTGAACGACTCATCATGCTGGACGTACCCGGCGTCCTGTACTCCGACCGCTCCCGCGCCCGCCTCGGCGGCATTCCGGATTCGGGCACGCCGCGCGACGTCAGGTTCTTCGACCCGGTCGCGCTCGGCTTCGTGCGCAGGCTGTTCGGCGTGGCGGGCGCCCGTGTGGTGGTCTCCGATGCATGGCGCCGGGGCACCCCCGCCGCCATCCTGCAGCAGCTGGACCTGCAGGTCGAAGCCATGACGCCGCCGGTCGCGGGCGGCCACGGTGCCGAGATCGAAGCGTTTTTCGCCCAGGGCGCTCGCCCGGTCCATTACGTGATCCTGTCCTGTGCCCCGGCCGAGTCGATGCCCGAGGCGCTACGCGAGCAGCTGGTCACGGTCGACCCCGCCGTGGGCCTGACCCTGGAAAATTTCCGGCAGGCGCTGGATATCCTGGGCGTCGCCTGTCCGTCGACGGTCATGCCGACGCCCAAGCTCGATGCCGGTCTCAAGGCCAAGCTGGCGCAACTGCAGCAGCTGGCACGGGACAACCCTGCCCGCTTCGGCAGCGCGCTGGCACCGGCGCGCGAAGTGACGGCCGTCCACGCCTGAGCCGACGCTGCCATGCAGTCCCCGCCGGGGCGCCCACGGGCGCCCCGTTTTGCGTCCGGCGATCCGGAATGGACCAAATCAACGGCCCGGCTTCGGCGCTCTGGCGCATACCTGTCGCAGTGATCCCGTATCATGCTCGCTGTCGCCGGCCCCATGCCGGAGCTTTGTGCCAGGACCCGCCATGCCTCACCTCGTCATCGAACTGACCGAAAACACCCGCCTGAACTGCTCGCAGGAAGAACTGCTGGATGAGGCCAATGCCGCCCTGCTGGCTTCCGGCCAGTTCCAGGAGGCGGATATCAAGTCGCGCTGCATCACGCTGTCGACCTACCGCCAGGGCATCGATGCCGTCGAGCGGGCCTTTGTCCATGCGCGCCTGTCGATCCTGGACGGGCGCGATACCGCCGTGCGCCAGGCCCTGGCGCAGGCCGTCTGCGATGTGATTGCCGAAGCCGTGCGCTCGGGCGGCGGCACCGGCCAGAACGTGCAGGTGTCAGTGGAAGTCTGCGAGATGGCGCGCGCCACCTACGCCAAGCAATTGGTGGCCTGATCCGCCGCGCCGTCGGGCAGCCGCCCAATAAAAAACCCGCGGCCATTGCGGCCGCGGGCGGAAGCTTCAGGAAGACTCCGGAAGCTCTGTCATGGGGAGCGCCCCCGCACCCATGACGTAGTGGATTCTAGGTGGCGGACATGGCCACCGATTTGACCTGGATTAAACGCTGCCGGATTGGTGCCGGCACCCATAAAAAAAGGAGCCGGCAAGCGGCTCCTTTTCTTTCTGGACAACTGGCGCAGATCAGGCTGCGGCGTCCTTCAGCTTCTTCAGCGGACGGACCTTGACCTTGACGCTGGCCGGCTTGGCCGGGAACCAGCGCTCTTCACCGGTGAACGGGTCCTTGCCGAAGCGCTTCTTCTTGGCCGGCACTTGCTGCGCCGTGACCTTCAGCAGGCCGGGCAGCGTGAACTCGCCAGCGCCCTTCTTGTTCAGCGCGCCGACGATGGTGTTTTCCAGGTGGGCAAGCACCGTCTTCACGGTCTTGGCTTCCAGTTCCGTCTGGGCTACCAGGTGAGCGACCAGGCTCGACTTGTTGAAGGTGTCCTTCAGCGGGCGCGCAACGGGCGCAGCGGCGGGAGCGGCCTTCTTGGCCGGCGTGGCCTTCTTGGCGGCAGCCTTCACGGGTGCCTTGGTTGCCGCAGCCTTCTTGGCGGCGGGCTTGGTTGCAGTCTTCGCGGTCGGTTTCGCTTTGGTCGCCATATCGATATTCGTAAGTTGAACAGATGGATGCCGGCAGGTGTTATGCATTGCTACTGAGCGTTGCGCAATCGCCTGATCGACGCCCACTGAATCATAGCGGAAAGTGCCGTAAGTCAAGGGGTTTTCATGCATGCGACACGCAAAACCCGCCGAAAACCCCGGGTTTTGTCGCGGCTTTGCCTCAGTGCAAGCGCGAAAGCGGCCTACGTCCCCCCGTTTTGGCGTGCGCGGCCGCGGCGCGTAGCCTCGCACGCAATGCCGCGCGCGCGTCTGCACGCTACCGTTCGCGTTCGCGTGGAGCGTTCCGTTCAGCAGCAGTCCGGCGAAATCCTGCCGTTGTCGCGCACCCTCGAGACCGTCTCGCGCCAGTACACCGGCGACGTCATCGGGGTCGGCATGCCCGCGCCGGAACTGCAGTGCGGCCCGGTGCGGATGAATCCCCGCGCTGGCACGATCGTCTGCGGCTGCCGGCGGGGCAAGCCTGATCAGTGCGAGCGGGCGGCCATGGCATCGCGCGTATCGCGCGCCAGGCCCAGCGCAAAGGCCGTCTCGGCAACCAGGAACAGCGGGCCGATCAGCAGCCCGACCAGGTCGTCGACGAAGGCCGGCTTGCGCCCTTCGTAATAGTGGCCGATGAACTGGATCACCCAACCCACCACGAACAGGCCGACGCCGAGCGCGAGCCACCAGCTCGTCGGCATCGCGGCGATATGCGCGCCAGCGTAGAGGAACACCGCGAGGATCAGCGCCATGGCCACGCCGAAGGCCAGCGACAGGCGCAGGTAAAACAGGCACGACAGGATATACAGCAGCATGGCCGGCGTCAGCACGGCGCTGCCATCGCCCAGTGCCAGCGCCGGCCGCGCCAGCAGCGTGGTCACGGCCAGCACGATCATCGGGATGCCGATGAAATGCGTGAAGACGTTGCGCGGATCGCGATGGTAGGCGGCGTAGTTGGCGAGATGTTCGATCAGGGTTTTCACGGGGCGTCTCCTGGACTGCGCTGTGGTGCGCGCGCGGCGGGCGCGAGGTGGATTTATAGTAATGGGCGCGCACCGGCCGGTCTGTCAGGTTTTTGACATTCCGCCAGGTGCCCGGACATGGAGACCGGCATGCGGCTGGCGCGCCCGCCACACCCCGCTCTGCTCGCCCCAAACGACTTCAAGATGCAGCCTCCAGACACAATGTCGAGTCCGATGTTGCCATGCAGCGACCCGCTCGCCGCGGTGCGCGCGGGCGCGTGGTTCAGCCAGTTGCCGCCGGCGCTGCGGCAGGCGCTGCTGGACGACGGCAGCCTGCGCCGGCTGGTCGCCGGCGAGACCCTGTTTGCGCGCGGCGACCGCTTCGATGGCCTGTATTGTGTCGCCAGCGGCACCATGCAGATCCATGCCAGCGGGGAATCGGGCAAGGCCGCGGTGCTGGGCCTGCTCGAACCCGGCACCTGGTTCGGCGAGATCTGCCTGTTCGATGGCCTGCCGCGCACCCACGACGCGCGCGCGGCCTCCGTCGCCACGCTGTGGCATGTGCCGCGCGCCGCCCTGGCGCAGCGTCTGGCGCAGCAGCCGGCATGGTGGCAGGCATTCGGGCAACTGCTGGCGGCCAAGACCCGCGAGGCCTTCCACTACGTCGAGGAAGCGCAGCTGCTGCCGCCGCCGGCACGCGTCGCGCGCCGGCTGGCGGCAATCGCGCATGGCTACGGCAACCTGCCGGACGGCAGTGCCACGCGGCGCGTGCGCATTGCGCAAGAACAGCTGGCGCAGATGCTGGGCCTGTCGCGCCAGACCGTGAACCACGCGCTGCGCGAACTGGAGGCGCACGGCCTGCTGCGCCTTCAATATGGCGGCATCGAACTGCTCGACCTGCCCGCGCTGGAAACGCTCAACTGACCGCACCGTACCGGAGCCCCATACACCATGACTATCCTGGACGCCGCCCAACTGGACGCCTGGCTGGCGCGCCTCGGCATCGCCGCGCCACCCTCGCCGACGCTGCAAGCGCTGGACGCGGTGCTGGCCGCGCACCTGGCCAGCATTCCGTTCGAGAACGTCGACCCGCTGCTGCGCCGCCCGGTGCGCATCGACCTCGACGCCGTATTCGACAAGCTGGTCACGCGCCGGCGCGGCGGCTACTGCTTTGAACTCAATACGCTGCTCAGCGCCGGGCTGGGTGCGCTGGGCTACGAGGTCACGCCGCTGGCCGCGCGCGTGCGCTGGGGCGTGCCGGACGACGTGCCGACCATGACCTCGCACATGCTGCTGCGGGTGGAGGTAGCCCATCGCAGCTATCTGGTCGATGTGGGCTTCGGCGGCCCCACGCCGTTCCGTGCGATGCCGCTGTCCGAACCGGCCGACGATGGCTTTCCCTACCGGCTTGCGCCCTCGCCGGCGCAAGCCGGCACCAGCGCATTCCACAGCTACGACCTGCAGGCACGCGGCGATGCGGGCTGGATCCCGGTCTACCGGTTCGACCTGACGCCGCAGGCGCCGATCGATTTCGAGGCACGCAACTGGTATGTCTCGACGCACCCGGACAGCGTCTTCCTGCAGCGCCTGATGGCCGCGCGCACCGATGGCGGCACGCGCGTGACGCTGGCCAACGGCGAACTGGCCGAGCGCGCCCCGGACGGCAGCGTGCGCCGCGTTCACCTGCAGCATGCCGACGCCGTGGTGCAAACCCTGTCCGAGCGCTTCGGCATCGTGCTGGACGACGCGCTGCGCCAGGGCCTGATGGCGGCGCTGCCTGGCTTGCTGGCGCCTGCGACGGCATCCGCCGGGGGCTGAATCGCGGCGGCTGCGCACTGCAGCATCGGGCTCCATGCACCGCGCGCATTGCCGGCAGAAAGAATGCTGATAAGGCCTGTAACCGCCACCCGGCGCTGTGGACGCGGCCATGGCCGCGCCACATAATGTCCCGGCGATGCTGCCTGCGGGCGCGTCCGCAGGACCACAGCGCGGCACCCCGCCGCCAGCACAAGCCGGCCAGCATTGCTGACGCCGGCGCAGCCATACAGGAGACTCCATGTCATTGTTCGATCTGACGGGCAAGGTTGCCATCGTCACGGGCTCTTCGCGCGGCATCGGCCGCGCCATCGCCGAGCAGATGGCCGTACAGGGCGCCAAGGTCGTGATTTCCTCGCGCAAGGCCGAGGCCTGCCAGGAAGTGGTGGATGCCATCAACGCCCGCCATGGCGCCGGCACCGCGATCGCAGTCCCGGCCAACATCTCTTCGAAGGACGACCTGCAGCGCCTGGTCGACGAGACCAACCGCGCCTTCGGCAAGATCGACGTGCTGGTCTGCAATGCCGCCTCCAACCCGTACTACGGGCCGATGAGCGGCGTCTCCGACGACCAGTTCCGCAAGGTGCTGGACAACAACGTCATCTCCAACCACTGGCTGATCCAGATGGTGGCGCCGCAGATGATCGACCGCAAGGATGGCTCGATCATCATCGTGTCGTCGATCGGTGGCCTGCGCGGCTCGCCCACCATCGGGGTCTACAACATTTCCAAGGCCGCCGACTTCCAGCTGGCGCGTAACCTCGCGGTCGAGTTCGGGCCGCACAACGTGCGCGTGAACTGCATCGCGCCGGGGCTGATCAAGACCGACTTCGCGCGCGCGCTGTGGGAAGATCCCGAGCGCTACAAGCAGTCCACCCAGGGCGCCCCGCTGCGCCGCATCGGCGAGCCCATCGAGATCGCCGGCGCGGCCGTGTTCCTGGCCTCCGCGGCCAGCACCTTCATGACCGGCCAGGCCATGGTGGTGGACGGCGGCGTGACCATCTGAGCCTCAGACACGAGCGTTGCCAGGCGGCCGGCGCTGATTGCGCTGGCCGCTTTCCTGCATTTCCCCCAACCTGCAGTGCAGTTCCGGGAGGCAGTCCATGTCGAGCAATCCGCAGTCGGCCGGCACCTGGCCGGTCATGTCGCTGGCCGAGGCTCACGCCCGCCTGACCGCGCCGGGCGCGCCATTCGAAACCGAAACCCGCGTGATCCGCGGCATCCCCACCACGGTCTGGAAGAACGCGCCGCCCACGCTGCGCGAGCTGCTGCTGGCCACGCGCGCGTTTGCCGAACGCACCTTCGTGGTGTACGAGGACGAGCGCGTCTCCTACGATGCGTTCCTGCGCGCCGCCATCGCCATGGCCCACACGCTGGTGCGCGACGGCGTGCGCAAGGGCGACCGCGTGGCGCTGGCCATGCGCAACCTGCCCGAATGGCCGGTGGCGTTCTACGGCGCGCTGCTGACCGGCGCCATCGTGACCCCGCTCAATGCGTGGTGGACCGGCCAGGAGCTGGAATATGGCCTGGCCGATTCCGGCAGCCGCGTTGCCATCGTCGATGCCGAGCGGCTCGACCGTATCCTCGAACACCTGCCGGGCTGCCCGGCGCTGGAACGCATCTACGTCTCGCGCGCGGGGGCTGCGCCGGCCGAGCCGCGCGTGACGGCGCTGGAAAGCGTGATCGGCCCTTCGGCGAACTGGGCGACTCTGCCGGAGCAGACGCCGCCCGCGGTCGACATCGACCCCGACGACGACGCCACCATCTTCTACACCTCGGGCACCACCGGCAAGCCGAAGGGCGCGCTCGGCACGCATCGCAATTCCACCTCGGTGGCGGTGGCCGGCGGCTTCAGTCCGCTGCGCAACCTGCTGCGCCGCGGCGAGCCGATCCCGGCGCCGGATCCGGCCGCGCCGCAAAAGTCGATGCTGCTGGCGGTGCCGTTCTTCCACGTCACCGGCTGCATGGCGGTGCTCAACGGCGCCATCGCCACCGGCGGCAAGATCGTGCTGCTGCACCGCTGGGACGCGCTGCGCGGCATGGAACTGATCGAGCGCGAGCGCTGCACCGCGGCCGGCGGCGTCCCCACTATCGCCTGGCAGATCCTCGAGCATCCCGAGCGCGGCCGCTTCGACCTGTCGTCGCTGGAGAACATCAACTACGGCGGCGCGCCCGCTTCGCCCGAGCTGGTCCGGCGTATCCGCGAGGTCTTCCCCATGGCCGCGCCGGGCATAGGCTGGGGCATGACAGAAACCTCGTCGACCTTCACCAGCCACAGTGCCGAAGAGTACGTGATGCGCCCGGACAGCAGCGGCCCGGCGTTGCCGATCGGCGAGATGAAGGTGGTGGACGGCCGCGGCCAGGCGCTGCCGCCCGGCGAAACCGGCGAGCTGATGGCGCGCGGTGCCAATGTCGTGCGAGGCTACTGGAACAAGCCCGAGGCCACCGCCCAGACCTTTGTCGATGGCTGGCTGCGCACCGGCGACATTGCCCGGCTGGATGATGAGGGCTACGTCTACATCGTCGACCGGATGAAGGACATGCTGATCCGCGGCGGCGAGAACATCTACTGCATCGAAGTGGAAAGCGCGCTGTACGAGCATCCCGCGGTGATGGATGCGTCGGTGGTCGGGCTGCCGCACCGGACCCTGGGCGAGGAGCCGGCCGCCGTGGTCAGCCTGAAACCGGGCATGCAGGCGAGCGAAGCCGAGCTGCAGGATTTCGTGCGCGCGCGGCTGGCAGCGTTCAAAGTGCCGGTGCGTATCCTGATTTACCACGAGATGCTGCCACGCAATGCCAATGGCAAGATCATGAAATCGAACCTGCGCAAGCTGTTCGACGCCGCCGCTTAAGCCAGGGCAGCGCGACCGCATCGATCCGATTCCTCACCAGGAAAAACAAATTGACGGACCAAGCCAAGCCGGATTCCTCCCTCTTCCACCCCATGCGGATGCTGGGCGCGGCAGCGCTCGCCGCGCTGCTGGCCGGCTGCGCCGCCGGTGGCACCAACCTGGCCGCCGTGCCGGAGCTGCGGCCCGGCGTTCCGGCCGGCTACCTCGCCGCCGATGCGCGTCCCGACAGCCTGAAGCTGCTGCCCGCGCCGCCGGCGCAGGGTTCGGCCGCGCTGGCGCTGGACGAGGACGCCGCGCGCCAGGCCGGTCCGCTGCGCGGTTCGCCACGCTGGCAACTGGCGTCCGACGATGCCGTGCTGACGTTCCCGCAGGCCGCCAGCACCTTTTCATGCGCGCTGGGCGTGCCCGTCGGCGAGAAGGACACGCCTTACCTGAACATGCTGCTGCGCCGCAGCCTGGTCGATGCCGGCCTGTCCACGTACAAGGCCAAGGATCATTACAAGCGCACCCGCCCGTTCGTGGCCACCAAGACCCCGATGTGCACGCAGGCCGAAGCCGCCAAGCTGGAGAAGGATGGTTCCTACCCGTCCGGCCACAGCGCCATCGGCTGGGCCTGGGCGCTGATCCTGACCGAGATCGAGCCGGCGCGCGCCAATGAGCTGCTGGCGCGCGGCCAGGCCTTCGGGCAAAGCCGCGTGGTCTGCAACGTGCACTGGCAGAGCGATGTCAACGCTGGCCGCACCATGGCGGCGGCCACGGTGGCACGGCTGCATGCCGATCCCACCTTCCGTGCCGACCTCGAACGGGCACGCAGTGAGGTGGCTGCCGCACGCGCCGCGGGTGCGCGGCCATCGCGCGATTGCCAGGCGGAGACCGCGGCGCTGGCCCGTTGATGACGGGCCAGCGCCGGTGCGCTTATTTCACCGGAATCACCGTGCCGGCCGGAACCGGCACGGCGGTCACGCTGTTCTGCGGGCTGCCGCTGACGATGCGGTCCGAATACGTCAGGTAGACCAGCGTATTGCGCTTGCGGTCGACCGCGCGCACCACGTGCAGCGCCTTGAACAGGATCGACATGCGCTCGGAGAACACATTGTCCTGCTGCTTGATCGGCGCCTTGAAGCCGATCGGCCCCACCTGCCGGCAGGCGATCGAGGCCTCGGGCGGGTCTTCGGCCATGCCGAGCTGGCCCTTGATGCCGCCGGTGCGGGCGCGCGACACGTAGCAGGTGACGCCGTCCACCTGCGGGTCGTCATAGGCTTCGATCACGACCTTGTCGGAGCCGGTCATGCGGAAATTGGTGCTGACGCTGCCGATCTCCTCGGCACTGGCCCCCGTGGCGGCGCTGGCGCAGGCGGCGACAAGCAGGAGGCGAACGAGTGGATGTTGGGACTTCATGGCTGTATCGCGCATCGGCACTCAGTTCACCGACGACTTGATGTCGCCGTGGCGCTTTTCCATTTCCTGGCGCAGCGCGCGACGCTGCTGCGCGGCGGCAAAGCGCTGGCGCTCGACCTCGTCGCGCGGCTCCAGCGGCGGCACCTCGGCGGGGGTGCCGTTGTCGTCCACTGCCACCATGGTGAAATAGCAGCTGTTGGTATGGCGCACCAGCTTGCTGCGGATGTTCTCGGTCACCACCTTGATGCCGATCTCCATCGAGCTGCGGCCGGTGTAGTTGACCGATGCCAGGAAGGTCACCAGCTCGCCCACGTGGATGGGCTGGCGGAACACCACCTGGTCCACCGACAGCGTGACCACGTAGCGGCCGGCGTAGCGGCTGGCGCAGGCATACGCCACCATGTCCAGGTACTTGAGGATGGTGCCGCCGTGGACGTTGCCGGAGAAGTTGGCCATGTCCGGCGTCATCAGCACGGTCATGGAAAGCTGGTGGGACAGGTCATTCATGATGCGGGTTACGAAGATTGCGGGGGCGGGATTGCCGGCTGCGGGCGCCGGCAGTTTAACCCGGATCGCCGCGCCGTTGCCCGCGGCATGGTGCCGAGTGCCGGCCGCTGCCCCGCCAGGCCCGGCGCACAAAAAAAGCGGCCTGCCAGGCCGCTTCTTTCGCTATGGACGCAAACTGCTTACTTTTTCTTGTTCACGGCGTCCTTGAAACCCTGGCCTGCCGAGAACTTGACCGTCTTGGCGGCCGGAATCTTGATGGTTTCGCCGGTGCGCGGATTGCGGCCGGTACGGGCAGCGCGCTTGCCGGCGCTGAAGCTGCCAAAACCCACCAGCGTTACAGAATCGCCCTTTGCCACTGCCTTCTTGATACTGTCCAGCGCTGCGTTGAGCGCACGCTCGGCGGCGGCATTGCTCAATTCTGCTTCCGCGGCGATGGCCGATACCAGTTCACCTTTATTCATGGCTGATTTCCCTTGTTGGTCGTCGTCACCGATGTGCATGCCTCGCGGCAGGCCATCGATCGGCGCAGTCTAATCTGCCCTTCGCGCGTTGAGCAATCCCCAGTGGCACCAATGCGACAAAAAAACCCGCAAATCCTTGCTTGAGGCCGGTTAGCGGGCAATTTCCACTGCTGTTCGCGCTTGCCCGGCACCGGTTTTTGCCGGGCCCGGGCGGCCGCCTGGAATTGCACCCCCAAAACTACCCAGCATAGGACAGATTCCCCCAAATGGGGCGACGCACCACAACGGGTCGCGCGTTGCCCCCTTGGCCGCTCCATTCTGGCGCAGCCCGGTCCAGCCACTGGCAACAGGCCGGCGCCGCCTTGCCCACGGGATGGACCGCGTGCGGCATGCCGGTGCGGTTTCTTACCCTGCACGGTGCAAGCGGCACCAGGATGCAGCCATCTCTGGAACGCTTTTTGCGTACTGGTGCGCCCATTTTGAGCATGAGGTCACTATGGACAACTGGAAGACCGGCACCGACGCGCTCTTCATCCTGCTTGGCGCCATCATGGTGCTGGCCATGCACGCCGGCTTTGCGTTCCTCGAACTGGGCACGGTACGCAAGAAAAACCAGGTCAATGCGCTGGTGAAGATCCTGGTGGATTTCGCGGTTTCCACCATCGCCTATTTCTTTATCGGCTACACCATTGCCTACGGGGTGCAGTTCTTTTCCGGCGCCGAAACCCTGGCCCAGAAAAATGGCTACGAACTGGTCAAGTTCTTTTTCCTGGCGACCTTTGCCGCCGCGATTCCGGCGATTATCTCCGGCGGCATTGCCGAACGCTCGCGTTTCAATCCGCAGCTGGTCGCCACTTTCGTACTGGTGGGTTTTGTCTACCCGTTTTTCGAGGGCATGGTGTGGAACCAGCGCTACGGCGTGCAGGACTGGATCGCGCGCGTGGCCGGCGCGCCCTTCCACGACTTTGCCGGTTCGGTGGTGGTGCATGCGCTGGGCGGCTGGATTGCGCTGCCGGCGGTGCTGCTGCTTGGCGCGCGTCGCGGCCGCTACCAGAAGGATGGCCGCATCAGCGCACATCCGCCCTCGAACATCCCGTTCCTGGCGCTGGGCGCCTGGATTCTTGCGGTGGGCTGGTTCGGCTTCAACGTGATGAGCGCGCAGACTGTCGACAAGGTCAGCGGCCTGGTTGCGATCAACTCGCTGATGGCCATGGCCGGTGGCACGCTGGCCGCCTGGCTGGCCGGACGCAACGATCCGGGCTTCGTCTACAACGGGCCGCTGGCCGGCCTGGTGGCGGTCTGCGCGGGCTCGGACCTGATGCATCCGCTGGGCGCGCTGGTCACCGGTGCCGTGGCAGGCGCGCTGTTCGTCTATATGTTCACGCTGGCGCAAAACAGATGGCATATCGACGATGTGCTGGGCGTGTGGCCGCTGCACGGGCTGTGCGGCGCCTGGGGCGGCATCGCCGCGGGCATCTTCGGCGCGAAGGCGCTGGGCGGCCTTGGCGGGGTGGCGCTCGGCGCGCAGTTGCTCGGCACCTTGCTTGGCATCGTGGTGGCGCTGGCCGGCGGCACGCTGGTCTATGGCACGCTGAAGCGGCTGGTGGGCATCCGTCTCGACGCCGAGGGCGAGTTCAACGGCGCCGACCTGACGCTGCACCGGATTTCCGCCACCCCCGAGCGCGAAACCAACTGGTAATACCCGCCAGCGCCTTTCCGATATAAACAGACGAGCCGCGCAACGCGCCTTGTCTTAACAATTATTTGCTTGCACTTCCGCGCACGGCCTCTCAATAATTGCCGTGCCCGGGAATTGCGCGCAACGCGCAGGGGCTCGCACGCCGCAGCCGGCTGGTTTGGGGGATGTTGGGCCGGCGGCTGGCCGGTTACACCAACACCAAAGGAATACGCCGATGGACGCCTCTACCTTCGACAACCTCAAGACCCTGGTGGTCTCCTACGCCACCGAATTCGGCGTCAAGATCCTGGCGGCCCTCGCCTTCTGGGTCATTGGCCGCTGGCTGATCCACTTTGTCGTGCGCCTGGTGCAGAACGCGCTCGGCAAGCAGAAGGTCGATCCGACGCTGCTGCGCTATGTCGGTTCCATCGTCACCGTGACGCTGAACGTGGTGCTGGTGATCGGCATCCTCGGCTACTTCGGCATCCAGACCACCACCTTTGCCGCGCTGATCGCGGCCGCCGGCGTGGCCATCGGCATGGCCTGGTCGGGGCTGATGGCAAACTTCGCCGCCGGCGCCTTCCTGGTGGTACTGAGGCCGTTCAAGGTGGGCGACTTCGTCACCATTGGCGGCGTGACCGGAACCGTGCGCGAAATCGGCCTGTTCGCCACCACGCTGGACACGCCGGACAATGTCCAGACCGTGATCGGCAACAACAAGATCTTCAGCGACACCATCCAGAACTTCACCGCCAATGCGTTCCGGCGCGTGGAGCTGAAAGCGCAGCTGGCAGGCAGCACCGACGTGGCCGAGGCGGTGGCGCTGCTGAAGACCCGCATCGCCGAGATCCCCAACGTGCTGGCCGAACCGCCGGTCGACGTCGAAATTCTCGAGTTCACGCTGGTCGGCCCGGTGCTGGCGGTGCGGCCCTATTGCCATAACGACCATTACTGGCAAGTCTATTTCGACACCAACCGCGTCATCCGCGAATGCTTCGGCCAGGCCGGCTACGCCGCGCCGATGCCGGCGCACATGGTGGTGGTGCAACAGGCCGGGGTGCCGCACGCCGCCGCGGAGCAAGCCGCGGCACAGCAAGCGGCCTGAACCGACACGGCCGCGGATTCAGCGGGTGCCCGGGCGCGCGCGTGCGCCCGAGCGCCCGTAATGGCGCATCAGCACCGCACCGGCGCCGCAGGCCGCCATCACCACGCCCAGCGGCAGCGCGCTGCCGTCGCGCCACACGCTGACCGCGGCGCCGCCGAGCGTGCCGAGCGAAAACTGCAGCGTGCCCATCAGCGCCGAAGCCGTGCCGGCGCGGTGCCCCTGGTGCGCCAGCGCCAGCGCCGAAGCGTTGGGCGAGACGCAGCCCAGCGCACCGATAAACACGAAGAACCCGCCCAGCAGCACCGGCAGCACCGCCATCCCCGCCAGCGCGGCCAGCGCCAGCACCAGCCCCGCAGCCAGCGCCGCCAGCAGCGTGGCCCCCAGCACCTGGTCGAGCGAACGCCCGCGCACCAGCCGGGCATTGAGCTGCGACATCGTGATCAGCCCGAGCGCATTGGCGCCGAACACAAAGCCGTAGTGCGATGGCGCGATGCCGTGCAGTTCGATCAGCACGAAGGGCGAGCCCGAGATATACGCAAACATGCCCGCCGAGCCGAAGCCGGCCGACAGCGAATAACCCAGGAATTCCCGATCGCGCAGCAGTTCCGCGTAGCTGCGGGAGACGGTGCCGAGCCGCAGCGGCGCTACATGGCCGCGGTCCAGCGATTCCTCCATGCGCAGGTGGACCAGCAGCAGGATCAGCAGGCCGGCCCCCGCCAGCACCCAGAAGATGGCGCGCCAGCCCGATACGGTCAGCACCGCGCCGCCGACGATTGGCGCCAGGATCGGCGCCACCCCCATCACCAGCATCAGCGAGGAAAACGCCCGCGCCGATTCATGCGCCTCGAGCCGGTCGCGGATCACCGCACGGGCCATGACCATGCCGGCGCAGCCCCCAAGCGCCTGCAGGAAGCGCCATAGCATCAGCGCTTCCACGTTGCGCGCCAGCGCGCAGCCCACCGCGGCGATGATGTAAAGACATAGCCCGACATAGAGCGGCGGCTTGCGCCCGAAGCGGTCGCTGAAGGGACCATAGAAGGCCTGTCCGAGCGCCAGCCCGACCAGGAAGGTGCCGAGCGTCAGCTGGACCTGCCCGATGTCGACGCCCAGGTCGCCCGCCAGTGTCGGGAAACTCGGCAGGTACATGTCGATCGACAGCGGCGCGATCGCCATCAGCGAGCCGCAGATCAGCAGCCAGGCAGGGAAACGCGGCGTCGGCGCGGCGCTTTGGGAAGGAGGCATGGAGGACAGTATCCGAGGGCGATGGCGCTGCCGTGCGCGGCCGTGCGGCACGGGCAGCCCCGTGGAAAGACGCAATTGTTGCACAACATAACCAATGCAGCCGCCCAGGCGGCGACGTTGGCATGCGTCCGGTTGGCGCAGAAAAACCGCCCTGCCAGATCGCATCGCCGGAGTCGGGTTCGGCAAAGCTGGCAAACCTGGCAGGATTGGTGAATAGTGGTGACAGGCCCTGGTGTTCATGGGCATTGCATGGCGGCATCGCTACGACGCTGGCGGGGCGCGACTTTCATGCGCGCCGGGGTGGAGGGTACAATGCCAGCCTGTCGGCGTAAGACTCGCCGTCGGCCTCGCAGAGAGGGACGACAGTACAGGTCCCCGCAACATTAGCCTGCATGAGAATACGACAAACGCCGCTTTCCGCTTCGCTAGGCACCGCCGCTTTCGTGGTCGTGCTGCTGCTGCCGCTGCCCCAGACGGCCCAGGCGGCGCCGGCGCAGTTGCGCAATGCCAGCGTCCCGCTGCTGGTGCCCGCGGCCGACGAAGCCGATCCCGTGGCGCGCATGCTCAAGGGCGCGGCCACCGGGCAGAACACCGGCGCCGCCGGCGTGCCCGAACTGCTGCGCAACGCCACCCGCCCCGACAACGTGCTGGCGCGCGCCTGCCGCCAGCTCAACGATGCCCTGCCGATCGAGATCGACGGCGAGACCCGCCTGCGCCGTTGCCAGTCGGTTCCGGGCAAACACGTATTGTTCCAGCTGGAACTGACCAACTACCGTGGGCCGATGCTGGACCTGGCCAGCTTCGAGGTCAACTACGCCGCGCCGCTGCAGCGCAATATCTGCGCCAACCGCGATGTCGAGATCCTGACCAAGCTGGGCGTCAGCATGTTGTTCCGCTACATGACCCGCAAGGACCGCGGCGAGCGCCGCATCGGCGACGTCTATATCAACGGCCCGATCTGCAGCGCAGCGCTGCGCTGACAGCAACCTGCCGCAAGCAAAAAAAAACGGCCCGCATCAGCGGGCCGTTTTTTTTCAGGCAACTCGCTTCATGCCGCGCGCGGGCGCAGCGGCACCACGTTGGCGGCGCGCCGCACCAGCATGCGCGTGTCCTTCCAGCCGGCGTCGGCCAGCGGCGAGCCCCACACCAGTTCATGCAGGCGCGCCAGCGCGAACGGGTTGCCCAGCAGCACGTGCTTCTGCGCCGGCGTGAGCGCGCGCGGCCCGTGCGTCAGCGCATGCTCGACCAGGCTCTCGTGGCGCTTGCGGGCCGATTCCGGCTGCACCACGCGCGGCGTCGCGGTGGCGCACATCAGCGCGTTGGTGACCGGATCCACCACGGCGTCGACGAAGTTGGGCGTTTCGGCGGCATTTTCGACATGCTGCTGGGTTTCGACGATCTCGCGCGGCACCAGCGTTTCCTCCGGGATCATGAACAGCCCCGCGTTGCGCGAAGCGCGGCCCAGCGAGACCCGCGACAGCATTACCGACAGCGGGATCGACAGCGCCAGCGAGCCGACGATCGGCAACAGCCACAGCACATAAGACGGGTTCAGCCAGTACACCAGCCCGCCCCACGCCAGTCCCAGCGCGGTATGCCAGCCGTGGCGGCGGAACGCTTCGCCCCAGGTAGTCTCGGCGTCCTCGCGCGGCGGCGATTTCCACGAGATGCCCCAGCCGCTGTACGCCGCGACCACGAACTTGGTGTGGAACAGCATGCGCGTAGGCGCCAGCAGCGCGGACAGCAGCACCTCGATCAGCATGCTGGCAAACAGCTGCACTGCGCCGCCGTAGCGCCGCGCCTGCTTCATCAGCAGCGCCACGCTGGCGAGCTTGGGCAGGAACAGCAGCGTGGCCGTGGCCGAGAACAGCGCCAGCGCCTTTTCCGGATGCCACTCGGGCCAGGTCGGGAACAGCTGGTACTGCTGCGTGAAGTATTCCGGCGGCACCAGCGCGTGCTTGGCCAGCATCGCCGTCGACAGCAGCAGGAACAGCAGCCACAGCGGCGCCGACAGGTACGCCATGATCCCGGTCAGGAACACCGCGCGGTGCACCACGTGGAAGCCCTGCTTGAGCCACAGCCGGAAGTTCATCAGGTTGCCCTGGCACCAGCGGCGGTCGCGCTTGACCTCGTCGAGCAGGTTGGGCGGCAGCTCTTCGTACGAGCCCTCGAGGTCGTAGGCAATCCACACGCCCCAGCCGGCACGGCGCATCAGCGCGGCCTCGACAAAGTCGTGCGACAGGATCTCGCCCGACAGCGGGCCGCGGCCCGGCAACGGCGCCAGCGCGCAGTGTTCGATGAACGGCTTGACGCGGATGATGGCGTTGTGGCCCCAGTAGTGCGATTCGCCCAGCTGCCAGTAGTGCAGACCGGCGGTGAACAGCGGCCCGTACACACGGGTGGCGAACTGCTGCACGCGCGCATACAGCGTCTCGCGGCCCACCGCCAGCGGCGCGGTCTGGATGATGCCGGCACCCGGGTTGGCTTCCATCAGCCGCACCAGCGTGGCCAGGCAGTCGCCGCTCATCACGCTGTCGGCGTCGAGCACCACCATGTAGCGGTACTTGCTGCCCCAGCGGCGGCAGAAATCGGCCACGTTGCCGGTCTTGCGTTTCACGCGGTGGCGGCGCCAGCGATAGAAGATGCGGCCGAAGCCGCCGACCGCGCGGCACAGTTCCATCCAGGCATCGTGCTCGGCGGTGCGCAGGTCCGGATTGCCGCTGTCCGACAGCACGATGAAATCGAAGTTGGCCAGGTGCGGCGTGCGCGACAGCGATTCATAGGTGGCGCGCAAGCCCGCGAAGACGCGCGTCACGTCTTCATTGCAGATCGGCATGATGATCGCGGTGCGGGCCTCGGGCGCGATCGGCGCGTCGGGCCGGTCCGGCACCGCCGAGCGCGAGATCAGATGCTTGTCGCCGCCCTTGGCCAGCACCAGGAAGCCCATCATCGCGGTCCAGAAACCGGCGGACACCCATGAGAACAGGATGGCGAACAGCACCAGGATGGCAATCTCGAGCGGATCGGCACCGTGGTACGGCAGCACGTTGGTCATGAAGTACGTGGCCAGCACGGTCTGGAGCGCGACCAGTGCCAGCAGCACCCAGCGCCGGTGCGAGCCGGCGGGGTGCCATTTGCCTTCGGCGTCGGGCCCGTCGTGCAGGGTGTCCCAGGTTTCGGGCACCGGCGGGCGGCCCAGCATGCGGCGCCACGTGTTGCGCAGCCAGCCGGTGACGATATGCGGCGGCCACTGGCGCGGCACCATCGAGCTGCGCTCGGGCGCGGGGCCGGTGTCGGCCTTCACGGTGCCGTCTTCGCGCCGGCGCAGCAGCGGCGCGCCGCCGACCTGCGGATTGCCGTAGGCCATGGCGAAACGCCGCTGCACCGAGGCGTAGGCGCTGCTGCCGTGCGCCGGCGGCGCTTCCTTGCCGGCCAGGCGCGACTGCAGGCGCGTGATCGCTTCCTGCGCGTCGCGGCCATCGGCCGTGACCGGGATCACCGGCGTCACCGAAGCCAGCGGCGTGGCGGGTGCCGCCGCGGCGGCCATGCCGGCGCTGTCGGCCAGCAGTTCGCTGCGCACTTCAGGCGATACGGGCAGGCGGTCGAGATAGCGCTCGCATGCCGCCGCCTGGGCCGGTCGCTGCTTTAGGCGGGGGGTAAGATGTAGCTCCACGTCTCGGACAGGGTTGTATTGCCGTTGCGAAGATAGCCGCGCAACTCTACCGGCTTGGTTTCGTCCTTGCGGCGCATCAGCATGGTCATGCGCCAGCCGCCGGTCGCGTCATTGCGCTGCACCGACGTCTTCAACAGCTCGCCGTTGGCATCGGCCGAAACCACCGGGTCGATGCGAACGTCCGCCGGCAGCCTGCGGAAGGCCGGGCCTTCGAAGTCCACCACCAGCGAAAAGCTCGTGTCCTCCTTGCTGCGGGTCTGGCCCTGGCCCAGGCGGGTCTGGGTCACCCACGACAGCGGCGGCTCTTGCTCGCCGTCCTTCTGCCACAGCAGGCGGTATTCATAGTCGAAAGCCTGCTTCGGCTTGGGCGGGTTGTCGGGCACCCAGTACGCGACGATGTTGTCGTTGGTTTCGTCCGGCGTCGGAATCTGCACCAGCTCGACCCGGCCCGAGCCCCAGTTGCCGCGCGGCTGCACCCAGCCGCTGGGCCGGCGCTCATACCACGCGCCGATCTCCTGGTAGCTGTTGAAGCTGCGGTCGCGCTGCATCAGCCCGAATCCCTGCGGATTGGTCGCCGCGAACGACGTTACCAGCAGCCGCTTGGGATTGACCAGCGGACGCCAGACCCATTCGCCGGTGCCGAGGTGAATCGACAGGCCGTCCGAGTCATGCACCTCCGGGCGGAAATCCTGCGCCGGCGCCGGCTGGTTCTCGCCGAACAGGTACATGCTGGTCAGCGGCGCCAGGCCAAGCTTGGTCACGTTCTCGCGCAGGTAGAGGCGCGACTTGACCTCCATCGCGGTCTCCGCGCCGGGCTTGATGGTGAAGCGGTACGCCCCGCTCATGCGGCGCGAATCCATCAGCGCATAGATGGTGATTTCCTTGGCATTGGCGCCCGGGCGCTCGATCCAGTATTCGACGAAGCGCGGGAACTCCTCGCCCGAGTTGAGCGCGGTATCCACCGCCAGGCCGCGCGCCGAGAGCCCGTACCACTGATCCTTGCCGAGCGCGCGGAAGTAGCTGGCGCCGAGGAACGACGCCAGCTCGTCCTTGCGCTTGCCCTGGTTCAGCGGATACAGGATGCGGAAACCGGCATAGCCCAGCCCTTTCAGCTTGGCGGCATCGACCTTGTGCGGGCCGTAGTTGAACGCGGAGGGGTCGAAGCGGAATTCGCGCACGCTGTTGCCCACCACTTCATGGATGCGCACGGGCTGGTCGAACACCATGCCCTCGTGGAAGAACGACAGCTCGAACGGCGAACGCGAGCCGCGCCAGGCGAAGCGCTCGGGCTTGTACTCGATCTCGCGGTAGCGCTCGTAGGTCAGCTCGCGCAACTCGCGCGGCAGGTTCTGGGCCGGCGCCTTGTAAGGCGACGCCGCCAGCTGGCGCGCGCGCGAGGCGACGGTGTCGAAGTCGAACGCATGGGCCGCCATCGCACACAGTGCCAGCGCACCGCCGCCGAGCCAGGCCGCGATCCGCGCTCCAGCGCGCGCGGCGCGGCGGCGCGCCCCCGGCCCGGCAGCGGGCAAGGTAAACGGTACGGCTATTCGTGGCGTGGCGATCTGTGACATGTATGCCAGGGTGAGCGGTTGAATCGGAGTGGCCGGCATCGGCGGCCCGAACGATGAAGGACACGGCAAGAGATGAGCCCGGCGCCGAGTGGCGAGGCCCTGACGCGGGGCAGGTTGCCCGCGGGGCACCGTGTCCGGGTTGTTGCGATGCGCAATAAACCATAGCAATTCGAGACGCGAAAGTCACGTTTCGATCACGCAAGGTTTGAAACAAAATGTTGGCCACGTAGCCCGAAAGCCGCTCCACGCATGGCTTTGCGGGCGATCAGGTCACATCGCCGCGAGCCTCGGCACGGTCAGCCTCGATCGGCCGCCCCGGTCGCGCACCGATGCGGGCCGGAACGCGCCCGGCCCGTTTAATACACTGTTACTTTTTGGCGCCTTCGCTGTAGGGATCGAACTTGCCGCTCTTGGCGCCTTCGGAATAGGGATCGAACTTGCCGCTGTTCATGCCGCCCTGGCTGAACGAGTCGAACGATTTCTGCGCGCCACCCTGGATCGGCTCCATCTGGTCGGGCCTGGCGCCTGGGTTCAGCGCGGTCACGTTGTCGCTTTTTGCGCCGTCGGTGTACGGGCTGAACTTGTCCTGCTTCGCCCCGTCGGTGTAGGGATTGAACTTGTCCTGCTTGGCACCGTCGGTGTACGGACTGAACTGGTCGGCCTTGCCCGCGGTCTGGGCGTGCACCGTGCCGAAGGCGCAGGCGACGGCCAGGCCGATTGTGAGATAGCGCAGCGTCATGGGATCTCCTTTCGCAGGAATGGACGTCCGTCGTGCAGCGGCACGATGGGACAGAAATCAACGCTAGGTCAGGGGCACGCAGGTGTCAACCGCGGCCCGGTGGCCGCAGTGGCCAGACACGTCGGCAACCGTCGTCCCCCGCACCGCATTGCGCTTACAATGCCACTCGAACGCCACCATGTAGCTACAAGGAACCGTCATGCTGACTCGGCAAACCTCACCCTCCGGCAGCCTCGCCCGCCCCGCCCTGCGTGCCGCAATCGCAGGCGCGCTGGGGGCCGTGCTGCTCTGCGCCGCGCCCGCGCAGGCGTACTTCGACAACTACCTGAGCGGCACCATCATCGGCACGCTCAACGACAAGGAAGGCGCGTCGCTGGCCAAGTCGGTGCGTACCGCGCTGAACGATACGGCCGATGGCCAGTCGGTGGCATGGACCTATCCGGCAGCGGGACGGCGCCAGCAGATCGACGGCACCATCAGCCCGGTCGAGAGCAAGACCGACAAGGGCCAGCCCTGCCGGCGCCTGAAGTCAGAGCTCAAGCGCGGCAGTGCCGAAGAGCACTGGAGCGGCTGGTTCTGCAAGCAATCCAACGGGCAATGGAAGTCGCGCCACGTGGGCGATTAAGCTGGCGGGCAGCAGGCAGTGCCGCGCGGCCGCGGTTTAGCGGCACAGCTTGCGCAGCAACTCCCCGGCGATGGTGCCGGGGCCGGCCACCTGTAAGGTGCCGGACTGCGGCGCGCGGATGGTATAGAGCGATTCGCCGCGCGCAAAGCGCTTGCTGTAAAGGGTCTGCTCGACCACGGCAAACATCGACGTGGCACAGTTCAGCACCATGCGCTTGAGCGAGGAACGGATCGGTTCGCCGCTCGCGGTGCGGATCACGCCTGACGGCGAATTGCGCATCACCACCACGCCCACCTGCGTACCCTGGCGGCGCACCGCCGACTGATCGAAATAAGAAATCACGCCATTGGCGCCCATCAGCGGCAGCCAGCGCTGCGGGTCCGGCGCGCCGGGATCGGGCGCGGCCACCAGGCGGCAGCCTTCCCTTGGTGTGGAGCGGAACACGGTGCCGGAGCCAGGAACCTGGCACTCGTAAAGGCCGGCGGCAGCCGGCCGGGATGCAGAGGCCGGCGCCACGTCGATGGCCGGCACAGCGCCGTCATCGGCGTGCGCCTGCGGCAGGGCCAGGCCGAACACGCAGCCGGCCAGCGCGGCTGCGTGTCGAAACATGCGGAACATCATGGAATTACCCTCATGTAGACGGGAAAAAGCGATCCGCATTGTCGCACACGATGCATGCATTGCGGCGCGCGGGCACGCCCCGATCCATGCATCGCGACGGCCTTCAGCCGTGCAGGCGTCGCCAGGCGACCAGGTCCTCGATGGTCAGCACCGGCAAGCGGTACATCCCGGCAAAGGCCAGCGCTTGCGCGCGCCGCGCCATGGTGCCATCCGGATTCATCAGCTCGCACAGCACCGCCGCGGGAGACAGCCCCGCCATGCGCGCCAGGTCGACTGAACCTTCGGTATGGCCGCGGCGCTCGAGTACGCCGCCGTCGCGCGCCACCAGCGGGAACACATGGCCGGGGCTGACCACGGCATCGGCGCCGGCGTCCTCGGCAATCGCCGCGCGGATGGTAGTGATCCGGTCAGCCGCGCTGACCCCGGTGCTGACGCCCTCGCGGGCCTCGATCGAGACGGTGAAGGCGGTGCCGTACTGGCTGCGGTTGTGCTCGACCATCGGCCGCAGGCCCAGGCTGCGCACCTTGTCCGTCGGCAGGCACAGGCACACGATGCCGCTGCATTCGCGAATCATCATGGCCATGTTGGCCTGGGTCAGGCGCTCGGCGGCAAGGATCAGGTCGGCCTCGTTCTCGCGGTCGTCGTCATCGAGCAGCACTACGGGCCGGCCCTCGCGCATGGCCTCGAGGGCCTGTTCGATGCGCAACTCCAGCGCGCGCGGGTGGGCGCCAGCCATCGTATCGACAGTGGCACTGGGGTTGGCATCCGCGGACACCGCGGGGGCAATGGCTTCGGTGGAAAAGCTAGACATGAAACGCTCCTGGCTCAGCATCAATGGGCGTTCCAGGGGAAGGTTCAACGGAACTGCAAGGCCCGCGCGCCATGCCGAGTGCACGCGCACGAACCGCCGCGCCCTGCGCGCGCAAGGCTCGGCAAACCACGGGCCAGGCAAGCGCCAGGCCACGCGGGCAAGCTCCGTCCATCTTCTTTCATCCGGACTATGACCGTCGGCCCTGGCTTCTCACCAGGTCTGCTGACCTCGCACGGGAATGCGAGCGCTCGCGGGCTCGCCGGACACGCGCTGCGCGTCGCGGCATACCGCCGGTGGGGACTTTCACCCCGCCCTGAAGACGTAACGTAAACCGGGCCGGCCAGACGGCCGGCACCGGCCCGCGCATGTTAGCACGATTGTTCTTTGTCACTGCGCGCCGCGCGCCAAGACCGTATCCTGCTGCGGTCCGCGTCGTGGCACCGGTCACGTTCGGCCTCGGCAACGTGCCTTCTCATGTACTACAAATAGGGTAAGGAGGCAGTGCCTGAGGGCTGCAAGCGCCGGTTTTTCCATGGCTTGCCTGACAACAACGCAGCATCTTTTCAGCGTGCTTCCCATGCGCCGACCCGACCAAGAAGCCAGACAAGACAGCCATGCGAGTTGCATCCCCCTCCTTCCAACTTTCTCCGCGCGGCAGTGGCGGCGGCCGCGCCGCGCCGCCATGGCGGCGCTGCTTGCGCTGGCCGGGTGCCTGAGCACAGCCGCGCGCGCGGCGCCTGCTATCCAGCTTGGCTACGGCTTCGACGACAGCCATCACGTGCAAAAGGCGGAGATCGCCATGCTGTGGGATTCGGGCCTGGCGTGGGGCAACCCGCAGGGCTGGCAGGTCGACCTGCAATGGGAGGTCAATGTTGCGCGCTGGCTCAGCGACAGCAACAACAATCCTAACGATCTGTGGGAGTTCGGCGCGTCGCCGGTGGTGCGGATCGCATGGTGGCGCCACAGCTGGGTGCCGTTCATGGAGCTGTCGGTGGGCGCGCGGCTGCTGAGCGGCACCCGCACCTCCGACGATCACGTCATCTCCAGCGCGTTCCAGTTCTCGGAATACGCCGGCCTTGGCGTGATGCTCGGCAAGGACCGCAACTTTGCCGCGGGCTACCGCATCCAGCATCTGTCCAATGGCGGCATCAAGGAGCCCAACCCTGGCACCACCTTCCACGTCATCTACCTGCGCTACCGCTTCTGACAGGCCCATCGTGCGCCGCGCCCTGCGTCTCAAACAGGACCCGCGTGGCGTCGTCGGCCGGGAAGAAGCATTCGATGCGCAGTTCCTGCAGCGTGACGTCCTGCGGAATGCCGAGCGTGGTCAGCGTCGAGAACAGCGACGCGCGGAACGCCCCCGCGTGCAGCACCACCGGCAACAACGGCGGCGGCGGGCCGTCGCTGCCGTCATCCTCGGGCAGCAGCACGCCGCCCGGGCCGACCATGTCCGGATGCCAGTCGGCGATGCGCGCGAACAGCGCGCGCGCGGTCTGGTCGTGCGCCTGCACCTGCAGCTCCTGCCAGACGCGCCGCAAGAGGTAACGGCCCACCTGCCGCGCATTCTCTATGACCGGCCACAGGCCGTCCGGATCGAACACCGTCAGCATCAGGTTGATCCGGTGCGGATCGTCGGCCAGCGATGCCGGCGGGCGGCCGCCGAGCAAGGTGTCGAACATGCGGCGGTAGGCGGGATTGGCATCGACCAGGTTCCAGAAGCGGTCCAGCACCACGGCCGGGTACGGCTCCTGCTTGGCCAGGATCAGGGCGATGGCCTGCTGCACCATTTGCAACGGCGGCGCGGTCAGCGCGTGTTCGCTGTAAGCCGGGGCGAAGCCGCTGGCGAGCAGCAGCCGGTTGCGCTGGCGCAGCGGCACGCCGAGGCGCTCGGCCAGCGCCAGCACCATCTCGCGGCTGGGTCGGGCGCGCCCGGACTCGAGGAAGGAGATGTGGCGCTGCGAGACCCCGGCGGCCAGCGACAATGCCAGCTGGCTGTAGCCGCGCTTGCCGCGCCAGTAACGCAACAGTCCGGGGAAGTCGAGAGTGGCCTCGGAGGCAGGGGTGAGCGTTTCCATGCGGGCTATTACAGCATGGCGGCGGCCTCGGCGCGAATACCTGGCAGGTAATCGCAGCCATCCATTGAGGTAGCCGATGGCCGGAAACGCGCCACCGTTTGCGGCGGGCGCATCACAGTGGCGATGTCGTGTAACAGGCGAATGGTATGCTTGATCTTTTCAGACACCCGGCGCGCAGAGGGCGCGCACCCTGATGGAAATTGCCATATTACTGGCGCTGATTCTGCTGAACGGCCTGTTTGCGATGTCCGAGATTGCACTCGTTACAGCCCGCAAGGCACGCCTGCAACGCCAGATCGAGAACGGCGACCGCGGCGCCATTGCCGCGGCCAAGCTGGGCGAGGACCCGACCCGCTTCCTCTCGACCGTGCAGATCGGCATCACCTCGATCGGCGTGCTCAACGGCGTGGTCGGCGAATCGACGCTGGCGCAGCCGCTGGGCGTGTGGCTGCAGGGTTTCGGCATCTCGCAAAGCACCGCCGGCTATGTAGCCACCGCGATCGTGGTGGCCGGCCTGACCTATTTTTCCATCGTGCTGGGCGAACTGGTGCCCAAGCGCCTGGGCCAGATGGCGCCCGAGACCATCGCGCGCCTGGTGGCGCGGCCGATCGGCTGGCTGGCGGTGGCCTCGACCCCCTTCGTCAAGCTGCTGTCGAGCTCCACGCGGCTGGTGTTGCGACTGCTCGGCACCCAGGTGGACCGCGGCCCCGGCGTGACCGAGGAAGAAATCCACGCCCTGCTGGTGGAAGGCTCCGAAGCCGGCGTGATCGAGCAGCATGAGCACACCATGGTGCGCAATGTGTTCAGGCTGGATGACCGCCAGCTGGCGTCATTGATGGTGCCACGCGGCGACGTGGTCTACCTCGATGTCGAAGCCTCGATGGACGAAAACCTGCGCCGCATCGAAGAATCCGACCACTCGCGCTTCCCCGTGGTGCGTGGCGGCATGCACGACATCATCGGCGTGGTCAGCGCGCGCCAGTTGCTGGCGCGCCGGCTGCGCGGCGAGGAAGCGGACCTGCAGGCGGCGGTGCAGCCTGCGGTGTTCGTACCCGAAAGCGTGACCGGGATGGAGCTGCTGGAAAACTTCCGCGCCTCGGGCGGGCAGATCGCCTTTGTCATCGACGAATACGGCGAGGTGCTGGGCCTGGTGACGCTGCAGGATCTGATCGAGGCCATCACCGGCGAATTCAAGGCCGAGGCCGCCGGCGAGCAATGGGCGGTCCAGCGCGACGACGGCTCGTGGCTGCTCGATGGCCTGATCCCGATCCCGGAACTGAAAGACCGCATCGGCCTGCGCCAGGTGCCCGAAGAAGAAAAGGAGCGCTACCACACGCTGTCCGGCATGCTGCTGTTGCTGCTGGGGCGCCTGCCCCAGATTGCCGACACGGTGCAATGGGGCGACTGGCGCTTCGAGATCGTAGACATGGACGGCAAGCGCATCGACAAGGTGCTGGCCGAGCGCCTGCCGCCCCAGGACGGGCCCGACGAAGAAACCACCGGCTGAGTAGCGGAGGCCGGCATCACCGTTACGCCGCGGCGTCAATCGCATCGTCCCTGGATGGATGGCGCCGCATTGATCCAAATCAAATGCAGTTGCGGCCAAATCACTTTGGCGCAATCGGCAACGCCCCTCCCCCTTCCCTTCGCTTATGATCGGGCTTCGCGGCCCCAGCCGGCCGCGGCACGCATGGCTGCACCCTGGCGACGACTGCGACCGCAGCGTGCCGGCGGCCTGCCGAAGAACCATTTCAGACACGGGGAGACGCGAGCGCCGCCAGCCATTGTCCGGCGGCCCGCAAGATCATGCATGGATCCTGATGCCGACGACCTCGTCGAAAGCGCTGCCAGCGGCGGCGGGGGCGCTATGCAACCGTCCGCGCTGGAAGGCGCGCTGAGCGCGCGCCGCGCGCAGGCCGGTCCGCCGGCGGCGATCCTGGCCATCCGCCTGGACCGCTTTGCCAACGCTTGTGAAACCCTCGGGACTGGCCGCTGCGCCAGGCTGCGCGGCATCGTGCAGGCGCGCATTGCCTGCCTGCTGCCGCCGGGCGCGTTCATGCACTGGATGGCCGCGGCCGACCTGGTGGTCATCACCGCGCTGCCCGCGGGCGTGCCCGATCCTGGCCAGGTCGCCAGCCGCGTGGCCGACGACCTGTCCCGGGCCTTTACACTGGACGGCTTCGAGCTGCACCTGTCATGCAGCATCGGCGTGGCCAACGACCATGCCGACATTCCGGCCGAGCGCAGCCTGCAGCAGGCATTCGACGCCATGCTGCGGGTCAACCGCCAGGGCGGCGCCGGGCTGGCGCGCGCAGACAAGCCGCTGTCCCCGCCCGCTGCCCCATTGCTGGCGGCGCTGCCCGACGCACTCCAGCGCGGCGAGTTGAGCCTGCAACTGCAACCGCGCGCCGACCTTGCCGGCGCCGCCGTCAGCGGCTACACGGTGCGGCTGCGCTGGCAGCATCCGGTGCTCGGCCGCGTGGCGCCGCAGGACTTCCTGCCCGGCGTCGAAGCACTCGGGCTGGTGGGCCGCATCGGCAACTGGCTGCTGGAGAGCGTGCTGCCGCTGATCCGTGCCGCCGAGACCATTGCCCCGCTGCAGTTCACCCTGCTGGCCTCGAGCGCCCAACTGCATCGCCCGCAGATGGTCGAAGCCCTGGCGCAGGCGCTCGATGCGGGCGGCATCACGCCAGAGCACTTGTGCATCGAACTGCCGGCCAGCACCGTGCCGACCGACGCCGAACTGATCGATCGCTTTGCCGCGCTGCGCCGGCGCGGGCTGCAGCTGGCCCTGGGCGATTTCGACGACAGCCCGGCCTGCCGCGAGGCGCTGGCGGCGCTGCATCCGGACGCCGTCACGCTGGACGCAAGGGGCCTCGGCCATGCGCGCGAGGCCCGTGACAGCCTGCGCGAGGCCTGCCGCGCGGCGCGGCGCGCCGGCGCGTCGGTCTGCGCCAAGGGCATCGAAACCCGCCAGCAGCTGGAAGCGGTGCGCGCCTGGGGCTGCCACAGCGTGCAGGGCTACCTGCTGGCGCAGCCGTTTCCGGCCGTCTGGCTCATGCAGACCCATGCGGCGATCCAGCAGCGTGCCCGCGCCTTGCTGGCGCCGCCGGCCTGACCAGCAGCCCCGTGCGTGGGGTTGCACGATTTACAAATTGCGACATACCGGCTATCAAAGCCGCGCGCAGCAGCGGTAAAATCTGCGTCAATCCCAAAACTCGGAGAATCGCTCGATTCTCGACCCTATCGAAAGGAGCCCGGCGTGAAGAAAGGTTGGATCTGGTGCGTTTTGTTTGCCACTCTGTTGGCCGGTTGCAACACGATGGCGGGGCTCGGCCAGGACATTCAGCGTGGCGGCCAGAAGCTGGAAAGCTCGGCAGACCGCCACAAGTAAGCCGGCCAGGCTGCATCGACAGCAAAACGGCACGCCCGATGGCGTGCCGTTTTGCTTTGCAGTTTTGCTTTGCAGCGCGCCGCTCAGGGCTTGCCGCGCAGTGCCCTGGCCTGCTCGGCCAGCCCACGGATACGGCTCCAGTCGCCACCGGCGACGGCATCCTTGGGCACCACCCACGACCCGCCCACGCACACCACATTGGGCAGCGCCAGGTACGACGGCGCCAGCGCGGCATCGATGCCGCCGGTCGGGCAGAAGCGCAGCTGCGGCAGCGGCCCGCCCAGCGACTTCAGCATCGGCACCCCGCCCGCGGCCTGCGCCGGGAAGAACTTGAGGAAGGTGAAGCCGGCTTCCAGCGCCGCCATGGCCTCGCTGGCGGTGGCAACGCCCGGCAGCAGCGAGATCCCCGCGCCTTGCGCGCCCGCGGCAAGCGTCGGCGTCAGGCCGGGCGAGACCGCAAACTGGGCGCCCGCATCGCGCACCGCGTGCAGTTGCTCCACGCTCAGCACCGTGCCGGCACCGACGCAGGCTTGCGGCAGCGCCGCCGCAACGGCACGGATCGCCTCCAGGGCCACCGGGGTGCGCAGCGTGATTTCCAGCAGCGGCAAGCCACCGGTCACCAGCGCCTCGCTGACATGCAGGGCCTCGTCGACCGAGTGGAATTCCAGCACCGGGATCACCGGCACATCGGCAAGGCGTTGAAGCAGCGGGGAAGTCTGGTCTGACATGTCGGTCTCGCGGTATGGGGGTTCAGGAAAACATCAGGGTCGGGCAGCGGCTCAGGCGATCACCGATACCGACTGCGCCAGCCGCGCCAGCACGGTCTGCGCATCGGGAATCGGCGCCACCGCGCCATAGCCGGTGGTCGACAGCGCTGCCGCCACGTTGGCATAGCGCGCGGCCTCGAACGGATCGGCGCCCGCCGCCAGCCGCGCGACGAAGCTGCCGCCGAAGCAGTCGCCCGCGCCGGTGGCATCGACCGGCTTGACCGGATAGGCCGGCACCAGGCTGCGGGACTCGGGCGTGGCGATGTACGAGCCCTCTTCCCCCAGCTTCAGCGCGACCAGGCCGATGCCGCAGCCGAGCAGGTAGTCGGCGATGGCATCGCGGTCGTCCAGCCCGGTCAGCACCGTGATGTCGTCCCAGCTGGGCAGGCATACGTCGGTCATCCGGAACGCTTCGCGCATGATGCCGCGCGCACGCGCCAGCGACCACAGGCGCAGCCGCAGGTTGGTGTCCAGCGTGACCCTGGTGCCGGCCTTGCGCGCGTGCTCCATCGCCTCCAGGCCGGCATCGCACGCGCTGGTGCTGATGGCGAGGCTGATGCCCGACAGGTGCAGGTAGCGCGCCGACGCGATCGCGCCGAGCGGCAGCTGTTCATGCTGGTAGCGGCTGGCAGCGGAACCTTCGCGCAGGTAGTCGAAGCGGTGGCCGTGGCTGTCATGCGAGACAAAGTAGACGCCGGTGGGAGCGCTGGCGTCGACATGCACATGCCGCGTGTCGACCCGTTCGTGCGTCCACAGTGCGCGCAGGCGCTCGCCGAAGGTATCCGCACCGACCGCGCAGATATAGCCGGTGCTCGCGCCCTGGCGCGCCGCGGCAATGCAGAAGTTGGAGGTATCGCCGCCAAAGCCTTGCAGGTAGCGCGAGGGATCGTCCGGCTGCTGGTTGAACTCAACCAGCGGCTCGCCATAGGCCAGGATGTCGATGCTCATGGGGCTGCTTGCCTCAGAAGAAAGTTTGCACGATGTCGATCACGCGCAGGTCGCGATCCAGCACCGGGATATGGCGCCACTTGTCGAAGGTCAGGCACGGGTGCGAGATATCGAAGGCGATCATGTCGCCGACCCTGATGTCGTCGCCCGGCCGGACCTGCAGGTAGGCGTGCTGGTCCATCATGCCCGTGACCTCCCAATGCGCGGGCACGTCCACCGGCGCTTCTTCACCGGGACGGTAGCGGCGCGCGGGGATCGGCATGCCGGCGTCGAAGGCGGCATCGCGCTTGCCCATGCCGATGATGACGCGGTCGGGTTCCGGAATCGACTGGACGTAGGCCCACAGCTGCAGCGCCGGCAGCAAACCCTCGCGCATTTTCTGCGCGACCGGGTTGCTCGCCAGGATGCGCTGCTGCGCGGCGCGGTAGATGCCCACATCGTGCGTCAGGTAGCAGCCGGGACGCAACACGATGTCGATCGGCGCGCCGATGTCGGTGCGCGCGAATTCCTCGGCCACCACGTCGTACCAGGCCGAGCCCGCGCCCGACATCACCACCGGGCTGCGGCCGAAGCGGCCTTGCGCGGCGAGCTGCTTCGTCACCGCGACGGTGCGCTGCAGGAACTTGCGGATATCGGCTTCTTCCTTGAGCACGCCCTCGTAGATTTCCACGCCGGCCAGCGACAGCGCGCCGGGCCAGCGCCCAAGCGCGTCGAGCACGGCCTGCTGCTGCGCGTCGTCGCGCACGCCGGTGCGCCCGCCTTCGACGCCCAGCTCGAGCAGCACCTGCAGCGTCTGTCCGCGCTGACTGAAGAACTTGCCAAGCTGGTCGGCCAGCTCGGCCGAATCCACCAGCGCGAAGAATTCAAAGTCGGGATCGCGCAGCAGGTCCGCGATGATTTCCATATTGCGGCGGCCGACCAGCTGGTTGGCCATCAGCACGCGCTTGACGCCGTGCGCATGCGCGGCCGCGGTCTGGTGCGCGGTGGCCAGGGTGATGCCCCAAGCGCCGGCGCCGAGCTGCCGGGCAAACAGCTTGGGCGCCATGGTGGTCTTGCCATGCGGCGCCAGCTGCACGCCGTACTCGTTCATGAAGCGGCGCATCCACTCCAGGTTGTGCGCGAGCCGGTCTTCATAGAGCACTGCGGCCGGCAGGCTCAGTTCTTCCTGCAACAGGTTCCAGCCGGTCCGGCCGGCCGCATCCGGGGCGATCGGTCCCTCCATCCGGCCCAGCGCCTTGTTGAGCGGATCGATCACGCCAGCCTGATACTTTATTTCACGCATGCCTGTCATCACCCTGAAAAAATCTGATTGACGTAATGATAGCCCTGAAAATAAGATATTTCATCCCTGTTATAAAGTAACACACGGCGCCGCGGCAGCAACCGTGAGCTATGAGCAAAGGCGCTCACCATCGGGTGCCAGTCACTGTTATAGCCCCTGCCCGCCCCGACCGCAGATTTCGTCACATTACGGCCCAATCCCGCTTCGCCGCTTCGCCACCTCGCCCCCATCACCGACCATGACCGCGCCCTTCGACATCCTGACCCGCATCGCCGAGCGCGGCCCCGCGCTGCGGCTGGCCGAGCAGAAGGTGGCGCAGGTGGTGCTGGAAGACCTGGCCGGCGCGGCGGCGGCGAGCATCAATGAGCTCGCCCGCCAGGCCGGCGTCAGCGAAGCCAGCGTGACGCGCTTTGCCAAGGCGATCGGCTGCCGCGACGTGCGCGACCTGAAGCTGCGCCTGGCCCAGGCCGCGGCGGTGGGCGCGCGCTTCCTGCAGCCCGGCAACGCGCCCGCCGCTGAAGCCGCGCCAGCCACGCTTGCCGACAGCATCCACGCCGGCATCCTCACCGCGCTGGAAGCCAACCGCGGGCTGCTGGACACCCAGCGCATCGAGCAGGCCGCGCGCCTGTTGCTGGGCGCACGCATGGTCTACGCTTTTGGCATGGGCGGCGGCTCGTCGTTCCTGGCCGACGAAGCGCGCCACCGCCTGGCGCGCCTGGGCCTGCCGGTGGCCAGCTACCAGGATGCCCTGCTGCAAAAGATGGTGGCGGCCACGCTGGGCCGCGACGACGTGGTGCTGGCCTTCTCGGCCAGCGGCCGCGTGCCGGAGATGCTGGCCAGCTGCGATATCGCGCGCGAGTACGGCGCCCGCCTGGTGGCCGTGACCGCGCTGGGATCGCCGCTGGCCGCGCGCGCCGACGTGCTGCTGCCGGTGCGCACGCTGGAAACGGATTTCATTTTCAAGCCATCGGCCTCGCGCTACGCCATGCTGATGGTGCTGGACGTGCTGGCCACGCAGTGCGCACTGTTGCAGCCGGACCAGAGCAAGGAGCGCCTGCGCCGGCTCAAGTACGTGCTCGACAGCCACCGCGGCGACAGCGGCCCCGGAAAGGGCCCCGACAGCCGCCAGCCGCTGGGAGACTGACCATGCCACACCTGTTCGATACCCTGATCCGCTGCGTTACGCTGATCGACGGCTCCGGCGCGGCCGCGCGCCTGGCCGACGTGGCCTTGCGCGATGGCCGCATCGCCCGCATCGATGCCCCCGGTGCGATCGACCCCGATGCGGCCGCGCACGTAGTCGAAGGCGATGGCCTGGTGCTCGCACCCGGCTTTATCGACGTGCATACGCATGACGACACCAACGTGGTGCGCCAGCCGGAGATGACGCCCAAGCTGTCGCAGGGCGTGACCACGGTGGTGGTCGGCAATTGCGGCATCAGCGCCGCGCCGGTCACGCTGGCAGGCGATCCGCCGGACCCGATGAACCTGCTCGGCCACGCCGATGCCTTCCGCTATCCGGACTTCAAGGCCTATGCCGATGCGGTCGAGGCCGCGCAGCCCGCGGTCAATGTCGCCGCGCTGGTCGGCCATACCGCGCTGCGCAGCAACCATATGGACCGCTTCGACCGCGCCGCCACGCCACAGGAAATCGAGGTGATGCGCGCGCAGCTGGAAGAAGCGCTGCAGCACGGCGCGCTGGGCCTGTCGACCGGCCTGGCCTATGCCAACGCCTTCAGCGCGCCGACCGAGGAAGTGCTGGCGCTGGCCGAACCGCTGGCCAAGGCCGGCGCGCTCTACGCCACGCACTTGCGCAGCGAATTCGCCGAGATCCTCGATGCCATGGACGAGGCCTTCCGCATCGGCCGCCATGCGCGCGTACCGGTTGTGATCTCGCACCTGAAGTGCGCCGGCGTGGCCAACTGGGGCCGCAGCACCGAAGTGCTGGACGCCCTCGACGGCGCGCAGCGCTGGCAGCCGGTCGGCTGCGATTGCTATCCCTACACCGCGAGTTCGTCCACGCTGGACCTGAAGCAGGTTACCGGCGACTTCGACATCATGGTGACCTGGTCCGAAGGCGCGCCGGAGATGGGCGGCCGCCTGCTCGCCGACATCGCCGCCGAATGGCAGGTCGACCTGCACGAAGCCGCGCGCAGGCTGATGCCCGCCGGCGCGGTCTACCACTGCATGGAAGACGCCGACGTCGACCGCATCCTGAGCCATCCGGCCACGGTGGTCGGTTCGGACGGCCTGCCCAACGACCCGTTGCCGCACCCGCGCCTGTGGGGCGCGTTCCCGCGCGTGCTGGGCCACTATGCGCGCGACCGCGAACTGTTTCCGCTGACCGTGGCCGTCAACAAGATGACCGGCATGTCGGCCGAGCGCTTCGGCCTGCACCAGCGCGGCTTCGTGCGCGAAGGCTACTGGGCCGACCTGGTGCTGTTCGACGCCGCCACCATCCGCGACGCCGCCAGCTTTACCGATCCCATGCAACCGGCCGAGGGCATTGCCTCGGTCTGGGTCAACGGCGAGCTGTCATGGCAGCAACGCCAGAGCACCGGCGTGCGCGCCGGCCGGTTCCTGCCCCGCGGTGCGGACTGACCCGCACGCACCGCCGCTTCCCTCCCCTATCCAACTCATTCCAGGAGTACCCATGGACATCAAACGATTCGGCGTCGAAGGCGGCACCGGTACCGGCGGCCAGCACATGCCCTTTGCCCGCGCGGTAGCGGCCGATGGCTGGCTCTACGTCTCCGGCCAGGTGCCGATGGTCAACGGCGAGGTCATCGACGGCGGCATCGTGCCCCAGACCCACCAGGCCATCAAGAACGTGCTGGCGATTCTTGCCGAGGCCGGTTACGGCCCCGAGCATGTCGTGCGCTGCGGCGTGTGGCTGGACGACACGCGCGACTTCGCCTCGTTCAACAAGATCTTCAAGGAATACTTCGGCGCCAACCCGCCCGCGCGCGCCTGCGTGCAGTCGAGCATGGTGGTCGACTGCAAGGTCGAGGTCGACTGCATCGCCTACAAGAAGCCGGCAGCCTGAGCCGGCTGCCTGCCTGATTCACTGCTTCCCCACTGTTTGCTCCCCTCTCCCGCGCGCGGGAGAGGGGCCGGGAGAGAGGGCCGGCGCCACCACAAGGTGAGTCGCCAAATTGCTTGCCACGCATGTCCTCTCCCCCACCGACTCTCCCGCACTGGGAGAGAAACAAGAAAGCCAAACCTCTGCTGCCGCCACAAGCGGCTCTTTTCCACGCAAGGAGACAATATGGGTGCCGTCACCGGAACCACGCTCTTGGTGTATGCGCTGATCGCAGTGATCGCACTGGTGGTGCTGATCGCGCGCTACAAGCTCAACCCGTTCATTACCCTGGTGGTCGTCTCGGTGCTGCTCGGCTTTGCCGTGGGCATGCCGATGAGCGAGATCGTCAAGTCCTTCGAAGCCGGTGTCGGCGGCACCCTCGGCCATATCGCGCTGGTGGTAGGCCTGGGCACCATGCTGGGCAAGATGATGGCCGAGTCCGGCGGCGCCGAGCGCATCGCCAACACGCTGATCGATTTCTTCGGGGCGAAGAACGTGCATTGGGCCATGGCCACCATCGCGTTTATCGTCGGCCTGCCGGTGTTCTTCGAAGTGGGTTTCGTGCTGCTGGTGCCGATCGCCTTCAACGTCGCCAAGCGCACCGGCACGTCGATGGTGCTGGTCGGCATCCCGATGGTGGCAGGACTGTCGGTGGTGCACGGCCTGATCCCGCCGCACCCCGCCGCGCTGCTGGCGGTGACCGCATACGGCGCAGATATCGGCAAGACCATCATGTACGCGCTGATCGTGGGCATTCCCACCGCCGCGCTGGCAGGCCCGCTGTTCGCCCGGTTGATGGACCGCTATGTCAAGCTGCCCGAATACAACCCGTTGGCCGAGCAGTTCACCGAAGAGGATGAGCGCGTCAAGGAATCGCACGAGCTGCCGGGCTTCGGCATCACGGTGTTCACCATCCTGTTGCCGGTGGTGCTGATGCTGATCGGCAGCTGGGCCGACCTGTTCACCGCGCCCAAGACCTTCGCCAACGATTTCCTGAAGCTGATCGGCAACTCGGTGATGGCGCTGCTGATCGCCGCGCTGGTGAGCTTCTACACCTTCGGCAAGGCGCGCGGCTTCAATCGCGAGACCATCCTCAAGTTCACCAACGAGTGCGTGGCGCCCACCGCCATCATCACGCTGGTGGTCGGTGCCGGCGGCGGCTTCGGCCGCATCCTGCGCGACTCGGGCATCTCCACCGCCATCGTCGACGTCGCCACCGGCGCCAATGTCTCGGTGCTGGTGCTGGGCTGGCTGGTCGCGGTGATGATCCGCATCGCCACCGGCTCGGCAACGGTTGCCATGACCACCGCAGCGGGCATCGTCGCGCCGATTGCCGCCAGCGTGCCCGGCACCCGCCCGGAACTGCTGGTGCTGACCACCGGCGCCGGCTCGCTGATCCTGTCGCACGTGAACGACGGCGGCTTCTGGCTGGTCAAGGAGTACTTCAACATGACCGTGGCCCAGACCTTCAAGACCTGGTCGGTCTGCGAAACCATCATCTCGGTGGTCGCGCTGCTGCTGACGCTGGGCCTTGCCACGCTGATCTGACGACGGACCGTGACCGGGGCCGCGCCGCGGCGGCTCCGGCACCAGGCCTGCCCGGCCCGGAATGCGACATCTCTCATCGACGCCCTGGTATTGGCAGCCAATACTGCAAGCGTGTCGGCAGCATCCGGTCCGCAAGCGATTGCGGCCTTGCCCTGATTCCGTTTTTGATGCATATTGTCATCAAACCTGATTCAAGGAGCCTGCGATGCGCACGACAGTCACGATCGATGACGCTCTGTATGAACAAGCACTGGAGATGGCGGACCCCGGCATGGACAAGGCAGACCTGTTTCGCGAGGCAATCAAGACATTCGTTCGGGTGCAGGCCGCCAAGCGCCTCGCGGCCCTCGGCGGCGCAGCGCCCGGCATGCAAGACGTACCGCGCCGCAATCCCGAACCCGACGTCAAATGAACGTGCTCGTCGACACCTCGGTGTGGGTGGGCCATTTCCGGCAGCGCAATGACGCCCTGATCCGCCTGATGGAAGCGGACCAGGTGCTGACCCATCCCCTGGTCGTGGCTGAACTGGCCTGCGGCACGCCACCGGCGCCGCGGGCGCAGACGCTCGGCGACATCGGGTTGCTGCAGGCCGCCAGGCAGGCAACGCTGGGAGAAGTCATCTCGCTGGTGGAGCGCGAGCAACTGTATGGGCTGGGCTGCGGCCTGGTGGATGTCACCTTGCTGGCTTCGACCCTGATCACCCCCGGTGCCCGCCTCTGGACGCTGGACCAGCGCCTTAGCGCCTTGTCCGTCCGGTTTGGCGTGGGATATCGTCCTCGCCTGCACTAGGGTTCCGTCGCGCACGCAACGGTTTACACGGCCGGGCTCAACGCCTAAGGTCAACCAGTCAGTGACTCGCCGGGAAACCCTCCCATGTCGATCGATCGTCGCTCATTCCTCGGCCTGGCCGCCGGACTGGCCGCCACCGGGATCGTGCCAGCGCCGCCGGCCCATGCCGTCACCGTTGCCGCGCCCCTGCGCCGCACCATTCCCGGCACCACCGAAGCCCTGCCCGTGATCGGCATGGGCACCGCCGACACCTTCGACGTCGGCTCCGGCCCCGACGAACGCAAGCCGCTGGCGGAGGTCATGGGGCTGTTGCTGCAGACCGAAGGCTCGGTGGTCGATACCGCGCCCAGCTACGGCAGCGCCGAAGCCGTGACCGGCGATTTGCTGCGCGCGGCCAATGCGCGCAACCGGGTCTTCCTCGCCACCAAGATCTCGGCCCGTTCCGGCACGCCGGCGCAGGCGCAATGGGAACGGTCGCTGGCCGACCTGCACGTCGACAAGGTCGACCTGCTGCAGATACACAACCTGATCGACTGGCAGGGCAATCTGCGCTGGCTGCGCCAGCTGAAGGAACAGGGTCGCATCCGCTACCTGGGCATCACCCATTACCGCGACGACGCCCACGAGGCGCTGGAAAGAATCGTGCGCGCCGAGCGCGTGGATTTCGTCCAGATCAACTACTCCGTGGGCGAGCGCAATGCCGAGCGCACGCTGCTGCCGCTGTGCGAGGCGCGCGGCGTGGCGGTGCTGGTCAACCGGCCGTTCCAGGACGGGCGCCTGTTCCGCGTGGTCAAGGACCGCGCGCTGCCGCCATGGGCCGGCGACATTGACTGCGGCTCATGGGGCCAGCTGTTCCTGAAGTTCGTCGTCAGCCATCCGGCCGTGACCGCCGCGATCCCGGCCACCTCCAAGCCACGCAACATGGCCGACAACCTCGGCGCAGCGCTCGGCCGCATGCCCGATCCCGGCCAGCGCGAGCGCATCGCGGCGCTGCTGCGCTGAGCCGCCCCGCCGTGGACAAGCCCGCGCGCGACGCATCCACCCGTGGCCCGGCCCGCCTGTGGCGCGGCTTTGGCGTGCGCAGCGGCGAAGCCGGCGCCGTGGTGGCCGGCTTCCTGTTCTTCTTCTGCCTGTTCGCCAGCTACTTCATGCTGCGCCCGGTGCGCGAAACCATGGGCATTGCCGGCGGCGTGAAAAACCTGCAATGGCTGTTCACCGCCACCTTTGTCGTGATGCTGGCGGCGATCCCGCTCTACGGCGCGGTCTGCGCCTGGCTGCCGCGGCGCCGCTTCGTGCCATGGGTCTATGCCTTCTTCATTGCCAACCTGCTGGCCTTTGCGATGGCCACGCGCGTCCTGCCCGACAACGTCTGGCTGGCGCGCGTGTTCTACGTGTGGCTATCCGTGTTCAACCTGTTCGTGGTGTCGGTGGCCTGGAGCCTGATGGCCGATGTGTTCCGGCCCGAGCAGGCGCGCCGCCTGTTCGCGCTGCTGGCCGCCGGCGCCAGCGCGGGCGGACTGGCCGGGCCGGTGCTGGGCGGCTGGCTGGTGCCCCACATCGGCCTGACCGGCCTGATGCTGCTGTCGGCCGCCCTGCTGGCCGCCACCTTGCCGGGGGTGGGCTGGCTGTTCGGCTGGCGTCGCCGTGCCGGCGCCGGCGTGGAGCCGCCGGACCAGGCTGTTGCCAGCGCGGCGCAGGATCCGGCCAATCCGATCGGCGGCGGGCTGCTGGCCGGGCTGTCGCTGCTGCTGCGCTCGCGCTACCTGCTCGGCATCGGCCTGTTCGTGATCCTGCTGGCCACCGCCAGCACCTTCCTCTACTTCGAGCAGGCCCGGCTCGTCGCCGAGGCTTTCCCCGAGCGCACCCGCCAGACCCAGGTGTTCAGCGCGCTGGATGCCGTGGTGCAGGCGCTGACCATCCTGGTACAGCTGTTCTTCACCGGCCGCATGGCGCGCCGCTATGGCGTCACCGTGCTGCTGACCGCGGTGCCGCTGGCCGTTGCCGCTGGCTTCGTCGTGCTGGCGCTGCTGCCCACCTTCGGCGTGCTGGCCGGCGTCATGATCCTGCGGCGCGTCGGTGAATACGCGCTGCTGCGCCCGGGCCGCGAGATGCTGTTCACCGTGGTCGATGCCGAAACCAAGTACAAGGCCAAGAACGTGATCGACACCGCCGTCTACCGCGCGGGCGATGCGGTCAGCGCCTGGGTCAAGACCGCGATCGATGCCCTGTCCGGCCATCCGGCGACGGTGGCCTTGGCGGGCGCGTTGCTCGCGGTAGGCTGGGCGGGCCTCGGCTGGTGGCTGGGGCGACGGCATGCGGGCCAGCTTGAGCCGGCAGATGCCAGCCGTGGCCATGCGGCGCGCAATGTGCCGGCACGCTAGCCTCGCCATCAAGGGTTTTCCCGGTTGACGCTCCCCCCTGCGAAGTCATACATTGGCCTCGCAGATCCAGATAGAGACCATCTGTAAGATGGTCTCTTCGCGCCTTGCGGTTGCCGCGGCCTCTTACAGAACAAGTAAAAGGAGACCGCCGTGCAAACCTCTGCGATCAAGCTTCGTGGCATCGATGATGTCATTGCCTACATCGATTCCTGCCCCGGGATACGCGGCAGGGCCGGTGTCATCTGGTGGCTCGCGCTGGGCGGGCTGTTCCTCGACGCGTTTTCCAATTCAGCGCTGAGCGCAGGCCTCGGGCCGATGACGCGCGACCTCCAGCTCGCGCCCGCCAGCGTCGCGCTGCTGACGTCGTTTGCGTCGTGGGTGGCCATTGCCTTCAATCCGATCGGCGGCTGGATGGCCGACCGCTGGGGCCGTGTCCGTCCGCTGATCCTGGCCAAGATCCTCGCGGTGGCCGGCGCGCTGCTGGTGGTGTTTGCGCCCGGATTCGAGGTGATCCTGGCCGGGCGCTTCTTTGTCGGCGCGGCCTATGGCATCGACTTTGCCATCGCCATGGCCGTACTGGCGGAGTTCACCCCGGTAAAGCTCAAGAGCCGGCTGAACACATGGCAGGGCATGTGGTACACGGCCGTCTGCGCCAACCTGCTGCTGGCGCTGCTGTTCCACTCGTGGGACGTCGGCGATGCGATCTGGCGTTACTCGGTCGCCGCCACAGCGGTGTTCGGCGTGGCCATCCTGCTGCTGCAGGCCCTGTTCCTGGTCGAAAGCCCGACCTGGCTGGCGCGCAAGGAGCAGCTCGAGGCCGCCGCCAGCGCCATGACGCGCATCTACGGGCGCGCCTTCGTTGCCGCGCCGCCGGCGGAGCGGATCCGCGTTCTCAACCAGGCGCGCCGCGGCTTGGCCAACGTGCTGCTGATCTTCCGCGGCACCTATCTGCCGCGCACCGTTCTCGCGGCCACCGTGCAGATCGGGCAGTCGATCCAGTATTTCGCGATCGGCTGGTACCTGCCGCTGATCAGCGCCGCGCTGTTCGGCAAGGACTTCGTCTACGCGACCATCGGCGCGCTGGTGTTCAACCTATGCGGCATTGTCGGCGGCTTCCTGTCGCCGCTGGTCGGCCGCACGCTGGGGCTGCGCCGCGCCTCGGCATTCGGCTTCGCGGCGGTGTTCGCCATGCTGCTGATCCTGGGGCTGTTCAACGGCAAGATGCCGATGTGGATGGCCGTGGTGGTGCCGTCGCTGTTCATCCTGTTCCACTCTGCCGGGCCCGGCGCCAATGGCAAGAGCCTGTCGTCGCTGTCATTCCGCAGCGAACTGCGCGCGGGCGCCAACGGCATCATCGGCGCGCTCGGCGCCATCGGCGCGGCGCTGGGCCTGCTGGTGTTCCCGCTATTCCGCGCGCAGTACGGGCTGGAGACCACCTTCCAGATCCTGTCGGTGGTGCCGCTGCTGGCCAGCCTGGTCTGCTTTTCGATCCGATGGGACCCGACCCGTACCACGATCCATCCCGACAACGAAGCGGATGCGCCGCAGTTCAAGGGCGATATCGCCGACGCGTCGGCCCTGATGCATCCCGTCATCGAAAAGGCCCGGCCATGACCCAGCGCAGCGACGTCATCCTTGCGATCGATGAAGGCACCTCGGGCACGCGGGCCGCGGTAGTGTCCGCCGACGGTCATGTGCAATGCCTCCACTACGCCACGCTCGAGATCCACAGTCCGTGCCCCGGCGTGGTGGAGCAGGACGCCAACGCCTTGCTCGAGCGCACCCTGGCAGTTTGCCGAGCCACGCTGTCGCAGGCGGCCGGCGAAAACCTGAACGTCGTCGCCCTCGCCGTTGCCACCCAGCGCGCCACCGCGGTGCTGTGGGATACCGGCACCGGGCGCGCGCTGGTACCGGCGATGGTGTGGCAGGACACGCGCTATGCGGCGGAACTCAACCAACTTGCGCCGGCATGGGACCCGATCCTGCGCCAGACCGTCGGTCGCCCGAGCGGCGTTCGCTCGCCATACCTGTGGGCCGCACGGCACCTGCGCGACACACCTGCGGTAGCTGAAGCCTTCCGTGCGCGCAGGCTCGCCTTCGGCACCATTGACACCTGGCTGCTTTGGCACCTGTCGACAGCGCACGAATGCCTGACCACGCCGACCAATGCCACGTCCTGCAACGCCTACGTGCTGACGGAACACCGCTACCAGCTCGACTGGATCGACGCGCTCGGCTTCCCGCGCGAACTGCTGCCGGAACTGCGCCAGGACGCGGACGATTTCGGTCGCACCCGGCCCGGGGTGCTCGGCATCGACGTGCCGGTCCTGGCTTGTGCCGGCGACCAGCTCGCCGGCGCCATCGGCCTGGGATGCCTCGATCCCGGGCAGGCGATGTGCCTGCATGGCACCGGCAGCTTCGTCGACCTGATGGTCGGCCCGCAACTGCCCGCACGCACCGGCCTGTCGGACGGCACCCTGACCATGACGGCGCGCCGGCAACAGGGCATATCGCATTTCTCGGTCGAGACCTTCGTCGCGACCACCGGCTCGGCACTCGACTGGGTCTGCGGCAAGCTGGGCTGGTTCGACAACGCCAGGCAGATCAGCGCGCTCGCCGGCACGGTGGCGTCGGCGCGGGGCGTGACCTTTATCCCGGCGCTGACCGGCCTGCGCGTGCCGCGCATGCAGCCGGAGGCGCGCGCGGCGCTGAGCGGCATCTCGATGGCAACGACGCGCGCCGAGATGGCCTTTGCCATCTTGGAAGGCATTGCGCAGTCCGTCGCCTCATGCATCGACGCCAACCAGGACATTGCCGGCGTGCCGGTATCGGCGCTGGTAGTTGGCGGCGGCTTGTCGGGCAGCGATGCGCTGCTGCAGATGCAGGCCGACCTCAGCGGCATTCCCGTCCACCGCATGAAAGAGACTGACCGCGCCAGCCTGCGCGGCATCGCCTACCTTGCCGGTGCTTCCGGCCTGTTGTGGGACTCGATGCAGCAGGCGTGCGCGACCACCACGCCCGAGGCGGTATTCGAGCCGGCAATCAGCGCCGATCAGCGTGCCCAGCGGCGCGCGCACTGGCAGGCGCGCGTGGCCTCCGAACTCGACCATGCCGATGCGCTCGCGGCCAAGCCGGCCGGGATGCCCATCCAGACCCATTAACCAGGAGCAACCACAGACATGGTGATTTTTCCCTCCCGCAGCGCGAACCGCGAGCGTGCCGCCATGACCGGCACGGAGCCGTTGCGGCTGGTACGCGCAGACCTGCTCGACCGCCTGGGCACGGATGCATTCGACATCCTGGTGGTCGGGGGCGGCGTTACCGGCGCCTACGCCGCGCTCGATGCAAGCCTGCGCGGTTATCGCGTGGCGCTGGTCGAAAAAGACGACTTCGCCGCGGGAACCTCTTCCAAGTCGTCGAAGATGGTGCACGGCGGCCTGCGCTATATCGAACAGGGCAACCTTGGCCTGGTCCGCCATTCGCTGCTGGAGCGCCAGCGCCTGCGCCGCAACGCGCGCCACCTGGTGCAACGGCTGCCCTTCCTGTTCCCGGTGATGGAGCGCAACGGCGTCTTCGACAAGCGCCTCGCCAAGGCCTTCGAGAGCCTGCTATGGACCTACGACCTGGCCGGCGGATGGCGCGAGGGCATCCTGCACCAGAAGCTGACCAAGGCGGAGGTGCTGTCGCACTGCCCGACCTTCAACGAGGAACACCTGACCGGCGGCTACCTGTACTTCGACGCGCGCGTCGACGATGCGCGCCTGACCCTGAACCTGGCGCGTACCGCGGCATTCCACGGCGCGGCCGTGCTCAACCATGCCACCGTCACCGCGATCACCCGCAACGGAAACGGCAAGGTGGATGGCGCCATCGTCCACGCCGGCGAGCGCGAGATCCGCGTACGCGCGGGCGCGGTCATCATGGCCACCGGGGTCTGGCTGCGCGACTGGAGCGGCCGCAGTCCGGGCGAAGCCAGGCCATTGCAGATACGCCCCGCCAAGGGCGTCCACGTCGCCATCCCGTGGCTGAAGATCCGCAACGACTGCACCGTGACGATCCCGGTACCGGGCCGCAGCCGCCGCGCCACCATCACGCGCTGGGGCAATGTGTCCTACCTCGGCACCACCGACGAAGACTATGACGGCGACCTCGACAACGTGCTGTGCACGCGTCGGGAACTGGATTTCCTGCTCGAGGGCGCGCGCTCCGCGCTGAAGGTCGACCTCTCGCCGCAGGACGTGGTGGGCAGCATCGCCGGTTGCCGTCCGCTGGTGGCGCCACCCGGCGGCAAGACCCTGGAAATCCGGCGCGACCATGAGATCCATACCGCGCACGACGGGCTCGTGACCATTGTCGGCGGCAAGCTCACCACCTCGCGCCACATGGCCGAGCAAACCATCGACGCCGCGCAGCAGGTGATCGGCAAGCGCGGCAAGTGCCGGACCCGCTCTGCCTATCTGCTCGGCGCGGCCGGCTACGACCCGCAGGCGATCGTCGCCTCCGGCGGCATGGCCGCGCACCTGGGCGAGCGCTATGGCACCGAAGCCCGCTTCGTCAGCGACATCCTGCAGGCCGATCCCGCCCTCGCCAGGCCGATCGTCGAGGGCCTGCCCTATACCGAAGCCGAGATCGTCTATGCCGCGCGCCATGAACTGGCCGGCACGGTCGACGACGTCCTGTCACGACGCATCCGCGCGCGCCTGATGGCGCGCGATGCCTCCGCCCGCGCCGCGGCACGGGTGGGCCAGATCCTTCAGGCCGAACTGGGCCTGTCCGAAGCCGCCGTGGCGCAGCAGGTCAGCCAATACCTCGCCGCCGTCGCGCACGAAAAATCCGTCCTCATGGGAGACTTAGCATGATCAGCAAGGAAGCCATCAAACGCGGCTACAACCGCGGCCACTACGTCATCGGCGCCCATACCCCGCCCGGTTACGCGGCGAATATCCGCGACACACCGGATGCACCCGGCCTGCAGCGCGATGCGGTCGCGGTCAGTGCCGCAGATCTCGCGGCCCTGCGTGCGGTTGCCGACGAAGTGCTGACAGCAACCGCCGACGTGGTGGCATGGACCCGCGACTGGTGGGCCGGCTCCATGATTACAGAGACCGCCGGCAAGCCCGCCACGCCGCGCGCCGTCATCGTGCGCGTGTCCTCCGTCGAACAGGTGCAGGCCGTCATGCGCATCGCCAGCGCCGGCGCCATTCCGGTCACCGTGTCGGCCGGGCGCAGCAACGTGACCGGAGCGGCCTTGCCCGTGCGCGGCGGCATCGTGCTCGACGTGTGCGCGCTCAACCGCCTGGTCGGGATCGACAAGGAGAGCCAGATCGTCGAGGTCGAAGCCGGCATGTTCGGCGACATCTTCGAGCAGACCGTGCAGCGCGAATTCGGCATGACCATGGGCCACTGGCCCTCTTCGTATGCGATCAGCACGGTTGGCGGATGGGTGGCCTGCCGCGGCGCCGGGCAGCTGTCCACGCGCTACGGCAAGATTGAAGACATGGTGTTCGGCATGGACGTGGTGCTGGCCGACGGCAGCCTGGTCACCGTGGGCGGCTACTCGCGCGCGGCCGTGGGCCCGGACCTGCAGCAACTGTTCATCGGCTCCGAGGGCATGCTGGGCGTGATCGTGCGCGTGCGCCTGAAGCTGCATCGCCTGCCCGACTACGGGCGCGCCATCGCCTATGGCTTCAGCAGCTTCGCGATCGGCCTGGATGCCTGCCGCGAGATCATGCAGCATGGCGCCAACCCGGCGGCGCTGCGCCTCTATGACGCGCTGGAAAGCGGGGTCCAGTTCGGCCTGCCCGACACCAATGTGCTGCTGGTGGCCGACGAAGGCGCGCGCGAGATAGTCGATGCCGTGATGACCATCAGCGAGCGCGTGTGCCGGGAACGCGGCCAGGAACTCGACAGCGCCGCCATCTTCGAGCGCTGGCTCGACACGCGCTACCTGACCGGCAAGAGCGCCGAAGGCTTCAAGCGCAGCCCCGGCTTTGTCGCCGACACGCTGGAAATGTGCGGACCCTGGCGCGACCTGGCCGCAATCTATGCCGACGTGGTCAAGGCGATCAACGCCGTGCCGGGCACCCTCGCGGGCTCCGCGCACCAGTCGCATGCCTATGTCGACGGTGCCTGCCTGTACTTTTCCTTGCGCGGCGAGGTGGCGGTGGAGGACCGCCAGCAATGGTACCGCCAGGCGTGGGATGCGGCCAATGCGGTGCTGATCCAATACAATGCGGCACTGAGCCACCACCACGGCATCGGGCTGCTGCGCGCACCCTACATGGCGTCGTCGCTGGACACGGCGCTCCCGCTGCTGGCGGCGGTCAAGCAGGCACTTGACCCGCAGCATCTCCTGAACCCCGGCAAGCTGGGTCTCGGCGACCGGCTCGCCAATGAAGCGAAGTAATCCGCAATGGACAGGTCCCTCGGTGCGCGCCTGACGCGGCATCCCGTCATCGGCACGCTCTACGGTGTCGACCAGATCGACGCCATCCTCGAAAGCGTCGCCGAAGTCTGCATCGTCGCCAACGTCGAATTGCGCAAGCTGCAGCGCGTGATCGCGACGCTGGCCGGCGCCGGCAAGTATGTCATCGTCAATATCGACAGCTGCGAGGGCCTGTCGCAGGACAAGGGCGGCGTCGAATACCTGGCCGACATCGGGGTGACCAGCCTGGTCTCTACACGCGTGGCCACCATCCAGCGCGCCAATCGCGCCGGCATGGTGACGATGCAGAAGGTCTTCGTCACCGACCGTTCCACCTGGCCGCGCAGCGTCAAGGCGCTCGAGCAGAGCGACCCGAACCTGGTGCAGCTGATGCCGGCGCCGATGCTGTCGCACCTGCCGGAAGCGGACCGCAAGGCGCTGCCGCCGATCGTGACCTCGGGCTTTGTCTGCAACCGCGACGATATCCGCGACGCGCTGGCACATGGCGCCGTCGCGGTGTCGACCAGTGACCGCAAGCTGTGGAGCCTGGACGCGAAGGCACTCAAGCCGTGACATCCCCGTCGCAGGTCCCGGCCCCGGCGGGCTTCGCTGACCGCTGATCGGCCAAAGCTGCCCTGCCACCGCTGGAAGATCGTATAGTCATGTCCTCGGCCAGGGCTTGCCTGCCTGCGCTGCATTCGATGCCGCGCCGCCCCGCAAGCCGCCCCATATTCCTGATCCCGGAGGACCCCATGAAAACCAAAGCCGCCATCGCCTGGAAAGCCGGCGCCCCGCTGACCATCGAAGACGTCGACCTCGACGGCCCGCGCGCCGGCGAAGTGCTGGTGGAAGTGAAGGCCACCGGCATCTGCCACACCGACTACTACACGCTGTCCGGCGCGGACCCGGAAGGCATCTTCCCGGCGATCCTGGGCCATGAGGGTGCCGGCATCGTCACCGATGTCGGCCCGGGCGTGACCTCGCTCAGGCCGGGCGACCACGTGATTCCGCTGTACACGCCGGAATGCCGACAGTGCAAGTTCTGCCTGTCGCGCAAGACCAACCTGTGCCAGGCCATCCGCGCGACGCAAGGCAAGGGCCTGATGCCGGACGGCACCTCGCGCTTCTCGATCGACGGCAAGCCCATCTTCCACTACATGGGCACCTCGACCTTCGCCAACCACATCGTGGTGCCGGAGATCGCGCTGGCGAAGATCCGCCCGGATGCGCCCTTTGACAAGGTCTGCTACATCGGCTGCGGCGTCACCACCGGCGTGGGCGCGGTGCTGTTCACCGCCAAGGTCGAGGCCGGCGCCAACGTGGTCGTGTTCGGCCTGGGCGGCATCGGGCTTAACGTGATCCAGGCGGCGAAGATGGTGGGCGCCGACAAGATCATCGGCGTCGACCTGAACCCGGCGCGCGAGGCGATGGCGCGCAAGTTCGGCATGACGCATTTCATCAACCCCAAGGATGTCGACAGCGTGGTCGACCACATCATCCAGCTCACCGACGGCGGCGCGGACTACTCGTTCGAATGCATCGGCAACACGCAGGTCATGCGCCAGGCGCTGGAGTGCTGCCACAAGGGCTGGGGCAAGTCGATCATCATCGGCGTGGCCGAGGCCGGCGCGGAAATCTCGACGCGTCCGTTCCAGCTGGTGACCGGGCGCGAGTGGAAAGGCTCCGCCTTCGGCGGCGCGCGCGGCCGCACCGACGTGCCGAAGATCGTCGACTGGTACATGGAAGGCAAGCTCAATATCGACGACCTGATCACGCACACGCTGCCGCTGGAGCGCATCAACGAAGGCTTCGACCTGATGAAGCGCGGCGAGTCGATCCG